>NZ_JBYIRW010000017.1:0-207638 GCF_057708325.1 Nocardia sp. bgisy134
CACGCCGCCGGGGAAGCTACCGTTCGACGACTGCTCGGGAACGGTGCCCAACGAGGCGGGCCGCATTCTGGTCGACGAGGAAGCCGTGGGGTCCGCGAGGTATCTCCCGGCCGTCTACGTCACCGGCTGGATCAAGCGTGGCCCGGTCGGCCTGATCGGCCACACCAAGGGCGACGCCAACGAGACCATCACCTGCCTGCTCGAGGATCGCGAAACCTTCGACGGTGCAACCGATCCCGATCCGCAGTCGGTGCTCGAATTCTTGCGCTCGAAGGACGTGCCGTACACGACGTGGGACGGCTGGCACCGGCTCGACACCTACGAGCGCGCACTCGGCGAGCCCGAAGGCCGCGAGCGCGTCAAGGTCGTCGAGCGCGCCGACATGCTCCGCGCGAGCCTCGGCTGACCGTCCCGAACTCCGCACCGAAAGGCAACCCGCGATGACCCAGCCGCTGGTATCGAAGGAACGGATCGCGCAGGCGCTCGCGCTGGTCCAGGATCCCGAAATCCACCGCCCCATCACCGAATTGAACATGGTCGACGCCATCGAGGTGCATCCAGGCAACCGGATCGCCGTCCGGGTGCTGCTCACCGTCGCCGCCTGCCCGATGCGGACGACGATCGACCGTGACGTCCGCGCCGCGGTGCTCGATGTTCCCGGCGTCGCCGAGGTGACCGTCGAGTTCGGCGTGATGTCCGACGAGCAGCGGGCCGCGCTGCGCACCCGACTGCGCGGCGGCGCGCCGGACGATGTCGTTCCGTTCGCCCAGCCGCACTCCCGGACCCGTGTCTACTGTGTGGCCTCCGGCAAGGGCGGCGTCGGAAAGTCCACGGTCACGGTCAATCTCGCTGCGGCCATGGCCGAGCGCGGGCTCGCGGTGGGAGTGCTGGACGCGGACATCCACGGCCATTCGATTCCCGGGATGCTCGGCGTCACGGGCGCGCCGACCCAGATCGATCGGATGATCGTGCCGCCGACGGCCCGCGGCGTGCGGGTCATCTCGATCGGCATGTTCCTCGATTCCGACAAGCCTGTGGTGTGGCGCGGGCCGATGCTGCACCGCGCGCTGCGGCAGTTCCTCTCGCAGGTGTTCTGGGGCGATCTGGACGTGCTGCTCGTCGACCTGCCGCCCGGCACCGGCGACATCGCGATCTCGCTGGCGCAACTGCTGCCCACCGCCGAACTGCTGATCGTCACCACGCCGCAGCCGACGGCGGCCCGGATCGCCGAGCGGGCAGGCGCCGTCGCGGCGGAGACCGGGCAGCGGGTAACCGGGGTCGTGGAGAACATGTCCTGGTACGAGGACCCCGCGGGTGGCCGTCACGCCCTCTTCGGCGCGGGTGGTGGTCGTGCCGTCAGCGATCGTCTGGCCGCCTTGCTCGGCGCCGCCTGTCCGCTGCTCGGGCAGATTCCGTTCCATCCCGAGGTGGGCGCCGCGGGGGATCGGGGTGCGCCGATCGTTCTCGCCGAACCCGACTCGGTGGCCGCGGGGGTGCTCCGCGAGGTGGCACAGCGGCTCGCTGTGCGCCCGCGTGGTTTGGCGGGTCGTCCGCTGGCGGTCGCCGTGCGGTAACTCCACGAGCGGAGGTCGTTGCGGAGGCAGCGGACCTGAGTTAGGTTGTCCTTAGTTCTTGTTGAACATCGATTTCACTAATGCGGCTGGGGTGCGCGGGTGACTCCGCCGACCGAGTGGGAGGACGAAGCGATGGGCGCCGATATCGAACTCGACGGGATCCCGCTGACCATGCTCTGGACCCTGCACAACCGGGCAGGCGAGTCCACGCGACCCGATGCGATCCTGCGCGATCCCGACTGCGAGCGGATCTACGACGCCATCGCCTTCGACTACGAGCGGACCTTCGGCAAGCCGGACGGCACGCACGCGGTGCGGTCGAAGAAGTTCGACGCGGTGCTGCGGCCCTGGCTCGCGGCACACCCAGGCGGCACGGTGGTGGAACTCGCGGCCGGACTCGAGACGCAATTCCAGCGCTGCGACGACGGGCGGGTGCGGTGGCTGTGTGTGGACGTGCCGGACGCGATCGCGGTGCGCGAACGATTCCTGCCGCCGAGTGAGCGGTGCAGGCACCTGTCCGTGAGCGCGCTGGACACCGCCTGGCTGGACGAGGTGGATCCGTCGCGGGGCGTATTCGTCACGGCGCAAGGGCTTTTCATGTACTTCGAGCCGGAGCAGGTGCGGCGGCTGTGCTCCGCGATCCTGGACCGATTCCCCGGCGTGGAGTTGATGTTCGACACCATCCCGCCCTGGTTCTCCCGCAAGACTGTGCGCGGTTTCCACAAGACCCCGCATTACCAGGCGCCGCCGATGCCGTGGGGTGTCCGGCGCAGCGACATCGCGGCCCTGGTGCGCTCGTGGAGCCCGAAGGTGGTGGAGGTGACGGTCTCGTCGTACGGCCCGTCGCACGGACCGTTGCCCGCCACGCTGCCGCTGTTCGAGCGACTGCCGGTGCTGCGCGATATCCCGCCCGCGATCGCGCACGTCCGCACCGCCGTTTAGCGGCCTTCCCTCCGAAGGGAATTCGCGAGTTTCGCCCGCCGACCGCGCGCGGAATTGGTACTTTTCGCGGACCCGCGAGGGTGTCCAGGGAAGGTCGATGGGGGTTCGCGGAGATGTCCGACTCCGAACTATCTCGAGAAATGTCCGCGCCGGCGGGAAACATGTCTGCGGCGCACCGTGATCGGTTGCCGCGCAAGATGATTCGCGCCGATGTCGCGGGAGCGGTGCGCGACGAACTGGTCAGGGACCCCGCCGCGATCCCGGATCTGCCGCGGGTCGCCGCGGCACTGTTCCTCAGCGTTCGCACCCTGTCCCGGCGGCTCAACGCGGAGGGCACGTCGTTCCGCGCACTGGTGGACGACGTGCGGCGGTCCCGGTCCGAGCACCTGCTCGGCCGCACGCGCATGACCACCGAACAGATCGCCGCCCGGCTCGGTTACGCCGAATCGGCCTTGTTCATCCGTGCCTTCCGGCGCTGGAACGGGTGCCCGCCGCAGGAATTCCGTTCCCGCGGCGGGCAACTGCCGGGGCGCGCCTCCGCCCTCGCGCGCGCCGTACGCCCGCGGTAGCCGGACGTCGCCCGGCCGGCTAGATCTTGCGGATCACCGTCACGACCTTGCCGAGGATGCGGGCGTCGTTACCCGGAATCGGCTCGAACAGCGGGTTGTGCGGCATCAGCCACACGTCCTTGCCGCTGCGCTTGAAGGTCTTCACCGTGGCCTCGCCCTCGATCATCGCGGCCACGATGTCACCGTTGTCGGCGACGTTCTGCTGGCGGACGACCACCCAGTCGCCGTCGCAGATGGCGGCGTCGACCATCGACTGGCCGACGACCTTCAGCAGGAACAGCGAACCGTCGCCGACGAGTTCGCGCGGCAGCGGGAACACGTCCTCCACGGCCTGCTCGGCCAGGATCGGCCCACCGGCGGCGATCCGGCCGAGCACCGGAACGAACGTCGGGGTCGGACGGTTCGGATCGATCGCGGCGGATTCGGCGTCCTCGATCGCGGCGCCGGGCAGGCTGGTCACCGCGCGCACCGCCTCGTCCAGTCCGCGGACGTCGACCGCGCGGGGGCGGTTGGGGTCGCGGCGTAAATAGCCCTTGCGCTCCAGTGCCCGCAGTTGATGGGCGACCGAGGAGGTGGAGGTCAATCCGACCGCGTCGCCGATCTCGCGGATGCTCGGCGGGTAGCCGCGCTCGCTCACCGAGGTCCGGATGACCTCCAGTACCTTGCGCTGACGCACGGTGAGATCTGCCCCGGTCGGCGACGGGTCGCCGCCGACTCCGCTCTCGTCGCCCGTGTCGTCTGTGTGGCTCACCGCAACCGCCCTTCTTGTCGTTGATGTCGCCTCTCGAATTTAGTCCGGTACCGCCGAGGTTTCAAACATCTGTTCGACGCATGTCGGGCGTTTCGTGCTGACTTCGGCGGCCGCGCGTGGTAGAAATCGAACATCAGTTCTTCGAACATGTGATCGAAAGCGACTCCCTTCGAGCCACCCTGCCTGCATCTACACGGAGGTTTGTCCGATGAACACAGCGATCCGCGAAATCCCCGCCGCCGCATCCGCCCCGGAAACGTGTGACCCGGTCGACGAGCTCGGCTTCGACTCCGTACCCCTGGTGCGACGCGCGCACCGCGGCGGACTTCGCGCCGTGGAGGCGTCGGGGCGCGCCGTGGCGGATCGTCGCCCACGGGCGAGCAGGCCGGGCGGGTCTGTGGAGATGTATCGGCGCGGTCCCGTGCGCACGTCCGCGGCCCGCCCGCCGCGCGGAACGCACCCGGTGCCGAGTGTGGAACAGGCGCAGCTGGGCTTCGCGGTGCTCGCGGTCGCGGCGCTGATGAGTGCGCTGGTGGTGGCGGCGCTGCTGGGATTGGCGCACTGGCGGGCGGGCTCCGTCGTCGTTCCCGAGCCGTCGACCTCGATTCCCGCGGAGATCGAGCAGCAGCCGGTCTACGACGGCCTTCCGCGCTGATTCGTTGCCTCCCGGGTGGATTCGGCGGTCCTTCCCGAGTCGTCCGAGGCCGCGAACCGTGGCCGAAAATCTCGATCGACAACTAGAACACGTTGCTACTGTGCTGAAAACGTGACCCAGGCAACATCTGCCTCGAACGATTTCGGGACTTCGTGCAATGACGCATCGACACACCGCGGGCGGCGCGCTGCGGGCCTTCGCCGGACTGTTCTTCTGTCTTCTCTTGGGACTCGCCGCGATTCCCGCCGCCCACGCCGCTCCGGCCTACCTCGGCTATCTCGATCTGCCGTCGGTCAACGGCGACGGTGAGCGCGGCGGCGGCCTGAATCCCGCACTGCCGCTGGACGAACCGACGCTGCGCGCGGCGCTGGACGAAGCGCGGTCCGACGGCATCGCGCCGGAACGCTATGCGACACTGCTGCATCAGTACTGGCTCGTGGTGGCCACCGGCAACGCCGCGATCGATCTGGCGGGCTGGGATCCGAGCCGCGGCACGCGGGCCAACGAGCGCACCTTCAATCAGGTGTACGTCAATTATCTGCGGCTCACCACGACGCACCCGGAGTTCTACTGGGCCGGGCTCGCGGGGATCGCGGGCGGCTCGTTCGCTTCGGGCTTCTTCGACATGAGCGATGTGGGCGTCGTCCTCGACGTGCCCGGCATCCATCAGCTCGGCAACGCCGTCGCCGACCTGCTGCGCGGAACCCCCGAGGAACTCGTCGGCGAACTGCCCGCCGATATCGGGCTGCTGGCCACCCAGGGCGCGCGACTGTCCGCCGAGGACATCGCCTGGTACCAGACCCGGCTGATGATCATGCAGAAGCACATCTTCACCGACCTCGTCCCGATGCACGAAGCCTTTGTCGCGCTGGGCATGCCCGGCATCGACGAGATGTACGCCGCGGGCATCGTCGACGCGGACATCCACGCCGCGTGGCAGTCGATCACGACGGGCACCCGCGACGGCTACATCGACGCGCTGATCCGGATGACCGACCGGGAGCAGAACCACATCGTCGCCGATCAGTGGGACGTCACCGCCGCGGGTCGCGACGGCATCGGGCGGGTGCTCACCTACGTCAGCACCATCGCGGGCAAACCCGCGGTGCCCGGCGTGCGCGCACCGGGCGTCTTCGCCCCGGCCACCGTGCGCGCCGATCTCGGCGGGCGGCCGGTCGCGCTGCGCACCGCGCTCCCCGCCTTCAACTGGGCCGACCGGGACGACCGCTGGACCTACATCATGGGCGACCTGGTGCCGCGTCACATCGACATGGAGACCGACAGCGTGCTCGCGGCGGCGGTGCTCGGCGAGTCCTTCTGGAACAAGCTCGCTCGCGGCAGGCTGGTCCCGCGCCTGCCCGAACTGGTCGCCGACCTGACCGCGCGATGGCAGCTCGTCGAGTGATGCGGCCCGCCGGGCGAAACCCCCGGTGACGACCCGGGTATCCTCGAAGAGCTATGGAGGTATATCGCGTGTCGATACGGATATGCCTTGTGCCGGGTACATCGACGAAGGATCTCTCGGATGCATTGCCCGTACTGCCGACACCCTGACTCGCGGGTGGTCGACTCGCGCGAGGCCGAGGAAGGCGCGGCCATCCGCCGTCGACGTTCCTGCCCGAACTGTGGGCGGCGTTTCACCACGGTCGAGACCGCCATCCTGTCCGTGGTCAAGCGCAGCGGCGTCACCGAACCGTTCAGCCGGGAGAAGGTCATCCGCGGCGTGCGGCGCGCCTGCCAAGGCCGCGAGGTCGACGACGACGCGCTGAACCTGCTGGCCCAGCAGGTCGAGGACGCCGTGCGCGCGACGGGTTCGCCGGAGGTGCCGAGCCACGAGGTCGGCCTCGCCATCCTCGGCCCGCTGCGCGACCTCGACGAGGTGGCCTATCTCCGATTCGCCTCGGTCTACCGGTCGTTCACCTCCGCCGAGGATTTCGAACGCGAGATTCAGCAGATGCGCGAGGCGCGCGCCGCGGCGGGCGTCGTCGCCGACTGACGTGGACGTCCGAGCCCACCGGAACGAAATCCGGCGGGCTCGCTGCCGGACGAGGTACCTGCCGCAGCGAGGTCCGCTCATCGGCGGATGGCGGCGATCGCTTTCTCGATCCGCTTGGCGGACACCGGATACGGCGTGCCGAGCTTCTGGGCGAACAGGCTCACCCTGAGTTCCTCGGTCATCCACCAGATCTCGGTGACGTCGGCCGCGTTCTTGCGCCCGTCGGGCAATGCGGCGAGCAAGCTGTCGTACGCGGCGAGGACGCGGTCGAGTTCGGCCATGCCCTGCCGGTCGCGGACGGCGGAACCGGGCAGCGACTCCAGCCGGACCAGCGCGGCGCGCAGGTAGCGGGGGAGGTCCCGCAGGCGGGCACTGCCCCATTCGGAGACGAAGCCGGGGAACACCAGATCATCGAGCTGGTGCCGGACGTCCTCGGCGATGTCGCGCTCCGCGACGCCGCCCAGCGCCGAGGTCACCCGATGCGCCGCGGCCAGGACCGGCACCACGAGGCGGACGATGCGGGCGACCTCGGTGGCCAGCCGGGGGCGTATCGCGGAGACGAGCGCCTCGAAGCGGTCGGGGCTGTGCACCGGGCCGCCCGCGGCCGCGATCAGCTCGTCGACGGCCGCGGCGCGGCAGTCGTCGACCAAACCCTCCAGCGAACCGTATGGATTCTGGCTCAGCGCAAGGCGATCCGTGGGCGAGAGAGCCGAGGTGACAGTGCGCACCGAGGTGGGGATCGCGTGCAGCACCAGGGTGCGGGTGCCCGCCCGCATCGCGGCGGCCTGTTCGGCGGGAGAGCTGAGCACGCGCACCGCGACGCCCTCGCCCTCGGGCACCAGCGCCGGATATCCGGTCACGGTCTGCCCGGCGACCTGGCGGCGCACGGTCGGTTCGACGGTGCCGAGAGACTCCGAGGTCCACACGGTGGCCGCGGCGCGCTCGGCGCCCGCGGTCGCCCGCGCCACCGAGGCCGCCACCTGTTCGGCGAGTTCGGTCTTCAGCGCGGCGAGGCTCTTGCCCTTGGCGAGTACCCGGGCCCTGGTGTCGACCGCGGCGAAGGTCATGCGCAGGTGGTCGGGCAGCGCGGCGGGGTCGAGGTCGTTCGGCGTGATCGTCACCGAGCCGAGCCGCGACAGCTCCCTGGCCAGGCCGGTGCGCAGCGGCTCGGCGCGCGGGGTGAGCGCGGCCAGCGCGGCAGCGGCGAAGTCCGGGGCCGGAACGACGCTGCGCCGCAACGTCTTCGGTAGCGTCTTGATCAGCGCCGCCGCCAGCTCCTCGCGCATGCCAGGCACCAGCCAGTCGAAGCCGACGGCCCGCACGTGCGCCAGCTGCTCGACCGGGATGCGCACGGTGACGCCGTCGTCTTCCTGGCCCGGCTCGAACTGGTAGGTCAGCGGGAAGCTCAGCTCGCCCTGGCGCCAGGCGTCCGGGAAGGCCGTCGGGTCCAGCGCCGCCGCGTTCGCGTTGACCACGGTGGACTTCGAGAAGTCCAGCAGCGCGGGATCTTTCCGCTTCGCCGTGCGCCACCAGCTGTCGAAGTGGCGCGCCGAGACGACCTCGGCGGGGACGCGCTGGTCGTAGAACTCGAACAGCACCTCGTCGTCGACCAGGATGTCGCGCCGGCGGGCCCGGTGCTCGAGATCGGCCACGTCGTCGAGCAGTTCCCGGTTGCGGTGGAAGAACTCGTGTTTGGTCTGCCACTCGCCCTGCACCAGCGCGTGCCGCAGGAACAGCTCGCGAGACACCTCGGGATCGATCCGGCCGTAGTCCACCGGGCGGCTCGTCACCAGCGGCACGCCGTAGAGCGTGACCCGCTCGTAGGCGCGCGCCGCGCCACGCTTGGCCGACCAGTGCGGTTCGGAGTAGGTGCGCTTCACCAGATCGCCCGCGAGCCGCTCGGCCCACTCGGGTTCCACCCGGGCCGCGATACGGCCGAACAAGCGGGACGTCTCGACGAGTTCGGCGGCCATCACCCAGCGCGGCGGCTTCTTCGCCAGCGACGAGCCGGGGAAGATCATGAACTTGGCGCCGCGCGCGCCGAGGAACTCCCTGGTCTCCGCCTCCCGCACGCCGATGTGGGAGAGCATGCCCGCCAGCAGCGACTGGTGGATCGCCGTGGAATCCCATGGCAGGCCGTCGTTCTCGGATGCGACGACCGGGATCTCCGAGGGCTTGGCCGTGCCTCGGCCGCCGCGCCGTCTGCCGGAACGGTTCGACGCGGCGGAGTCATCGCCGCCCTCGGGCGCGGATTCTGTTGTCGCGCGGGAAGTTCGAGAGCCGCGGCCGTCGGCCGACCAGCCCAGCCCCTTGGTGATCGTGCGCAGCTGCCCGTGCAGGTCCTGCCACTCCCTGATCCGCAGGTAGTGCAGGAACTCCTCGCGGCACATCCGCCGGAACTGATTGGACGACAACGATTTCCGCTGCTCGGTGAGGTAGTCCCAGAGTCGCAGGTAGGCGAGGAAATCCGAGCCCTCGACGACGAATCGCGCGTGCTTGGTGTCGGCGGCCTGCTGGAACTCGGCGGGCCGCTCGCGGACGTCCTGGATCGACAGCGCCGCGACGACGATCAACACCTCGGCCAGACAGCCGTTGGCGTTGGCCTGCACCAGCATGCGCGCCATACGCGGATCGACCGGCAGCTGCGCCATCTCGCGGCCCACCGGCGTGAGCGCGAGCGCGGCGTCGGGACTCGCCGCGCCGCGAGCCAGCGCGCCCAGCTCCTCCAGCAGCGCGACACCGTCGCGGATCGCGCGCTTGTCCGGCGGCTCCACGAACGGGAAGTTCTCGATATCGCCCAGCCCGAGCGCGGTCATCTGCAGAATGACGGCGGCCAGGTTGGTGCGCAGGATCTCCGGTTCGGTGAAGGCGGGCCGGGATTCGAAATCGTCCTCGGCGTACAGCCGGATCGCGATGCCGTCGGCGACGCGGCCGCAGCGCCCGGAGCGCTGCCGGGCCGAAGCCTGGGAGACCGGTTCGATCGGCAGCCGCTGCACCTTGGTGCGCATCGAATAGCGGGAGATGCGCGCGGTGCCCGGGTCGATCACGTAGCGGATGCCGGGCACGGTCAGCGAGGTCTCCGCGACGTTGGTGGCCAGCACGACGCGGCGGCCGGTGTGCGACTGGAAGACCCGGTGCTGCTCGGCGGCCGACAGCCGCGCGTACAGCGGCAGGATCTCGGTGCGCGGCAGTTTCAGGTCGCGCAGTGTGTCGGCGGTGTCGCGGATCTCGCGTTCGCCGGAGAGGAAGACCAGCACGTCGCCGTCGCCCTCGGAGAACAACTCGCGCACCGCGTCGCCGATGGCGTCTACGGGGTCGCGGTCCACCACGCGGGTGTCCTCGTCGTCCTCGTCGGCGGCGGGAAGCTCGAGACTCAGCGGCCGGTACCTGATCTCGACCGGATACGACCGGCCGGACACCTCGACAATCGGTGCGGGCGTGCCCTTTTCGTCGGCGAAATGCCGGGCGAACAGCTCCGGATCGATGGTCGCCGAGGTGATGATCACCTTCAGGTCGGGGCGGCGGGGCAGCAGCTGCTTGAGGTAGCCGAGCAGGAAGTCGATATTGAGGCTGCGCTCGTGCGCCTCGTCGATGATGATCGTGTCGTAGCGGCGCAGCAGCCGATCGCGCTGGATCTCGGCGAGCAGGATGCCGTCGGTCATCAGCTTGACCAGCGTGCGCTCGGAGGCCTGGTCGGTGAACCGCACCGTATAACCGATCACGTCGCCCAGCTCGGTGCCCAGCTCCTCGGCGATGCGCTCGGCGACGGTGCGCGCGGCCAGCCTGCGCGGCTGGGTGTGGCCAATGGCACCGCGGACGCCGCGCCCCAGCTCCAGGCAGATCTTGGGGATCTGCGTCGTCTTGCCGGAGCCGGTCTCGCCCGCGACGATCACCACTTGGTTGTCGGCGATGGCCTTCGCGATATCGGCGCGACGGGTCGTGACGGGCAGTTGCTCCGGGTAGCGGATCCGCGGCACCGCCGCGCGGCGCGCCTCCACGCGCAGCTCGGCGGCGGCGATGTCGGCGGCGATCTCGTCGAGGTCCGTGCCGCGTGCCCGGTCCAGCCGACGCCGCAGCCGGTACTCGTCGCGGAGGGAGAGATTCGCCAGGCGGGTGCGGAGCGCGCGGGTTCCGGTATCAGCTGTCCTGGTCATTGCGTCGTCCAGCCTACCGGGCCGGGCATCGCGGCCCGCCGCTGCCGGTCCGCCGCGACGGACCGCGCCGTTAGCCGAACGTATGCCAGCGGCGGTGATTCGACCGGTCGAGCGTCGTCCGGTGTGCGAAGATCGGCCGATGGACGCGGGCTCGGGCACGTCGTGGGTGATCAGAGGACCTCGTGTTGCCTTCGGTGTACTCGGCATCGTTGCGCTGGCCTGGATCCCGCTGCGCAATCTGGATGTGGACACCTTCTCCACCGCGAACTACTTCAGCTACTTCACCATCCAGTCGAACGTTCTCGGCGTGCTCGTGCTGCTGATCGGCGGCCTGCTGGACCTGGGCTCGCGGCGCTGGCAGGTGCTTCGCGGCGCGGCGACGCTCTACCTGCTGATCACCGGCGTGGTGTACGCCGTGCTGCTGGCGACTATCGACGTGATGCTCACCGACAAGTGGATCAACGACATCCTGCACCGCATCCTGCCGATCGTGCTGGTGCTGGACTGGATCCTGGTACCGGTGAGCCTGGGCGTCACCGGCAGGCTCGTCGGTGGCTGGCTGATCTATCCCGCGGCGTACGGCGTCTACACCCTCGCGCGGGGGCCCTTCGTGGACTGGTACCCGTATCCCTTCCTGGATCCCCGCGATCAGGGATATGTCTCGCTGATCATCGGACTGATCGTCCTGACCGGGGTGTTCGCGCTGCTGGCGATGGCCGTCGCCGCCCTCGGCGGGCTCGCCGAGCGATGGCGCGAACCCAGCGAGGTGCAGGCATGAGTGAACGTAGTGAGCGAATCATGTGTCAGCGCGCTTCGCGCGTGCCGGAGCCGAGCGCCGGCGAGGTGCAGGCATGAGCGCGTTGTGGCACGGATTCGCCGACATGGGCGCCGTCGAACGGGACGGCGCGTTCGTGATCGCCCGCGGTGAGGGCGCCTATGTCTACGACGAGGCGGGCACGCGATATCTCGACGCCACGGCCGGGTTGTGGTTCGCCAACGTCGGGCACGGCCGCGCCGAGATCGCCGACGCGGTCGCCGGCCAGTTGCGCACCATCGCGCACTACTCCAACTTCGGCGACCTGGCCGAACCGGCCACCAGGGAACTCGCCGAGCGGCTCGCGACCATCGCCCCGGTGCCGGGCAGCAAGATCTTCTTCACCTCCGGCGGCTCGGACGCGATCGACACCGCCGCCAAACTGGCCAGGCGCTACTGGAACGAACTGGGCAGGCCGGAGAAGACGATCGTGGTGGGCAGGGAGCGCGCCTATCACGGAATGCACGTCGCGGGAACGGCTTTGGCGGGTCTGCCGCTCAACCGCGCCGGGTACGGCGAGCTCATGCCCGACGCGCGCATCATCGCGTGGGACGACGCGACGGCGCTGCTCGCCCTCGTCGATGAGGTCGGCGCCGAACGCATCGCCGCCTTCTTCTGCGAGCCGATCATCGGCGCGGGCGGGGTGTACCTGCCGCCGGAGGGCTACCTGAGCGAGGTGCGTCGCATCTGCCGCGAGCACGACATCCTGTTCGTTGCGGACGAGGTGGTCACCGGATTCGGGCGCATCGGCGGAAGCTGGTTCGCCTCTACCCGATTCGACCTGCGACCCGACATCATGACCACCGCCAAGGGGCTGACCAGCGGCTATCTGCCGATGGGCGCGATGTTCGCCGCGCCGCACGTGGCCGAGCCGTTCTTCCGCGGCGGCGTCTGGTGGCGGCACGGCTACACCTACGGCGGGCACGCCGCCGCGGCCGTCGCGGGCCTGGTCAACCTCGACATCGTCGAACGCGAGAACCTCCTCGCCGAGGCCGCCCGGCTGGAAACCACCCTGGACGAGAAGCTGGCGCCGCTGGCGGCGCATCCGCGGGTCGCCGAGGTGCGTAGCGGACTCGGCGCGGTGGCCGCGGTGCAGCTGGCCGAACCGTCCGAAGCGCTGTCGTTCGTCAAAGAGCTTCGTGCCCAAGGGGTTTCGAGCAGAGCCGCGGGTCAGGGAGCCATCCAGGTCTCGCCCGCGTTCGTGATGACCGACGCGCAGGTCGACGAGCTGGTGGCGGCGTTCACCCGAGCGCTGGGCTGATCGCGGCTGCTCACAGTGCCAGTGTCATGAAAACGCTGTGCGGGTCGTCGGTGTAGTCGGCGAAGGGCGGGCAGACCTGGAAGCCGTGCCGCGCGTAAAGGCGTTGGGCGGGAAGGTAATAGGGCGCGGCGCCGGTCTCCAGGCTGAGCCTGCGGTAGCCGCGGGCGCGGGCTTCGCCGACGATGTGCCGCAGCAGGTCCGCTGCGACACCGCGGCCGGTGTGCCCGGTCGCGGTGCGCATGGATTTGATCTCGCCGTGGGCGGCGTCCAGCCATTTGAGCGCGCCGCAACCCAGGAGTTCGGCGCCCTCGCGCACGCTCCAGAAGGTGATGCCGGGCCCGCGGAGCTCGGCGAGGTCGAGTGCGTGCATGCTGCCAGCGGGGGAGTTGGCGTGCATCTCGGCCAGGTGGGTGGCCAGCAGGTCGACGATGTCGGTGCCGGTGAGGTCGTCGACGGCAATGCGTGTCCCAGTGCGCGACGGCGGCTCCTCGATGCGGCTCGACATACCGTCCATCATGGCCGCGAGCCGAGCTCTCGACGGGACTGTGTGAGACACCTTACTGTGAGGACACCCGCCCTCATCTCGGCCCCAGCTCAGGTGGATCCATGAACCGTGTCAACACCCTCGGCTCCGTCGCGCTCGGCGCGGCCCGCCGCGTCGCCGACGAGACCTACTACGCGAGCCTGGCGGTGCGCGCGGGTTTGGCGACGCCGCAACGGCCGGACCGATTGGCGCGGATGGGCATGGCGGTGGTGCGCTCTGGCATGCTCGGCGGACTCGTGACGGTCGCGGCGCTGCGTTACCGGAACCGGGCCGCGCTCATCGACGAACTCGGCGCGGTGAGCTTCCGCGAGCTCGACGAGCGCACTACCGCGTTGGCCAACGCCTGGCGGGCGCGCGGTCTGCGCGACGGCGAAGGCGTCGCGGTGCTGGCGCGCAACCATCGCGGCTTCCACTACGCGGTGTTCGCCGCGGCCAAATGCGGTGCCAGGATCATCCTGCTCAACACCGATTTCGCCGGGCCGCAGCTGCGCGAGGTGCTCGGCCGCGAAGGCGCCGACCTGCTGGTCTATGACGACGAATACGCGGGCATCCTCGGCGATCTGCGGCCGCCGCGCGGGCGCTACCGTGCCTGGACCGACGCGCCCGCGGTCGACTCGCTGGAGAACCTGATCGCGGGCGGCTCCCGGAAACCGCCGCGCAGGCCGAGCACCGCCGCCAGGATCATCCTGCTGACCAGCGGCACCACCGGAACCCCGAAGGGCGCGCCGCGGCGGGAGCCGAGGTCGCTGGCTCCGCTCGGCGCCATCCTCGGCCGGGTTCCGTTCCGCGCCGAGGAGATCACCGAATGCCCGGCGCCGCTGTTCCACACTCTCGGCTTCGCGCACGCCGTCACTGCCGTCGGCTTCGGGTCGACCCTGGTGATCCGGCGCCGCTTCGATCCCCGAGCGGTGCTCGACAGCCTGCACCGCCATCGCGCCACGGCGTTGATCACGGTGCCGGTGATGCTGCAGCGACTGGTCGATCTCGGGCCCGAAGCCCGTGCCGGACACGACTTCTCGCGGCTTCGGATCATCTTCGTCGCGGGCTCGCAGCTGGGCGCGGAGCTGTGTGTGCGCGTCACCGAGGCGTTCGGGCCCGTGGTCTACAACGTCTACGGCTCCACGGAGGTGGCCTACGCGACCATTGCCACGCCCGCGGATCTGGCGGTCGAGCCCGGCTGCGTCGGCACCCCGGTGCCGAGCACCACGGTGAAGATCTTCGACGACAACGACGCCGAGCTGCCGCAGGGCCGCACCGGGCGCATCTTCGTCGGCAACGACTACCAGTTCGAGGGCTACACCGGCGGTGGCGACAAGGACCGCATCGACGGCCTGATGTCTACCGGCGACGTCGGCCACTTCGACAGTGCGGGCAGGCTTTTCATCGACGGGCGGGACGACGACATGATCGTCTCCGGCGGTGAGAACGTCTTTCCCGGCGAAGTCGAGGAACTGCTCGCCGCCCACCCCGCGGTCGCGGAGGTGAGCGCCTTCGGCGTCGACGACGAGCGCTACGGCCAGCGGCTGCGTGCGGTGGTCGTGGTCCGCGCCGGACACGCGCTCACCGAGGACGAGGTGCGCGAGCACGTGAAGGCGCATCTGGCTCGGTTCAAGGTGCCGCGCGATGTGCTCTTCGTCGACAGCCTGCCCCGCAACCCGACCGGCAAAGTACTCAAACGCCTACTGCGCGAACTGCGTTAGACAGGGCCTAAGCCATCCCGAACATGCGGCGCATGGTCTGGCGCAGCTGAACGGGATCGGGAACGGTGGTGCGGAACCAGCCGTCGGGCGGCACCACCACCAGCCCGGCCCTGCGGTGCTCGACGCAGTCGACGATGGCGTCGGCGACCATCTCGGGGGCGGGTGCGTAGCCGGGGGCGATGGTGCTGACCAGCACGCCTTGTGGGGCGAGCCCGCGGTGCAGTGCCGCGCCGAGCCCGACCACAGCGTGCTTGGTGGCGCTGTACACCGCCGCGCCGAGCGCCGCGGTGACGCCGACCGCCGAGCCGATATTGACGATGTGGCCGTGCCCCTGCTCCACGAAACGCCGTCCGGCCAGCCGGGATCCGGTGACGACCGCGCGCAGGTTGACGTCGATCTGGAGATCCGATTCGGCCTCGGACTCGCTCAGGAACGATCCCGTCGGCGCGGCGTCGGCGGCGTTCACCACCACGTCCAGCCCGCCCAGCTTGCGTTCGGCGCGGGCCAGGAATTCCGCGAACCGGGCGCTGTCGGTGGTGTCCAGCGCGAGACCGACGATGGTGCCGCCGTGCATCCGTCCGAACTGCTCGGCGACCGCGCGCGCCCGCCCCGTGTCCGAGTCCCCCAGCGCGATGTCCGCGCCCGCCGCAAGGAAGGCCAGCGCGGTCTCCTTACCGACGCCGTACGCGCCGCCGGTGATCGCTACCCGTTTGCCCACAAGTGTCTTCTTCGACATGTGATTTCGCTCGCTTCCGCCTCTACTCGACGGTAGGGCGCGGCGCGGGGCCGGTGCCATGCGATGTCGGGTCAGGACATTTCACATATCGGCCAGTTGTGCTGCGGCTGCGCGAGGTTCGCCGCGTACCGCGGACGGATGGACCGGACGAGCGGCTGTCCTTGCGATGTCCGGCCAAACCCATGCGGAATCCGGCCATCCTGGACGACGATGGAGCGGTGTCCACATGGGAGTGGCGGCGCTCGGTCGCATTGTCGGCTGTCTTGGTCGAGCTGGCGCGGGACCACGGTGTGCCGCTCGAGGAATGCCTGCGCGACACCGGGATCGAGCCCGCCCAGCTGACGACGCCGGGCACGGAGGTCACCGCCGCGCAGGAACTCGCCCTGATCGGCAATCTCGTCACCCGGTTCGACGACCGCCCCGGTCTCGGGCTGGAGGCCGGAATGCGCACGTACGTCACCACTTACGGCGCCCTCGGACTGGCGCTGCTCAGCAGCCCGACCGTGCGGTCCGCGGTGGATCTGCTGATGCGCTACATCCGGATGACCACGACCTTCGCGAAGACCCGGCACGTCTACCGGGACGGGCGGCTGCTGCTCTACGCCGACGATCGCGAGGTGCCGGAACGGTTGCGTGGCTTCCTGCTGGAGCGCGATGTTGCGGTGCTGCTGACGAATTGGACCGCGGTCTACCACGCTCCCGCGCCGATCGTGGGCGGCGAGGTCGCGTGGGGACTGCGTCCGCGACTGCGGCCGATCCTCGACGAGTACGGCATCACGGCCACCGACGGCGCGGGCCCGCACCTCGTCGTCTTCGACACCGCAGGCTTCGACGACCCGCTGCCGCAGGCGAGTCCGCTCACCGCGGCGCTGTTCGAACAGCAGTGCGCGCAGCTGTTGCAGCGGCGTGGGCTGGCGCAGGGCATCGCCGGATCGGTGCGCGAGGTCCTGTTGCGCCGACTGGGCGCGCGCGTCTCGCAGGAGGACGTGGCCGCCGCGCTGCACATGAGCCTGCGCACCATGCGCCGCCGCTTGGCCGACGAGGGCACCTCCTACCGCAGGCTGTACAGCGAGACCTACGGGAACCTGGCAGAGGAGCTGCTGGCCGCCGGCCTGACCGTCGAGGACGTCGCCTACCGGATGGGTTACTCGGGCGCGCCGAGCTTCTCGAACGCGTTCAAACAGTGGCGCGGCACCTCGCCCGGCCGGTTCGCCCGCGCCGCCGCCGAGCGGGAGGGCCCGCCGTCGATCGCCTGACGTCCCGGAAAAACGGTGGCTCGACCTGGCTCGGCGGGCGTACCTTCGACCCTCGTGATACTCGACGGGGGAGGAGAGGTATGGAGGCGACGGTCACGGTAACCCCGGACCAGCTGCCGGAACTGCTGCTGCACGTCGCCGTGGTGCGGCCGGTGTTCCTGTGGGGCGCACCGGGTATCGGCAAGAGCTCGCTGGTGCGCTCGTTCGCCGAATCGCTCGGGCTGGAGTGCGTCACGCTGCTCGGCACCCAGCTGGCGCCGGAGGACCTCATCGGGGTGCCGCAGATCGTCGGCGACCGCAGCCGATTCGCGCCGCCCGAGCTCATCGCCAGGCCGACGCCCTACTGCCTGTTCCTGGACGAGCTGAACGCGGCCGCGCCCGAGGTGCAGAAATCGTTCTACTCGCTGATCCTGGACCGCCGCATCGGCTCCTACGAGTTGCCCGCCGGGTCGGTGGTGATCGGCGCGGGCAACCGTGCCACCGACAACGCGCTGGCACGGCCGATGGCCTCGGCGCTGGTCAACCGCATGGTGCACCTGCACCTGCGCGCCGACGTGGACGACTGGCTGAAGTGGGCCGCGCACAACGACATTCACCCCTGGGTGGTGCGCTACGTGACCCAGCGCCCCGATCACCTGTGGTCGGCGGCGCCGAAGTCGGAGGCGCCCTTCTCCACCCCGCGCGGGTGGCACATGCTCTCCGACGCACTGCACTCCTGCGGCGACGACCTCGACGACACCCTGCTCGACGTGCTCGCCGCGGGCACGCTGACGCCCGCGCACGCCTCGGCGTTCCGCGCCTTCGTGAAGACCATCCGCCACGCCTACGATCTGGAGGCCGTGCTGAAGGGCGAGGCGGGCTGGCCGCGCGACCCCGGCGACCGGGATCTGCTGTACTTCCTGTCCGAGACCTTCCGCGCCCGGCTGATCAAGGAACTGCCCGGTTCGCGCAAGCACGTCTCCGGCGGGGTGCACCGTTTCGTGCTGCGGGCCAAGACGATGCTCGTGGAGCTGGCCGAGATCTCGGTCGAATGCGCGCAACTGGTGATCGCCTCGGACGCCGACGGCGCGCCCGTGCTGCCCTCCTGGTTTCTGGTCGAGGTGACTCGCGACCTGCCGCGCCTGGCCGCGCGGCGGTAGTCGTGAGCGCCGCGCGCGGGAAGCGCCGCGCGATCGTCGACCCCTGGCGCCAGGCGGTGCTGGACGGCTGGGGCATGGTCAATGCCCACCGGGCCTTCGGCCACCTGCCGGTACGGCTCTACGAGCTCGATCCGCGGGTGACCCCGCCGGAGGTGTGGGCGCGCATCATCGGTTCCGGCCTCGCCTACCACCCGAAGCGTCGCGCCGAATCCGAGGAGTGGGCTTGGGTTTTCGCGCACTGCCTGCTGCACGCCGGGTTCGGGCATCTGGATCCGCGCGGCGTCGACCCTCGCGACATCCTCACCGAGATCGATCTGGCCGAGAGCCGGGCCATCGACCAGGCCGAACCGCACCCCGCGTACCGCGCCGCCTGCTGCGCGGTGGTCGACCAGTACCTGGCCACCATGAAGATCGGGCGTCGGCCGATCGAATTCCCCAGCGCGCCGAGCCTGTCCGACGAGCGTGCGGCAGCGGCGCGCTGGCGCGACAGCGCCGTCCCCGTCGAGTACCGGCGCGACGACCCGCCGGACTTCCTGATCAGCGGCGCGGTCGCGGCCGAGCACGCCGACCATCAGGGGCGCTTCGCGGCGGGCATCGCCGCCGCCGCCCGCGACGCGCTGACCGTCGCGGGCGGGGAGGCGACGCCGGAGGGTCGTCGGCCGCTGCGGGCCTGGGACGCGGCGCTGAGCTGGTTCGTGTCTTCCTATCCGCTGCTCGGCGCGCTGGCGGCCGGGATGACGCTGGTCGCCGACGCGGATCTGGCGCGCGGCTGGGACATCGCCATCGCCGCCGTCAACGCCGAGGCTGCGGAGATCTACGTCAACCCACTGGCCGGATTGACCCAGGAGGAGTGGCGTTTCGTGCTCGCGCACGAAATGCTGCACGCCGCACTGCGACACGGCGAACGCGCGGGGTGGCGCGACCCGTACCTGTTCAACATCGCCTGCGACTACGTGGTGAACGGATGGCTGGCAGAGCTCGGGGTCGGTGTCATGCCCGAGGGACTGCTCTACGACCCCGCGCTGCAAGGCTGTTCGGCCGAGAAGGTGTACGACCGCATCGCGGTGGATCTGCGGCGGCTGCGCAAGCTGGCGACGTTGCGCGGGCGCGGTCGCGGCGACGTGCTCGGCGAACCGCTGCCGCATCCCGGCGGCGCCGGGCGCTATGTCGATCTGGACGAGTACTACCGCAACGCCCTGAGCACCGGCCTCGCCTATCACCTGAACAGCGGGCGCGGCTACGTCCCCGCCGCGCTGGAAGAGGCCATCCGCGCCATGGACCAGCCGCCGCTGCCCTGGGACGCGCAGCTGGCGCGCTGGTTCGACGAGCACGTCCCCGCCGCCGACAAGCGCCGCAGCTACGCGCGCGCCTCCCGCAGGCAGGCGGCGACGCCCGATATCCCGCGCCCCGCCTGGGTGCGGCCCAAGGAGACCGCGCGTCTGCCGACCTTCGGCGTCGTCCTCGACACGTCGGGATCGATGGATACGACGCTGCTCGGAAAAGGTTTGGGCGCCATCGCTTCCTACGCACTGGCCAGGGACGTGCCGCGCGCCAGAGTGGTCTACTGCGACGCCGCGGCCTACGACGCCGGATACCTGCCGGTCGAGGAGATCGCGCGCGGGGCGCGGGTGCGCGGCCGCGGCGGCACCGTATTGCAGCCGGGCGTGCGGCTGCTCGAACGCGCCGACGACTTTCCCGCCGACGGGCCGATCCTGATCATCACCGACGGTGCCTGCGATGTGCTGCGGGTGCGTCGTGAGCACGCCTATCTGATCCCGGCGGGCGCGTCGTTGCCGTTTCGTCCGAACGGGCCGGTCTTTCGTCTGCGGTGAGCGACGCGGGTGGGAGCTTCCGCGCTGGTTCGCCCGAACTCGGAGTCGTGAGAAAGGGCGCACTAACACCGTGTGAGATGCGAGCATGGAAGGGCTGTCTCACGATCGCCGCGGCGAAAGGTGGTGGGGTGTGGCCGAGTTCGTGCAGGAATACGCCGCATTGCGGTGGGCGGTGGTGGCGGCGTTCTTGGCGGCGTCCGCGGTCGTGGTGCTGCGGTTGGCCGGATCGGTTCTCGGCCGAGACCGAGCGGTCGATCACTGTTCAGGCGCGACGGGGCCGGACGCCGCGCCGCTCGGGCTCGCCGCCGCGCCATCGTCCGCGAATCAGCTTTCGGCCCTGTCACTTTCACCGACGATTCGCGCGAACCCTCAGGAATCGGATGCCGCTCATCTGGTCATGTGCCTGATCATGCTCGCGATGCTGATCTTTCCGGCCGGTGCGAACCCGCACGCAGTGCGCGGCGTGCTGATCGCCATGATGGTCGTGTTCGGTGCGCTGCTGGTGAGCCGGATCGTGGAATGGCGCGCGGCTCGTGGCGCGGTTACGGCGGGACAGGTCTTCGCGATCGGGTATCACGCGATCGCCGCGGCGGCCATGCTCTACGCGATGTCCGGCCATTCGGGCGGCGGTCACACGGGTCCCGCGCCGCTCGCGGCCCTCGCGCTCGCCGCGCTCTTCCTGGCGGACGCGGCCGCGGTGCTGTGCCTGCGCGGCGGCGGATGGCACCGGCTCGCGCACCCGGTCGGTGGCGGCTCGGCGGCCGTGGCGCCGCATGTGGTGATGGATCTCGGCACGGCGTACATGCTGGTCGCCGCCGTGCTGGGCGGCAACGCCGCGCTCCGGTGAGACGCCGTTAGCGGGGAACGCGCCGCTCGGAGCGACGGCGCCCGGCCGGGTCGCGATCAGAGCTCGACGACGGTGTCGGCGACGACCCGTCCGCCCAGGCGCACCCAGCCGTCGGAGTCCCACTCGGTGAACAACTGCGAGCCCTGACCCTGGGTGATGATCAGGCTGCGGCGCAGCAGTGCGGTGAGCGCGACGGCCGCCGCGCCGGTGGCTTCGTCCTCGGCGATACCCATGGTGGGGGCGAACATTCGCGACCGCACCGTCGCACGGTGCTCCTCGGTCCAGCACCACAGGTAGTGCGGTCCACCGGGGAACTCGTCGGGCCGCACCGTCTCCAGTTCGTCGACGCTGTCGAGCTGATGGAAGGTGAAGTCCGGCGTCCATTCGCCGCGGGCCTTGATCCACGTCATGCCCTCGGCCAGCTCGACAGCCACCGGACCGGCGGGCAGGTCGAGCACTCGCACCGGGATGCCCTGTTCGGCGAACCACCACGCGGTGCCGACCGACGGATGTCCGGCGAACGGGAGTTCGACGACCGGGGTATAGATCCGCACGCGGGCTATCTCGTCGACCGGATCCTCGACGACCACCGTCTCGCTGTACCCGGCCCGTGCCGCGAGGGCCTGCGCGTCGACGTCGCCGACGTCTTTCGCACGGGCGATGCCCAGTTGATTGCCGAGGCGTCCGGTCGCATCCGTGAATACGCGCACCACCTCGACCCGTGTGCCCATGGCTTCCGGTTCATCCTGTGTGCCCATGCACGCGAGCCTACCGGCTCTCACCGCTGGCTACTTGCTAGCAAATGTAGCCTTGGTCACTCTTCGGAGCGTCCGCCGAGGTGGCGAAACGACGGCGGTCCCGTCCGATGTGGACGGGACCGCCGGGTTGTCGCCGCGTCAGACCGACGCGGCGGCGAGCGTCTCGGTGGACTGCACGGCCTGACCGACGCCCGCCACGATGGCGGCGGCGCGCAGCGACTCGAAGATCACCTCGCGAGAGACACCGGCCTCACGCAGGGTGTGCTCGTGCGCCTCCAGGCAGTGGGCGCACCCGTTGATCGAGGAGACCGCGAAGGACCACAGCTCGAAATCGGCCTTGTCGACGCCGGGGTTGCCGATGATCTGCATGCGCAGACCGGCCCGCAGGTCGTCGTAGCGGCCGCCGAGGAACGCCTTGCCCCGATAGAACACGTTGTTCATGCCCATGATCGAGGCGGCGCCGAGCGCGGCGTTGTACGCCTCCGCCGACAGGACGTCGGCGGCCTCCTCGGCGATCTCGCGCAGGGTGGTCGCCGACCGGGTCGCGGCCGCCGACGCGAGCAGGGTGCCCCACAGCTGCTGTTCGTTCAGCACGGTGGTGCGCGAGATCGATGACAAGTTGAGCTTGAGGTCCTTGGCGTACTCGGGGAGGGAGTTCTTCAGGTTCTCAATGCTCATTCGACGCTTCCTCTGTGTGGATCGGGCCCCGCGCGCGGGGGACGTTCTCGATGACGCTCCCCGCAGGCGCGGGGATCGGGATCAGTTGGGGGACGGGGTGTTCCGAATCAGACGCTGGCGGCGAGGAGCTCGCCGGCGTTGATGGTCGGATCGCCCTTCTTCCAGTTGCAGGCGCACAGCTCGTCGGACTGCAGCGCGTCGAGCACGCGCAGCACCTCGTCGACGTTGCGGCCGACGGAACCCGCGGTGACCGAGACGAACTGAATCTCGTTGTTCGGGTCGACGATGAAGGTCGCGCGGTCGGCGACGCCGTCGGCATTGAGCACGCCGGTGGCGGCGGCCAGCTCACGCTTGAGGTCGGACAGGATCGGGAACGGGAGGGTCTTGAGGTCCTCGTGCTGCGCGCGCCACTGGAAGTGGACGAACTCGTTGTCCACCGAGGCGCCGAGCACCTGGGCGTCGCGGTCGGCGAACTCGTCGTTCAGCTTGCCGAACGCGGCGATCTCGGTCGGGCAGACGAAGGTGAAGTCCTTCGGCCAGAAGAAGACGATCCGCCACTTGCCCGCGTGGTCGTCGCTGGTGACCTGGGTGAAGTAGTCGTCAGGCTGCTGAGCGTCGACCTTCGACAGGTCACCGCCGATGACCGCGGTGAGGTTGTATGCCGGGAACTGGTCGCCGATGGTCAGCAGGGCCATGCTTTGTCTCCTCGTCCTTTGTGGGGTTTTGGGCGTGCGGAAGTTCTGCTGTGATCTTGCCTAAAGGCCGGTGAAAAGGTAAAGGTGATCAGTCGCACTAAACTGATAGGCGTGACTGATCAGACTTATCAGCCGACACTCTCGCAGCTGCGTGCGTTCGTTGCGATCGCGGAGTACCGGCACTTCGGTACCGCGGCCGCCCGGCTCAATGTGAGCCAGCCCACGTTATCGCAAGCATTGGCCGCGCTCGAAAACGGACTCGGGCTACAGCTGATCGAGCGCAGCACGCGTCGGGTCCTGGTCACCGCGGCCGGAATGCGCCTGCTGCCGAAGGCGATGGCGACGCTCGAGGCGGCGGATCGCTTTCTGGCCTCTGCCACCGGCGACGGGCTCGGCGGCACGCTGCGGATGGGGATCATCCCGACCGTCGCGCCGTACGTACTGCCCCGATTGCTGCCCGAGCTGTTCAAGCGACTGCCCGCGCTGGTGCCGCAGGTGGTCGAGGATCAGACCGCGCGCCTGCTGGAGGGGCTGCGCACCGGCGTGCTCGACGTCGCGCTGCTCGCGTTGCCCACCGAGAATTCGGGTCTGGTGGAGATTCCGCTCTACACCGAGGAATTCGTGCTGGTGACTCCGCGCGGGCACGAACTCGCGGGCCGCAAGGACATCGCGCCCGCGGTGCTCGGCTCGCTGCCCCTGCTGCTGCTCGACGAGGGGCACTGCCTGCGCGACCAGACCCTCGACCTGTGCCGCTCGGTCGACGTCCATCCCGGCGCCGTCGGCGACACCCGCGCCGCCTCGCTCGCCACCGTGGTGCAGTGCGTGGCGGGCGGACTCGGCGTCACGCTCATCCCCGAAATGGCCGTCGCCGCCGAAACCGCAAGGGGCACACTGGAAACCGCCCGCTTCGCCGACCCGGCCCCCGGCCGCACCATCGGCCTCGCCTTCCGCGCCTCCAGCGCCCGCAGCGAAGACTACGAATACCTCGCCGCCATCATCCGCGCGCAGCGGCCGATGTGAGGGATTCCCAGCGGTGCGGGCATTGACCGCCAGGCGTGGTGGCTGAGACGCTCGGCGGGTGCGGATTCACCACCTGAACTGCGGGTCGATGACGTTGGGCATGGTCGACCACTGCCTGTTGATCGAGACGGACACCGGGCTGGTCCTGGTCGACACCGGCTATGGCCTGGAGTGCGTGCGGGATCCCGGGCGGATGATGGGGCCCGCGCGATTCTCGTTGGGCGCCAAGCTGCTCGAACGGGAGACGGCCGTCCGGCAGATCCAGGCGCTCGGCTACGACCCGGCCGACGTCCGCGATATCGTGCTCACCCACCTGGATCTGGACCACGCGGGCGGGCTGGCCGACTTCCCGGACGCGACGGTGCATGTGCACGGCCCGGAACTGCGCGCGGCGACCTCCGCGAAGGGCTTGTTCGACAAGTTGCGCTACCAGCCCGCTCAGTGGGCGCACCGGCCGAAGTGGCTGACCAACGAGATCGACGGCGGCGCAGAGTGGTTCGGCTTCCGCGCGGTCCGCGACCTGCCCGGCCTGCCGCCGGAGATTCTCGTCGTCCCCCTGTACGGCCACACCGAGGGGCACGTGGGCGTGGCGGTCGACACCGGCGACGGCTGGTTGCTGCACGCGGGCGACGCCTTCTACGTCGGCAGCGAGGTCGATCCGGTGCACCCGCGGACCCCGTTGATCTGGCAGCTCCTGGAGCTGCGTTCACTGGGGTCGAGCGACTTCCGGGAGAACCGCGAACGGCTCCTCGAACTCAATCGGGCGCACGGCGGCGAGATCACCGTCTTCTCGTCGCACGATGCCGAGGCCTTCGCCCGGCTCGCTGGGCGGGGCTGACGCCGGTCCGTCCCTGTCGTGGAGCCGGGTCCTCGCCGCCGCCGACGATGCGGCACAGTTGGTGGGGACGGCGGAGAGGAGCTGTGGTGGACGGTGTCGGTGGTCATCCGGCTGGACGCTTAGCGCGGGTGTCCGTGTCCGAGCACGCGCTCTTCGTCTACGGCACCTTGCAGTTTCCCGAGGTCTTGCGCGAGCTGCTCGGCCGGTGCCCCGACCTGTCACCCGCCGAGTTGACCGGATGGCGCGCGGCCGCGCTGCCCGGCCGGGTGTATCCGGGCTTGGTACCGGATGGGCGAGCGACGGTGCGCGGCGTGCTGCTCTTCGGCTTGAGCGCGGGGGAGTGGGCGGTGCTGGACGCCTTCGAGGACGACGAATACGACTTGCGCCCAGTGGATTTCGGTGCAGAACGGGTCGACGACCTGCTGCGCCCCCACCCGGAGAGTTCCGAGGGCTGCGCGTTTGTCGCGTCATGCGCGGTGTGGACGTACGTGTGGACCGCCGAGGCGACCTCGGTGGAGTGGCGGGCCGAGGCGTTCGCCGCCGAGCACTTGAGCGCGTTCACCCTGCGGTGCGCGGGCTGGCGACGGTCGCTCGACCCGACGGGTTGCGATTCCTAGACGACCGGTCGTATATTTCTCGCATGGCACGACCGCGACGCAGTGACGACACCCGTCAGCTCCTGGTGGAGGAGGGCGCCGCGGGATTCCTGGCCAACGGCTATCACGGCACCGGCATCAAGCAGGTGCTCGACGCGGTCGGCGTGCCGAAAGGCTCGTTCTACAACTACTTCGACAGCAAGGAGAGCTTCGGGCAGGCGGTCATCGACTACCACTCCCGCTGCATCCAGCGGAATCTCGCCGAAGCGCTCGGGCCCGCACCGGATCCGGTGACCGGACTGCGGGCGTTCTTCGCCAGGCAGATGGGCGAGTTCGTCGAATCCGATTACACCGGTGGGTGTTTGATCGCCAACCTGGGCGGCGAGCTGGAGGGCAGCGAGACGCTGCGCGAATCGCTGTCCGGCGCGTTCCGCACGTGGCGCGACGGTGTGGCCGAGGCGCTGCACGAGGCGCAGGAACTCGGCCTGGTGCGCGGCGACATCGAGGCCGAGGAACTCGCCGACCTGCTGGTCGAGTCGTGGGAGGGGTCGGTCATCCGGATGAAGGTCGATCGCTCGCTGGAACCGCTGCACAAGTGTCTGCGGCGCCTCCTGGACGACTATTTCCGCCCCTGAACTCCGCTGCCCGCTTCGGCGGGCCGCTTCGTACCCATTCCAAGACGACCGGTCGTATCAAAAGAAGGGAAACAACATGTCAGCGAAAACGGTCATCGTGACCGGATCCTCCAGCGGGATCGGTCGCGATGTCGCCAGGGCGCTGGTCGCCCGCGGCGACAACGTGGTGATCAACGGGCGCGATCCGGACAAGCTCGCCGCCGTCGCCGCCGAGCTCGGCGCCCCCGAAAGGGTCGGCAAGGTGGTCGGCGACATCGGCTCCGCTGCAACGGGTTCCGCGCTGGTGCGGGCCGCGGTCGAGCGGTTCGGCCGGGTGGACGTACTGGTGAACAACGCCGGGATCTTCGGCGCCAAGCCGTTCGTCGACGTCACCGAAGCGGAGCTGGACAGCTACCTGAACGGCAACCTCAAGGGCACCTACTTCACCACCCAGGCGGTGGTGCGCAGGATGCGAGAGCAAGGCGGCGGCGGGAGCATCGTGAACATCGGCACCGTGCTGATCAACCACGCGCTCGCCGGGTTGCCCGCGTCCGCCGCGCTGGTCAGCAAGGGCGGCGTGCACGCGCTCACCACGAGCCTGGCGGCCGAACTCGCCGCCGAGGGCATTCGGGTGAACCTCGTCGCGCCGGGCATCATTCGCACCCCGTTGCACGGCGACGGCGACGAAAAAGCCTCGGGCCGTTTGGCTTTGCTCAACCGTATCGGCGAGGTCACCGAAACCACCGCGGCCGTCCTCTATCTGGCGGACGCCGAATTCACCACAGGTCACATCTTCCCCGTCGACGGCGGGTTCATCTCCGGGAGGGCAGCGTAATGCCGTACGTCAACATCAAGGTCACCGACGAAGGCGTCACCGTCGAGCAGAAGACTCAGCTCATCAAGGGCGTCACCGACCTGCTGCGGGATGTGCTCGGCAAGGATCCGGCGAGCACGTTCGTGGTGATCGACGAAGTGGCGCTGACCGATTGGGGCGTCGGCGGGATGAACGTGGCGGACTGGCGCGCACGGAATTCCTGAGCGCGGGCGCCCGGCGCGCGTGTGGTCGGACCGCGGTTCCGGCCACACGCCGCCGGGCGTCGGCGTATCCCGGTGTGCCGGAGGAAAGCGGCGGCACGGTGAGCGGATCAGGCACAGAATAGGACACTGAGTTGCGTTCCGGAGGGGCTCCGCGATCTCTCAGTGTCAGTGCACAATCCAGCTCGACGGAGGGGAGCTGCGATGCCATCGCTTTTGCAAATCACCACCCATTTCTTTCTTCAGGTCGCGGTCATCCTGGCGACCTACCGCCTGCTCTGGCCGGTGTTCCGTCGGTTGGGTCAGGTACAGGTGGTGGCCATCATGGTCGCCGGATTCGTTCTCGGACCGTCGATTCTGGGCCTGATCTGGCCCTCGGCGCAGGAATGGCTGTTCCCGGCCAAGCTCGCGGTGGGAGGCGCGAGCATCACGCACCCGAACCTGACCGCGATCTACGTCGTCGGCCAGCTCGGCCTGGTGCTCTACATGTTCCTGGTCGGCGCTTCGTTCAAGCTGGACATTCTGTCCTCGCATCTGCGCAAGGCGGGCGCCACCTCGACCGCGGGCGTGGCCGTGCCGCTGGCGCTCGGCGGCGCGCTCGGCTGGTGGATGGTCGGCGCGGGCGGATATTTCACCGACAAGGTGGAGCCTTGGCAGGGCGGGCTTTTCGTGGCGGCGGCCGTCGCCATCACCGCGTTCCCGATGCTGGCATGGATCATCTACGACTCGGGTCTGCTGAACACGCGCCTCGGCACCATGTCGCTGGCCTGCGCCGCCGTCGACGACGCGTGCGCGTGGGTCCTGCTGGCCACCGTCGTCGCCACCACCAAGGACAGCATGAACGGCGCGCTGCTCGCTATCGGCGGCGGACTGGCCTACCTGCTGTTCATGGTGTTCGTCGCGCGGCGCTTCCTGGCCAAGCTCGAGACCTGGCAGCCCAAGCGCGGCGACACCGAGCGCGCGGGCGGGCTGCCGATCGCGCAACTGTCGATCGTGCTGCTGGTGGTGCTGCTGGCCAGCTGGTTCACCGACTGGTGCGGGATCTACTCGGTATTCGGCGCGTTCGTCGCGGGCGCTGTGATGCCGCGCGGCAAGCTGCTCGACGCCATCCGGGAGCGTTTCGAGCCGCTGGTGGCCTACCTGCTGCTGCCCGCGTTCTTCATCTACTCCGGCCTCAACACCCAGCTCAGCCTGATCTTCGAGCCGGAGGTCCTGCTCGTCGCGGCCATCGTGCTGATCGTCTCGTTCGCGGGCAAGTTCGGCGCGGTCGGGCTCGCGGCGCGCTGGCAGGGCATGAGCAGGCGCGAGGCCGCCTCGATGGGCGCGCTGGCCAATGCCCGCGGGCTGATGGAGCTGATTCTGTTGAACATCGGCCTGAGCGCGGGGCTGATCAGCGGCGAGCTCTACACGATCCTGGCGCTGATGACGATCATCACCACGTTCGTGGCGACGCCGGTGCAGCGGATCTTCGAGCGCGGCGCGTGGAAGGCGGGTCTGGTCTTCGGACCGGACGGTGAGCAGCCGAAACCGGAGACGGCGGGCAAGGAGCCGGGCGGTGAGCCGGAGCGCTCCGGCGATCCCGCACCCGTCACCACCTGAGCGCCGGCACCGTTTCGGTACTCGCCCGGCTGACCGCCGAGCGCGGAAAAGACGAATCGCACCGGCGCCGAGGAAGTCGAAAATCCTTGGCGCCGATGCGATTCGGCGTATTTCGGGAGCCTAGTGCTCCGCGCGCAGCGCGTGCGGCTCGATGGCGCCGCGCACCAGCGCGCGACCGTCGATGGTCTCCGCGCGGTAGGGCAGGGTGGCCAAGCGGTCGACCATGCCGGGCACCGGATCCCCGATCGAGTCGACCAGACCGAACAGGAACGACCACTCGTGCTCGTCGCTGCCGTAGTGCACGACCGTGCCGAACTGCTCGTGGAAACGCTTCCAGGACCGCTCGAGGGTCTCGTTGCGCCACATCGTCGCGCAACCGGCTTGCGCGCTGAGCACGCCGCCCGGGGCGAGCAGCGCTCGACATCGGGACAGGAACTCCGACTCGTAGAGCCGGTTGTGCTGCGCGTCCTCGACCCGCTCGTCGGGCAGATCGATCACGATGACGTCGTAGCGAGTGCCCGCCTGCTGGGCGTTGGCCAGGAAGTCCCAGCCGTCGGCGTAGTGCACCGTGACCGGGCCCTCGCCCGCGACCGCCGCGGCGAGCTCCTCGGTGGTGTAGCCGTAGGGCAGGTGCTCGGCGCACAGCTCGACCTCGAGCTGGTCGATGTCGACATGGTCGACGTGGGTGGCACCCGCGGCCACCGACATCTGGCTCGCGACGCCCTCGCCGGAGCCGATGATCAGCACTTTGTCCAGCTTCTCGGCCAGCACGAAGGCGGGCACCATCATCGCCTCGTGGTAGGTCAGCTGGGAGAATTCGGTCGACTGGCGGTCGTCGTCGGAGAACAGGCTGATGCCCTGTTCGGTGCGCGCGATGACCATGTGCTGGAACGGAGTATGGGTGTCGACGATCACATCGTGCAGATCCCAGATCCGGGTCAGGCCCGCGCCGACCGGCTCCTCGATCTTCTGCGCGCCGTGCCCGCGCTGAATGACCTTCATGCGAACGTCTTTGGGGGACAGCTTATCCCGCAGCATCTCGACGGCCTTCGTCGCGCCCGCGCCGATGCTGCCGCAGGTGAAGACGTCGACGAAGATGTCGCCGGACTCCGGATAAGTGTGAATCGAGGCGTGGGACTCCGACAACAGCGCGAGGACGGTCACCCCCTGCGGATCGAACTTCTTGTGAACGACATCGCAGATGGTGACGCCCGCCGCGATCAGAGACTCACGCAACGCCGATTCGAGTCGTTCGAGATCGTCGCAGAGATCTGCGTCGACACCACCGAACTCGGCCAGCACGTGCCAGCCGGTGAATTCCGCCGTCATAGGCAAACTCACTCTCGCTCAGCGCCCGAGACATGAACGGTCAAGGGCGGAAAACCATTGAAGGACACCGACGAATAGCTCGCGGTATAGGCGCCGGTGTCGAGGATCGTGACGCGATCACCGGCTCGCAACGTGGTCGGCAGAAGGACCCGTGTGCGTTGATACAGTACATCGTCGCCGTCGCAGGTTGGACCGGCGACCACCGCCTCGTCGACGGGGTCTCCGTCGCGTTCGGTGACGAACCGGTAGGCGATGTACTCGTTCTCCGTCTCGGCCATTCCGCTGTAACGGCCGATGTCGAGATACACCCAGCGCCGTCCGTCCGGCGCGATTCGAACGCCGACGACCTCGGCGTGAATGGTGCCCGCGTTGCCGACCAGCGCGCGACCGGGCTCGACGACCAGTCCGGCAGTCTCGGGCAGGAATTCGGCGGCCGCGGCGTTGACGACCGCGGCGATCTCGCCGAGCGCGGGGGCGGCCTCGGCGTAGGAGATCGGCAGCCCACCGCCGATGTTCACCGAGGTGATGTGAATGTCCTTGGCGGCCAACGCTTCCGCGATCTCACCGGCTTGCTGGATGCCGATCCGCCACGCCGCGGGATCCAGTTGCTGAGAGCCGACGTGGAAGTAGGGCCCGGCCACGACCAGCCCGAGATCGCGGGCGCGCACCAGCAGCCGCAGCGCCTCGGCGGGCGCGCAGCCGAACTTGGTGCCGAACGGGGTGCGCGACTCCGGGGCCGAGGCCAGGAACCGGCACTCGACCTCCGAACCGGGGGCGTGCTCGACGATGCGCAGCAGATCGTCCTCGGTGTCGAAGGCGAAGCGGCGCACCCCCGCGGCGTAGGCGCGGGCGATGTCGGCGGCCTTCTTGATGGGGTTGCCGTAGCAGAGTTTGTCCGGCGCCACCCCGAGGCCGAGGCACAGGTCGATCTCGCCGATGCTCGCCACGTCGAATTCCGCGCCCTCGGCATCGAGCAGAGTGATCAGCTCCGGCACCGGGCTTGCCTTCACCGCGAAGCGAATGCGGGCCTTGTCCCCTCGGACGGCGACAGCGGCGTCGAGCGCACGGTAATTTTCGCGAACTCGCTCGGAGTGGATGACAAGGTACGGAGATTCGGGCATAGTTGATCTTTCGCGTGGGCAGCAGCGGAGAGAGTATCAGCGGCCCCTACCCAGATACGAATCCGTCGAAACCCGTATCCGAGCTGGGGCGGCGGCCCTACCCTTCGGACACCGTGACCTCGTCGAACACCACCTCGCCCGCGGCGTCGGACTCGGCGAGATCGACCACCGCCTCGATGGCCCAGCCGTGGTCGCCCGCGGGGTCGTCGAGGATCTGGCGGACATGCCAGAAACCGGGACGCTGCTCGATCCGGAGCATCTGGGGACCGCGCGCGTCCGGGCCGGTGCCGATGCGCTCGTATTCGGCGAAGTAGGGGGCGAGCTCCTCGGCCCAGTCCGGTCCGGTGCCGAGGTCGGCCAGCGCCTCCCAGCGGCGCAGCGCGGCCAGCTCGACGCGGCGGAACAGGGCATTGCGCACCATGACGCGGAAGGCGCGCTCGTTCGCGGAGATGGGGCGGATGGTCTCCGCGCCGAAGGCCAGCTGCTCGGCGTCGCTCTCCGCGCCGGGACCGGTGAGCTGCTCCCATTCGTCGAGGAGGCTCGAATCCACCTGCCGGACAAGTTCGCCCAGCCACTCGGTGAGGTCGTCGAGTTCCTCGGTGCGTGCCGCGTCGGGCACGGTGCGGCGCAGCGCGCGGTAGGCGTCGGCCAGGTAGCGCAGCACCACGCCCTCCGAGCGGGCCAGCTCGTAGTGCGAGATGAGCTCGGCGAACGTCATCGAGCGTTCGATCATGTCGCGCACGACGGACTTGGGGGAGGGCGCGAACTCCGAGACCCACGGATGTCCGGCGCGGTAGGTCTCGTAGGCGGGCTCGATCAGCTCGGCCAGCGGCTTGGGCCAGGTCACCTCCTCGAGCAGTTCCATGCGCTCGTCGTACTCGATGCCATCGGCCTTCATCTCGGCGACGGCCTCGCCGCGCGCCTTGTGCTGCTGAGCCATCAGCAGCTGGCGCGGATCCTCGAGGGTGGACTCGATGAGCGAGACCACATCGAGGGTGTAGCCGGGGGAGTCGCGATCCAGCAGGTCGAGCGCGGCCAACGCGAAGGGCGAGAGCGGCTGGTCCAGGGCGAAATCGCGTTGCAGGTCGACGGTCAGGCGGGCGTAGCGGCCGGTGGCGTCGGGCTCGGGCAGCTGCTGGACCACCCCGGCGTCGCGCAGCGCGCGGTAGAGGCGGATCGCGCGCAGGATGTGTCTGCGCTGCGCCGGACGCGGCTCGTGGTTGTCCTCGAGCAGATGCCGCATGGCGTGAAAACAGTTGCCCGGCCGCGCGATCACGTTGAGCAGCATCGCGTTGGTGACGGCGAAGCGGGACACCATCGGCTCCGGCTGGGCGGCGACCAATCGGTCGAAGGTCTCCTCGCTCCAGGACACGAAGCCCTCCGGCGGTTTGCGGCGCTGGACCTTGCGTTGCTTCTTGGGATCGTCGCCGGCCTTGGCGAGCAGCCGGGCGTTCTCCACCTCGTGTTCGGGGGCCTGCACCACGACGGTGCCCATGGTGTCGAAGCCCGCGCGTCCGGCCCGCCCCGCGATCTGGTGGAACTCGCGGGCCTTGAGCCTGCGGGTGCGCACGCCGTCGAACTTGGTCAGTCCGGTCAGCAGCACGGTGCGGATCGGGACGTTGATGCCGACGCCGAGAGTGTCGGTGCCGCACACCACTTTCAGCAGCCCGTCCTGCGCCAGCCGCTCCACCAGCCTGCGGTATTTCGGCAGCATGCCCGCGTGGTGCACGCCGATGCCGTGCCGGATCAACCGCGACAGCGTTTTGCCGAAGCCCGCCGCGAAGCGGAAGTCGCCGATCGCCGCCGCGATGGCGTCCTTCTCCGCGCGGGTGGCGAAGTTCACGCTGGTCAGCGCCTGCGCCCGCTCCAGTGCCGCGGCCTGGGTGAAATGCACCACGTAGACCGGGGCCTGATGGGTGGTGACCAGCTCCTCCAGCGTCTCGGTGATCGGCGTGCGCACATACGAAAAGGTCAGCGGCACCGGTCGTTCGGAGCCCGCCACGATCGCGGTGCCGCGGCCGGTGCGCCGCTCCAGGTCGCGGGCGAAGAAGTCGACCTCGCCCAGGGTCGCCGACATCAGCAGGAACTGCGCGCGCGGCAGCTCGAGCAGCGGCACCTGCCAGGCCCAGCCGCGGTCCGGATCGGCGTAGAAGTGGAACTCGTCCATGACCACCTGGCCGACGTCGGCGTCCGCGCCCTCGCGCAGCGCCAGGTTGGCCAGGATCTCGGCGGTGGCGCAGATGATCGGGGCGTCGGGGTTCACCGCGGCGTCGCCGGTGACCATGCCGACCTTGTCGGCGCCGAACACCTCGCACAGGGCGAAGAACTTCTCGCTGACCAGCGCCTTGATGGGGGCGGTGTAGTAGGTGCGCTGGCCCCGGGTCAGTGCGAACAGATGCGCGCCGACCGCCACCAGGGATTTACCGGAGCCGGTGGGCGTGGCCAGGATGACGTGGGATCCGGACGCCAGCTCCAGCAGCGCCTCGTCCTGCGCGGGATACAGCGGCGTGCCCTGCTCGGCGGCCCACATGCCGAACGACTCGTAGAGCGCGTCGGCGTCGGTTCCTGGAATGTCGAGCAGTTCGGTCAGATCCACTCCGACCAGCTTAGGGCAGGCGTTGTCGGGGCCGTCACCGCGATCGGGCCACCGCGCCGCGCCCGTCAGATGTTGTCGCCGTCGTAACCGCCCTGTTCGGCGAGGAAACGCTCGAACTCGGCACCCAGTTCGTCACCGCTGGGCAGCTCGCCGTCGCCCGCCAGCAGGCTGGACTGGCGTTCCTGGGAGGTGACGAAGCTGTCGTACTGGCGCTCCAGCGCGTTCACCACCGTCTCGACCTCGGAGTTGCCCGCGATGTGCTCGTTGACCTGCTCGCGGACCCGCGCGGCGGCCTCGCCGAGCGCGGCGAGCGGCAGCTCCAGGCCCGCGTTCTCGGCGACGTTCTCCAGCAGCGTCTGCGCGGCCTCCGGGTAGGCGGTCTGCGCGAGATAGTGCGGCACGTGCACCGAGAAACCGACCGACTCGTGGCCGTGCTGGGCCATCCGGAACTCCAGCAGCGAGGACGCGCTGCCCGGCACCTGCAACTCGCCCGGCCAGCGCTGGTGATCGGAGATCAGGTCGCGATTCGAGGAGTGCGCGGTGACGCCGAGCGGGCGGGTGTGCGGGATGGCCATCGGAATGGCGCTCAGGCCGATGCTGCGGCGCACGCCGAGCTGTTCGGCCAGCAGCCGCACCGCGGTGGTGAACTTCTCCCAGCGCAGATCCGGCTCCAGACCGGAGAGCAACAGGAACGGGGTGCCCGCGGTGTCGCGGAGCGCCCACAGGTTCAGCTCGGGGTCGGCGTAATCGGCGAAATGATCGGTCTTGAACGTCATCAGCGGACGGCGCGAGCGGTAGTCGAGCAATTCGTCCACGTCGAACGAGGCGACCAGTTCGCTTTCCAGGCTCTCGCGCAGGTGCGTCGTGGCCAAGCGGACAGCGTGCCCGGCGTCGGTGAAGCCTTCCAGTCCGTGTACGAGCACCGGACCCGCGCCGTCGGCCGACGACAACTGCGGAGCGGGGAACTCCAGCTCGTACATTCGCGACTCGTAGTCCATCGCGTACTCCTTCCTGCGCGGTCCACCGCGGCCGCCGATCCTGGGCAGCACGGCGGGGAACCCATGTCCATTGTCCCCCATGGCGATGACACGTACCGCGCACGGTGCGGACACCGACCCATAGAACGAGCCAACAGCGCCCGAACCCCAGGCATTCCCGCCCGGATCGATACCGGTATTCCCTCGTCGCGGCGGGTTACACCGGCACAGCGTTTCGCCCGATGTGCCACTGGCCGGGGCGGGGTCGTCGGCGTGGCGGCGTGGAAGCGGAAACTCGCGTTTGGCACAGTGGGCCGGGTGACTGTGCCGGTGTGGACGGGACGTACGCGCGTGCTGAGCGCCTGCGCGCCTGTCGTGTGTGCGCTGGTTCTCGCGGGCTGCGGATCGACCGTCGCCGGGAGCCCGGTCGCGGTCGGGCCGACGACCGTCCGGCACATCGGCGCGGAACTGACGACGATGCTGCCCGACCCCGCGCAGTTCCCCGCGAGCTACCCGGCGGTGGTGCTACCACCGGAGGCGGCGGCCCAGGCGGCGGGCGATCTGAACGGCGTGACCCGCGGCGCGACCGTGCGGCCGGACGGGTGCGCGCCCACCGAACAGCAGTTCGGCCCCGATCACACCGCCATCGCGGTCGGCACCGACGAGGTCTCCCGCGGGACGCTGACCGTGGAACTCACCCGGACCCGGCAGCCGCTGTCCACACTGCGCGACCAGGTCCGGCGGTGCGGTGAGGTACGGGTCTCCCGCGCGGGCGCGACCACGACCGTGTCGACCGAGCTGACCCCGGCGCCGCCCATCGATGCCGACGACACGCTGGCGCTGCGCCGCACCGTCGCCCCCGACGTCGGCGGCCCCGGCCTGACGCAGAACATGCGGACTCTGATCGGGCAGGTGGGTGATGTGCGAATCGCGGTGACCTACATGACGTTCAGCGAGGCGGTCGCGGACAGCGCGGCGCTGGACGAGCTGTTCACGACATCCGTGCGGAAGGTGCGCGAGGCCTGAGGATCGGCCCGCGCGGCGGGACTGTCCTCCGGGGCGAAATCGTCGGTTCCGCACGGTGATTCGTGTCGTCCAGGGCGAAATGACGGGTGCTCGCGCCGGTGCGGGCACGGGCATCGGCCCGGTACTCGCGGGGTACGACATCGCGCACCGCCGGACGTCTGCCTCGCCCCGATTCGTCCACAGCGCGGCCGTTATCCACAGGGGCATCGTTCGCGCAGGTCGGGCGGTCGGCGGCGGTCCGGACGACGCGCAGGATGGCGGCATGACGACTCCAGCGAACCCGCCCCGCGACGCAGGGGCCCGGCGCGGCGGCGAGAGCCGCGAACCGGCTTGCCCGCCCGGACGGCAGCACAGCGACTCAGCGCGCACCGACCGGCGGCCGGAAGGTCTACGGCCGCGGTTGTGCCAACGTCCCTCGTTCGTCGGCTCACGGAACCGCAGGACGGGCGAGGAGGACGATCCAGGGGCAGGTGTGCTGTGCGGACAGCCCTCGCCGCTGTATCGCGGCGGGTACTCGGCGCGCCCGCTGCGGGTCGACGATCCCGGCGAACTGATCGCCGCCGTGCCCGCGATGGTCGGTTTCTATCCGTCTCGCTCACTCGTCGTCGCGGTGCTCGGTCCCGCCGAGCCCGGCGCCAGCCCGGCCATCGCGGCGGTGCTGCGGTTCGATCTGGCGCCGGAGGGCGGCCGTCGTGGTCTCGCCGCGTCGTTCGCGGCGCTGATCGGACAGATCTGCGCCGCGGAGCGCGCGACCGAGGTGCTGGCGGTGATCGTCGACGACCGAGCCGGTCGGCCCGCGCGCAAGGCGCGGCGTGCCGCGCGGTCCGGCGCCGCCGGGCGGGCGTTGATCGCCGCACTGGCCGACCGGCTCGGTTCCAGCGGCATCCGGATCGGCGGCGCGTGGGCGGTGGCCGCGATCGAGGAAGGGCGGCCGTGGTGGAGCCTGCTCGACCGGTCCGGCGGCGGCACGGTGCCGGATCCGAGCGCGTCCACGGTGGCGCTGGCGCACGTGCTGGACGGGCGGCCGATCCTGCGTTCCCGCGCGGAGCTCACCGACCGTGTGGCCGTCGACGCGGCGCTGTGCGCCGAGGTCGGCGCCCAGCTCGACAGCGCGGTCGCGGTGGCCAGGGACCGGTTCGCCAGGGCGATACGGCACGACGAGCTGACCGGATACCGCAGGCGGTCGCTGGAACACGTGCTGTGGCAGGTCGCCAACATCGAATCCGGCGCCGTGCTAGCCGCGCCGGAGATCGCGGAAATCGTTGCCGCCCTGCGTGATCGGGTGGTCCGCGACGCGATGTTCGCGCTGGCCGCCGGTGACCACGCGGCCGCCGCCGAACGGCTCTGGCTGACCCTCGCCCGCGGTTGCTCCGGGTCGGATCGCGCGGAGTTCGCGGCCCTGCTCGGCTACAGCGCCTATCTGCGTGGCGATGGACCGTTCGCGGGCATCGCGCTGGAGGCGGCGTTGGACGCCGACCCGTCCAACGCGATGGCGACCCTGTTGGAGACCGCGCTGTGCGCGGGCATGCGCCCTGAACAGCTGCGCAGGCTCGCTCGCAGCGGTTACGCCACCGCCGCGTGGCTCGGCGTCGACCTCGGACCGATGATCCGATGAGGTGGGGCCGGGATGATCCGACGCGGCGGGGCGGACGGTGCGGCGCGCGGCTACGGTGCGCTATGCGCGCGCGAACCCAGCGAGCGCAGGAACTCCCAAGCGTCGGCGACGATCTCGTCGAGATCGTTGTGTTCGGGCCGCCAGCCGAGTTCGGCGATCGCCCGCTCGCTGGAGGCGATCAGCGTGGCCGGGTCGCCGGGGCGGCGCGGCGCGTCCTGGGCGGCGATGGGCAGGCCGGTGACCCGCTCGCATGCCGAGATCACCTCGCGCACCGAGAATCCCGCGCCGCTGCCGAGGTTGTAGACACGATGCACGCCCGCTTCGGCCGAGCGCAGCGCCAGCAGGTGGGCCTCGGCGAGATCACGGATGTGGATGTAGTCGCGTACCGCTGTGCCGTCGGGAGTCGGCCAGTCGGTGCCGAAGACGGAGATGGCCTTGCGATGGCCGAGTGCGACCTGCAGGACGAGCGGGATGAGATGCGTTTCCACCATGCGGTTTTCACCGAGGCCGCCGTAGGCGCCCGCGACGTTGAAGTACCGCAGGCTGGTCGCGGCCAGGCCGTGGGCGATCGCGTAGGAGGTGATCGCGTGGTCGATGGCGAGCTTCGACGCGCCGTAAGGGTTGGTCGGCCGGGTCTGCGCGTCCTCGGTGATCGGCACCTGCTCGGGTTCGCCGTACACCGCGGCGGTCGAGGAGAACACCAGGCGCGGCGTGCCGGTCAGCCGCATGGCCTCCAGCAGCTCCAGCGTCTTGACGACATTGCCGTGCCAGTACTTCTCCGGCTGCTGCACCGACTCGCCGACCAGCGATTGGGCCGCGAAATGCAGGACGCCGTCGAAGGTTTCCCCGCGCAGCAGCGCGGGCGCGAGCTCGGCGACATCGCCCTCGACGAAGCGCGCGCCCACGGGGACGCCGTCGGCGTTACCGGTGGACAGATCGTCGACGACGACCACCTCGTGGCCGTCCTCCAGCAGCACCTGTGCGCAGACGCCCCCGACGTAACCCGCACCACCCGTGACCAGAAGTTTCACGGATCAGACCAGCTTCACCTGGACGGCGTGGGCCATTTCGTCCGACAGCTCGAAGCCGCTGTCGTGGCCGGGCACGCTGATGATCACGGATCCCGGCTTGGTCTCGACCGTCACGCGCGCGTCGGGCACCACACCGGCCTCGCGCAGCTGGCCGATCACCTCCGGGTCGGTCTGGATGTGCTCCGCGAGGCGGCGCACGACGACCGCGTGCAGCTGGCCGTGCGGCAGGTCCGAGAGCCGCACCAGGGTCTCGTCGACCGCGGTGGGCGCGGTGATGCCCAGCTCGTCCAAACCGGGGATGGGGTTGCCGTACGGCGAGGTGGTGGGGTGGTTGAGCACCTCGACCAGACGCCGCTCGACGTCCTCGCTCATGACGTGTTCCCAGCGGCACGCCTCGGCGTGCACGTTCTGCCAGTCCAGGCCGATGATGTCGACCAGGAGCCGCTCGGCGAGCCGGTGCTTGCGCATCACCGCGACGGCCATGCTGCGGCCCTTCTCGGTGAGCTCCAGATGGCGATCGCCCGCGACGAGCAGCAGTCCGTCGCGCTCCATACGCGCGACCGTCTGGCTCACGGTCGGGCCGCTCTGCTCGAGGCGCTCGGCGATCCGGGCGCGCAGGGGCACCACGCCCTCCTCCTCGAGGTCGTAGATGGTACGGAGGTACATCTCCGTGGTGTCGACCAGATCCTTCACCTGTTACCCCTTCGTCGGCACGAATTCTACCCACGCACGGCGATAGCACCGTGCGCCGTGTCGGTTCGCGTCCCACCATCGGAACCGTGTCGGCGCACGGCCTGTCGCCGTGTTCGTACTTGCTCTATTTCTACTGCATACAAACGTCCGACGGGGCGCGTAGCTTCCCGCGTACCGTTGCGAGCATGGCCACTGCACCCTCGGCGTCGCCCCACGAGCCAGGGGCGCACCGGAGTTCGGGCACCGTCGTGTGGAGCGATCGCTTCCTCGACTACACCTGGACGCCGGAGCACCCCATGAAACCGGCGCGACTGAAGTTCACCATGGCGCTGGCCCAAAGCCTGGGATTGCTCGACGGTGTCGAGCGGCTCGAGCCCGCGCCCGCCGACCGCGCCGATCTGCTGCGCGTCCACACGGCCGACTACATCGAGGCGGTCGAGCACGCGGTCGCGCCGGCCGACGAGCCCCTCGCCCCGCCTTACGGTCTCGGTTCACCCGACAACCCGGTGTTCCCGCGCATGCACCAGGCGGCCTCGATCATCGTCGGCGGCACGCTCGCCGCGGCGCGCGAGATCGCCGAGGGCCGCACCCGGCGTGCGGTCAGCATCGGCGGCGGCATGCACCACGCGATGGCCTCGACCGCCTCGGGCTTCTGCATCTACAACGATGCGGCCGTGGCGATCTCCTGGCTGCTCGAGCACGGTTTCGACCGGATCGCCTACCTCGACGTCGACGTGCACCATGCCGACGGGGTGCAGCGTGTCTTCTACGCGGACCCCCGGGTGCTGACCGTCTCGATCCATCAGCACCCGGCGACCCTGTGGCCCAATACCGGCTGGCCCGAGGAGACCGGCGTGGGCGCGGCAGACGGCACCGCGATCAACCTCGCGCTGCTACCCGGCACCCGAGACGCCCAGTGGCTGCGAGGTTTCCACGCGGTGGTGCCCGGCGCGGTGGAGGCGTTTCGCCCGCAGATCGTGGTGAGCCAGTGCGGTGTGGACACCCACCGTGAGGACCCCCTCGCCGACATGGAGCTCACCGTGGACGGGCAGCGCGCGGCGTTCCGCGCCATGCGCGATCTCGCCGACCGATACGCGGAGGGACGCTGGCTCGCGGTAGGCGGCGGCGGTTACGGCCTGGTCCGGGTGGTGCCGCGCGCCTGGAGTCACCTGCTGGCGACCGCGCTGGACCGCGACATCGCACCGGAAACCCCGGTGCCGCAGGACTGGATCGATATGGTGCGCGCCGTGGCGCCGAACACGGAGCCGCCGCGCACCATGGGCGACGGGGGCGACATCACATACCGTCCGTGGGACGGGCCCGGCGGGACCGTGGAGACTGGAGACGCGCGCGCCGACCGGGCGCAGCGGGCCGTCGACACGGCCGTATTGGCAACGCGCCGAGCCAGCTTCGGATTGCTCGGCTTGGATCCGGAGGACCCCCGTGACTGAGCAGAACCCCGTCCCGGACTCTCCGTCCACCCCGGCGACGCCGCCCCCGCCGCCGCAGCACTGGTTCGCCGACGTGCTCGCCTCCGACGGCGGGGTGGTGCGGCTGCGGCCGGTGACCTCCGAGGACGGCGACCGGATCCAGGAATTCCACGCCGCGCTCTCCGACCGCACCAGGTACCTGCGGTATTTCGGCCCCTACCCGCGTATCTCGCCCAAGGACCTGTACCGGACCACCCATCTCGACTATCACAACCGGGTCGGGCTGGTCGTGGAACTCGCCGAGCAGATCATCGCGGTGGGCCGCTACGAACTGCTCGACCGCACCGGCCCCCGCTCGGCGGAAGTCGCCTTCGTGGTGGCCGACGAGCACCAGGGCCGCGGACTCGGCTCCATCCTGCTCGAGCACTTGGCGGGCGCCGCGGCGGAGAGCAAGATCGAGACCTTCGTCGCCGAGGTGCTCGCCGAGAACACCGTGATGGTCACCGTGTTCCGGGAGGCGGGCTATCAGGTCGAGCGCAGCAGGGACGGCTCGGTGCTGCACCTGGAGTTCGCCATCGACCCGACCGAAGCCCTGGTGTCCGTGCGGGATTCGCGCGAACGGGCCTCCGAGGCGCGCAGCGTGGGGAACCTGCTCGCGCCCGGTTCGGTCGCGGTGATCGGCGCCACGCCCGCCGCGGGCCGGGTCGGCGGGGTCGTGCTGGCGAACCTGCTGTCGGGCGTGTTCCAGGGGCCGGTGTATCCGGTCAATCCCACCCGCAAATCGGTGCGCGGGGTGCGCGCCTACGCCACCGTGCGCGAGATTCCCGACGAGGTGGACCTGGCGGTGGTCGCGGTGCCCGCCGCGGCGATCGATTCGGTCCTCGACGACTGCATGGCCAAGGGCGTCAAGGGCCTGGTCGTGCTCACCGCCGGGTTCGGCGAGACCGGTCCGGAGGGGCTCGCCGCCGAACGCGATCTGGTGGCGGCCGCCAGGGTGCACGGCATGCGGGTGGTCGGGCCCAGCGCGCTCGGCATCGCGAATACCGATCCGGCGGTCTCACTGAACGCGACACTGGCGTCGGTGCTGCCCGCGCGCGGGCGGATCGGGTTCTTCTGTCAGTCCGGCCCGCTGGGCGCCGCGATTCTCGGCGAGGCCGCCGCGCGAAACCTGGGACTCTCCACCTTCGTCTCGGCGGGTAACCGCGCCGACGTGTCCGGCAACGACCTGCTCCAGTACTGGGACACCGCGCCCGACACCGACGTGATCCTGCTGTACCTGGAGAGTTTCGGTAACCCGCGCAAGTTCTCGCGGATCGCGCGCCGGGTCGCGCGCACCAAACCGATCGTCGCGGTGAGCAGCGGGCGGCAGGCGGGGCGCAGCCAGCCGGCCCGCGACATGGATCGCTCGATCGTGCGGGATCTGTTCGCGCAGGCGGGCATCGTGCAGGTGGACTCGATCTCGGAGTTGTTCGACTGCGCGGCGCTGCTCGGTTATCAGCCGCTGCCCGGCGGGTCGCGGCTGGCGGTGATCAGCAACAGCACCGCGCTGAGCTGGCTGGCCGTCGACGCGGCGCGCGGCGAGGGCCTGGATGTGGCCGAACCGGTGAATCTGGGTCCGCAGGCGACCCCGGGCGCCTACCTGGACGCCGTGGTCGAGGCCCTGCGCGCCACCGAGATCGATTCCGTCATCGTGGTTTTCGCGCCGCCGGTGCCGCTGCCGATGGCCGGGTTCGCCGACGCCATCCGGTCTGCCGCGGCGGCGGTGCCCGAGGCGGACAAGCCGATCGTCACCACCTTCATCGCTGAGCAGGGCATTCCGCACCTGCTCGCGGTGCGTGGCCAGGGCGGGATGGCGCTGCGCGGATCGATTCCGTCGTACCCGGATCCCGAACGGGCGGCGCGGGCGCTGGCCCGGGTCCGCCGCTACGCGGAGTGGCGGGACAAACCCGTGTCGGCGGTGGTGCGACCGGACGGCATCGACACCGAGCGGGCCAGGGGCCTGGTGGCGCGGTGGATGGGTGATTCCGGCGGTCGCTGGCTGACCGATCTGGAGGCCGTCGAGCTGCTGACCTGTTACGGCATCCAGGTGGTCGAGTTCCGTGAGGTGCGCGACGCCGAGCAGGCGGTGGCCGCGGCCGAGGAATTGGGATATCCGGTGGCGGCGAAGGCCACCGGAGAGATGTGGCGGCGCCGGCCGGATCTGTCCGGCGTGCGCCTGGACCTGTGGCGACCGGAGGCGGTGCGCCAGGCTTACACCGACCTGGTGCAGGTCTGCGGCGATCCGGTGCTGCACATCCAGAAGATGGCGACCAAAGGCGTCGGCTGCATCCTGCGCGTCCAGGACGACCCGTCGTTCGGGTCGGTGATCGAGTTCGGCTTGTCCGGCATGATCATCGAAATGCTCGGCGACCGTGCCTACCGCGCGCTCCCGCTGACCAGAGACGAGGCGGCGGCCCTGATAGACGCGCCGCGCGCGGCCCCGTTGCTGTCCGGCACACCGGCCAGCCCGCGGGTCGACAAGGCCGCGCTCGCCGAACTGGCCCAACGTATTTCGGCGCTGTTCGACGACATCCCGGAAATGCGCGAGCTGTCCTTCGATCCGGTGCTGGCCTCGCCGACCTCGGCGGAGATCATCTACGCGCGTGGGCGCATCGGTCCCGAGCCGAGCCGGTTCGACGTAGGCCCGCGGCGGTTGGCGTGAGCGCCGCGCCGCGGCGACCGGCTGCTGCCGGTCGGCGTTAACGGCGCTTGTGCGACACCCGATCTGGTGAAGATCCGAAGGATTCGACCAGAGAGGTTCGTGTCGACATGAAAGCCTTTGCCCTTGCCGGGTTGTTCGTCGCGTTCGTGGCCGCGGGGTGTTCGGTGGAGATCGGTTCGACCACGCCCGAGGTGAAGGAGAGCGAGCTGGAGAAGTCGGTGAAGCAGACGTTGACGGAGGAGGTCGGACAGGCGCCCGACGCGATCGATTGCCCGGGCGATCTGGAGGGCAAGGTCGGCACGACCATGCGCTGCACCTTGACGGCGGGCGGCGACACGCTCGCTCTCACCGTCACGGTGACCTCGGTGGAAGGCGACACGGTCAACTACGACGTCGCCGTCGACCCGGCCTGACCAAGAGTTCGCCGACCGGTTCGCGCGGAACCCGGAGGGGGCGGGTCGCGCGGACACCGGCCGGCGTCTGTGCGGTGACGCGTCGGCCACCAAGTCGGACGCCGGGGCGCCTCGGAAGCACCCGGCGTCGACGGGTCAGCTGGCGTAAGCCCGCAGGCGGTCGGCCCGCTCGCCCTTGCGCAGCTTCGCCATGACCTCACGCTCGATCTGACGCACCCGCTCGCGGGACAGACCGAAGAGCTTGCCGATCTGATCCAGGGTGCGCGGCTGACCGTCGTCGAGGCCGAAGCGCAGGCGGATGACCTGCTGTTCGCGCTCGTCCAGGGTGGCGAGCACGCTACGCACGTCGTGGTGCAGCAGTCCGGCGATCACCGCGGACTCGGCCGAGGTGGCCTCGGAGTCCTCGATGAAATCGCCCAGCGGCGCCTCTTCGTCGTTGCCGACCGGCATGTCCAGGCTCACCGGGTCGCGGCTGTGGTCGAGCAGATCGGAGATCTTGTCGACCGGGATGCCCGACTCGTTGGCCAGCTCTTCGTCGGTGGCTTCGCGGCCCAGCTGCTGGTGCAGCTCACGCTTGATCCTGGCCAGCTTGTTCACCTGCTCGACGAGGTGGACGGGCAGCCGGATGGTGCGGCTCTGATCGGCCATGCCGCGGGTGATCGCCTGACGGATCCACCAGGTGGCGTAGGTGGAGAACTTGAAGCCCTTGGCGTAGTCGAACTTCTCCATGGCCCGGATCAGGCCCAGATTGCCCTCTTGGATGAGGTCGAGCAGCGGCATGCCGCGGCCGGTGTAGCGCTTGGCGAGCGAGACCACGAGGCGAAGGTTGGCTTCGAGCAGGTGCGCCCGTGCGGACTGGCCGTCGCGCACGATGATGGCGAGATCCTTCTTCCGGCCGGCGGAAAGCCGCTTGCCCGTTTCCAGCAGGTGCTGGGCGTAGAGGCCCGCCTCGATGCGCTTGGCCAGCTCGACCTCGTCGGCAGCCGTGAGCAGCGCGGTGCGGCCGATTCCGTTCAGGTACACGCGTACCAAGTCGGCGGCAGGGCTCTGGGCGTCGAGGTCCGATTCGCTGGTGCGCACTCGAGTGGTGGCGGGGCTGGTCATGACTTGCCTCCTGTCGGTGGTGTCTCACTCCGATCAACGGACCCGACAGAGAGAAAGTTCCCCGCTCGTGCCCCGATAAACCGCTTCTGAACTGCGGTTTCGGTCACCTACGTCTGAGAAGTTCCTGAGAACCCCCGCGGGTGGGAACGGCTCCCTGTCCGATGCCTCCGCCGACGCATACCCGGTTGCCCTTTGCTTACACGGGCTCGATCAACCCGTGCCGGACCAGTCCGGCGACGACGGTCAGCGCGTCGGCCGCGAACTCCGGCGTCACCTCCTCGAATCCGTGGGCGAGCGCCAGCAGTTCGATCAGCTCGTACAACGGCAGCCCGTCCGGCCGCATTCCCGCGACCAGCGCGATCGTCGTCTCATCCACCTCGTGCTGCCAGCGCGGACCGTCGCCGCGGTGCAGCCGCGCGACGCGCTCCTGCCAGCCCTCGGGGCCCGCGAGGAACACCCGCTCCAGCGCGGTCGCCTCGCCGACCGCGAAACGTGCGGACCAGGCGAGGTTTTCGTTCCCGGCCACCGTCCGCAGCCAGGCCGAACGCTCGAAATAGGCGCTCGCCTCGGCGCCGAGCGGGTCGTCGAAGCCGTGCGTCAGGTCCTCGGCGAGCAGTTCGGTGGGGCCGTCGACGGCGCGCAGATAGACGAAGCCGAAGCCGATGCCCGCCACGTCGGCGGCCGCGAACGCGTCCAGCCACTGCTCGGCGCGCGCCTGCGCCGCCGGATCGCGCGGGTCGAGGCCCGCGTCGCGCAGCCAGGTGCCGACGTAGAGCGCGGGGTCGGCGACGTCGCGCTGCACCACCCAGGCGTCGACGCCCTCGGCGGGCAGCCAGGAGGACACGCGCTGGCGCCAGTCCTCGCCGTCGACGTGCACCCAGGCCGCCAGCATGGCCGCGGTGCCGCCCGGCGCGAGCAGCTCCGGCGCACGCGAGACGACCAGTTCGCTGGCCCCGTCCAGCGCGAGACCGGAATCACGGTAGGAGTGCTCGATGCGCGCGGGCCCGACGACGAAGGGCGGATTGGCGACCACTTGGTCGAAGCGCCGCCCGGCGACCGGTTCGAACCAGGAACCCTCCAGCAGTTCGATGTCGATGCCGTTGAGCGCGGCGGTCGCCTCGGCGAGCCACAGCGCGCGCGGGTTCACGTCGGTCGCGGTGACGGTGCGCCCGTAGGACGCGGCGTGCACCGCCTGCACGCCGCAGCCGGTGCCGAGGTCGAGGACCGAGCCGACGGGCCGGGTGGGTGTGGCGCGCAACAGCGACAGCGACGCGTGGCCGACGCCGAGCACGTGATCCTCGGTGAGGGTGCGCCTGCGCATCGAGTCGTCCAGATCCGACAGGATCCAGCGGTTGCCCTCGCCCGCGTCCAGCGGACGCAGGTCCAGCGCCGCGCGGACCTCGTCGCCGTCACGCGCCAGCAGGCCCGCCGCGACGGCCCGCTCGACATCCACCGGTGCGAGGGCGGCCGCCACCTCCCGCTCGGGCAGGGCGTCGCCCAGCAACAGCAGCCGGATCAGCGTGCCGAGTTCCCCGGCCGCACGCGCGGCCCGCCGCACCGGCACGGGCTCGGAACGGCCCAGCGCGGCGTGCACGTCCGGACCCAGCGCCGACAGCAGGGTGTCGGCGTCGTAGCCGACGCGGGTCAGCGCCGTCCGCAGCTCCGGGCACAGGGCGGTGAGCAGGGATCCGGTCGTCGTCTGGTTCGTAGGCACATCGGTACTCTGCCACCGCTACCGGCGGGCATCCGCACCCTGTCGCCCGTGTCACCGGGAGACGGAGCGCGGTGTGGGTCGAACTCGGCTGCGGATCACACGCCGTTCGGGTCGCGGGCGGTGATGCAGTACACCGCGTCGGCCGGATCGGTCATCACGATCCAGTGCTCGTGGCGCTGCACCAGACCGGCGCCGAGCGACTGGTGCCAGGCGGCGGTGGCCTCGATGTCGGAGGAGGCCAGATCGATGTGGGCGCTCGCGGGGCGGTCCTCGCCGAGGCGTTGCAGCAGCAGCTGGACCGGCAGCGTCTCCTCGGCGCGCAGGCGGGAGAATTCGGCGAGGCGGCCCGGGGTGTGCCGCCAGCCGGTGAGATCGGCCCAAAAACGCGTCTCCGCTTCGTGATCGGCGGCGCCGATGTCCAGGCAGACCTGGTCGAGGCGGGTCAGCGTGCCATCGGGGGCGCGGAATGCGGGGGCGGGGCGGCCCTTGGCCCGCCCGCTCGGGGTGAAGCAGAAGATCTGGCCGGACGGCGAGCGGAGTACCGCGTAGTCCGGGTGGTTGGCGACCAGTTCGGCGTTCAGGTCCAGCGCGGTGCGCACGGCGGAGGCGATGTCGTCGACGTCGAAGTCCAGGTGCACGCCGCCCAGGCCCTGCACCGACTGCATCTTGACCCCGGCCGCGGCGAAGAGCGCCGGATCGGGCAGCAGCGTGAGGAATTGGTCGTCGCCGCCGCGGCGTGGTGAGAGCTGGGTGCCGGTGATGGTCGACCAGAAGGCCGCGCAGTCGTCGAAACGTTGTGCGGGACGGTCGAGGAACGCCCAGACCCAGCGAATCATCTTGTCTCCTGTGCCGCGCGGGACGCGCCCGCGACCGCCGACGTGGTCACCGAGCGACGGCGCACGCGATCGCGCTGCCGTGCCCCCGGACACAGTAGGGCGCGGCCGGAGGGCTGTCGAACCGATTTGGCGGAATCTCGACGTTCTGTGGCATTCGTGCCACTCGTTCGGTGCGCGGTTTTCCGGCAGTCTCAGCGGGTGACCGAACTGCGCACCGCCCCCACCGAGCCCATCGATCCGGTGCCGCCACGATGGCATCCCGCCTGGGGCGTCGCGGGGGTCGGCTTCGTCGCGCTGCTCGGCGCGGCCGCGTTCCGCTCGGTGCCGAGCGTGCTGATGGATCCGCTGCACGCGGAGTTCGGCTGGTCGCACGGCACCATCGGACTGGCGGTCTCGCTGAATCTGCTGCTCTACGGACTCATTTCGCCGTTCGCGGCGGCGCTGATGGACAAGTTCGGCATCCGCAGGGTGGTGGCCTGCGCGCTGGTCCTCGTCGCGGCGGGCAGCGGGCTGACCGTCTTCATGACGCAGGCCTGGCAACTGGTCGCCACGTGGGGGTTGCTGGTCGGCGTCGGTGTCGGCTCGATGTCGATGCCGTTCGTGGCGACCATCACCGGGCGCTGGTTCGTGCGGCATCGAGGGCTGGTCACCGGCGTGCTGACGGCCGCGGGCGCGACCGGGCAGCTGATCTTCCTTCCGCTGGTCTCGGCGCTGGCGCACGAGCACGGATGGCGGCTGCCCGCGCTGGTGGTGGCCGGCGCCGCGCTGGCGGTGGCGCCGCTGGTGCTGTTGTTCATCCGCGATTTCCCCAGCGACATGGGCGTTTCGGCGTACGGCGCGGAACCGGGCTCGGCGGTGGGCGTGCGTACGACGGTGAGCGGCGGCGCGACGCGGGCGCTGACCGTGCTCGCGCGAATCGCGCGGACGCGCGGATTCTGGCTGCTCGCGGGCGGTTTCGCGGTGTGCGGCGCGTCGACCAATGGCCTGGTCGGCACCCATTTCGTCAGCGCGGCCCACGATCACGGAATGCCGCCGAACACGGCGGCTGGCCTGCTCGCGCTGGTCGGGGTGTTCGACGTGGCGGGCACCATCGCCTCGGGGTGGCTGACCGACCGGGTCGACCCGCGCTATCTGCTGCTGGCGTACTACACCCTGCGCGGCGCGTCGCTGCTGATCCTGCCCTCGCTGTTCGCGCCGCACACCGAGCCGAGCATGTGGGTCTTCGTGATCTTCTATGGCCTGGACTGGATCGCGACAGTGCCGCCGACCGTCGCGCTGTGCCGTGAGCTGTTCGGCGAGGACGGGCCCGTGGCCTTCGGCTGGGTCTTCGCCTCACACCAGATCGGTTCGGCGATCGCCGCGACCGGCGCGGGCGTGCTTCGCGACCTCCAGGGCAGCTACGACACGGCTTGGTATGTGGCGGGCGCGCTGTGCGGGCTGGCGGCGCTGATGTCGATCGTCATCCGCAGGACGGTCGCCGCGTGAGGGCTCAGCCGTCGATGGCGTTGTGCGGCCGGGACTCGATGGCCCGGTGCGGGCGGTCCCAGCGGCTCGGCTCGTCCTTGCGCCGCGGCGGGCGGTCGTTGGCGATGAGCACCGCGATCCACGGCAGCGGGATGGACGCGCCGATGATGAGCAGCGAGATCAGGGCGTTGCCCCACGCGCTGTAGGCGACCGCGGCCAGCACCAGCGCGGGAATGCGGAACGCCATGAGGATCGTGTACCTGCGCACCCGCGCGCGATGCTGATCCTCCAGCGAGGGCGCGGCTTCGGTGATGAGCACCGGGTGCTTCTCGTCGTTGCCGGGGAAATAACCCCGCGAGCGTGGAGGGCTGGGAGGTGTGACGTCCGGGCGAACACCGCGGCCGATGTCGTCGGCGTCGGGGGAGTCGCCGTGCTGCTGCATACCTCGAGTCTTCCACTCGGTGTTCCCGGCGCACACACCGAGGTCGATTCGTCACCGGCGCCGGGCGCGGGCGCGCCACGAGGCCGTCATACGGCATCATGGAATCCGTGAGTACCGACACCCTGGTTCGCCCGGACACGACCACCGACGAGACGACGGGCGACGACACCCCGAAGTTCTTCCACTACGTGAAGAAGGAAAAGATCGCCGAGAGCGCCGTCATGGGCACCGTGGTCGTGGCCCTGTGCGGCGAGGTGTTCCCGGTGACCCGGTCGCCCAAGCCCGGTTCGCCGGTCTGCCCGGAGTGCAAGAAGGTCTACGAGAGCCTGCGCAAGGGCGACTGAGTCCTCGAACCGCGTGACTACCCCGAGCTGCGCACCGCGTCCCGCGTGGCCGGGGTGATCCCGCACGCCGATTCCGGGTGGCTCGCCGCGTCGGCTTCGGCCTCCTCCTCCGGCGTCTCGCCGCGCACCTGGTTGGAGATCCACTCCTTCATCTGCTCGATGCGCGTCGCGCGGGCGGGCCAGAATTCCTGCACGGCGGCATTGAATTCGGCGCCGAGGATCACCGCGAAGCCGAGGAAGAACGTGAACAGCAGGAAGGCGATCGGGGTCGCCAGCGCGCCGTAGCTCACGCCGGTCGCGGTGATCCAGGACAGATACCGGCGCAGTCCTTCGCTGGCCGCCATGAAGAACACGCCCGCCACCAGCGCCCCGCCGAACAGCCGGTGCCAGGGCAGCGTGCGGTGCAGCGCCAGCTTGTACAGGGTGGTCAGGCCGACGATGAGCAGCAGGCCGACGCCGGGATAGTAGAAGGCGTCCAGCAGCCGCAGTCCCGGCTCCCGCCACGCGTCCGGCAGGACCCGGCCGATCATGGACGGCCCGAGCGCGACGAGCGGCAGGATGAACACGGCCGCCACCAGGAACAGCACGTACAGCAGCAGCGCGAAGATGCGCTGCCACACCGGGTGTCTGGCGTCCTGTTGGTCGTGCGCTTCCACGATCGCGTCCACGAACGTCGCCATGGCCGAGGACCCGGCCCACAGCGAGAGCACGAAGCCGACCGACACCACCGCGCCGCGCCCACGGCCGAGCACGTCGCCGACGGTCGGTTCGATCAGATCGGTCACCACGGCCTCGCTGAACAGCTCGCGGCTGAACGTCATGATCTTGGATTCCACGATCTCGACGGTGTCGGGCCCGAACCAGCCGCCGACATAACCGAGACTGCCGAGCACCCCGAGCAGCAGCGGGGCCAGCGACAGGGTCTGCCAGAACGCGGCCGCCGCCGACTTGGCGAAGATCGAATCGTCCCAGGCCTTCTTGGCGACCCGGACGACGAGCCTGCGACTCTGCCGTCCGGCGTGCCGGACCCACCGGACGGCGACGTCCGAGCCGCGCGAGGGCGCGCCCGCGCCACCGCTGTGGATCGGCTCGGGCCCGCTCGCCGGTAGGGGTCTGTGGTCGGTCATCGTGTACAGCATCGCGCACTCGGCGCTCGCGCACCGGTCCGTCTCCGTATCGTGTCGGCGGGCAGCAGGTGAACACGGGGCACTGCGCGCCGAATTGTGTGATGCCGATCGCGCCCACCGCGTCGGTTTGGCGACACGCCGTCCCCGGCCGCTACTGTCTTCTGCGTGACTGGGTCGGATGGCGCTGCGGCGGGAGATGGAGCAACGCCGGGCGATTCGGGAAAGTCGCCAGCAGGGGGCGGTTCACTACGCGCGTGGCAGCGGCGCGCACTCACGAAGTACCTGGCCACGAAGCCGCGCGACTTTCTCGCCGTGGCCACGCCCGGCGCGGGCAAGACCACCTTCGCGCTGCGGGTGGCGGCCGAGCTGCTCGCCGATCGCACCGTGGACCAGATCACCGTGGTCGCGCCGACCGAACACCTCAAGCACCAGTGGGCGGCCTCGGCGGCCCGCAACGGCATCCAGCTGGACTCGCGTTTCTCCAACGCCACCGGCGGCACCTCCGGCGACTACCACGGCGTGGTCGTCACCTACGCACAGGTCGCCTCGCATCCCTCCCGGCACCGGGTGCGCACCGAAAACCGCAGGACCCTGGTCGTTCTCGACGAGATCCACCACGCGGGCGACGCCAAGAGCTGGGGCGACGCGACGGCCGAGGCGTTCGGCGACGCGACCCGCAGGCTGGCGCTGACCGGTACGCCGTTCCGCTCCGACGACAGCCAGATCCCGTTCGTCATCTACGAGCCCGACGAATCCGGCTTCCCGAAGTCGCGCGCCGACCACACCTACGGTTACGCCGAGGCGCTGGCCGACGGCGTCGTGCGTCCCGTGGTCTTCCTGGCCTACTCCGGTGACGCGCACTGGCGCGACAGCGCGGGCGAGGAACACTCGGCCCGCCTCGGCGAGCCGCTCAACGCCGAACAGACCGCGCGCGCTTGGCGCACCGCGCTGGACCCGGCGGGCGACTGGATCTCCGCGGTGCTGCGCGCCGCCGACATTCGGCTGCGCCAGAAGCGCGCCTCCGGTATGCCCGACGCGGGCGGCCTGGTGATCGCCACCGATCAGGAGCGTGCCCGCGACTACGCCGAACTGCTCGAACACATCTCGGGCGAGCGGCCCGCGCTGGTGCTCTCCGACGATCCCGCGTCCTCGAACCGGATCGCCGAGTTCAGCAACAACACCCAGCCATGGATGGTCGCGGTTCGCATGGTGTCCGAGGGCGTCGACGTGCCGCGCCTGGCCGTCGGCGTCTACGCGACCAGCGCCTCGACGCCGCTCTACTTCGCCCAAGCCATCGGCCGCTTCGTGCGTGCGCGTCGCGCGGGCGAGACGGCCAGCGTGTTCCTGCCCTCGGTGCCGGTGCTGCTCGATCTGGCCGCGCAGCTGGAGGTGCAGCGCGATCACGTCATCGGCAAGCCGCACCGGGAGAAGAACGGCCTGGACGACGAGCTGCTCGTCGACGCGGCCAAGCAGAAGGACGAGCCCGGCGAGGACGAGAAGAAGTTCATCGCGCTGGCCGCGGACGCCGAACTCGACCAGGTGATCTACGACGGCTCCTCGTTCGGCACCGCGACGTTCGCCGGCAGCGACGAGGAGGCCGACTACCTCGGCATCCCCGGCCTGCTGGACGCCGATCAGATGCGGGCGCTGCTGCGCGATCGTCAAGCTCGTCAGCTGGCCGACCGCGGCGAGGCGAAGCCCACGGCGCCCGCGCCGCAGGTCGCCGCGGCCGCGGAGCGGGTGGCCACCTCGGACCGGCTCGGCGAGCTGCGCAAAGAACTCAACAGCCTGGTGGCGATGCATCACCACCGCACCGGCAAACCCCACGGGGTGATCCACGGCGAGCTGCGTCGCGAGTGTGGCGGGCCGCCGACCGCGCTGGCCACCGCCGAACAGCTCGGCGATCGCATCGCGGCACTGCGTCGTCGGTGAAGCGCTGTCGTCGGTGAAGCGCCATCGTCGGCAAAGTGCCACGTACGGCGGCGTCGGCGAGGAATCCGCGCATCGGTAGCGCTCAACCCGCGGGCCAGGCCGCCATCGCGCAGTCGATGGATCGGGTGAGCTCGTCCAGCGCCGCGCCGTCCCTGGCTTGGATGGACAGCCCGTAGAGCATCGTCGTGTAGAACGCGGCCAGCGACGCGGTGTCGGTCTGCGCGGGCAGATCGCCCTCGTCGACCCCGCGGCGCAGGCGCGCCTGGATGTGGTCGGTGGTCTCCTTGCGCTTGTCGACGAGGAAGTCGCGCACGCCGGTATTGCGGGTCGTGTAGGTCGCACCTGCCAGCACGACCATGCAGCCGTGTGGTTTGTCCCCGACCGTGTAGGCCGCGGCGTTGTCGCGCAGCATCGCCTCGATGGCGGCGCGGGCGGTGGGCTCCTCGCGCAGGGCGCGGTCGGTGTAGCCGCCGTCGGTGCGGCCGTACAGCTCGATGGCCTCCCGGAACAACGCTCCCTTGCCACCGAACGCGGCGTACAGGCTGGGCGAGTTGATGCCCATCGCGGCGGTGAGATCGCTCATCGATGCGCCCTCGTAGCCGTGCTCCCAGAACACCTCCATGGCCCGGCGCAGCGCGATCGAGCGGTCGAAGGCCCGGGGACGACCCCGTTCTGCCACGGCGGACTCCTTTCTGTGTCGATCGTTAAATATACCTCTTGACGCCGCAGCGGCCGTGGGCTTAGCTATTTATGTACTGATCGACACAAAAAGGAGGAGTACCGATGTCCGACCTGACCGGCAAGGTGGCACTGGTGACCGGCGGCAGCAGGGGGATCGGAGCGGCCATCGCCCGGCGACTGGCCGCCGCGGGCGCGGACGTCGCGCTGACCTACCAGAGCGCGGAAACCGCCGCGAATTCCGTGGTCGCCGAGGTCGAGGCGCTGGGCAGGCGCGCGATCGCCGTGCGCGCCGACAGCGCGGACGCGGGCGAGGTGGCGGACTCGGTGCACCGCGCCGCCGCGGAACTGGGCAGGCTCGACGTGCTGGTGAACAACGCCGGGATCTTCCCGAGCAAGCCCTTCGAGGAGTTCACCGTCGAGGAGATCGACCGGGCGCTGCACGTGCACGCCCGCGCGGCGTTCGTCGGCGCCCAAGCCGCCGTCGGACACATGACCGAGGGCGGCCGGATCATCAGCATCGGCACCAATCTCACCGATCACGCCCCGTTCGGCGGCCTCGCGCTCTACAACCTGAGCAAGTCGGCGCTCAACGGATTCACGAAGGCGCTGGCGCGCGAGCTCGGCCCGCGCTCGATCACGGTGAACCTGGTGCAGCCGGGTTCGACCGACACCGACATGAATCCGGCCGACGGCGAACACGCCCCGACCCAGGTCGGTCTCTCCGCACTCGGCCGCTTCGGGACCGCCGACGACGTCGCGTCCACCGTGGCGTTCCTTGCGGGACCCGCGGGCCGCAGCATCACCGGCGCGATGCTCACCGTGGACAGCGGCGCCAATGCCTGACGCTCAGCCGGTGAAGTAGCGGCCCGGCGAGACGCCGACGGTCCGCCGGAAGGCCGCGACATAGGCGCTCGGCGTGGCGTACCCGACCCGCCCCGCGATCCTGGCGATCGGCAGGCCCGCCGCGAGCAGCGGCAGCGAGGCAGCGAGGCGGACCTGGGTGCGCCACTGCCCGAAGCCGACGCCGGTCTCGGCGAGGAACAGCCGGGCCAAGGTGCGCGTACTGGTCGCCACGTCGGCGGCGAACTCCGCCAGCGTGCGCTGGTCGGCGGGGTCGCTGGTCAGCGCGTCGGCGACGGCTCTGGCGCGAAGATCCTCGGGTTGTCGCGCTCCGATCGGGATGACGTCCACCGGCTCGAGCAGATCGAAGATCACCGCCTCCGCGCGTTCCCGGCGCGCGGCGGTGCGGGCCGCGGCAGGCGTGGGCGCGGTGAGGTGATCGAACAGTTCGTGCAGCAGCCGGGTCACCCGCACCATCGTCGGCACGGTGTAGGTGACCGGGCAGCGATCGGGTTCGAGGAAGATGCCGCGCATCGCGGCGCCGTCGGCGGTGCCGGTGCGATGCGGGTGGCCGCCGGGAATCCACAGCGCTCGCGTCGGCGGAAGCACCCAGTGCCCGTGGTCGGTCTCGACGACCAGGACTCCCCGTGCGGCCCAGGCGATCTGGTGCTGCGGGTGGGCGTGCGTGTCGAACCAGTGTCCGGCGGGCAGCGCGCCGACGCCGAACACCATGGCGGTCGGGCCCGACGGGGCCGGATACAGCGCGGGTTGGCCGTTGCGCGACACAGTGTGTCACCGTAGCCTCTCGCGAACGGGGCCGGGGATTCCTAGCGTCGAGTGCATGCCGATGAACCTCTTGCACCGCATGCTCTGCCGATCCGCGCTCTGGGAGCGCACCAGCGCGACGCGCATCGTGCCGTGGGCGCTGACCGGGCTCGATCTCGGCGCCGCCGCGCTGGAGATCGGTCCGGGCTACGGCGCGAACGTGCGCACCCTCGCGTCGCGCACCGGCGCTCTCACCGGACTCGAGATCGACCCCGGCCTCGCCGCGCGGCTGCGCGACAGGCACGGCGCGGACATGACCGCCGTCGAGGGCGACGGCGCCGCTATGCCCTTGCCGGACAGCGCATTCGACGCCGTCGTCTGTTTCACGATGCTGCACCACGTGCCTTCGGCCGCTGTGCAGGACGCGGTGTTCGCCGAGGCGCTGCGCGTGCTGCGCCCCGGCGGGGTGTTCGCGGGCAGCGACGGCCTCGACAGCCGCGGTTTCCGGCTGCTGCACGTGGGCGACACCTGCGTGCCGGTGCCCCCGGACACCGCGGCCGAGCGACTGACCCGCGCCGGCTTCACCGACGTCGATATCGAGACGGGGACGACGAGTTTCCGCTTCCGCGCGCGCCGTCCCGCGGCCTGAGCCGTTCTCAGGCCGGTTCGAAGTAGCGGCCGGGGTCGAGGGTGTTGATCGGCGTCCAGCGCGGCTGTTCGGTGCGGACGTCCGAATCGTTGTGCGCCGCTTCGAAATATCCCCGGATTTCCAGCGCCAGCCGCGGGTTCTCGTCGACCCGGCGCGCCATGTCGTAGAGCGTCGCCAGCACGTGGACGCAGCGATCGGTGCGCGCCGAGCACGAGCAGTCGACGGCCGCGAGCTCCGGTGCCGGAGCCACACCGGCGGTGACGAGCGCGCGATGCATCTCGTCGGTCAGCAGAGTGGGATCCGGGATCACTTCGGCGATCGCGGCGACCGACTGACGAGACAGCGGCGCGACCTCCAGATGGGTCACCGAGGCCTGACCGCCGCGATGGATGTGGGCGCGCACGACGCGGCCTTCGACGGTGGCCTGGACCCCCTGATTGCGGGCGATGCTGCGGGCGCGGGGCAGCAGCGGTTCCGGCCGGGTCTGGCGCAGCGGCTCGGCGAGCCGCACCCAGTCCATGCCCCAGGGGGTGTAGCCGAATTCGTTGTCCGCCATCAGTTCTCTCGCTTCCGCCGCAGGATCTCGACGAGCTGGTCGTCGTCGAGGCGGGCCAGCGCCGCGATGCCCGCCGAGTCCGAGAGGTCGGTCAGCGCGGATTTGCGGTCGTGCATGCCCGCGATGTGCTCTTCGACGGTGGTGCCGGAGGTGAGCGTGGTGATGGTGACCGTGCGGGTCTGGCCGATACGGTGCGCCCGGTCGGAAGCCTGCGCTTCCACCGCGGGGTTCCACCAACGGTCGAAGTGGACGACGTCGGCGGCGCGGGTCAGGGTGAGCCCGGTGCCCGCCGCCCGCAGGCTCAGTACCAGCACCGGCGGCCCGTCCGCGGACTGGAAGTCGCGCACGATCGCGGCGCGCTCGGCCTGGCTCAGCCCGCCGTGGAAGAACGGCGCGGTGACGCCGAACTGTTCGGCCAGATGGCGGACCAGCAGTTCACCGGTCTGCCGGTACTGGGTGAAAATCAGTGTCGGCGAATCGGTCTCGAGGTTGGTGGCCACGATGTCGGTGCACAGATCCAGCTTGCCGGAACGGCCCGGTAGTTCGGCGAGGTCGCCGGTCACCAATCCGGGGTGGTTGCACACCTGCTTGAGCGCGGTCAGCGCGGCGAGCACTCGGCTCTGTCGTTGTGCGCCGGAACCGAACCCGTCGTCGATGGCTCGGTCCAGCAGCCGGTCGTAGAGCTGCTCCTGTTCGGCCGTCAGGTCACAGAGCAGATCGGTGTGGATCTTGGCGGGCAGCGTCGCCGCGACCTGGAACTTCTTGCGCGCCAGCACGACCGGTTCGATGGTGTCGCGCAGCCGGGCGGCGGCCACGGCCGAACCCTCCTGGATGGGCCGGACGAAGCGGCGGCGGAACTGCCCGCGATGGGCGAACAGGCGCGGCGCGATCAGATGCAGCAGCGCCCACAGTTCTTCGAGGTGGTTCTCCACCGGTGTGCCGGTCAGCGCGACTTTCGCGGGACTGGCGAGCGCACGGGCGGCCTTGGCGAGCTGGGTGCGCGGATTCTTCAACGCCTGCGCCTCGTCGAACACCGTGCTCGCCCAGTCGCGTTCGGCGAGCACGTCTCCGTGCCGCCGCAGGATCGGGTAACCGGCCACGACGACGTCACCGGGGCCCGCGGCCGGCTCGCCGCCGCGCCAGGCGATCGGGCGCAGATCCGGTGCGAAGCGGGTGATCTCGTGCGCCCAGTTCCCGACCAGCGACGTCGGACAGACCACGAGTTGCGCGCCCTCGGTCGCGCGTCCGAGCAGAAAACCGATGGCCTGCACGGTTTTCCCGAGACCCATCTCGTCGGCGAGCACCGCGCCGCCGAAGGCCGCGGTGGTCTCGGTCAACCAGCCGACCCCGCGCGCCTGATAGGGGCGCAGATCGGCGCGCAGCGTGGTCGCCAGGTTCGCGGCCATCGCCTCGGTGTCGAGCAGCGTGCGCAGCGCGCGGGCCCCGGACACGATCGCGGTGCCCGCGGCGTCCGGTACCGCGTGGGCCGCGGCGGGCAGCGCGCCGCCGGGTTCGCCGCCGCGTAGCACGGCGTGCCAAGCCCGGAGCGACGCGCCCGCGGCGGGCAGCCGCGGCGCGGCGAGCGCCTCCGTCGGAATCGCCCCCGAGCGGCCCGGTTCGGTCTCGGGCCGCGTCGAGGTCGTCGCGGCGACCGCGACGCCGGATGCGCCCGTGGTTCCCGGTGTGGTCCCCACGATCGACACCGCACCCAGGTCGAGTGCGGCGAGTTCCGCGGGTGGGATCAGCGCGCAGTCGACGTCGGTGATCTCGATCGCTCCGCGCGCGCCGGTGGGCACCGCCAGCGCGAGCGTCTCGCGATCACCGAGACCGGCGGGCGCGCGTCCGGTGCCGTGGCCCGTCCAGATCCACAGCGCGAAGAGATGGCGGTCGGGCAGGTAGGTGGCCTGTGTGCTGGGCAGAGCGAACCCCTAGATCATCGTATGGTGTACGGAGTATCGTGACAACGTACACCGTACCGGGTTTGTTCCGAGGAGTCCCTTGTCCCAGGAGAGCGACGACGATCAGGCGAAACAGCTGCTGCACCTGCTCTGGCGCCAGGCGCTGCCGCCGCGCACGGGCGGGCGCGGGCCGAAGCAGACGGTGAGCGTCGACGCCGTTGTCGCGGCAGCCGTCGCGCTCGCCGATCGCGACGGGTACGAGAAGGTGTCGATCCGCGCGGTCGCGGCCGAACTGGGCCTGCGGCCGATGAGCCTGTACACCTACGTGCCGAGCAAAGAGGCGCTGACCGTGCTGATGGTCGACGCCGTCGCCGCCGAGGACGCGCCCATCCCCGCCGAGCTGCCGGTGCGGGAGCGGATCGCCGCGATCGCGCGGCAGGTGCGCGCCGAGGTGCTCGCGCATCCGTGGCTGCTGGAGGTGTCGCCCTGGCGCGCCGTGCTCGGGCCCGGACGGATGCGGCGTTACGAACGTCAGCTGGCTGCCCTGGAGGGGGTCGGTCTGACGGATCTGGCGATGGACCGGGCGATCGCGGTGCTGACCGAGTTCGCCACCGGGAACGCGCGGATGGCGGTGGCCGCGGCCCGTGGCGCCGCGGAGCTGAGCGACGCGCAGTGGTGGGAGCGTTACGGTCCGGAGCTGTCGCGGGTCATGCCGGTCGAGGAGTTTCCCCTCGCGGCGCGGGTCGGCGCGGCGGTGGGGGAGCGGTATCAGGCGCCCGCGGATCCGGACGGCGCTTTCGAGTTCGGGGTGGGCCGCCTGCTGGACGGCATTCTCGCCGACCTCGACGCGAAGTGATGTGACCCAGAACACTGTGATGTGCAACACATGTGGGTCGAACATGCCGCAGCGGGCGACGATTCGTCGCCCGCTGCGGGTAGGCCATGTTCTGTTGTTCGATGCTGTTGTGTCGGGAAGCGAAAACCGGTCAGAGGGCGGGAGCCGACTCCGTGTCGATCACGGCCTCGAGCTCACGCAGCCGATCCATGTGTTCGTTCGCGTGATGCTGGCAGAAGAGCAACTCTCCACCTGCGGGCAGAACGGCACGCACTCGGGCAGCCGCCCCGCAACGGTCGCAACGATCGACCGCGGTCAGTGGGGTGCTTGTCAGGGTTCCTGGCATGACTCCTCCGTCCTGGCTCCCGGCACTACAGTCCGTTCACCTGGTGTGGGGCCCGTGGTCACTCACCACGAGCTCGCTACCGCTACTTCCCAGCAGTGGTATGACTACTCTGTCAGACGTTCGGGACGGGGGCATTGTTCCCGCAAGTGATTCTGTGTGTTTTCTCTAACACGACCTGGTATTTCGCTCATGGCGAACATTCCAGGTTGGGGACCGAACCGCACTCGATCACCCCACGAACACGCCTATCCAGTTGGTCTGTTGGGAGATTACCCGTGACCTACGACACTCACACGCTGGTTCACCTGTGTACTTTGCCGGAGTGGCGCAACGCTCGGCAAACCGGCGAGCGCAGGCCACCGTCGTTGGCCGAGGTCGGCTTCGTTCACCTTTCCACTACGCGGCAGGTGCACCTGCCCGCCAACCGGCTCTTCGCCGGTCGGCGCGATCTGGTGCTGTTGCGCATCGACGCGAATCTGCTCGTGGATCCGGTGAAATGGGAGCCCGGCGTGCCGACGGACCCGGAGTCGATGCTGTTCCCGCATCTGTACGGGCCGCTCCCTGTCAGCGTCGTCACATCGGTGGAGGAGTATCTGCCGGGCCCGGACGGAGCCTTCGCACCGCTGGTGGAGTGAGCCCGCCGGTCAGCGCTCGCGCGCCTGCCGCGCGAGGATGGCGGCCTGAACACGGGACCGCACACCGAGTTTGGTGAGCACGCGCGAGACGTGGGTCTTCACGGTGGTCTCCCCGATGAACAGCCGCGCCGCGATCTGCGCGTTCGACAGGCCGTCGCCGAGGCAGTCCAGCACCTCGCGTTCGCGTTCGGTGAGATCGGCGAAGCCGTCCGGTGCGGCGGGTCCGGCGTCGGCGACGGAGGACGCGAACGCGGCGATCACGGCCCGGGTGACCTCCGGCGCCAGCACCCCGTCGCCCGCGTCGACCGCGCGCACCGCGTCGACGAGTGCTTGTCCCGACGTGGATTTCAGCACGAACCCGGACGCGCCCGCGCGCAAGGCGCGAAAGACGTACTCGTCCAAGTCGAACGTGGTGAGGATGAGCACGCGCGCCAACGCGTCGGCGGTGATGCGTTCGGTGGCGGTGATGCCATCCACGCCGGGCATCCGCACATCCATCAGCACCACATCGGGCCGCAGCGCCTTGGCCTGCGCCACCGCGATGTCACCGTCGGCGGCCTCGCCGATCACCTCGATGCCGTCGGCGCCGTTCAGGATCATCCGCAACCCCGCGCGAATCGCGCCGTGATCGTCGGCGATCAGCACGCGAATCGTCATGCCACCTCCGCTGTTCGGGTCATGCCTGCGCCTCGCTGACGCTCGGCTCCGGCATGCCGCGGAGGGGCTGCCACATGATTCGCTCACTGCGTTCGCTCATGCCTGCGCCTCGCTGACGCTCGGCTCCGGCATGCCCCGGAGGGGCTGCCACATGATTCGCTCACTGCGTTCGCTCATGCCTGCGCCTCGCCGATGCTCGGCTCCGGCATGCCCGCACCTTGCTCCGGCATGCCGAGTGGCAGACGGGCGCGTACCGTCCAGTCTGCGGCTTCCGGTCCGGCGGTGAAGCTGCCGCCCAGTGCGGCGGCGCGTTCGCGCATGTTCATCAGGCCGCGATGCGCCGCCGCGGAATTCGCGGGCTCGGACGAAACCACCGCGGCGCGTGCCGCATTGCGCACCGTGACGTCGAGGGCCGCCGGATCGGCGCGCACCGCGATGTCGACCCGCTGCCCCGGCGCGTGCTTCATCGCATTCGTCAAGGCTTCCTGGATGATGCGGTAGGCGGCCTGGTCCACCGCGCTGGGCAGCGGCGTGCCGTCGAGCGAATCGGCAACGCGCACCGATGTTCCCGCCGACCGGGCGGTGTCCACCAGGATCGGCAGCTGGGCCAGCGTGCGCGGAGCGACGGTCTCGTCCTCCGCACCGTCGTCGCGGCGCAGCAGACCGATCATGATGCGCATCTCCTGGAGCGCGTTGACGCTGTTGGCACGGATCGAGCCGAGGATCCCGGCCATCGCGGGGTCGGAATCCCGGCGGGTCAGCTCGCCGAGCGCCGCCTCGGATTGGATCGCGATGGCCGAGAGGTGTCCCGCGATGACGTCGTGCAGATCGCGCGCCATCGTCTTGCGCTCGTCGGCGATGGCCGCGCGCCGGTCCAGTTCGGCCACCAACGCCATCGCCTGCACCCGCGCGCGTTCGGCCGCGGCGATCTCCTTGTGTGTCCGCACCGACAGCCCCCACCAGATCGGCGTGCCGACGAAGGCCGCCGCCGCGGCGACCGCGAGCACCAGCGCCCGCCAGTCGCCGGTCGCGGCGAACACCGCCACCGTGATCACTGTCGTTAGCGCGGCGCAGCCGATCGCCACCCAGCGCGACACCGCGCGCGTGCCGTACAGGACGGCCGCGTAGATCAGATCCGAGTACAGGAGCCACACCGGCACCGTCGCGCCGAGCGCCAGATCGATCCCGAGCGGGACCAAGCCCGCGAGCAGCGCCGCCAGCGGCGCCCGCCGCCGCAGCAGCGCCACCGCGCACAGCAGCGCGAGCACACCGAATCGGACGCCGAGCGACGTGTCGGTGCCGCCGTCGGCCATCGGGTACAGCCCGGACAGGTACAGGAACGCGCCGAAGGCGAACGCGAAGGCCGCGACCAGCGCGTCCTGCGCGGTCGCCGACAACGCGTGCCACTGCTTCACCGCCTCATCACAGCACACGGGCGAGCGCGCGAGGGTCCGCCGAAGTAATGAGTTCGCCGTCCGGTGACGCGCCGATCGGAGGTTCGGTCGCGCTGCCGGCCGGGTACTGCCTTGTGATGGTGGTACCCGCGCTGGCGCTCATCGCGGGGAGGTCGCTGCTGCACACCAGGATCGAACCGCTGCCGGCTCGGCTGGACGCCTTCCTGTCCCGGCACGCCGACAGCGCGACCGGGTGGGCGCCGGCCATCGCGGGCATCGTTCTGGTCCGCGGCGCCATCGGCGGCCTTGCCGCTGGTTAGCCCCCCAGAGAGTTAGGCTGAACAAGTGAACGTCGACGTCACCGCACTACCCGGGATCGGGGTACGCAAAGACTTCGAGGCCAGGTCGGGCCGCCGGATCGGCGTGGTCGACCACCGCGACGGAGGCATCGATCTGATCGTCTCCAAGCTCGACGACCCGGACGCGTGTGCCGCGCAGGTGCCGCTGACGAGCGACGAGGCGGCGGTGCTCGCCAACCTGCTCGGCGCTCCGCAACTGGTGGCCTCGCTCCGCGAGGACCATCGCGACCTGCCGGGCATCACCACCCGGCAGCTGCCGATCGCCGACGAGTCGCCCTACGAGGGCCGCACCCTCGGCGAGACGGCGATGCGCACTCGAACCAAGGTCTCGATCGTCGCGGTGATGCGCGCCGGTCAGCTGCACCCCTCGCCCGGGCCCGATTTCACCTTCGCCGCAGACGATCTGCTCGTAGTGGTAGGCACCCCCGACGGCTTGGACGCCGCCGCGAAGATCCTCTCGCACGGTTGACCCGTGAGCGCGACCGCACTCGCTTTCCTCGAGCTCGGAGCGGTGTTCTTCGCTCTAGGCATGTTGGGGCGGGTGGCGGGACGATTCGGCATGTCGCCGATCCCGCTCTATCTGCTGGGGGGATTGGCGTTCGGGTCGGGCGGGTTCATCGACCTCGCCGAGGCCAACGAATTCGGTCATGTCGCGGGCGAGATCGGCGTGGTGCTGCTGCTCCTGTTGCTCGGCCTGGAATACACCGCCGCCGAGCTGATGACCGGTCTGCGGCGGTCCTGGCCCGCCGGCTTGGTCGACATCGTCGTCAACGCGATCCCCGGCGTGGTGGTGGCGCTGCTGCTCGGCTGGGGCGCCGTCGGCGCGATCACCATGGGCGGCGTCACCTATATCTCCTCCTCGGGCATCGTCGCCAAGGTTCTCAACGATCTAGGGCGGCTCGGTAACCGCGAAACCCCGGTCGTGCTCTCGATTCTGGTGTTCGAGGACCTGGCCATGGCGGTGTACCTTCCGATCCTCACCACCATCCTCGCGGGGCTGAGCTTCCTGAGCGGACTGCGGTCGCTCGCCCTCGCGATGGTGACGGTCACCCTGGTGCTGCTGGTGGCGCTGCGGTTCGGCCGCCACGTGTCATCGATCGTGGACAGCTCCGACAACGAGGTGTTCCTGCTCAAATTGCTGGGCGCGACGCTGCTGGTGGCGGGCGCCGCCTCGGCGCTGAACGTCTCGGCAGTGGTCGGCGCGTTCCTGCTCGGCATCGCGATCTCCGGATCGACGGCGCACCAGGCCGCGAAACTGCTGGAGCCGCTGCGGGATCTGTTCGCGGCCATCTTCTTCGTGGCCTTCGGGTTGAGCACCGACCCGCGCGCGATCCCGCCGGTGCTCGGCTGGGCGGTGCTGCTGGCCGTGGTGACCACGGTGACCAAGGTCGCGACCGGGTGGTGGGCCGCGGGCAGGCAAGGCATCAGGCGGATGGGCAGGGCAAGGGCGGGGGCGACGCTGGTCGCGCGCGGTGAATTCTCGATCGTCATCGCGGGATTGGCGGTGAGCGTGGGCGCGGTCGCGAGCGAGCTGGCCCCGCTGGCCTCGGCCTATGTGTTGCTGATGGCGGTGCTCGGCCCGGTCGCGGCGCGGGTGGTGGAGCCGCTGGTGCACTTGGTGCGACCCGAACCCGGCCCCGCGGTCGCCGCCTAGTCGGCCTCGGCGTTCGATGCCGCGGCGCGGCGGCGTTCGACGCGAGTCCAGAACGCGGTGGCGATTCCGCCGACCGCGAGGCCGATCAGGGCCGCGCACAGGTGGCCGTAATCGGTGAAGGTCGGCCCGATCCAGATCGCCGCGACGAGCACACCGACGAGCACCGCCGCCCAGACCAGCCGGACGGGCCCGCGGAACCGGAACGCCATCGCGGCCAGCACCGCCGTGAACCCGTAGCTGGCGCCGACATCAGGGGCGATGGCCACGCGCACCGGAATGAGGCGGCGATCGATGGCGTAGGCGATGCCGGTGACGGTGAGCAGCGTGGCGCCGATGTGCCCGGTGGCGAACAACAGGATCCAGCGGCCGGTGCCGAGCCAGCGCTCGGCGGCCGCCATCACCACGAGGAACTCGAGGATGGTCAGCCACGGGAAATCGCCCTCGGTCCAGAACGCCGACGCCACCAGCACCTGCACCGGATCGCGCCGCATATTGGCGAGATTCGTGGACGCGGACAGGATCAGCCGATGCTCGACCGCCTCGCCGACGCCGCGCAGTGTCCACCAGGTGACGAAGAGGGTGAAGGCGTACGCGGTACTCGCGGGCGCGGCCCCCAGATGCCGCCGGATCGCCGGGATCACGCGGCGCGGCAGGTGCGGGCGACGCAGTCCTTCGATGCCCTTCCGCAGCTCGTCGCCGAGGTCGACGGTCCGGACCCACGGCGCGCTGATCGGAGTGGCTGCCACACAAGCAGTCTGCCGGGTGCCCGGCCGTCGGATGCGCAGGACGCGCGCCGTCGAGCCCGCGTGTGGCCACGGTGGGCGACGGCCGTGCGTGCGTCGGCGACAGCTGTTGTGCTTCCGCCCGGGCCGGTGCGCGTTCTGGCCGCCGGGCCCGATGTGCGCTGCGCGCCTGTCGCGACCGGGGTTGGTATGCGGCTCGACCCTGGCGGTTATTGCCCCCGGCGCGGAACGTCGCGGGTCGTCGGCCAGTACGGTGTCCCGTTGATCGGTGCGACGGAGGCGGGAGCCGATTCCGGTCGCGGTTCCGGGCGGGGCGGCGGCGTCGGCGCGACGTTCTCCGCGGTGACCGTGCCCAGCGGGAGCGACGCCGCGAGGTTCTGGGCGAAGGGGCGCACCGTGGCCGGCGGTATCGAGGCGAGGTTCTCGGTGGCAGGACGCTCGATGGTCGGCGGCGGTGTGGGTGCGAGGTTCTCGGCCGCGGGGCGCACGGCGACCGACGGTGTGGGGGCGAGGTTCTCGGTGACGGCTCGCGTGGGGGCACGGCGCGCGGGCGGCGTCGGCGCGACGTCTTCGGCGGCCGGACGGATGGCGGCCGCGCGTAGCGGCGGCAGGTCGATGTCGTGCTCGATCGAGGTGAGACTCACCGCGATCAGCAGCAGCATCGTCACGATGCTGATGCCGACGATCAACGGCGCGAGCAACTGCATCGCCCCCGTGCCCGCGACCGGCCCGCCGTGGCCTGCGCTGTGCGCGTGCATCGAGGCCATGCCGATGTAGTGCATACCGCACACAGCCAGACCCATGATCCCGGCCGCGCCGGTGGTCGCCAGAAAACCGTTGACCCGCAACGTGAACCACAGCGCCACCGTCGCCGCGATCACCGCGATCGCCACCGAGAGCACCACCATCGGCAGGTTGTAGCTGATGGTCGCGCTCGACTTCATCGCGAACATGCCGATGTAGTGCATGGCCGCCACGCCGAGGCCGGTGACGGCGCCGCCCGCGAGCAGCGCGATCAGCGTCGGCCGCGGGGTGACCACGACGAACAGACCGATGCCGACCACGACGATCGCGGTCGCCGCGCTGAGCAAAGTGAGCGGCACGTCGTAGCGGATCTCCGCGCCGCGGATCGAAAAGCCAAGCATCGCAATGAAATGCATGACCCAGATCCCGGTGCCGCCGATGGCGAACGCGGCCAGTACCAGCCAGCCTGCTCTGCCCTCGGCAGCCCGGGCCCGCGCGGCGCACTGCAAGCCGAGCAGCGACCCGGTGAAGGACATGATGTAGGCCAGCAGCGGCGTCAACCACCCGTAACTGAAGTGGTGAATGTCGAGCACGTGAATCCCCATGGCTGGGCCGAGACCGCCCGGCGTTGAAAAACTTGTGCGTCAGACTGTACGGCAGCCGGGCTCGCGAAGCCGTGTTCCTGTCAGTGTTTTGGATCACTTTCAGGTTTGATTCCATTTGGAAAGTGGTAGGAGGCACGGACTCTCGCGAAACGCCCGGAACGACAACGGGCCCGCATCCCCGTTCCGCCGCCGAAAGGCAAGCGGCACAAGGGATGCGGGCCCGAAGGTCCGTGCGGTGATCAGTCCAGGTAGTCGCGCAGCACCTGGGAGCGGCTGGGGTGGCGCAGCTTGCTCATGGTCTTGGACTCGATCTGACGGATGCGCTCACGGGTGACCCCGTACACCTGACCGATCTCGTCGAGGGTGCGCGGCTGGCCGTCGGTGAGGCCGAAGCGAAGCCGGACCACGCCCGCCTCGCGCTCGGACAGCGTCTCCAGCACCGACTGCAGCTGATCCTGTAGCAGGGTGAAGCTCACCGCGTCGACCGCGACGACGGCCTCGGAGTCCTCGATGAAGTCGCCGAGCTGGCTGTCGCCCTCGTCGCCGATGGTCTGGTCCAGCGAGATGGGTTCACGCGCGTACTGCTGGATCTCCAGTACCTTCTCCGGCGTGATGTCCATTTCCTTGGCCAGCTCTTCCGGGGTGGGCTCGCGGCCCAGATCCTGGAGCAGCTCGCGCTGGATGCGGCCGAGCTTGTTGATGACCTCGACCATGTGCACCGGGATGCGGATGGTACGGGCCTGGTCGGCCATGGCGCGGGTGATGGCCTGCCGGATCCACCAGGTGGCGTACGTCGAGAACTTGTAGCCCTTGGTGTAGTCGAACTTCTCCACCGCGCGGATCAGACCGAGGTTGCCCTCCTGGATCAGGTCCAGGAACGCCATGCCGCGGCCGGTGTAGCGCTTGGCCAGCGACACGACCAGTCGCAGGTTGGCCTCGAGCAGATGGTTCTTGGCCCGGTTGCCGTCGCGTACGATCCAGTTGAAATCGCGGCGCATCGCGACGGGCAGCTTCTCGCCCGCCTCGGCGAACTCGCGCACCTTCTCCGCCGCGTAGAGACCGGCCTCGATCCGCTTGGCGAGCTCGACCTCCTCCTCGGCGTTGAGCAGCGCGACCTTGCCGATCTGCTTGAGGTAGGCGCGCACCGAGTCGGCGGAGGCGGTGAGCTCGGCGTCCTTGCGCGCCTGGCGCAGCGCCTCGGACTCCTCCTCGTCCCAGACGAAGTCGCCGGAGGCCTTGTCCTTCGCCGTCGGCTCCTCGGTGCCTTCGGCTTCGGACTCTTCCTCGTCGTCCTCGGCGGCGTCCTCGGCCGTGTCGTCCGCCAGGTCCGCGTCGTCGGCGAGATCACTCTCGTCGACCTCCAGATCGTCCAGATCCTCGAGATCGACCTCGTCCTCCGGCGCCTCCTCGGCGCCGGGCTCGCCGTCGGGGCCTACCTTCTTGGTGGCGGCCTTCTTCGCGGGCGCCTTCTTGGCCGCGGCCTTCTTCGCGGGCGCCTTCTTGGCCGCGGCCTTCTTGGCCGGTGCCTTCTTGGCGGCAGCCTTGCGGACCGGCCGTGCTGCGGTTACATCTGTGGAGTCGGCGTCGGCCGATTCGGCGGTCTGACGGGTCGTGGCTACCACGTACGCCCTTTCGTGACGGTCTCGTGCGGCGTCACGCCAGAGTTGTGTTCCGGCGGAGCGGTCTGTCGGGTTTCACCGGCGGAGGGCCGGTCGGGTTTCTCCGGCTCACCGCCGGGCATGTTCCATTGTAACGATCCAACCAGGGTACTCACGGCACGATGCCACTTGTCGCACGCCTGCCTCGCGCGTTTTCCGCGTCGCCGCGCACCACCGCCACGCCGGTCACGGGAGGATGCCCGCGTCGATCGCCATCGCGGCGCCGACGATGCCCGCGGTGTTCCGGAGATGGGCGGGAACCACCGGAGTCCGGTTGGTCAGCAACGGAATCCACTGGTCGGCGTCGCGGCTGATGCCGCCGCCCGCGACGAACACTTTCGGCCAGAACAGGTTCTCCAGACCGATCAGCACGGTGCTGACCTCCGTGGCCCACTGTTCGTAGCTGAGGCCGTCGCGATCCTTGATCGAGGCCGCGGCGCGGTGCTCGGTCTCCATGCCGCCGACCTCGAGGTGGCCGAGTTCGCTGTTGGGCACCAGCGTGCCGTTGTACAGCAGCGCCGAGCCGATGCCGGTGCCGAAGGTCAGCAGCAGCACCAGCCCGTCGTATCGCTGCGCCGCGCCGTAGCGGTCCTCGGCGAGTCCGGCCGCGTCCGCGTCGTTGAGCACCGTCACCGGCCTGCCGCCGAGCGCCGCCGAGAAAAGGGCGCGCGCGTCGGTGCCGATCCAGCTCTTGTCGATGTTGGCGGCGGTGCGTGCCACGCCGTCGAGCACCACGGCGGGCAGCGTGATGCCCACCGGGCCGGGCCAGTCCGCCTCGGCGACCAGCTTGGCCACCGCGTCGGCGACGGCCTGCGGGGTCGAGGGGTGCGGGGTGGCGATCTTGATCCGCTCGTGCGTCAGCTCGCCGGTCGCTAGATCGACCGCGGCCCCCTTGACGCCGCTGCCGCCGATGTCGATACCGAATGCGTGCCCCCGAGCGGACATGGCTAACCCCTCGTTCCCTTAGCTGGCCGGTGAGATGACAGCGCCCACCGCACCGGGCCCACGACGCCGCCGGAGCGGATGCGGTGGGGTGCCCGACGACGGCGCTGTGTCGTGCACGACAAGAGTAATGCGCGATCGGTGCTGTGCGCCTCGGAGGATCTGTGATGCGATGGGCGGCGTGCCGCAATCCACCACTCCCGTAGCCGAAGACTCCGCCGCCGACCCCCGCGAGACCGCGTCCGAACTGCGCCGCATCGCGGTCGAGCTCGCCGAGCGGGCCGCCGCGCACGTGCGCGCCCGCCGCCCCGAAGTGTTCGGCCCGGCCGGTGTCGCGGCCGAGGGGGCCGTGCAGACCAAAGGTCACGCCACCGACCCGGTGACCGTGGTCGACACCGAGAGCGAGGAGCTGATCCGCGGGCTGCTCGCCGAACTCCGCCCCGGCGACCCGATCGTCGGCGAGGAAGGCGGCGGCAGCCTGGCCGCCGACGACGACGCGGTGCACTGGGTGGTCGATCCGATCGACGGGACCGTCAACTTTCTCTACGGCATCCCCGGATACGCCGTCTCGGTGGCCGCGATGCGCAACGGACAGTCCGTGGCGGGCGCGGTGGTCGACGTCGCGCGGGCGGTGACCTACAGCGCCGCGCGCGGCCTCGGCGCGACGGCCACGGCCGCCGACGGCACGGTCGAGCAGCTGCGATGCAATCCGATCGAGGACGTCTCGATGTCGTTGGTGGCCACCGGATTCGGTTACGGCACGCACCGGCGCGCTCGGCAGGCCGAACTGGTCGCGCAGGTGCTGCCCCGGGTACGCGACATCCGTCGCTTCGGCGCGGCCGCGCTCGACCTGTGCCATGTGGCCGCCGGGCGGGTCGACGCGTACTACGAGCACGGACTCCACGCCTGGGACTGGGGTGCGGGCGCGTTGATCGCCGCGGAAGCGGGCGCGCGCCTGACGCTTCCGCCCGCGACCGCGACCGGAACGGCGGGCGATCTCGTCGTCGCCGCGGCGCCGGGAATCGCACGGGAACTCGGCTCGCTGCTGGCGGAAATCGGCGCGACCGAGCCGCTTCCGGATCGTTGATTCCGAGCCGCGCCCGTGAGTGGCGCGGCTCGCCGTCGGTCAGCCCCCGGTGACGTGCCGGGGGTCGGTGGTCGAGCTGTTCGGCGTCAGCAGTGCGCGGTGCGCGCGGCGTCGAGCAGGTCGGTGTCGATCGCGGGGCTGGAACCCGGCGCCGGGTTCTTCAGCGAACGCAGCACCTCTTCGGCGTCGTTGCTCGGGCGCAGGTCACGGAACAGCGAGCCGAGCACCAAGTCCACGGTGTCGTCCTCGCGCTGATCCTCGATCAGCTCGGCGCAGGGCGCGACCAGTTGCACCGACGCCGCGGCGGGCCTGCCGTTCACGCCGAAGCGGATCTGGCCGGTGCATTCCAGGTCGCCGTTGACGTATATGGAATCGTTGCCGTACTGGGTTCCGGACGCGCTCGCGAAGCCGAGGTCACCGAGCTGCGCGGCGACGTGCGCGGCCTGGCCACGCTGGTTGTTCGCGTTGAGCACGCGCACCTTGCTCACTGCGAGCGGCGCGGGTTCCACGTCCTCCAGGCGCGACGGGCCGACCCGCTGGCCCAGTTTGGGCGCGGGAGCCTGGGACGCGCCCGTATCGCTGGCTGGGCTCGGCGAGCTGCAGGCCATCGCGGTGGTGTCGGTGTCCTGCGTCGTCAGCGCCTTGATCCACACGATCGCGCAGATCAGCGCCATGACGCCGAGCATGATGAGCCAGGGCTGGGGGTGGCGACGCGCGTAGGGTCGTCCCTGCGAATCCGACGCGCTGCCTTCGGTGATCAGTGAAACCACGAGCCACACTCTACGAAAATGTCGCGGTGGGGGTACGGAAGGTCTCGGCGAGTTCGACCGTTGGTGTCGATTCCCCGACAGTTTCGACTCGGCTGTGTTTTGATTGCGACTTTTGTCGCGCGGTCCGCTATTGTCTGGCGGCCCAGATCGAATCACCAGCGGCGAAATCGGTGGTCGGTCGCGGGAACAAGTAGGGCATGTCCTGCGTTTACCGAGCGCTACCGGGTATGGGTCCTAGTGATCCTCCCTGATAGGTGACCGGTGCACGTGTGATGTGCACCACCGGCGGGGCGGTGTGGACGCCCGATTCCGGCGAGGAATCGGTGTGTCGGCAGCCGGTCCGGGATATACGGAGTAAGGACGAGGGGAAGACGACATGGCAACCGACTATGACGCACCGCGGCGCACCGAATCCGACGATGTGTCGGAAGATTCGCTGGAGGAGCTGAAGGCTCGTCGCAACGAGGCGCAGTCCGCCGTCGTGGATATCGACGAATCCGATACCGCGGAGTCGTTCGAGCTTCCCGGCGCGGATCTGTCCGAGGAGGTGCTCTCGGTTCGGGTGATCCCGAAGCAGGCCGACGAGTTCACCTGTTCCAGCTGCTTCCTTGTTCACCACCGCAGCAGGCTGGCCAGCGAGGCCGGCGGTCAGATGATCTGCATGGATTGCGCGGCCTGATCGTCCGCGGAGTTCGGAACGCGGCCGGGCCACCGGGTTCGGCCGGGGATAACTGTCAGCCCGCGCTCGGCAGCCCGAGCGCGGCAAGGACCTTTTCCGGTCGGCGGGTACTGATCAACCAGTACGGCGTCGGATCGTCCGGATCGTCGAGGACCAGCAACACCATCGGGCCGATCCACGGCCGGTGTTGCACGTAGGCTGCGGGATCGAGCTGGCGGCCCAGAGCCGCACTCTTGGCGGTGGGAGCGACCACCGCGGCGCGAGACACGAAATTCACCGGCAGATGGGCGCGATCGGCGCGCAACTCCGGTGTCCCTTCGGCGTCCTCGGCCACCGCCACCCGATGGTGGCTCAACCACAACAGCACCCACGCGGGGATCGGGAACAGCAGAACGTAGGGCAGCCAGGCCCGGATTCCCGGTGCGCCCATGTGGATTTCGGCGGCGAGCAGCCCGGCGATGCCGAACGCGACGGGCCACCACCACAGCGGCACCCAGAGGCGCTCACTGTAAGGCTCGCGAGTCCGCTTCTCGTTGTCCGTCACCGAAGGGTTGGGCCTGTCCGACACGACTCAACAGTAGGCCACCGTCCCGCCAGGCGAACGCCGAGGTACGCGTAGGCTCGACCAACGTGAGCGCACTTTCACCGATACCCCTGCTGCGGCTGGATCCGGGCATTCCCGTGCCGACGCGCGCCCATGAGGGCGACGCGGGCGTGGACCTGTGCACCACCGAGGACGTCATCCTGGAGCCGGGCGAGCGGGTGCTGGTCGGCACCGGTGTCGCCGTGGCGCTTCCGGTCGGCACGGTCGGGCTGATCCATCCCCGGTCCGGACTGGCCGCCAAGGCAGGGCTGTCGGTGGTGAACACGCCGGGGACCGTCGACGCGGGCTACCGGGGCGAGATCAAGGTGTGCCTGATCAATCACGATCCGCGCACGCGCATCGAACTGCGTCGTGGCGACCGGATCGCGCAGCTGCTGGTGCAGCGGGTGGAGTTGGTGGACTTCGTCGAGGTCGACCGGCTCGACGAGACGACGCGGGGTGCGGGCGGCTACGGGTCCAGCGGCGGTCACGCCAGCCTGGGCGCGGAGCCCGACGGGGTAGGCCGGGCGACCGGCCGGGAGGCGTGAGGCGATGTTCGGAAAGAGAAAGAAGCAGTCGGACCGGTTCGTCGAGGACCAGTACGACGAGTACGGCGAGTACGACGACGCGGAGTACGACACCGACGAGCTGCCCTACGTCGAATCGGCTGAGGACGCAGCCGGTTTCGACGACCGCCCGGCGGGTGAGCAGACCGGCCCCTACGACTACGACGATGTGTCCGAGCTGCTGGACGCGGTGGTCGAGCAGCGTCTCGACCTGGGTTCGGTCATCCTACCGGTGCCGCCCGGCGGCCAGCTACAGGTGGAGATGAGCCCCGACGGCACCCCGCAGGCGGTGCACCTGGCCACCGAGCACGGCCGCATCACCGTCGCCGCCTACGCGGCGCCCAAATCGCCGGGCCAGTGGCGCGCGGTGGCGGCCGACCTGGCCGACTCGCTGCGCAAGGAGGGCGCGCGCGTCGCGGTCGAGACCGGTCCGTGGGGCCGCGAGATCCTGGCCATCACCGAGGGTGCGGACCTGCGCTTCATCGGCGTCGACGGTTACCGCTGGATGGTGCGCCTGGTCGCGGCGGGCCCCTCGGGCGCGGCCGACGACGGGACGCCGCTGGTGGCCGCGGCCCGCGCGATCCTCAGCGAGACCATCATCCGGCGTGGCTCCGATCCGCTGCCCGTGCGCGACCCGCTGCCGGTCGTGCTGCCGCAGCAATTGGCCGAACAGCTGGCCGCCGCCCACCACGCGCAGGTCGAGGCGCAGCAACAGCAGATGGCTGCCCAGGTCGCCGCGGCCCAGACCCCGGTGCGCGCGCAGCCGCAGTCGCTGCCACCGCAACCGCGTCGCGGCGCTGACGGCTCCGCGATGCAACAGCTCGGTCTGAACTGAACTGAACTGACCCCGGCCGTACGCGCGGCCGCCACTGTCATCGGTGGTGGCCTGCTGTGTGGGCGTTTCGCTTGCCTCGCGGGGGCTGCTGTGTGGACGCTTCACCTGCCTCCCGGCGTCGCTGCGCGGACGCTTCACCGGCGTCTCGGAGCGTCGTCCCCCGAGCGAGGCCGCTGCGCGGATCGCGAGGCCGGTGATCGCGAGGCCGGTGATCGCGAGGCCGGTGATCGCGAGGCCGGTGATCGCGAGGCCGGTGATCGCGAGGCCGGTGATCGCGAGGCCGGTGATCGCGAGGCCGGTGACCGCGAGCGGTCCGCGAGGTCGGGCGTCGGTCAGAAGGTCGGGTCGGGTCGGTCGAAGGCGGTGAACCCGATGTGTCCCAGGATCGCCGGGGCCGCGCCGAGTTCGGCGAGGGTGGTGCGGAACAGTCGCGCGTGCGGGATCAGCCGCGCCCACTCTTCGGCCACCGCGAGCGGATGGACCGGGTCGTCCTCCGCAGTGACGACCGCGACCGGCACGTCCACGGTGGCGAGCCGGTCGGTGCTCGGCCACTTGTAGTCGGCGGCCTCCTCCAGCGCCTGCGGCAGGTGCGGCCACTGGGAGCGCCAGGACTGGGTCAGCGCGTCGGCCAGCCAGCGCGGGCTGCTCGCCCGCATCCGCGCGATGACGGTCTCCAAGCCGTCGGCGCGCAGCTGTTCCGCGGTCACGGCCGCGCTGAGCGCGGCCGGGCAGCGGGCGGTGTCCGAACCCGTCCACGCGGGCAGTGCGGCGACCACGCCGGCGGTGGATTCCGGGTGCGCGCCCGCCCATTCGAGTGCGATCGCCGCGCCGAGCGAGATGCCCGCCGCCAGCACCGGTCCGCGCGCGGCGGCCGCGTCCAGCGCGGCGTGGCAGCTCGACACGACCGCCCGCGGATCGGGATCGACCGCGATCAGCTCGAACCCGCGGGCCGCGCTCGCGGGACCGAAGGCGCGCCTGGCGAAATCGGCGTCGGAGCCGGTGCCTGGAAGCGCGACGACGAGGGGAACCGCAGGTCGTGTGGCCCTCGTGACATGTGGGGTGTCGAACACCGGGTCGAGCGTAGCGGGGGTGGCCATGGGCATCTACAGTGGCGGGTGTACGGCCAACAGCCGGTCGTCACAGAACAACCACGATGGCGTGTGACCCGCGCCATCTGTGCTAGCAGGAGAAGCGTGCAATGCCATCCGCAGCCTCAGGGTATTTTCGACGTCTGGGCCGAAGGCTGACCGAGGACATCGACCAACTCGATGCCGAGGAGCTGGCCGAGACCGCCGAGGCGTCGGGCGCGTGTCGGGCGTCCGAGTGTCGTCGTGGAGACGAAGCGACGATGCTGGGTCGACTACGGAGTGTCGAGGCCTGCCCCAAATCGTCGGGCGCCAGTGTTCAGGCAGAATTCTTCGACGGCACCGATGCCATCACCTTGGTCTGGATCGGCCGCCGGCGCATCCCCGGCATCGAACCGGGGCGGCGCATCCTGGTCCGTGGCCGGGTCGGCGACCGCGATGGCCGTAAGGTGATCTTCAACCCCTACTACGAATTGCGCGGGAACAGCTGACACGTATGCCATCGAGCAACGACCACGGCGCCGACCTCGGCACGCCGACCGATATCGAGCGACCGATCGACGCCGCGGTTCCCGGGCGCGGATACGCCGAGCCCGACCGGGCGGCGTCCGAGCGCGCGGAACCCGCCGGACCGTCGCTGCTCGAGCAGCTGGGCGGCTTCAGCGGCCTGATCTACTCCACGCTGCCGGTGCTCGTCTTCGTTCCCGTGAACACCCTCGCCGGGCTCACCGCCGCGATCTGGACGGCGCTCGGCGTCGCGGCCGCCGTGCTGGTGTGGCGGCTGGTGCGGCGCAGCCCGGTGCAGCCGGCGATCTCCGGCTTCCTCGGCGTCGGCGTCTGCGCGCTGATCGCCTACCGGGTCGGTGAGGCCAAGGGCTTCTTCCTGTTCGGCATCTACACCAGCCTCATCTACGCGGGAGTCTTCCTCGCCTCGATCCTGGTGCGCCGTCCGCTGGTCGGCGTGATCTGGAGCGTGCTCAACGGCCACGGCTCCGACTGGCGCTCCGATCGCCGGGCCGTGCGCCTCTACGACCTGGCGACCGCCACCTTCGTGGTGGTCTTCGCGGCCAGGTATCTGGTCCAGTCCCAGCTCTACGACACCGACCGCACCGGGTGGCTCGCCGTCGCCAGGATCGGGATGGGCTGGCCGCTGACCGCCGTCGCTTTCGCGGTCACCATCTGGGCGGTGCGCCGGGCGGGTCATCTGCCGCGCAGGTCCGCCGAAACCGCCTGACGCAGAACAGGGTGGCGTCGGTCCCACCGCAGAGGTGGGCCACTCTCCACCCTGGGGTGCCTGGTCGGTGAGCCGAGTTCATCAGACGATCGTTTGCAACACGGAAAACGCAACGATCGGCTAGAAAGGACTCGGACATTGGCTACCGAGCACATGGTTTCGACCACCAAGACCCACGCCCACACCAGCCCCGCGCTGTCGGAAAGCCGCCGGGTGGCGGGGGAGCTGGACAAGCTGATCGGCCCCGCCGCCGCGGGCGACAAGAACGCGGTGTCGGAGATCGTGCGGGTGGTGCATCCGCTGGTCCGCCGCTATTGCGGTGCGCGCCTCGGCAATACGGCCCACCTCCATGTCACCGCCGACGACGTGGTGCAGGAGATCTTGCTGGCCACCGTCAACGCCATCCCGCGCTACAAGGATCAGGGTAAGTCCTTCCTGGCCTTCGTCTACGGCATCGCGGCCAACAAGATCGCCGACGCGTACCGGCGCTCGCAGATGCACCCGACCTACCCGGTGGCCGAGGTGCCGGACGCCCCGTCGTCGGCGGCAGGCCCCGAGGAATGGGCGCTGGCGCTCGAACGCCGCACGGCCACCAGGGAATTGATGAAGGTGCTCGCCCCCGCGCACCGCGAGGTGCTGGTCATGCGGATCGTGCTCGGCTGGTCGGCCGCGCAGACCGCCGAGGCCATCGGCACCAGCCCCGGCGTGGTCAGGGTGATGCAGCATCGCGCCCTCAACAAGCTGCGGGCGCAGCTCCAGCCGGCCGCCTGAAACCCGATCCGCGGCAGCAAACCGTATCGGGGAGTTATGGCTTGATGCCGTGGTGGGACAGCTCCACCCGCAGATCTTCCTCGGCCTCCACCGAGGTCACGAACAGAAGTTCGTCCTCGCCCTCGAAAGGATCGTCGCCCTGCGGCACGATCACCCGCCCGCCGCGCAGGATCGTCACCAGCGCGGCGTCGCGCGGCAGGGTCAGGGTGCGCACCGGCTTGCCCGCCAGCGCGGTGTCGGCGGGCAGGGTGATCTCGACCAGGTTCGCCTGTCCCTGGCGCAGCGTCATCAGCCGGACCAGGTCGCCGACCGAGACCGCCTCCTCGACGAGGGAGGCGAGCAGGCGCGGGGTCGAGACCGCCACGTCGACGCCCCACGACCCGTCGAAGAGCCACTCGTTGCGCGGGTCGTTGACCCTGGCGACCACCCGGCGCACGCCGAACTCGGTCTTGGCGAGCAGGCTGTGCACCAGGTTCGCCTTGTCGTCACCGGTGGCGGCGATGACCACCTCGTAGGTCTCCAGTCCGGCGTTCTCCAGCAGCGCCAGTTCACATGCGTCGGCGTGCACCCAGATGGCGTCCGGAATGGCGTCCGGGTCGATGTGGTCGAGCTGACGCTCGAGCAGCATCACCGTGTGTCCGCTGCGTAGCAGTTCGCGGGCAATCGATCGGCCGACGGCGCCTGCCCCGGCGATGGCCACCTTCATGATCAGTCCTCGCTAGCGGGGGGCTTGCCGGCCAGTGCGACGGCCTCGCCGACGTTGCCGGAGGTCGCGGCGACGTAGACGACGTCGTCGGCCTGGACGATGGTCTTGTTGTCGGGGAGCAGGCCCTGCCCGAACCGGATGATGAACGCCACCCGGACGGCGATCGCGCGTTCCAGGTCGCGCACCGTGCGCCCGTACCACTCCTCGTGCAGCGTCAGCTGGGTCACCGCGACCGTTCCGGTGGGGTCGCGCCAGGTGGTGGTGCTGGAATCGCCGACGAGAGTGCGCATGAAGCGGTCGGTGGTCCACGGCACGGTGGCGATGGTCGGGATGCCGAGCCGCTCGTAGACGGCGGCGCGCTTGGCGTCGTAGATCCGGGCCACCACGCGCTCGACGCCGAAGGTCTCGCGGGCCACCCTGGCCGAGATGATGTTGGAGTTGTCGCCGGAGGAGACCGCGGCGAACGCGTCGGCCCGCTCGATTCCGGCGCGCGTCAGCACATCCCGGTCGAAGCCGACGCCGACCAAGCGCTCGCCGGGGAAGTCTTCACCGAGCCGCAGGAACGCGCTCGGATCCCGGTCGATCACGGTGACTTGGTGGCCAACCCGGACCAGGGCGCGGGCCAGCGACGAACCGACGCGTCCGCATCCCATGATCACTACGTACACCGTGCAACCTCGCTCCTGGACCAATGACGTTCGGTCTGTTTGCCCGTCCGCAGAACCGTACCCGCCGGATGTGTCCATGGCCCACTTTCCCCCTCTGGAGGGTGGGCAAACCTGTTTGTGACACGTGGGCCTGCACAGACGCGCAGGTACACCCCGCGGGCGATCACCGGCCGGGGGATCTATGCTCGCTCCAGTGTCCAAGTTGACGACGGCAGCCAAGCGGATGCTGCTGGGCAGGCCCTTCCGTAGCGATTCGCTGGGGCACACACTGCTGCCGAAGCGAATCGCGCTGCCGGTGTTCGCCTCCGACGCGATGTCGTCGGTTGCCTACGCGCCCGAGGAAATCTTCCTCGTGCTCTCGGTGGCGGGCGTCTCGGCGTACATGTACGCGCCGTGGGTGGGTCTCGCGGTCGCCTTCGTCATGGCCGTCGTGGTGGCCAGTTACCGCCAGAACGTGCACGCCTACCCGTCCGGCGGTGGCGACTACGAGGTCGCGACCACGAATCTGGGGCCGACCGCCGGGCTCACGGTCGGCAGCGCCCTGCTGGTGGACTATGTGCTGACCGTCGCGGTCTCGATGTCCTCGGCCGCGTCGAACATCGGCTCGGCCATCCCGTTCGTGGCCACCCACAAGGTGCTGTTCGCGGTCGTCGCGATCGCGCTGCTCACCGCGATGAACCTGCGCGGCGTGCGGGAATCGGGCAAGGCGTTCGCGGTCCCGACCTACGCCTTCATCTTCGGCATGGCCATCATGCTGGGGTGGGGCCTGTTCCGCATCGTGGTGCTCGGCGAGGACCTGCAGGCCGAGTCGGCCGGGTTCCAGCTCGAAGCGGAGGACGAGCACCTGTACGGCCTCGCTTTCGCCTTCCTGATCGCGCGCGCATTCTCCTCGGGCTGCGCCGCGCTGACCGGTGTCGAGGCGATCAGCAACGGCGTGCCCGCGTTCCGCAAGCCCAAGTCGCGGAACGCCGCGACCACGCTGCTGATGCTGGGCAGCATCGCGATCGCGCTGCTGATGGGCATCATCATCCTGGCGCAGAAGATCGGCATCGTGTACGCCCACGACACCGACCACCTGATCGGTGCGCCCGACGACTACCAGCAGAAGACGCTGATCGCCCAGATCGCCGAGACGGTCTTCCAGGGCTTCCCGATCGGCTTCTTCTTCATCACCACCGTCACCGCGCTGATCCTGGTGCTGGCCGCCAACACCGCGTTCAACGGCTTCCCGGTGCTGGGTTCGATTCTGGCCCAGGACCGTTACCTGCCGCGCCAGCTGCACACCCGCGGCGACCGGCTGGCCTTCAGCAACGGCATCCTGTTCCTGTCCGGCGCCGCGATCGCCTTCGTCGTGGTCTTCGGCGCCGAGGTCACCAAGCTCATCCAGCTCTACATCGTCGGCGTGTTCGTCTCCTTCGTGCTCAGCCAGACCGGCATGCTGCGGCACTGGACGCGGTTGCTGCGCACCGAGACCGACCCGGCGCAGCGGGCCAGGATGCACCGCTCCCGGGTGATCAACGCGGTCGGCCTCAGCGCCACCGGCGCGGTGCTGATCATCGTGCTCATCACCAAGTTCTTCGCGGGCGCGTGGATCGCGATCCTGACCATGGTGTCGATCTTCGTCGTGATGAAGATGATCCGGCGCCACTACGACTCGGTCGCCAGGGAGCTCGACGAGCACGAGTGGGACGGCGTGCTGCCGAGCCGCTCGCATTCGATCGTGCTGGTCTCGCGGCTGCACCTGCCCACCAGGCGCGCCCTGGCCTACGCCCGCGCCACCCGGCCGGACACGCTCGAGGCGATCACGGTGAACGTCGACGAGGCCGACACCAGAGCGCTGGTGCGGGAATGGGAGAACAGCGATATCACCGTGCCGCTGAAGGTGATCGAATCGCCGTACCGCGAGATCACCAAGCCGGTGCTCGACTACGTCAAGCGGGTGCGTCGCGACGCGCCGCGCGACGTGGTGACGGTGTTCATCCCCGAGTACGTGGTCGGCCACTGGTGGGAGACCGTGCTGCACAACCAGAGCGCGCTGCGGCTCAAGGGCAGGCTGCTGTTCGAGCCCGGCGTCATGGTGACTTCGGTGCCGTGGCAGTTGAGCTCGTCGACGACGCGGGCCAAGCAGGTGGGCGAGATCAACGCGCCCGGCGCGGTGCGGCGCGGCTACGAGGACCGGGTATGAGCGCGCGGCATCGGCGCGCCGCAGGCAGGTCTCCGCGATGACCGACTGGTTCGGCCTGACCTTCGACCTGCGGCTCGGCCCGCCCGGGCACGGCGGGTTCTGCGTCGGCAGGCACGAGGGCCGGGTCGTCTTCGTGCGGCACGGGCTGCCGGGTGAGCTGGTGCGCGCGACGGTCACCGAGGATCGCGGCGGTTCGTTCTGCCGCGCCGACGCCGTGCGGATCCTCGAGCCTTCACCGGATCGAGTGCCCGCCAGCTGCCCGGTCTCCGGGCCGGGCGGCGCGGGCTGCTGCGATTTCTCGCACGCCACTCCCGCCGCCCAGCGCGGACTGAAGGCCGCGGTGGTGGCCGAGCAGTTGCGCAGGCTGGCGGGCATCGAGCGCGAGGTGGTCGTCGAGCCGATCGCCGGATACCCGGACGACGCGTCCGGCGGCTGGCGCACCAGGATCCGGCTGCCGGTCGATGCCGAGGGTCGGGCAGGCGTGCACCGTTATCGCAGCACCGAGGTGATCGCGGATCTGCGCTGCCCGCAACCGGTTTCGGGGGCGATGGACGGTATCGCGGACCGCGTGTGGACGCCCGGCGCCGATCTGGTCGTCACGGTGGACGGTGACGGGGTGCGGCATCTCGTGGAACTGCCGCCCGCCGAGCACGCGACGCCGCGGCGGGGCAGGCGGCACGGCGGCGGACCACGGGGACGGCGCGGCGGTGACGCCGGGGATCGCCGGAGCCGAGGGCCGGAGGGTGGCGGGCCTTCGGTCGAAGGTGCGGCGGGACGGCACGGGGCCGAGGATCCCGCGGAAGCCCGCCGCGCGGCAGCGGCGCGCCGGGCGGCGACGCACGCCGCACGCGACGAATGGGTGATCGACGGCAGCGGGCGGGCCGTGGAATACGTGGCCGGGCGACGCTGGGAGGTCGCCGCGACCGGGTTCTGGCAAGCGCATCGGCTTGCGGCACAGTGTTATTCGGACGTCGTGTCGGAATGGTCCGATCTCGCCGCAGGCGACCTCGCCTGGGACCTGTACAGCGGCGCGGGAGTCTTCGCGGCGCGGCTCGCCGATCGGGTCGGAGCGGAGGGCGCGGTGCTCGCGGTGGAATCGGCGCGTTCCGCCGTGGCCGACGGACAGGCCGCGCTGCGCGACCTGCCATGGGTGGAGCTGCGCGCCGAACGCGTCGAGCGCTGGTTGGCCGAGCACGCCGGCGGCGCCGCGCCGCGGGCGGTGGTGCTGGATCCGCCGCGCGCGGGCGCGGGAAAGGAGGTCGTCGCGGCGGTGGCGACGGCGAATCCGTCCCGGGTCGTCCACGTCGGCTGCGACCCGGCCGCTTTCGCCCGCGATCTCGGCCTCTACCAATCGCACGGCTATCGCCTCACCGACCTGCGCGCTTTCGACGCCTTCCCGGCGACCCACCACGTGGAGTGCCTGGCGCTGCTCGAGCGGTGAGAGTCCGCCGCGGCCGTCGGAGGATCCGGCCGTGGTCGGCGTCTTGCGCCGAGTCGAGCCTGCCGCCCACCGGGGTGCGGCCCGATCCTCATAAACCTGCGGCACGGCCGGTTTAGAGTCCTGATCATGACCGTGTACGTGATCGCCCAGCTGAAGTTCACCGACCGCGCCGCCTACGACCGCTACCAGGCGCGCTTCATGTCGGTGTTCACCAAGTACGAGGGCACCCTGCTCGCCGCCGACGAAACCCCGACCACCCTCGAGGGGACGACCGACCGCGAGAAGGTCGTCCTGATGTCCTTCCCCGACGAGGCCGCCGTCGCCGCGTGGTCGGAATCCCCTGAGTACCAGGAGATCTCGAAGGACCGGCGAGCGGGCGCCGACGGCGTGATCCTGCTGGCGAAGGGTCTCGACCACCGCCCGAGCTGACGCGCGAGCGCCGCGAGCCGGACAGCCGCCGACCGGCGCAAGGTCGGCGGCGGACCCGAGAGTCCTTGTGCCGGTTGCCGAAGCCTCCGCTGCTCGCGGAGCGCGGCGGTTGCTGGTTCCGGGTGCCGGGCTGCGGCGGGCCCGACGGCGAGCTGCACGTGGGGGTGGAGGCGGACTTCCGGCCCGCCCTAGAGGCGCATCCGGCTTTCGTGGTCGACGTCGACGCGACGGCCGAGGCGGTCGCGGCCGGGGGCCATCCGGTGCGGAGGGCCGATCCCGCCGAGATCCCGGGTCGCCGCCGCTTCTTCACCGTCGACGGCATCGGCAACCGGCTGGAGTTCCTGGCGCGCTGAGGTCCGGCGGGCGCGATCAGTGTTCGTAGTGGGGCGGGCGGCGGTCGCGGCGGGCGCGGATGGCTTCGTCGAAGTTGTCGGTGGTGAGGCGGACGTAGAGCTGGGCGAGGCCCTCCTGCTGCATGTGCGATTCGAAGCTGCTCGCCTCCAGCCCGCTCCACAGCATCCGCTTGGTGAGCTCGGTGCCGACCCTGCTGAAGCCGATGATGCGCTCGGCCAGGTCATAGCAGGTGTCGAGGAGCTTCGCGGTGGGCACGGTGCGGGAGACCAGGCCGATCCGCTCGGCCTCGACGGCGTCGACGTCGCGGCCGGAGAGCATGATCTCGAAGGCGCGCGCGGAGCCGATGGCGCGCGGCAGCAGGAAACTCATGCCCAGTTCGGTCGAGGTGAGCCCGTTGTTGATGCCCGCGGCGCGGAAGTAGGCGTCCTCGCCCGCGATGCGGATGTCGGCGCCGACGCTCAGGCAGAACCCGCCGCCGATGGCCGCGCCGTTGACCGCGGCGATCACGGGTTGGTGCATGCGGCGCAGCGTGATCATCACGTCGTTGAGCAGGTCCATCGAACGCCGCGCCACCGTGGTGGTGGTGAGCCCCGTCGTGTTCGGCACCCGACCGGCGCCCTGGAGGTCGGCGCCGGAACAGAATCCGTGCCCGGCCCCGGTCAGCACCACCACGCGGACGTCGTTGTCGGCGCTCACCTGCTCGAACGCCTCGCGCAGCGGGATCATCACGTCGAAGGCCATGGCGTTCATCCGCTCCGGCCGGTTCAGCGTCACCAGCGCGATCTGCGGCCGCGGCCGATCGATCAGCACGAAGGACATGGCGACTCCTGACCCGCGGCGCCGCGTCCGCCGCGCGCCTTCACTATAGGGTTGCCCGCGCGTCGATCGCGGCGAAATCCGCGCCCCTTCAGTCCAATGCCCAGGTGGCGCGCACGTTCGCCGAGATCTCCGATTCGCCGAGCTCCACCGGGACCGCGGCGGCGAACGCCACCTCGCCCACCGGCGCCGACATCGCGCGCATCGCCGGCGCGAAAGGCGGTGCGGACGCGGCGTTCTCGGTGATCTCCAGCACCGTGCCCAGCGAGCGGCCCGCGCGTGCGGCGTACTGCTCGGCCTTGGCCAGCGCGTTGTCCCACGCCGCGTCGCGGGCACGCGCGAGCAAGCCGGCCTGGTCGGCGAAGGTCAGGACGAGCCCGCCCAAGCGGACGTCGTCGCCGCCCGCCTCGACCGCGTCGGCGATGATCGTGGCGGGGCCGGGGAACGCGCCTTTCTCCGCGTCGATATCGCGCAGCGCGACGGTGAGATCGGCGGTCGCGAGATATCCCGTGATGCGGTTGCCCTGCCCCTCGGTCCACACGGTCTCGGTGCGCACCGACAGCCCGCTGGTGGCGATGTCGGCGTCGGCGACGCCGTTGCCGCGCAGCGCCGAGGTGACCGCCGAGACGCGCTCGCCCGCCTGCCCGTAGGCCAGCGCGACCTTGCTCGCCCTGGTCTCGACGGAGAGGGTGACCCGCATCAGATCCGGGGTGGCGCGCACGCTGCCCTGACCGAAGGTGGTGACCGTGCCGGTGTCGGACTTCTTCTTGCTCACGTCGCTGTGCTCCTCGCTCGGTTGTCTCGTCGCCGGATCGTCGGACGCCATGGCTGGCTCGCTAGTCCCCACCGCGGACCACGATGGTCCGCACGGCGGAGTCCACCTGCGCGTACGCGCTGGCCGCGAGCCGTTTCAGCAGCGCCATCTTCAGCTGTGGCGCGCGTTCGGCGAGCACGTCGAAGCGGGCCGGGTCGAGCACCGCGACCCTGACCTCGGTCTCGGCGCGCACCTCGTTCACGAACGGCGCGTCGACCAGCATCGGCAGTTCCCCGAACGACATCCCCGCCGACAGCGTGACCAACCGGTGGGCGCGTCCGTCGGCGCCGAAGAAAGTGAGCCGCACCCGCCCTTCCAAGATCAGATACAGCCCGGAACGGCTGCTGCCGTGGCGGGCGATCACCTCGCCGCGGGCGATGGTGCGTCCCTCGAACTCCTTCGCCAGCCGGTCTCTGTCCTCGGGGGTGAGCGCGGCGAGCACGGGGTGCTCCTCGATCGAAATCGACGTGCACGCCGGTTCGTCGGCGGGCCGGTGCCTGGCCAGCACGATGTCCTCGCACCACTCGGTGGCGGTGTCGCGGTCGATGAAGATCCGCCCGCGCGGGTCGGCCGGGTCCAGGCTCGACACCGAGCGCCCCAGCTTGGCGTCCGGGTCCACCAGCGCGACCAGGCAGTCGGTCGCGGCGAGCTCGCGGTGCAGGTCGTCGAGCATGGTGACCGCGATCGCGCTGACCTCACCGACTCGGCGCAGGTCGATCAGCAGCGCGTCCAGCTCCCCGGCCCTGGCCTCGATCGCCCGCACCGCGCTCTCCGCGCCCGCGAACAACAGGTCGCCGTGTAGTTCGTAGACCCTGGCCCGGTGTCCGTGCTCGTCGAGCACCGCGATCTCCTCGGTGCTGCGCCGCATCCGGGACGGAGCCTCCGCCATCGTGTACTCGGCGCGGATCGCTGTGCGCGCCGACCGCGTGACGTGCAGGAAGTGCAGTTCCAGCCGCCGCGAGAGCTCCCGGCACGCCGCGACCCCGCGCACGCTGTTGCCCTGCCGATCCAGGCGCGGCGAGTACACCGCGATCCCGATCTGTCCGGGCAGCACCGCGAGAATGCCGCCGCCGACGCCGCTCTTGGCGGGCAGGCCGACGGTGCTCACCCAGTCGCCCGCCGCGTTGTACATCCCGCAGGTCGTCATCACGCTCAGCACCTGCTCGGTGAGCGCGCTGGACAGGGCCCGCTCCCTGGTCAGCGGGTTGACGCCGTTGTTGGCCATGGTCGCGGCCATCACCGCGAGGTCGTGGCAGGTGACGTCGATCGAGCACTGCCGGAAGTAGCGGTCCACCGCCTCGTCCGGATCGGAGTCGATGATGCCGAACGAGCGCAGCATGTAGCCGATGGCGCGGTTGCGATAACCGGTGCGCGCCTCGGAGGCGTACACGGCGTCGTTCAGGCGCAGCTCGCGCCCGGCGAAACGGGAGTAGCAGCGGCGCACCCGGTCGAACTTGTCGGCGGCGTCACGGCCGGCGATCAACGAGGCGGCGGTGATGGCGCCCGCGTTGATCATCGGGTTGCGCGGACGTTCGGTCACCGGGTCGAGGCTGATCTCGTTGAACGGTTCGCCGGAGGGTTCCACATCGATGCGCTCGGCCACCGCGGCGGGCCCGCGATCGGCCAGCGCGAGCGCGTAGGTGAACGGCTTGGAGATCGACTGGATCGTGAAGGCCGCGTGCACGTCACCGGCGCCGTAGACCCGCCCGTCCGCGGTGGCCAGGCACAGGCCGAACGAATCGGGTTGCACCGCAGCGAGTTCGGGAATGTAGTCGGCCAGCTCGCCGGATCGATCGGTCACGCACCCGGCGTATACGTCGGCGACGATGCGCGCCACCACGCCGGCATCGGCTGGTCGGGGAACCTCGTGCTGGGGCTCGGCCACACGACCACTCTATGGGCGTTCGCCGCGCCCGGGGCGCGAAGTTTGCCCGGACACTGTCGGGCCACGTTCGCGCGACAGGTACGGTAGGGACCGACGGCCGGATGTTTTCGTCCGGCCGCGCGCGTGCCCAGTCTCACATTTCGCGACGAAGTCGGTTGGTGACAGGCACTTGTCGGAAAGCGGCACTGTCACCGCTCAGTAGACTGATCGGATCAGAAGCGCTATCCGGAGGGAGCGAGTTCAGGTGGGAGTGCTTTCCCGGGTCGACACGCCCGAAGACTTGCGCCGGCTGAACGTGGCCGAGTTGCGGGAGCTGGCGGAGGAGATCCGTGAGTTCCTGGTGCGGAAGGTCGCCGCCACCGGCGGCCACCTCGGACCGAACCTCGGCGTGGTGGAGCTGACCATCGCGCTGCATCGGGTCTTCGATTCGCCTGCCGATCCATTGATCTTCGACACCGGCCACCAGGCCTACGTGCACAAGATCCTCACCGGCCGCAAGGACCAGTTCGACGGCCTGCGCAAGCAGGGCGGACTGTCGGGCTACCCGAGCCGCGCAGAGAGCGCCCACGACTGGGTCGAGTCCTCGCACGCCTCCGCGGCGCTGTCCTACGCCGACGGCCTGGCCAAGGCCTTCCAGCTCACCGGGCAGGGCAGGCACGTCGTCGCGATCGTCGGCGACGGCGCGCTCACCGGCGGCATGTGCTGGGAGGCGCTGAACAACATCGCCGCCGCGCCGGACCGCTCGGTGGTGATCGTCGTCAACGACAACGGCCGCTCCTACGCGCCGACCATCGGCGGACTGGCCGACCGGCTCACCGCGCTGCGCACCCAGCCCTTCTACGAGCACGCGCTGGACGCGGGCAAGCGGATCCTGAAGAGCATTCCGCGGGTGGGCGAATCGGCCTACTCGATGGTGCACGCGGTGAAGGCGGGCATCAAGGACGCGGTGAACCCGCAGGAGCTGTTCAGCGATCTCGGGCTCAAGTACGTCGGCCCGGTGGACGGCCACGACGTCGCCGCCATGGAGGCGGCGCTGCGCCGCGCCAAGGACTTCGGTGGTCCGGTGGTGGTGCACGCGGTCACCCAGAAGGGCCGCGGCTACGCGCCCGCGGAGAACCACGTCGCCGACCAGATGCACGCCTGCGACCCCATCGACCCGCTGACCGGCCGCCCCGTCGGCGGTCCGAAGGCGATCGGCTGGACCTCGGTGTTCTCCGAGGAACTGATCGCGCACGCCCACCAGCGCGACGACATCGTCGCCATCACCGCCGCGATGCCGGGCCCGACCGGTCTCGCCGCGTTCGGCGAGCGGTTCCCCGACCGGATGTTCGACGTCGGCATCGCCGAGCAGCACGCCATGGCGTCGGCGGCCGGTCTCGCGCTCGGCGGTCTGCACCCCGTGGTCGCGATCTACTCGACCTTCCTCAACCGCGCCTTCGATCAGCTGTTGATGGACGTGGCTCTGCTGAAGCAGCCCGTCACCGTGGTGCTGGACCGCGCGGGCATCACCGGGTCCGACGGCGCCAGCCACAACGGCATGTGGGACCTGTCGGTGCTCGGCATCGTCCCCGGCATCCGGGTGGCGGCTCCGCGCGACGCGGCCACCCTGCGCGAGGAACTGGGCGAGGCGCTGGCCGTGAACGACGGGCCCACCGCGCTGCGGTTCCCGAAGGGCAGTGTGATCGAGGACATTCCGGCCGTCGAACGACTCGACGGTGTGGACGTGCTGCGCTTTCCGGACGCCGAGGGCGGTTCGGCGCGGGCGCAGCGCGGTGATGTGCTGATCGTCGCCGTCGGTTCATTCGCCGAGACGGCGCTGGGTGTCGCGGATCTGCTGACGCCGGAAGGCGTCGCGGTCACCGTCATCGACCCGCGCTGGGTGCTGCCGGTCTCGGACACCGTGGTCAAGCTCGCGGAGAACTACCGCCTGGTGGTCACCCTCGAGGACGGCGGCCTGCACGGCGGCATCGGCTCCACCGTCTCGGCCCGCCTGCGCTCCGCGGGCCTCGACGTCCCCACCCGCGACCTCGGCGTGCCGCAGCAGTTCCTCGACCACGCCTCCCGCAACCAGGTCCACGAGGAACTCGGCCTCACCGCCGAAGATATCGCCCGGCGCATCACCGGCTGGCTCAGCGCGAGCTGAGACGACCCCACTCGACCACACGCCCCGGCAGGCTCGGATCCTCCGAGCGCCGGGGCGCGTGTCGTTCTCAGGCCGGCGTCGGGTCCCCCGGGCGCGGACGTCGGGTCAGGCGGGTGTGGGCGCCAGCGCGACGGTGAGCCGGGGCACGGCCAGTTCCCGCTGCCAAGGACGGGCACCGCCGGACTTCAGGAAACCGTCGATCGCGGCCGCGAGCTCGGCGGTGTCGGTGCGGTCGTATTCCGGCAGCCCGTCCCAGCACAGTCTGCGGACCAGGTCGGGGGAGAGCAGGTTCTCGACCGGGACCGAGTGCTCGAGCGAGAGTTCGCCCATCGCGGCGCGGGCGCGGGCGAGGCGGGCGGCGGCGATCGGGTCGCGGCGCTCCCAGCGGTTCGGCGGGGGCGGGCCGTCGAACGGCTGGGTGAGCGGGGGCAGTTCGCTGTCCGGCAGCGCCCGGGCGCGGTCGACGGCGCCGAGCCACTCGCGCGAATACCGGCGCTGGCGCGGCCCGCCGAAGACCGGGAGGGTGCGCAGCTGGGCGATGGTGCGCGGGTCGGCGGTCGCGGCGGAGACGATGGCGGCGTCCGGCAGGATGCGCGCGGGCGCCACGTCGCGGGCGCGGGCCAGCCCGTCTCGCGTCGTCCAGAGCTCGCGCACGACGGCCAGCTGCCGCGCGCGGCGCAGCGTATGGATGCCGGAGGTGCGCCGCCACCGGTCGGCCTTGGGTGCGGGCGGTTCCGTGGTCCTGATGTGCTCGAATTCCTGTGCCGCCCAATCGGTCTTGCCTTGCGCCTCGAGATCGGCGGCGACCGTGGCGCGCAGCTCGAGCAGGAGCTCCACGTCCAGTGCGGCGTAGTTGAGCCAGTCGGCGGGCAGCGGCCGGGTCGACCAGTCGGCGGCGCCGTGGCCCTTGCGCAGCGCCCGGCCGAGCAGCCGCTCGACCATCGCGGCCAGCCCGACCCGCTCGTATCCGGCCAGCCTGCCGCCGAGCTCGGTGTCGAACAGTCGCGCGGGACGCAGCCCCAGTTCCGCCAGACCCGGCAGATCCTGATCGGCCGAATGCAGCACCCACTCCAGATCGTTGATCGCCTCGGCCAGCGGCGCGAGCCCGTCGGTCACCGGGATCGGGTCGATCAAGAACGTGCCGGCACCCGCGCGGCGCAGCTGGATCAGGTAGGCGCGCGCGGAGTAGCGGAATCCCGAGGCGCGCTCGGCGTCGACCGCGAGCGGCCCGCTGCCGCCCGCCAGCGTCGCGGCCGCCGCGGCGACCTCCTCCGCGGTGGCGAGGACCGGCGGCACTCCATCGACGGGGGCGAGCAGAGGTTCCGCTGTGCTGTCTCCCGCGCGCCCGTCCTCGGGCTGGTCTCCTACCGGCATAGACCTGAACTTTACGTTGTGGTCAGTTGTGGTCGTTGCTGGTATACGACTGTGGACGCAGATGGGTGATCCCGGCGGGCGGCAGACCCGCCGAATAGGCCAGTACCTCGCAGAACGCCTCGACGTGCGGACGCATCTCCGTGGTGAGCGCGGTCCACGACGCGCGCAGCTCCAATTGGTGGGCGCGGGGCGGGCCCGCGATGTCGCCGTAGCGCACCGAACTGGTCGACGTGACGGTGCCGCCGAGCGCGGTGAACGGCTCGGTCCGCGACTCGAGCGCGTCCACCAGCCAGCTCCAGGCCACCTCGGGAAGCAGCGGGTCGGTGGCCAGCGTGGCGTCGATGTCGGCCTGGATGTAGGCGACCAGACGGAATATCCCGTGCCAGGCGTCGTCGCCGTCCGGGTCGTGCAGCAGGATCAGCCTGCCGAACGCGTCACCCTCGGAATCGACCGGAACGACCGGGGTTTCGGGATGTTTGACTTCGGCGCCGAGGGCGTAGGAGAAGGGTGCCAGGCGTTGCGGCGGCCGGATGGGCGCGAGCTCGATCCGAGGATGCACGGTTGCGGTGCCCATCGCCTCGACCGCGGCGCGAAACGGAGCTGGTTCGCCTTGGGGGTCTTCGGTCGGTGCGGCGCCGTCGCGGAAGTCGAGCGGTGTCACAAAAGCGACGGTAGACCTTGTGCCCCCGGCGCGGGCGGAGGCGCGCCGCTACGGCCGCACGACGGCCTGTTTCGTCCGGTCCGCCGCTGCCGCACTCCGGCTCCGGAGCCACCGCCGGGCGCGCATACGATAGCGGTGATGAGCACCTACACTCGCCGCCGCTTGACCGACGCCCCGTTCCTGGCCGCCGCTACCGGCGCCGCCCCGAGCAGGCGCCCGGTGTGGTTCATGCGCCAGGCCGGACGTTCGCTGCCCGAGTACCGCGAACTGCGCGCGGGCATCGGCATGCTGGAGTCCTGCTTCGACCCGGAACTGGTGTGCGAGATCACCATGCAGCCGATCCGCAGGCACGGCGTGGACGCGGCGATCCTGTTCTCCGACATCGTCGTTCCGCTCAAAGCGGCCGGGATCGACCTCGACATCGTGCCCGGCGTCGGCCCGGTGGTGGCCGCTCCGGTGCGCACCACGGACGACGTGCGCGCGTTGCCCCGGCTGCGGCCGGAGGAAGTCGGCGCGGTCACCGAGGGCGTGCGCCTGCTCACCGACGCGCTGGGCCAGACGCCGCTGATCGGTTTCGCGGGCGCCCCGTTCACCCTCGCCTCATACCTGGTCGAGGGCGGGCCGAGCAAGAATCACGAGCGCACCAAGGCGATGATGCACGCCGACCCCAAGACCTGGCACGAACTGCTCGGCGTGCTCACCGACATCACGATCGTGTTCCTCCAGGCGCAGCTGGCGGCAGGTGTGGACGCGGTGCAGCTGTTCGACTCCTGGGCGGGTGCGCTCTCGCTCGCCGACTACCGCACCTTCGTGCTGCCGCATTCCGAGCGGGTGTTCGCCGAGATCGCCGACGCGGGCGTGCCGCGCATCCACTTCGGCGTCGGCACCGGCGAACTGCTCGGCGCGATGGGCGAGGCGGGCGCCGACGTGGTGGGCGTCGACTGGCGCGTCCCGCTGACCGAGGCGGTGCGCCGCGTCGGTGCCGGAAAAGCCTTGCAGGGCAACCTGGATCCGGCCATCCTCTTCGCGGGCCCCGAGGCCGTCGAGTCCGAGGCCCGCCGCATCGCGGCGGAGGCCGACGAGGCCGTCACGATGGGCGCTGCGGGTCATATCTTCAACCTCGGACACGGCGTTCTCCCGGACACCGACCCTGGCGTCCTCACCGCCTTGGTCGAACTCGTTCACGAACTCTGAGACCGCCGCCGAGATTCCGCGGGCTCTGTCGGAGCCCGCGGATCGGGGGAGCGAGGTGCTGTTCCGGACAACGGGCGGGGCGCGGGCAGTCGTGATCGGCGGGCGGGATACCGTCGCAGACATGAGGATCGCGATTGTCGGCGGTGGAATCAGTGGTCTCGTCGCGGCCTACCGGCTGCGCACGCGGTTGGGCGCCGACGCCGACATCGTGGTGCTCGACCGCGCCGAACGGCTGGGCGGCATTCTCTACACCGGCGACGTCGGCGGGGAACCGCTGGATCTGGGGGCGGAGGCGTTCGTCGGGCGCAGGCCCGAGGTGCCCGCCCTGCTGGGCGAACTCGGCCTGACGGATCAGCTCGTGACGCCCGCAGGCCGACGTCCGCTGGTGTGGGCAGGCGGCGCGGCGCATCCGCTGCCGTCGGGCACCCTCATGGGTATTCCCTCCAACGCCGAATCGATGCGCGGCCTGGTCGACGCCGACACGCTGGCCCGCATCGCCGCCGAACCCGACCGCGCTCTCACCTGGTACCCGGACGCCGACCTGGACGTGTACAGCCTGGTCGCCGACCGTTTCGGCGCCCAGGTCGCCGAGCGCAGCGTGGACCCGCTGCTGGGCGGTGTGTACGCGGGCAGCTCGCGCTCCATCGGCGTGCGCGCCGCACTGCCCGGTGTCGCCGCCGCCCTCGACGCGGGCGCGCCGAGTCTCACCCACGCCGTCGCGGCCGCGCTGCCGCCGCCGTCCGACGCCCCGGTGTTCGGCGGCATCCGCGACGGGTACCGGGTGCTGCTCGACGCGCTGGCCGACGCGGCGGCCGCACGGTTCGTCACCGCGACGCCGGCCACCCGGCTCGCGCGCGCCTCCCGCGGCTGGGTGCTCGACCCCCTCGGGCTCGTCGACGCCGTCGTGCTGGCCACCCCGGCGCCGGTCACTGCCCGGCTGCTCCGCTACGTCGCGCCCGAGGCGGCGGACGCGGCCGCCGGGATCGAACTGTCCTCCTCCGTCGTCGTCGCGCTGTCGCTGCCGAGGGACACCGCGCTACCGGACAACTCCGGCATCCTGGTCGCCACCGGAGAGTCCTTGCGCGCCAAGGCCTTCACTCTCTCCAGTCGCAAATGGCCGCATCTCGCCGAGCGTGAGACGGCGCTGGTGCGCGCCTCGTTCGGCAAGTTCGGCGACGCCGCGCCGCTGTCCTGGTCCGACGCCGACCTGATCGCCGCCGCGACCGAGGACCTGGCCACGGTCACGGGCGCCGTCATCGACCCGGTCGAAGCGATCGTGCAGCGCTGGCCGGGCGGCCTGGCCCAGTACGCCGTCGGCCACGTCGACCGCATCGCCGAGATCGAGTCCGCCACAGCCGAACTCGACGGGATCGCGCTGGCGGGCGCGTACCTGCACGGCGTCGGCGTCCCGGCCTGCGTCGCTTCCGGGGAAACCGCCGCACGACGCATCGCCGAGTCCCTGTCCGCGCCCGCGCCGTCCTAGGCTGCCCCACGCGGCGGAGCGTCCCGGTCGCAGTGGCACGATAGGAATCATGGCGCGACTCGACTATCAAGCTCTCAACTCCACGATCCGTTACCTGATGTTCTCGGTGTTCCAGGTGGAGCCGGGTGTGCTTGGCGAGGACCGCGAGGCGGCCGTCAAGGAGGCGCGCGCGTTCTTCGACGGACTGGCCGAGCGCGACGTGGTGGTGCGCGGCATCTACGACGTGGCGGGCATGCGCGCCGACGCCGACTTCATGATCTGGACGCACGCCGAGCGCGTGGAGGACCTGCAGGCCGCGTACGCGGACTTCCGCAGGACCACCGAGCTGGGCCGGGCCAGCGCCCCGGTGTGGAGCAACGTCGCGCTGCATCGCCCCGCGGAGTTCAACAAGAGCCACATCCCGGCCTTCCTGGCCGGCGAGGACCCGGGCAACTACATCTGCGTCTACCCGTTCGTGCGGTCCTACGAGTGGTACCTGCTGCCCGACGAGGATCGCCGCAAGATGCTGGCCGACCACGGCAAGGCCGCCCGCGGCTACCCCGACGTGCGCGCCAACACCGTGAGCTCGTTCGCGCTCGGCGACTACGAGTGGATTCTCGCTTTCGAGGCGCCGGAACTGCACCGGATCGTGGATCTCATGCGCGATCTGCGCGCCACCGAAGCGCGGCTGCACGTCCGCGAAGAGGTGCCGTTCTTCACCGGCCCGCGGGTGGAGGTCGACAAGCTCATCGCGGCGCTGCCTTGATCGAAAAGCTGCCCTGATCGAAAAAACACCCTGCATGCCCCGGGTTTTCGGGGCATGCGGGGCGTGTCGACGGGCCCGTATTCTGCGCTGAGCGTTCGGTCGGCTACCCGGCTGCGCTGTCCGAGGGGTGCAGCCGCAGTGAGATGGAGTTGATGCAATAGCGCTGGTCGGTGGGTGTGGGATACCCCTCGCCCTCGAACACGTGGCCGAGGTGGCTGTGGCAATTCGCGCACAGCACTTCGACTCGGTGCATACCCAGCGAATCGTCGGGAAGCAGGATCACCGCGTCCGACTTGGCCGGATCGAAGAACGACGGCCAGCCGCAGTGCGACTCGAATTTCTCTGTGCTGCGGAATAATTCGGCGTCGCAGGCGCGGCAGCTGTACACGCCCTCGGTCTTGGTGTCGGTGTACTCCCCGGTGAAGGGACGTTCGGTCGCGGCCTCGCGTAGCACCGCGTACTCCTCGGGATTCAGCTTGGCCCGCCACTGCTGCGGCGTCAGCTGGAGTCGTGGCGCGGGTAAAGACGTTTCGGCGTCGGAACTCATTGCTCCACGCTAATACGTTTCTCCTCCACGGGCTCCGAACCATTGCGTGACGTGGGCGAATCCGGAAGCGGACCGGTCGCGGGCGTGACGGGCTCGGCGCCGTCGCGGCTGTCCGGCGCGTTCTTCATCCAGACGGGGTCGATGCCGAACGGCAGGCGGCCTTCGCGCCGGGCGGCCAGGTACCGGTCGCCGAGCACGCAGAACGCCACGATGAGCAGCAGGCTCCAGCCGAACGTGATACGCAGGTATTCGAGGTTGCGTCCCAGGCTCTGAAAGCGGTCCGACAGCCACTTGTCGTAGGACATGAATCCGAAGATCGCCAGCCAGGCGGGCCAGTTGCGCAGAACGGAATTGCGCAGCACCACCGTCATCAGGAATGGGAACAGCATCATCGAGTAGTACATCTGGCCCAGACCGGACAGCAGGAACTCCGCGGTGAGCAGTACGCCGGACGCCGTGGTGACGAAGAACAGCTCGTCGTCGCGGTAGTACCGGTAGAGCAGCCACAGCGAGATCGCGACCAGGGCGGCCATCGTCAGGCGGATACCCCAGGTCAGCGCGTCCGGCAGGCCGTAGTAGGCGGCGTTGCCCGCGATCGCGCTGTTGAAGTAGTCCCTGGTCTCCAGGATGTAGGGGAGCGTTCTGCTGAAGAACTGCTCGGGGTCCTTCAGCAGCGGCCAGGCGGCCGCGGTGAACGCCACCGGCACGCCGATGGCGGTGAGGAAAACCTTCCACTGTCCGCGCGCCGCCGCGATCAGCACCAGCGGCGCCAGCGTGGGTTTCACCGTGATGCTCACTCCGAGTACGGCGCCCGCCCACAGATCGCGCCGCGCTAGCAACAAGTGCAGGAACAGCAGCTCGGCCAGCAGGATGCAGCCGTTCACGTTGGTGAAGACCAGCGTGTTGATCACCGTCTCGGACATGAACATGGCCAGCAGCAGCGCGGGCGCGGCCACGGACTTCACCGAGTACTTGAACAGCCGCAGCAGCAGGTACCAGGCCAGCAGAATGGCGGCGGCGTTGATCAGGATGAACAGCCAGCGCGATTTCTCGGGATCGATCAGCGCGATGGGTGCAATGAGCAGCGTGCCGCCCGGCGGGTAGAGGTAGTGCGGGTCGACGGAGTCGAAGTTGGCGGTGTATACCGGGCGGCCGTTGAGGAAGGCCAGCGAAGCGTTGTAAACCGGCTTGTAGTCGTCGGTGATGAACCCGTTGACAGCCTTGATGAATACCCTATTCAGCACCGTCATGACCGCGAGGGGCCAGAGTGCGAACTTGATCACCTCGGCGGTGGTGCGAGCGGTGCGGGGCTCGAGCTGTCGAAGTAACACTGGGGCACGGTACACCGGATCGGCGGCGCGCAGGTTGCCGGGATATGTCTCGGCGTGCCTGGCTCGCCCATGTGAAACGGCTATGAAGCCCCCGGTCAGGCGGGGCAGGCGCTGCCGTCCTGCGGCAGCCGCGCCTCTTTCAGATAGTCCAGCAGCAGACGCTGCGCGCATCCCGAATGGGTGAACACCGGATGCCCCCAGCCCTGCCAGTTCACCGACGCGTGCCGCGCGCCCGCCGCGCCGAGCGCGCCCGTCACCGATGCCTGACCGCCGTTGCCCACCACCGGGTCGGCGATGCCGCCGAGCACCAGCACCGGAAGGGTGAACTTCTCCGGCAGCGGTGGGGCGCCCGCGACCGGCCACGCCGAGCAGTCCATCAGCGCGATCGCCGCGTTCCTGCCGAACACCGGATACTTCTGCCCCCACGTGTCCATCAGCTCGGCGGCCTTGGTCGGGGTCGGCGGCTGCTGGATGTCGGTGCAGCGGTTGACGAACTGGCCGTCGCTCGCGGTGGCGGCCGATTCCCGCAGCACCAGGTTGCCCAGCGCGGTGCGGTCGCCGCGACCGGCCGCCGAGAGCGCGTCGGCCAGTTCGGCGATCCGATTGGCCTGGTCCGCGCGCGGACCGCCGAGGAAACCGCTGATCGTGGTGAGCAGCGCGTTGGCTGAGATGTCGCCGAGCCCGCCCTGGCCCGCCCGGCGCACCAGGTCGGTGATCGCCGCGCGTGGATCGGGACCGAGCGAGCAGCCGAGCCCGACGCAGCGTTGGGCGAACGCCGTGAGCGCCGCCTCCGCGCCCTGCAGGCGCTGTTCCTCGGCGGTCACGGCGTCGGCGCCCGCGGCTTCGGGGGAGTCGAGCACCAACCGGGCCAGGTGATCGCCGAACTTGCGCGCGTAGCTGAGCGCGACCCGCGCGCCGTTGCCCGTGCCGAGCAGGTCGATGTGCTCGACCTGCCATTGCTTGCGCAGCTGTTCGATGTCGTCGGCCGCGTGCGGCGCGTCGAAGGTGCCCTCGTACGGCTGCAGGAAATCGCGGCAGGAGATGGTCGCCTCGCGGCTCAGCGCGGCCACCGCCTGCACCGGATCCGCCGCGCCGGGGCCGAACTGGGCGTTGTCGGCCAGACCACGCCGGATGTCGGGCGGCAGACAATCGATCGGCTGCGAGGTGCCGAGGCCGCGCCGGTCCACCGCGACGATCGGACGCGCGCTGAGCAGCGAGCTCGCCGGTCCGACGGCCAGGCCGGCCAGTGTCGCGGTGGAGGAGCGGTCCGTGCCCGAGGTGAGGACCAGCGGCGCGACATCGGCCGGTGTCTGCGCGAGCCGGGCCCGCATCGCACCGGTGCGGAAACTGCCGAGCACGTTGCCGCCCGCATCGATCGGCGTGGAGTACTCCGCGCAGTCCAGCACCAGACCGTCGGGCGCCGGTCCGAGGCCGAGCAGATCGAGGGTCGGTTTGGTGCAGTCGCGCCAGCTCAGGTCGGTCTTGGGCAGCTCGGCCACGGGCGGCGGGGGCGGCGTCGACACCGACGGCTCGCCGCCGCCGACGGCCGGGTGCTCGACCGCGACGACGGGACGATCGGACGGGCCCGCACCGCATCCGGCGATCATCATCGACAATGCCGAGGCCAGCACGGCGGCTCGAGTCCAGCGCATGCGCTACAGCCTGCCAGGTTCGGACGCGCGTTTCATCGACGGGCCCACCGGGTCAGGATCGTGCCGTCCTTGTCGAGCAGGATGTGCCTGCGCTCCATCGGCATTCGGAACTCGTGCGCGGACAGCGAGATTCGCCGCGCCGTGCCGCCGACCAGCACCGGCGCGGTGGTCAGGCACAGCTCGTCGATCGCGTCCGCCTCCAGCAGTTCGCCGAACAGGTGCGGGCCGCCCTCGCACAGCACACGCGTGAGCCCGCGTTCCGCCAGCGCGGCCAGCAGACCCTTCGGCGTCACCGCGACGCCACCCGCCTCGATCACCACGCCGCCCGCCTCGGCCAGCGCTTGCTTGCGATCTGCGGGCGCGGTGCTGGTGGTGATGATCAGCGGCGGCACCGCGGTGTCGGTGAACAGACGGCAGCCCGGTTCGAGCGCGGCGCTCGCGGTGACCACCGCGATCGGCGGCGGCGCGCCGTCCCGGTGCCCGCCGAGCCCGCGGTCGTAGAGCGCCCTGCGGCGGGTGGCGCTGGTGCGCGCGCCGCCGTAGTTCTCGGTGCGGACGGTGCCCGCGCCGACCAGCACCACGTCGGCGAGTTCGCGCAGGAGCATGAAGACTGTCTTGTCGGCCGGGGTGCCGAGGCCTGCCGTCACGTCGTCGCTGGTCGCGGCGCCGTCGATGCTGGCGACGAAATTCGCCCGCACCCAGGGCGCGTCGAGTTCGAGGGGGTAGGCGTAGAGCTCGGCCAGTTCGTCCCGGCTCAGCTCTGTGAGCTGGATCGCATTGTGGATACGCTGCATGAAGTCAGATCACACCACGTCATTAGGCTTCGTCCATGCAAGAACGCCTTGTCGATCGCCATCCGGAGGTTCCGGCGGACCAGCTCGTCGCTCAAATGGTGCCGCCGCCCATGTTCGACGAGGTCAGTTTCGCTTCCTACATCCCGGATCCCAAGGAGCCCAGCCAGGCCGCGGCCGTGCGCAAGGCCGAGGAGTTCTCGGGGCAGGTGGCCAAGATCCACAAGGCCGCGAGCAAGAAGGGGCTGTTCGGCAAGAAGAAGCCGGTCAGCGGCGCGGGCCTGTACCTCGACGGCGGCTTCGGCGTCGGCAAGACGCACCTGCTGGCCTCGATCTTCCACAGCGCGCCCACGCCGAAATCCTTCGGCACCTTCGGCGAGCTGACCAACCTGGTCGGCGCGCTCGGCTTCAACAACGCCGTGGAGCGGCTCGCGGGCAACAGCGTGCTCTGCATCGACGAGTTCGAGCTCGACGATCCGGGCGACACCATGCTGGTCTCGCGCCTGCTGACCGAGCTGTCCGCCCGCGGCGTCTCGATCGCCGCCACCTCCAACACGCTGCCCGGCCAGCTGGGCGAGGGGCGTTTCGCCGCACAGGATTTCATGCGCGAGATCAAGAAGCTCGGCGCGATCTTCGAGGCCGTGCGCGTCGACGGCCCCGACTACCGGCACCGCGACCTGCCGCCTGCGCCGGAGCCGACCTCGGCCGAGGAGCTCTACGAACGGGCCTCCGCCACACCAGGTTCCACGCTCGACGACTTCGACGACCTGCTGAAGCACCTGAGCACGCTGCACCCCTCCAAGTACGGCGCGCTGATCTCCGGACTCTCGGCGGTGTTCATCTCCGGCGTGCACCCTGTGACCGACCAGGCCGTCGCGCTGCGCGTCGTGGTGCTGGCCGACCGCCTCTACGACGCCAGCGTCCCGGTCACCGTCTCGGGCGCCAAACTGGACGAGATCTTCTCCCAGGAGATGCTCGACGGTGGCTACCGGAAGAAGTACCTGCGCGCCATCTCGCGCCTGCTCGCGCTGTCCCGCTTCGAGGCCGCTCCGGCCTAGGCAGTCCGCACGAATCGCCCGCCGGACCTCGGCGGGCGCCAGGAAGGGAGCCCGACGACGTGACCCCAGATCGCGCGCTGCGCGCTTCGATCACCGCTGCCACCGGCTTGGCCCTCGTGTTCGGCCCGGTGGCGGGCGTCGCCATGGCCGACCCGGCCGTCGCCGTCGACACCGCGTTCGACCGTTCCGTCGGCCTCCAGACTGTCCAGAACGCCAGGGACGTGGGCGGTTACCGCACCGTCGACGGTCGCCTCGTACGCACCGGACTGGTGTACCGCACCGGCCAGCTCGACAAGGCGACCCCTGCCGACTTGGCCGTGCTCGGCGAGCGCGGCGTCCGGGTCGTCGACGATCTGCGCACCGGCTACGAGCGGGCGGTCGCCCCCGACCGCGTCCCCGCGGGCGCCGTCGAGAACTGGGACGACGTCATCGGCCATGCTCCGCCGCAGGCGCTGATCACCACCCTCGCCGGCGGCGACGACCTCTATCGCGCCTTCGTCACCGCCCCGGGCGCGAGCGCGGCCTTCGCCGCGGTGTTGCGCGACGTCATCGAGACCCGCGACGGCGCCGTGCTCTACCACTGCACCGCGGGCAAGGACCGCACCGGATGGGCCACGGCCGTGCTGCTGACCCTGCTCGGCGTCGACCGCGCCACGGTCACCGAGGACTACCTGCTGTCCAACCGGTACCGCAACGCCGGTCCGGACGACCCGCTCAACGGCGTGCGAACCGAGTGGCTGGACGCCGCGTTAGATCAGGTGAACCGGACCTACGGCGGCTTCGACGCCTATGCGCGCGAGGGCCTCGGCCTCACCGACGCCGACCTCGCGGCCCTGAAGACCAAGATGCTGGCCTGAGCGTTCGCCTGCCGCGCCGGTTCACGACCTGTGCTCGGCGTACCACCGGTCGACCAGGGCGGGCAGCTCCTTGCCCAGCCAGACGAAGAACTCGTGAATGTCGAGGACCCGGGCGGCCTGTTCGCTGCGCGGGTCGTCGAACAGGGCGAGCCCGCGCGCGGTCATCGCGGTCAGGTCGGTGTACTGGCTGCTCTGTGCGCGGATGAGCTCCGGCATGATGCCGGGCCGGATCGAGTAGTAGTCCTTGCGGTCGCCGGGTTTGGAGCTCTTGTCGACCCAGCGCATGGTGGTCAACTGCTTGAGCGAGTTGGAGATCGAGCCCTTGGACGCCTGCAGCGCCTCGGCGATCTGGGCGAAGGTCTGCTCGGGCGGATCGCAGATCAGCAGCCAGCCCGCCGCGCGACCGGTCATCCGGACCAGACCCATGCGTTCGAGCACGAGCGCGAAATCCTCGACGAAGGCCAACTGTTCGGGAGTGGGCGCCGCCTGGTCGTGTTCCGTGCTGGTCATCGGTCGAGTATCCCTTTCGTGCGGAAGAAACGGGAAAACGGGGCGGGCCGTGTCGGCCCGCCCCGTGCGGTGCGGTTACACCGCCAGGTCGCGGCGCTCGAAGAGGGCCAGCGCTGCGGCGACCGCCACGGCCGCCAGCGCCACCAGCACCGCGAGGTGGCCGAGGTCGGCCCCGTTCACCAGCGGCGAGTGGCCGTTCGCGTAGTAGAACGGCGAGAGCCTGCGCAGCCATTCGCCCCCGTCGAACATCCCGCCGAGGTTGTTGGCCAGGTAGCCCGCGACCGCGACCAGCGCCGCGAAACCCAGTGTCAGCGACCGCTTTCCGGTCGCCGCACCGAACAGCAGGGTGATCGCCCCGATCAGCAGAGACAGCAGACCCAGGCCCGCGCTCGCGGCCACGATGTGCCCGGCGGCGATGTCCAAGCCGCCGCTGTTCGCGCCCGCCAGAACGCTCAACGTGAGCACCGAGGTGACCACCGCGATCTGCACCGCCAGCGCCGCGAACCGCTGCGCCAGCAGGCTCTTCCGGTCGACCGGCTGGGCGAGCAGCAGATCGAGCATGCCGTTCTCCTCCTGCGTCACCGACCGGGTGGCGAAGGTGACCGCGAAGATCACCATGAGCAGCAGTCCCATCAGCGAGAACACCGTGGCGTTGAGATAGCCGGTGGCGCTGGCGAAATCGCTGAGCCCCATGGCCTCGTACATCGTGTTGTGCGCGATGTCGAGCGAGCCCTGGTCGCGCAGCGACTGGTAGGACGGCAGATACATCATCGGGACGACGGCGAGGCCGATCGACCAGCCGATCAGACCGCGACGCTGTTCCTTCAGCGTCTGGGTGAAGACCGAGCGTGACATGTTCGAGTTCTCCTGTGCGAGTGATTGTTTCGTCTGGTCGGCTCAGCGGCCGTAGAGGCTGAAGAAGATCTGCTCCAGGTCCGGTTCGGTGGACAGCACGCTCACCAGCCGGTATTTGGCCGCCTTTTTGAACAGCTCGTCGACCTCGCCCTCGGTGGTGCAGCGCACCGTCCTGTCGGTCACGGACAGGTCGCGCACGCCGGGCAGGCCGGCGAAGTCGTCGGCGAACACGTCCTCGTCGAAGACCAGTTCCACCGCGCGTGGGGAGCGGCGGCGCAGATCCTCGACGTTCTCGGTGCCGAGCAGCTTGCCCGCCCGCATGATCACGGCGCGGTCGGCGGTCTGCTGCACCTCGCTCAGGATGTGCGAGGACATGAAGACCGTCTGGCCGTTCGCCTTCGCCTCGCTCACCAAGCCCAGAAAGCGTTGTTGCAGCAACGGATCCAGGCCGGAGGTGGGTTCGTCCAGGATCAGCAGGTGCGGCCGGTGCATGAACGCGGCGATGATGCCGACCTTCTGCTTGTTGCCTTTGGACATCGCGCCGACCTTCCTGGACAGGTCGAGGTCGAGCAGGTCGGCCAGCTCGGTGATCCGGCCCGGCTCGACGGCGCCGCGCTGGTCGGCGAGGAAGCCGAGCAGATCACCGGCGGTGTTGCGGCCCTCGATCTCCAGTTCGCCGGGCAGGTAGCCGATGTGCGCGCGCAGTTCGGCTCCGCCGACGCGGGGATCCATGCCGAGCACCTCGACGCGGCCCGCGGTGGGGCGGATCAGGTCGAGCAGGATCCGGATGGTGGTGGACTTGCCCGCGCCGTTGGGGCCGAGGAAACCGAACACCTCGCCCTGGGCGACCTCCAGGTCGAGGTCGGTGAGTGCGACGTGCTTGCCATAGCGCTTGGTGAGGCCTTCGGCCAGGATCGCGGCGGACATGATGCTCCTTCGAGGTTTCCATCTCGTCGAGTTCTGTAAGAACTGATGAGTTCAGTGAAGACTGAACATATAGAACATGTCAACCCTAGGGGCGACGCTGGCTACGATCCGGGCTATGTCGAAGTTCAAGACCTGGGACGGGCTGGAGCTCAGCTACCGCGTGTGGGAGGGCGACGGCCGCACGGTGGTGCTGCAGCACGGTGTCGTCGCCGACACCAACGCCAACTGGATGAGCATGGGTGTGGTGGCCGCGCTGCAAGCCGCAGGACACCGGGTCGTCTCGCTCGACGCGCGCGGCCACGGGCGCTCGGAGAAGCCGCACGACGCGGCGCGGTATTCGTGGGACGCCATGGCCCGTGACGTGCGCGCGCTCTACGACGAACTCGGCCTGGAAGACGTCGCGCAGGTGGGCTATTCGATGGGCGGGGTGATCTCGCTGCTGGTCGCCGCGGCCGACGAGCGGGTCGCGAAACTCGCTGTGGGCGGCATCGGTTCGGGCGTGATCGACTGCGGCGGCGTCGACAGGAGGGTGGTGGAGCCGGAGGCGATTCTGCTGGCGATGAACGGCGACGGTGCCGGCGCGCCCCCGGTGGCCAGGATGTTCCGCGTTCTCGCCGACGCCGTTCGTGCCGACCTGGCTGCCATCCGGGCCGTCGTCGTGGGTTTGGACGACCGCCCGATCGCCGGCCTGGACGACATCACCGTTCCCGCGCTGGTGCTGGCAGGCTCCGGGGATCCGTTCGCCGCCGAACCCGACCGTCTCGCCGCCGCGTTGCCGGACGGTCGCTCCGTCGTCGTGCCCGGCGACCACATGCTGGCCGTGATGCATGCCGAGTTCAAGGCCGCCCTGGTCGAATTCGTGCGGTGACCGGCCCTTCGCGCGATCAGAAGACCAGGCGCATCACGTAATCGTCGTGGAGCTGATGGCCGACGGGGAAGGTCTTGGTGCCGACGACCTCGAAGCCGTGTTTGGCGTAGAAGCGCTGCGCGCGAGTGTTCGCCTGATTGACGCCGAGCCACACGCCCGCGTAGCCGCCCTCGCGCGCGTGCTCGAGCGCGGCGAGCATGAGCGCCGTCGACACCCCGGTGCCGTGGTGGCCGGGTAGCACGTACATCTTGCTGATCTCGACCACGGGGCGCAGGTCGACCGCCCTCGCCACCTCCGGGTCGGCGGGCTCGCCCGCGTGCAGCATCGCGTACCCGACGATGTCGCCGCCCGCCACCGCCTTGAGCACGATCCGTTCGGGATCGGTCAGGTATTCGCCGAATCGTTCGCCGGACAGTGCCTCGGTCAGGTAGATCTCGATGTCGTCCGCGGTGGCGCCGGGCGGGCAGGCGAGCGGAAAGGTCACGGCCGCAACGTCACTGAGGGCTTCGGCGTCCCACAAACCGGCCCGGTCCACGATGACTGGGATGTTGCTCATACGTCCAGTAGAGCACGGTCACGCCGCCGCGGTACCGGCGATCCGTACTCACGCCGTCCGGTGTGGTGCGTCGGCCACCGGTCTTCGGGGGCGTTTCTCGCGCCTGTCGGCCGAAGGGAGGGGCGCGGCCGACGGCCCTGGTGATCAGGAGCGACAGTGGCCGAACCTCGTGGCCCGTGCCACTATCGAAGGGGCGCAACATAACTCGCGACTGGGGAAGGCCATTCGATCATGAGACAGCTGCCACCGGACTTCTTTCGTACGCCGTATGCCTTCTACGAGCAGCTCCGGGCCGAGGGCCCGGTGCATCAGATCCAACTGCGCACGGGGGTGCGCGCCTGGGTGATCGTCGACTACGACGCGGCGCGCGAGGCGCTGCGCAATCCGACGATCCGCAAGGACCCGCACACCGACACCGGCGCAGAGGCCCGCCGCGAGAGTGCGGGCGAGAGCGGCGTCCGGGCCGTGAACGCCCGCCTCAGCCACCACCTGCTCAACATGGATCCGCCGCAGCACGCCCGCCTGCGCAAGCTGGTGGTGCCCGCGTTCGCCCCCGCCCGTATCGAGGCGCTCACCTCGCGCATCACCGCCATCACCGACGAGCTGCTCGACGGTCTCGCGCGGGCGGAGGGGCCGGTGGATCTGATGGCGGAGTTCGCGTTCCCGCTGCCCATCACCGTGATCTGCGAAATGCTCGGCGTGCCGACCGGCGACCGCGCCCAGTTCAAGGAATGGTCGGCGGTGGTCTCCGACATCACGCTGGCCGACCCGGTGCGGATGCGCTCGGCCACCGAAGCCGTCGTGGCGTACTTCGAGGACCTGCTCGCCCGTCGCCGCGCGGAGGGCCCTGGGGCCGATCTGTTCTCGGACCTCGTCACCGCGGGCGGTGCGGAAGACCGGCTCACCGACGACGAGATCATCTCCATGGCTTTCCTCATCCTCATCGCGGGCCATGAGACCACGGTCAACCTGATCGGCAACACGATGCTCACCCTGCTGTCCGATCCGTCGAGGTACGCGGCGCTGCGGGAGGATCTGGACAGGGTGCCCGCGTTGGTCGAGGAGATGCTGCGCTTCGAGGGCCCGGTCAACATGGCGACGCTGCGCTACACGACGGTGCCCACCGTCATCGGCGAGACCGAGGTCCCGGCCGGGGAACTCGTCCTGGTGGCGCTGGGTTCGGCCAACCACGACGAGAAACACTTCGTCGCGCCGGAGAACTTCGACGCCGAACGAAACCCCAACGGCCACCTCGCTTTCGGACACGGCATCCACTTCTGCCTCGGCGCGGGGCTGGCCAGGTTGGAGGCGCGCATCGCGATCTCGCGGATGCTGGACCGCTATCCGGACCTGCGGCTCGCGGTGGACGCCGACGAGATCCTGTGGCGGGAGAGCGTCCTGTTCCGCGGTGTGCAGGATCTGCCGGTCGAGGTGACCAAAGCGCCCGCGCTGCGCTGATTTCCGTCCCGCGGTTCGCCGGGCCGGATCATCCACAGGCCGCCGTTTCTCCACAGCGCCGCCGACGAGGGTTCCGAGGACCGCGCGGGTGTGCCAGGCTGAGCTCGGCGCACCCGCACGGACACCCCGGGAGGAGGACCGATGAGTCGAGGGCACGCATCGACGGAGTACCCGCCGGGCCCGGCGCTGCCTGCGTTCGCGCAGACCTATCTCTACCTCCGGCACCGCGCCGACCTGCTGCCTGTACTGCGCCGTCGCTACGGCGAGGTCTTCTCGCTGCGCATTCCGCCGTTCGCCGACCGGCTGGTGGTGTTCTCCCGTCCCGAGCATCTGAAGGAGATCTTCGCAGGCGACCCGCGCGATATGCACGCGGGAGAGGCCAACAACATCCTCCGCCCGGTGATGGGCCCGCATTCGGTGTTGCTGACCGACGAGGCCGAGCACGCCAGGGCGCGCAAACTGCTGATGCCCGCGTTCAACGGCGCCCCGCTGCGCGGCTATCGGGAACTGGTGTCCGAGATCGCCGCGGCGGAGACCGGACGCTGGCGGCCGGGGTCGACCGTGGTCACGCTGGACCGGATGAACGCGCTGACCCTCGAGGTGATCATGCGGGTGGTCTTCGGCGTCACCGACGAACGCACCCGCGCGGAGCTGGCGCCGCGACTGCACCGCATCGTGACCGTCGGTCCGCTGCAATACGCGGGGCTGCGCATGCCACGGTTGCAGCGATTCTGGCCGTGGCGGTCCTTCCGCGAAACCCTCCGCGCCATCGACGACCTGCTCTACCGCGAGATCGCCGAGCGCCGCGCGGCGCCCGATCTGGCCGACCGCGCCGACGTGCTCTCCCGTCTGCTCCAGGTCGGCGGCGAAGCGCCGTCGACGGACGCGGAACTGCGCGATCAGCTGGTCACCCTGCTGCTGGCCGGACACGAGACCACGGCGGCCGCGCTGTCCTGGGCGCTCTACGAGCTCGCCGTCGACCCCGCTCTCCAGCAGGGGACGTACGAAGCCGCGCGCGCCGACGACGACAAGGCCGTGGAGGCCGTGCTGAAGGAGGCCATGCGCCTGCACACGGTGATCCCCGGCGCAGTGCGCAAACTCACGAAGGAGACCACCATCGGCGAATGGCGGCTGCCCGTCGGCACCACCGTCAGCTGCTCGATCGTCCTCGCGCACCGTCGCGCGGAGAACTTTCCCGACGTCGCGACGTTCCGCCCGGCCCGGTTCGTGGACGGTGAGGTCGAGCCGAACACGTGGCTGCCGTTCGGCGGCGGCGTGCGCCGCTGCCTAGGCGCCGGGTTCGCGCTCATGGAAGGGACGGCGGTGCTGCGCGAGATTCTCACCCGGCACACGCTGGCCCCGGCCGACCCGCGACCCGAGCGCGGGCGGGTGCGCAACATCACCACCGTGCCGCGCGGAAAGGCCAGAATCATGGTCACTCCGCGCGAGATCCGATGAATCTGTGCCCGCGAGCTTTACCGCGCGCCGCGGGCGGGTAATCTCGGTGGCCATGACGAGCGGGAACCGCATCGCGATCGTAGGCGCGGGCATTGCAGGCCTGTCCTCCGCGAAGGTGTTGAGCCGAGAAGGTTTTCCGGTCGAGGTGTTCGACCGTGCGCCCGATGTCGGTGGTGTCTGGAGTGCGACCAGGCGTTATCCCGGGTTGCGCACGCTGAACAGTAAGTACACCTACCGCTTCTCGGACTACGCCATGCCCGAGGACTACCCGCGGGTGCCCGACGGCGCGCAGATGCAGGCCTACCTGGAGGGATACGTGCACCAGTTCGGGCTGCGCGAGAACCTCCGGCTCGGCACCGAGGTGGTGGCCGCCGATCCGGTGGACAGCGGCTGGCTGCTGGAGATCCGCGACGAGACGGGCGTGCATCGCACCTCCTGCGATCACCTGGTCGTGGCCAACGGTGTGTTCAGCGAACCCGAGATGCCCGACTATCGCGGCGCTGAGACCTATCTCGCGCGCGGCGGACAGCTCTATCACTCCTCGGAGTTCCTCGACATCGAGCAGGCGCGCGGGAAGTCCGTGCTGGTGGTCGGGTACGGCCAGTCCGCCTGCGACATCGCCGAGGCTGTCAGCCACGTCGCGGCCGCGACCACGGTGGTGGCTCGTCGTTTGCTGTGGAAGATGCCCCGCAAACTCAGCACCGGTCTGGACTTCGAGCGGCTGTTCCTCACCCGGCTCGGTGAAGCGCACTTCCGCTATCACAGCCCGCGCGGCTTCGAACGCTTCCTGCACGGCGCCGGGCACAGCTTCCGCGACACCGATTTCGACGTGCTCCAGGAACTCGCCACCAAGAAGCTGGGCCTGCGCGACCTGGATCTGGTCCCGGAGGGCCGCTTCGAGGAGATCGCCCAGAGCACCGCGAGCATCGCCACCGAGGGATTCTTCGAGCAGGTCCGCGACGGGCGGATCACCGTGCTGCGCGACACCACCGTCACCGAGCTGTCCGGCACACCCGCCGGTTGTGCCGTGTGGCTGTCCGACGGTCAGGTCGTCCCCGCCGACATCGTGGTGTGCGCCACCGGCTTCCAGCAGCGGGTGCCGTTCCTGACCCCGTACATCCAGCGCAGGCTCACCGACGACGACGGCAATTTCCGCCTCTACCGGCACATTCTGCCGACCGAGGTGCCGAACCTGACCTTCGCGGGCTACAACTCCTCGCTGCTCGGCGCGCTGAGCGCCGAGGTCGGCGCGCACTGGACCGCCGCGCTGCTGCGCGGCCGTCTCGCGCTGCCGTCGCCGGAGGAGCGCAGCGAGCAGATCGACACGCGCCTGCAATGGATGTCGGCGGGCACCGGCGGTCACCACGCGCACGGCACGACCATCACGCCGTTCGCCCTGCACAACATCGACGAGATGCTGGCCGACCTGAAGCTCCGACTACCGCTGGGCACCCGGCTCGCCCAGTGGTTCCGGCCCGTGAAACCGGCCGCGTACCGCGGGCTCTGGGAGCGCGGACAGCGCCCGGCGGAGCCGACTCCACCCGAACCGCCCGCCGAGGTGGCCCCGGCTCCGGCGGAGACACACCCGGCCACCGCCGAGATGTATCCGCCGACGGCCGAAATGCACCCGGCGACAGCCGAAGTTCGCCCGGCGACAGCCGAAGTTCGCCCGGCGACAGCCGAAGTTCGCCCGGCGACAGCCGAAGTTCGCCCGGGGTCGGCCGAAGTTCATCTGGGGTCGGCCGAGGTTCACCCGGGGGCGGCCGGGGTTCGCCCGGGGTCGGCTGAAACGCACCCGGCGCCAGCTGGAAGGTACCCAGCGGGGTGGCGCGACCGATACCCGTCGCAGAGGTGACGCCGAGGGCTCGCGGATTATCACCGGCGCAACGCCAACGCCCTGATCTTGCGTCTGTGATAATCCGCGAGTGGATGCCCTCGACCTGAATCTGCTGGTTGCCCTGGATGCGCTGCTCGACACGAACAGCGTCACCAAGGCCGCCGAACGCCTGGGCACCTCGACCCCCGCCATGAGCCGGACGCTCGCCCGGTTGCGCCGGACGCTGGACGACCCGCTGCTGGTCCGGGCCGGGCGAAACCTGGTTCCGACACCGCGCGCCCTCGAATTGCGTTACGAGGTCTCCGCGTTGGTCGAACGCGGGCGCGCGCTGCTCGACATTCGCACGGAGGCCGACCCCGCCGGTCTGCGGCGCGGCTTCACCGTGCAGGCCGACGACACGGTCCGTGCCCATCTCGCCGCCCCGCTGCTGGCCGCCGTGCGGCGCCGGGCTCCCGGCGTCACCGTGCATTTCCTGCCCGACGGTCCCGAGGCCACGGCGGGGTTGCGCGAGGGGCGCGCCGACATCGCCGTCGGCGTCCTGGAACGCGGCGATCCCGAGATCACCGTGCAGCGTGTGCTCGGGGATCGTCTCGTCGGCGTCGCCGCGCCGGACCATCCGCTGATCACCGACCGGGTCACCGTGGCCGCCTACGCCGCCGCGGCCCACCTCGCGATCTCCCGGCAGGGTCGCCCCCGCGGCCCGATAGACGACCGGCTGGCCCTGCACGGCCGCACCCGCCGGGTGGTGGCGATCGTCCCCGATCTCAGTACCGCGCTGTTGGCGGTGCGCTCCGGCGAACTCGTCTGTCCCGCGCCCGCTCGGTTGACCCGCGACGCGTTGCAGGCCATGGGACTGCGCGCCTTCGACATTCCGCTGCCGCTGCCGGAGGTGACGGTCGGCATGGCGTGGCATCCGCGCAACACCGCCGACAGCGGGCATCGCTGGTTGCGCGAAACGATCCGCGCGCTGCTCGCCCCGCCGGATCGGAGCGACACCGAGTGACTACTGCGCGGAGGGGTCGCCCGGCGGACTGCTGAGGGGCCTGCCGAAAGGGCCCGCCGGGTTGCGCTTGAGTTCGTCGAGCATGGCCTGGAGCTTGTCGACGTGCGAATTGTCGTCGATGGTCGCGTGGTGCTGGGTGGGCGTGGCGGCCTGCTCGTCGCGCGGCGCGGTCAGGGTGGTGTCGGCGCGGCTGGTGAGCGTCGGCGCCTCCAGGCGGCCGTTCAGCCGCGGCGCGGTGTCGACGACAGGCGTGCCGACGGTGCCGAAGCCCAGTCGCTCCTGCGGTGTTTCGGTCCGCGGCGCGATCTCCACGGGCTCGGCGTGCGCGTTCGAGACCGGTTCGGGCGCGGCGTCGTAGGGTGCGCCACGCGAGACGTTGGGCTCGACCCAATCGTGCAGCGCGGGCGGGACGGCGCCGGGGTCCCTGCGCGGCAGCGAGTTCGGCGCAGGCGTCTGCTGCTCGACGCGCGCCACGATGGCGGCCGCTTCGAGACTGTCGGTGCGCGGTGACTCGGGGGCGGCCTCCGGGCGCGGCGACGCGGGCGGTCGAAGGCGCTCGGCGCGACGAGCTTCGGGGCGCGGAGTCTCGGCGTGAGAGGTCTCGGCTCGCAGGTTTTCGGAGCGCGGGGCTTCGGCGCGAGGAGCGTCGGTGCGCAGGTTTTCGGGGCGGGAGCTCTCGGTGCGCGGGGTTTCGAGGCGGGAGCTCTCGGCGCGCGGGGTTTCGAGGCGGGAGTTCTCGGTGCGCAGGTTTTCGAGGCGGGAGTTCTCGGTGCGGGGGGCCTCGAGGCGAGAAGTCTCGGCGCGCGGGGTTTCGGTGCGTAGGGTTTCGGCGCGTAAGGATTCCGGCCGCGGCTCTTCGAGACGCGTCGTCGGCGCGGCCGGTGCGCGGCGTGCGGCGCGGGGCAGTGGCGCGGCCTCGGTGCGTTCGACGGACGCGCCGGACGTCACGCCGTCCAGCCGCGTCTCCAGCGTCGAGACATTCTGCTCGGTTCGAAAGGCCCAGGCCTCCAGCTTCTTCAGGCGCGCCTCGACGCCGTTGTCCTCGCCGACCCGGGCGGCGACACTGTCGAGTTTGTCGCTCACCTCGCGCAGGAGCTCCGCGATGCCCGACAAGATCGCGCCGACCGACTCGGCGCCCTGCTGGCCGTGCTCCATACGTACCCTCTTCCCCGTCGATGCCCGAACTGCGCGTGGCCTGGCGATTCTATCCACAGCCTTTCCGAGGTGCGGGGCGAGCACCGCCCGCGCGGCTCCGGCGGCGGGCGGACGATCCGGCGCGCCCGGCCGCGTCGCCGAATTGGCGGCAAAAATCAATCACCCGAAACTTCTGTGTCGTTTCTCGCGCATGTCGCTGCGAAATCCATTGTGACGCAGCGCACATCGCCTGATGGGAGGTGTCGCGCCGACGGCGGCGCACCCGAGCGCGGGGTAAAGGGGGCTGGCGGGCGGCCGAAGATAGGCGCACTCTTGATCTATGGAGTAGGTCGAGAGACCGTGCGGTGTTGGGCAGGGGAGTGATCGCGTGAGAACGACGCAGCGCGTGGAGCAGGCTTGCGGACGTCGGGCGATGCTCGCCGAATTGGGCATCGCCGAGGTGCCGGACGAGGTCCGCACCGCGGTGGGCGATCGATCCCGGTACAGCTGCCGTTGCCCGGGATGCGCAGACGCCCAATGGGATATCCAGCGACTCAAGTACTGGCTGTGCGGCAGGCTGGTGGCGTTCGGCGCCGACGAGGCCGATGTGGATCGGCGCGTCGGCGGCATCCGCGTCGACATTCTGTGGCGGATCGGCGAGCGGACCTACGCCATCGAGGTGCGCGGTGGCCCGCTGGACCGGACGCTCGCCCACGAACACACGGCCCGGCTGCGCGCGGCGGGATGCGACGGCGTGCTGTGGCTGTGCCAGCCCGGCTACTGGGTGGCCCACCTGCCTGCGCTCGGCATGGCCGACTTCGCCCCTCCCGCCTGCGATTACCTGATCGACGTGGGCATGCTGGACGCCGAGCACAGCGCGGTCGCGGTGCCGCGGCGCGAGCGGTTCGAGTTGCGCGAGTTCCTGCGCGGCTGGGTGTCCGGCGAGATCGCCTGGGGTTTTCGCGACGAGATGACGGGAGGATGGGCCACCGTGACCGACTGGGAGCATCACACGAGAACGCAGGCCGCGGTGATCGCCCGGCAGCGGCAGGAACTCGTCAACCAGCGCACCTCCCTTGCGCTGTCCCGGAAGTCGGTCAGGGACAAGCAGAAACAGGTGATGAAGCTGACCGCGCGGCTGGAACGCGCCGAACACGACGCGCAGGCGCAGGCGGACGCGCTGGCCGAGGTGAATCGCAAGCTGGCCGACCACCACCGGGTGGACAACAGCCTGCGCGCCACCATCGCCGGGCTCCAGCAGACCGTGAGCCACTGGCAGTTGATCACCTACTGCGCGATGTTGCTGATCGTGACATTCCTCGCGGCGGCCATGGTGGTGCGCTGAGCGAGTCAGCTGCGCGTCAGGCGGAAGGGGCCGCGGTCCCAGCGCCATTCGTTGCGCAGCACCAGCGCGGCGAAGTCGAGCAGTTCGAGGCCGGACTCCTCGCGGAGCCGCCGCACCTCGCGCCACGTCACCGACCCGCGCTCGACGAGTTCGCCCAGACCGTCTTCGCAGCGGGCGTCCACCTCGCGGCGGGCGAGCTCCGGTAGGCCGAGGCGGCTTCCCGTCCACACCAGCCAGCCCCAGCCCGCGGCATGCGCCCGGCTGCGCGCCGCCGCGGACCTGACGCGGTTGACGTGGAAGGCGACATGGCCGAGTGGTTGCACGTCGATCAGCGCCACCCTGCCGTCGGTGAAACGCGCTGCGACGCTCGGATAGTGGACGCGCTCCGAGCCGTCGATGTCGTAGCGCACCGCGATCGGATGTTCCTGAAACGTCTCGACGGTGTCCGCCGCGTTGAGCGTGCGCAGCAGCCGGGCCTGCAGCGCGGAATCGAAGCCGACGTCGCGACCGACCTTGTCCAGGTAGAACCGGCCGCGTCCCTCGTCGTCGCCGTCGACCGTGCGGGCGGAGCTCGTCGGCAGCGCGGCGGGCGAGCCCGCGGGCCATTCGACCCGCGCGGCCCATTCGCCGATCTCGGTCGCGGCCGCGGGCTCGGCGTCGCGCAGCTTCGCCAACTGCCGGTTCGTCTTCTTCTGCCACGCCATGATCCGCTGCATGACGTAGCCCGCGATCCGCTTCGCGTCCTCGGGAGCGTGCCCCGCGAGCCGCAGCTTCAGATACGACAACTCGTTGGCCGCCAAATCCGTATCGGTCGCGTACGTCTCCACGAGCAGCGCTCGCACCAGCGCCGAATCCCGCCCGTCCACCGGATAGCGCCCCGCGAACACCTCCGCCTCCCGGCCTCCGATCAGCGCCGCCTCCCGCAGCATCTGCCCGACCGCCCGAGTGTGCAACTGCCGCACCCGATCCCGCGCCAGATCGAATCGCGCCCCGATTCGCGCCAACGTCTCCGGTCCCTCCCCGCCGATCCCCAGCCGATACCCCACGATCTCGGCATCCCGCTTCCGCCGCTCCGCATGCGCCCCCACCAGCCCCGCCAACACCTCGTTCACCTCTTCGAGCCCGAGCGACACCTCCTCCCGAATGTCATCCGGAAACGCCACCTCGCCACCCCCTACCGCAACCCCTGACTCACCAGCCACAACCGGCAGCCTAACGAGGGCCCCCGACAACCCGTGGCACTCCACGCAGCCCGGTCGGGACATCGCCGAATTCCCGTGCGCCGTCCCGACCGCGCGGAAACCTCCGCGGCCGTCGCCTCAGTCGTTCCCCGTACCGACGCCGTAGTCCACGCTGGACACCTTGTGTCGATGGGCTTGCCGCTCACTGAGAGCGCCCGGCTGCCACCGGCCGATCAGGGCTGGATGTTTTCCAAATCTTCGAGAAGGCTCGGGTGCCTGGGCTGCCAACCGAGTGCCTGTCGGGTGTGGGCGCTCGACGAGGGCTGATCGGTGGCGAAGATCGGTCCGAGAGGGCCGAACACCTGTTGCGGCACGGCTTCCACGGCAAGCCCGAGCCTGCGACCGATGACCGTCGCGATGTCACGCACGGCGTCGCCGTTGTCGGCCACGGCGTGCCACGCGGTCCCGGCCGGTGCCTTCTCCAGGGCCAGCCGGAGGAGTACGGCCGCGTCGAGCGCATGCACGGCGGGCCAGCGCTGGGTGCCGTCGCCCGGGTAACCGGCCACTCCATTGCGGCGCGCGGCGTCGGTCAGCAGGCCGGCGAATCCGCCTTTGCCCTCGTTGTGCACCGTGCGCGGCATGCGGACGGCCGCGCTGCGGACGCCGCGTGAGGCCAGGTCCAGCACCGACATGACCGAGTGGCTGCGCCCGCCGACGAGTCCGTCGGTCGACAGCGGATCAGCCTCGGTGGAGACGCGGCCCGGCACGAGCGGCGTGCCCGAGACAGTGACGAACGGACGGTCGCTGTCGACGAGTTCCTGGCCCAGAGCCGCCAGAGCGGCGCTCTCCTCGGCGACCGCCTCCGCGACTGCGGCGTGGGTGCTGAAGTCGTGGGTGAAGGCCAGGTGGATCACGCCGTCGGACCGGGCGGCAGCCGCGCGGAGTATGGGCAGATCGGCAAGGTCGCCACGAATCGGCTCGGCACCGGCGGTCTCGAGGGCCGTCGCGGAGGAGTCGGAGCGGGCGAGCGCGAGGACGGTGTGACCGTTGTCGAGCAGTTCGGCAACGACAGCGGAGCCGATCAGGCCGGTTCCACCGGTGATGAAGACGTGCACGTTCTCTCCCTCGAAAGTGATGGGACTGTTGTCTCATCACCGTAGCAGAGTGATGAGACAACAGTCCCATCAATTACGATGACCCCATGGCGCGATGGGAACCTGGAGCACGTGAGCGGCTCGTCGTGGCTGCGGTGGATCTGTTCACCGAGCAGGGATACGACGCCACGACGGTGACGCAGATCGCCGAGCGCGCCGGAGTCACCAAGAGCACCTTCTTTCGGTACTTTCCCGACAAGCGCGACCTGCTGGTGGCCGGACAAGAAGCGCTGAGCCGGCTGCTGGCCGAGGGGATCGCCGCGGCACCCGAGAGAGCTACCCCGCTCGAGGCCGTCGCGGCCGGGCTCGAGCGCGCCTCGAGCGCGATGGGCCCGATGAACCGCGAACTCGGCCCCCGCCTGAAGGCCGCGATCGCCGCCAACGTCGAACTCCAGGAGCGCGACGCCCTCAAGAGCGTCGGTCTCGCGGCAGCCATGACCGACGCCCTGGTCGCCCGAGGTGTGCCGGACCCCCTCGCACACCTCGCGGGCGAGCTGGGCGTGCTCGCATTCAAACGGGGCTATGCCCAGTGGCTGGAAGCCGACCATGACGCCGCGCTGGCGCCGTACACCCTGGCCGCCCTGGAAGGCCTGCGAGCGGCGAGCCAGTCCCTCACCTGAGTGGATCCCACGTGCGGCGCCCGGGCCCCTGCGGCACCTCAGGGGCCGCAGTGCCGACCGGAGCGGCTTCGACGTCCGTGGAGTTCCAACTGCGCAGTCGCGCAGGCCTTACGCAGCAGGACGGCGGTGGGCACCAGGCAGACCAGCAGCGCGAACAGGCTGGTCTCCGGCCCGAATGCGCCGCCGGTCAGCAGGGAGGGCCCGGACAGTGTGGTTTGCAGCAGGCCGTGGGACGCGGTGCCCGAGCCGGACACCGTGACACCGAAGACACCGGCCTGGATGAAGTTCCAGCCGAAGTGCAGGCCGATCGGCAGCCACAGTGAGCGGGTCGCGACGTAGGCGGCGGCGGTCAGGGTTCCGCCGGTCACGGCGATCGAGAGCGTGCCCAGCAGCGTGGCGTCGACATTGACCAGGTGTGCCGCGCCGAACAGCAGCGCGGACACGACCAGCGCCACCACGGTGCCGGTACGTTCCTCCACGATGCGGAACACGATCCCGCGGAACAGGGTCTCCTCGGCGACCGCAACGGCTGCCATCGCGCCAGCGGTCGCGAGGAACCCGCCGACCGAGCCCCAGGACAGGCCCTGCCAGCCACCGAACGCCGCGATGAGCAGCATCACCGCGGTGAACAGGCCGGACCCCAGCAACATCCCACGCCACAACCAGGACCACGTGCCCGCGGTCGCGAGTTCGGGGACGCTCGGGCGCGACTCGACGGTTCGCGACAGCCAGCGGTAGCCGACCACCCCGGCGCCGGCCAGACCGATCCCCACCGGCAGCGCGAGCGCCGGGACGGGCGCGACGAGCCGGTCGATCCCGGCGTACGCCGCGATCACGCCGAGCAACACCAGCACCAGGACGGGGAACCGGAACCTGCGCAACCGGCGCCGGCCGGTGGACAGTTCAGCGTGGGGGAGCGCGCTGCCCGCACGATCTATGGGTCTCATGATTCCGATCCCTGTCTGCTGGAGGTTTTCGCAATGGCCACGGACGGCGCAACCGACAGTAGGCAGCCGGCGCCCGCCGTGACATCACGCTGGAGGGGGCGATGGCGGTAGCTCTGGAGGGGGACGACGACGGTGCCGGATAGCTTCAGAGGTGCGCAAGGTGTCGTCGAGTCACTCGGACTAGAACCGCTCGCTGTCTTCGAACCGCCGATGTCAGTCGTCCTGGCTGGGGGTGTCCGGGTCGCGCAGCGGCCGGCGGGGGTCTCGGAGTCGACGAAAATCCAACGAAGTTCGGGATGTGCACTGGTAGAGGGTGATTCGACAGTTCCGGGTGCGGCGTGGGGTGGTTGGTGCATGGCTTGGCTGCCGATGAGGTTGGTCGGGGTGCCGGAGGGCTGGGTTCGTGGCAACGCGGGTATTCGCGGACGAGGAGTTGCAGCGGCTTCGGGAATTCCCGGAGATCATGGGAGCCGCAGCGCGTCGAATTCTGCCGCCTGGTCCGCAAATCCGCTGATCCGGCCCACGCGCTGGCGGCCGCCACCGACGAATTGCACGAGGCCCTCGGCGAGCGAAGGAATACGGGGCACTGCGCAGAACGATCTACGCCGCGAGTACCTGTCGGATCCGGACTATCGGCGCAAGATCTCTCGCCAGCTCAACAAGCGCGAATCCCTGCACGCCTGGCGGCGCGACTTGCTCTACGCCCACGAAGGCATGATCCGCGCCCGGCATCTGGAGTCCCAGACCGAACAGGCATGGTGTTCGACCTTGGCCACCAACGCCGTGATCGCCTGGACCGCAGAGTATTACGGGCTGGCGGTGGAACAGATGCGCCAGGAAGGGCGGCGCATCGACGACGAGGTGCTCGCGCACGTTTCGCCTGGGCACAGCGAGAACATCAACTCTTCGGCGCGATCGAGGTCGACATCGACGCCGAACTGGGCCGGCTGGGCCCCACCGGCTACCGACCGCTCCGGGTCCGACGACACCTTGTTCTGATCGACGCTCGACGCCAACTGTGGGCCCGCGATCCCGAAGCGATTGGCGCAGGCCAGGTCTGGATTGTTTCCATTGCTTACCATTTCGCGGCTGGGCCGGTAGCGTCGGGCACCGTGACAGGGGTGGATATCGTCTCAGCTGAATCTCCTTCTACGACCGATGACCCGTGCCCGCCGTTCGCGGTGGGCACGGTCGCAGCAGTGGCGGTGGTCGCCGGGGTCGTGGCGGCATTGTCCGCGACGCGGTACGGCTACTACTACGACGAGCTGTATTTCATTGCCGCCGGGAAGCGGCCGTCGTTCGGATATGTCGACCAAGGTCCGCTGGTGCCGTTGCTGGCGCACGCGATGGACTGGTTGTTTCCCGGATCGTTTGCGGCATTGCGTATTCCGGCAGTCGCGGCGTCGGTAGCGGTGGTGGTGTTGGGCGCGGTCATCACCCGCGAGCTGGGTGGCGGGCGCGCAGCGCAGGCGCTGACAGCGACGGCTTGCGCGACGTCGGCGTTCGTCCTGGGCCAGGCGCAGACGTTGTCGACCAACGGCATCGACACCCTCTTGTGGGCAGTGCTGGCGTGGCTGCTGGTGCGTTGGGTGCGGACTCGTCACGACGCGCTGCTGCTGACAGCCGGGCTGGTGACCGCAGTGGCAGTGCAGGTCAAATGGCTTGTCCCGGTGTTCTGGATCGCGGTGATCATCGCCGCGGGCTGGTTGGGGCCGAGGGTGTTGTTGCGACGACCGGCACTGTGGTGGAGTGCGGGCATCGTGGTGTTGGCGGCGACGCCGGGCCTGATCTGGCAGGCTCGCCACGGCTGGCCGCACCTGGGGATGGGGTCGGTGGTCCGCGGCCAGACCGGTGGTTTCACCGGCACCTTGTGGTTCGTCCCGTTGACATTGCAATGGTGGGGGCTGCTGGGCGCGGTGGTCATCGCGTGCGGTGTGTGGCAGCTGCTTCGGTCGCCACGCCTTCGTCCCTACCGGTTCTTGGGTGTGGCGTTCCTGCTGACGGTGGCGGTCTTCGCGATCAGTGGCGGGCGCAGCGCCTACGGTGCCGGTGCCTACCCGATGGTGATGGCGGCCGGCGCCGTGGGACTGACCGCCGCGCGCAAGCGTTGGCTGACGATCGCCGCGGTACCGACGGTGGTGCTGTCGGTGCTGGCAGCCGTGGTGTATGCGACGCCGTGGCGGGCCGCGTCACAGTACACCCCCGCGCCCAATCGCGCTGCGGCGCTCAGCCCGTCGGCCTACAGCGAGCTCGGTTGGTCAGAACTGGTAGATGCGACGGCAGATGCCTACCGCACGTTGACACCGCAACAGCAACGCACCGCCGCAGTCGTCACAGAGTGGTACGTGCAGGCGGCCGCTCTCGATCACGGTCGGGCGGGTGCGGGTCTGCCGTCGGTTTTCAGTCCGAATCGCGGCTTCGGCTATTTCGGTGCCCCGCCGGACACAGCCGACACGGTTCTCTACGTCGGCAGTACCGACGCGGATCTGAGCCGCTGGTTCACTTCCGTTGTCCCAGTGCGCCGAATGGACTATCCGCTCGGGATTCCCGGCATCACCAGCGACATCACGATCTGGGAATGCACCGGCCCGAAGCAGCCGTGGTCGGTCATGTGGCCGACGATGCGCAGACTCTGATAATCAGGCCAACGGGTTGAGGGTGTCTCGGTAACGGTGCTGCGCTCAAATGGTCAGCGCATCACCGCTGCTGAGATGCTCAGCGTAGACCGATGCGGCCCAGGCGGCTTGCCTCGTCGGGTTGGTTGGAACTTGTGCTCCTATGGTGCCGAGGATGGTGAACCGCATATACGTCGTTGCTCCTGCAGGCGGCGGGCATACTCAGCGGCTTCAACGGGATCCAAGCTGCGCGGTGGTGTCACAAGGGCACCGCATTCGATAGGGCGCTCGATGGTCGACGAGCCGCCCGGGCCAGTCGACGGGCTACTGGAGCTGCAACCGATCAGCGCGATGGCTGCTCCTGACACCGCAAAGATGAGAATGTGCTCTGTTCCACCGGTCGAGGTGTGACCTCGCTGCCGATGCCCCCCGCGCTTCGCTCATGAAGCGACGCTATCTTCAGGCGATTGAAGCGGACGTCACCCGCCGGTATGAATCGCACCCCCTCCTGCGGAATGACGAGAAGAGGATCGCCCGTCGCCGAGGTGCGCGGCGTAAACCTCTGCGGGACTTCGGAAGCCGTGGATCTTCCGAGGCCGATGCGGGACGGGCCGGGACAGAAACCAAGGACAGCGGGGGACCAAATCGGGGAGGGAAGGGGGCGGGGCGGCGGCCGGTGCAGCGCTGCGGCAGGGCGCGAGCCCGCACGAAAATGTCAGCCGTCAGGCCGCACGAAAATGTCAGTGAGACACGCGCACTGGAGCGCCGCGGCGCCGTAGACAGTCCGGGCGTGAACAGTCAGCTGACCGGAGATTCCGGGGGCATCGAACGAAGCGTTAGATCGATGCCATCGGAACTACAGCCACTGGTGCCCGTGGGCAACCGATGTACCGATCATCTGGGCTCCGGGGATCTTCGCCATTGCGGCGAGACTGCGCTCGTTGTCGGCCCGCACCTCGGTGTGAAAGCTTCTGGCGTGCACCGCCACCGGGTGATCGATTGCGGCCAGCTTGGCGGCGGTTGGGCACGGTGATCGTGTCCAACCGGTCCATTCGACGTGGTCAGCTGACGCTTCGGTCCGGCAGGGCTCAGCCGCGGCCCAGACCGGCGCTCGTGCTCGGGCGGCCGGTGCCGCCGGTCGGCGTGTCAGCGTCCCCGTTCCACGGCCACCAGCGTCTTCCGTTCGTGGTCGACCCGGTAGGACTGCCCGCGCTTCAGTTGCTGCGGGTCGACGCTCAGGACCGCCAGACCGGCCGACGAGCGTGTCGTCGACTGGGGCTATGTCCCCGTCGACGACCTCGAGATCGCCCTGTCCGACGACGAGATCGACAAGGTTGTCCGCCGCGCTGACGGCCGCGGTTACACGCCGCTGTACCTCGCGGTTGATCATGTCGCCGAGCGCATCGGCGTGGACGTGGCTACGGTCCGCTCCTACCGGCACAAAGGGATGCTGCCGGAGCCGGATATGGAGCTGGGCGACCGGGTCGGCTGGCAGTGGCGCACCATCGAATCGTGGATCAAGACCCGCCGTGGCCAGGGCTGGGCTGCTGGGACCACCGCCGACGAGTCCGGCCGCCGACACTGACGGTTTTATGTGCTCTGAGCGGGGAACGCAGTATCGGTGAAGGACGAATTGGAACGTGAAAGCAAATGGGAGGTCGACCAGGTCTTCACTCTTCCGATGCTCGACGACTTCGTCCCCGATAGTCGCGTCGAGGAAACGTCGGTCGAACTCACCAGCACCTATTTCGACACCGCCGAGCACGATCTGCTCTCGCACAACGTCACCCTGCGCCGCCGTGAGGGCGAGGACGAATCGGGATGGCAGCTGAAGATCCCGCACCCACGCGGTCGCCTCGAACTACTCGCCCCGCTGTCGAAGGATCTGCCCGACGATCTCACCGAGATCGTCACCGGAGTCTGCCTGGGAAAGAAGCTGCGAGCGGTCACGCGGATCGACACCCAGCGCAGCCGGCACCGTGTCCTCGGGTCGGATGGTGAACTGATTGTCGAGGTCGATGACGACACCGTGCGAGCGACACCGGCCGACGGGCCCGCGAACGTCCTTGCCTGGCGCGAGGTCGAGATCGAACTGGGCCCGCATACGAACAAGGTCCCGACGGTGCTGGTGGACAGTCTCGCCGAGGCAGGCGCGCACTCGGCGCACTATCCGTCCAAACTCTCGCGCGCTATGCCCGACCGGTCCGAGCCCGCCGTCGGCGACTCCGCGGCGGAAGGTGCGATACGCGCATATCTCTGCACCCAGATCGACGCGATCTTCACCGGCGACGTAGAGCTGCGCCGGGGCCGGGATCCGATCCACGACACCCGCGTCGCGGCGCGACGACTGCGCAGCACGCTGCGGGTGTTCGGCAAGCTGTTGGATCCCCGCGCCGTCGGCGATACGGAGAACGAGCTGAGGTGGTTCGCGGGCCTGCTCGGCGAAGTACGTGACTGCCACGTCCAGCGTCGCCGCCTCGCCGACCGGCTCGAGAAGTTGCCGCCCGAACTCGTCTTGGGTCCGGTGGCGGCGCGTATCGACGCGACGTTGCTGGAGCGGCAGCTGCCGAGCCGCAACGCGCTCGCCGAGGCCATGAATACGCCCCGCTACCTGAAGTTGCTCGCAACCCTGCAGGCGTGGCAGTCGGAGCCGCCGTTCGGTCCTCGGATTCGTCGACGCGAACTGGTCACCCGCGCCCACAAAGCCGCGCGCAAAGCCGATCGCCGCCTCGCGACCGCCCTCGACGATCAGCGAATCGCGTCATTGCACCGCGCACGCAAAGCCGCCAAACGGGCCCGCTACGCCGCCGAATTGCATAAGCCGGTGCGAAAGTCCGGCCGCGCGAAGTCGAACATCGCGTTTTACAAGAAATTGCAACGCGTGCTCGGCGATTACAATGACGGCGTTGTATCGGCCGAATTCCTCTGGCGCACTGCGACATCCGCAGGCACGACCGTCGGCGAGAACGGCTTCACCTTCGGCCTGCTGTACGCCGATGAGAAGTATGCGGCCGAACGCGCACGGGAGAAGGTCGCCGAGATCGCCGCCGCACGATAGATATCGCGGGCGCGCAGAGGGTGTGACCGCCAACGCGATGCACCGCTGATCGTGATTGTTCGGCAGCGGCGAATCAGATTGTCGCAGTCCGGTTCCCGTCGGGTGTCTTTTTGCCGCAATCAGCGTTCTCGCAGAAGATCGACGTCGCTCACTCCGGATCCGTCAAGTCCAGTCCGAGGTGTTCGATGTGGTAGACGGCTTCGTCGAGCAGTAGCGCGACGTGATTGTCGTACAGGCTGTAGATCACGCTGCGTCCGTTGCGTGTGCCGGTGACCAGGCCCATGGCCCGTAACAGCCGAAGTTGATGCGATATGGCGGATTGTTCCATCTCGACCGCCTCGACCAGGTCGCCGACCGAGCACGGCCCGTGCCGTAGCCGCGTCAGTATCCGCAGCCGACTCGGCGTCGCCAGCGCTTGCAGCGTCGCAGCGACGGTCGCCGCCGAGTCCGCAGAAGGATCTAGGTCAACTCGTCACGGAAGCAGACATCATCAGGTAAGCAACTGCTGGTCACCCCTGCTGAGCTCAGGCAGATGCTTGTAGATCGTCGAGCGCGAGACACCGAGCAGCCGGGCCACCGACGAAACGGTCTCCTCCGGCCGAGTCAAGATCGCGCGGGCCTGTCGGATCTGTTCGGCGCTCATAGCTGGCGGCCGGCCGAGTCGTTGCCCGCGGGCGCGGGCAGCAGCCAGGCCCTCGTTGGTGCCTTGGACAATCAGCTCACGGATGAACTCGGCCAGGGCGGCGAAGACGTGGAAGACCAGCCGACCGCCGGGGGTGGTGGTGTCGAGGGCTTCGTGCAGGCTACGGAATCCGATGCCGCGCTTGCGGAGTCCAGCCACGATCGAGATCAGGTCCTGTAGGGATCGGCCGAGCCGATCCAGCGACGGCACGACGAGGGTGTCGCCGGGACGCAGGTACTCCAGGCACGCCACCAGCTCTTCGCGCTCGGCGTTCTTCCCGGACTTCTTGTCGGTGAAGATCCGCTGGCACCCGGCAGCGGTGAGCGCGTGGATCTGACGATCCAGGTTCTGATCCTTGGTGGAGACACGGCCGTAGCCGACCAGGGCGCCGCCTCCACCGATCGGATCGAGGGCGTCGCCGTCGAGAGTGAGCGGAGCGGGGATGTCGAGATCACCTGCAGCGGTGGCCATGTCACGGAGTGTATGAGAAAGGGCGGACAAGAATTGTTGGACACCAATCTTTTTCGACATGTTTTATCGACACATGACCGGTTCGTGCGACCTGGGTGTGACTCGCAGCGATATGTGGCGGTGTTCTCGCACCGTTGGATGGCGCGCCGATGACGAGGACCGTCACGACGTGACGTCGACCAGGACCTTGCCGACCGCGCCGCCTTCGACTGCCCGATGGGCATCCGCGATGCGGTGGAGGGGAAAGCGGACCAGGGGCAGGCCGTGTTGCTCGCCGACCGGCAGGGCGCCGTCGCGGACGGCGGCGGAGACGTCTGCGACGGCAGCGGCGCGGACGTCAGGACCGGCGGTGTAGAGCACTATGAACTGCAGGCGGGTGTTGCGCACCATGTTCTGCGCAACGTTCAGTTCGACCGGTTTGCCGCCGTCGTTGGCGTAGATCGAGATCGTGCCGCGCGGACGCAGCACGGCCAGGTCCAGGGGGAGGTTCGTGCCGAGTGCTACCTCGGCGACGATGTCCACGCCGTCAGCAGCGATCGCGCGAATCTCGGCGGCCGGGTCGCCCTCGCGGTAGTTGACCACGTGGTGGGCCCCGGCGGCGGCGGCCAGCCGGGCCTTCTCGGTGTTGCTGACTGTGCTGATCACGGTGGCACCGGCCCAGCGGGCGAGCTGGATCACCGCGTGCCCGACCGCCCCGGCCCCGCCCGCAGCGAGTACCACCTTGTCCGCCAGTGCGCCGGGCCGCAGCCGGCGCGGCCCGTCTTCGGCGACGGTGAGTGCGCGGTGCGCGGTCAGTGCGGGAACACCGAGGGCTGCGCCGACATCGAAACTGGCCTCGTCCGGCAGTGGCACGGCCTGCCCGGCCGGTACGACGGTGAATTCCGCGGCGGTGCCGGTGGGCCGGCCCGCTGCGGCCATGAACAGCCACACCCGCTGGCCGACCACACTCGTATCGCCCCTTTCGCCGACGGCGTCGATCACACCGGCGCCGTCGAGGTGCGGCGTGATCTCCGGGAACGCCATGGCCTGGCCGGCGCGGGCCTGCCAGTCGGTGGGGTTGACCCCGGACACGGCCACTCGGACGCGGACCTCGCCGGGGCCGGGCACGGGCGGTTCGCGGTCGACCAGGTGGAGAACGTCTGGACCTCCGTTGTCGCGGTAGACCACGGCCTTCACGACGCCGCGCCGATCGCGACGTTGTTGGAGCGGGACTCGACGGCGTCGAGGAAGGCCAGTGTGTGCGCGTCGAAGGTGATCTCGCCGACCGCCATATTGACCTCCATGTGGGCGGGGTCGACGGTGCCGGGAATGAGCAGGATATTCGGCGCATGGTGCAGCAGCCAAGCGAGAGCGACCTGGGATGGGGTCACCTCCAGGGATTCGGCCACGGCGTGCACAGCTGGCTCGTCACCGACCTTCGGCAAGCTCGGGAATCCTCCGCCGAGCGGGAAGAACGGCACCCACGCGATGCCCTCGGCCATGCACAGTCGCAGCGTGTCCTCGTCGTCACGGGAAACGAGGCTGTAGGCGTTCTGCACGCAGGCGATGCCAGCCGGCAGGGCGCGGCGCAGGCCGTCGAGGGTGACGCTACTCAGGCCGATTGCGCCGATCTTGCCCTCGTCACGCAGGGCGGTCATGGTCGCCAGCTGGTCGTCGAGGTCGACTACCTGGTCGCCTTCCGGACGCAGTCCGGGGCCGGTATCCAGGCGTCGCAGGTTGACCACCGGGAGTTGGTCGAGGCCAAGGCTGCGCAGGTTGTCCTCGACGCTGGCCCGCAGCTGTTCGGGCCGCTGCGCGATCCGTAGCGGCACAGGCCCGACCGGGTTGGGGTCGGCGCCGATTTTGGTGACGACCAGCACGTCGTCCTCGGGGCGCAGGGCCTGGCGGATCACGGTGTTGGCGAAGCTGAAGCCATAGAACTCGGCGGTGTCGACATGATTGACGCCCAGCTCGACGGCACGCCGGAGCAAGGCGACGGCCTCGTCGTGGCGGTCATGCAGCCGCGAGAGTTGGGCCGCGCCGTAGCCGATCCGAAACACGGAGCGACCGGCAATGGAAGCAGTGGATGTGTTGATGACGAGTCTCCTCAGTCGGTGGTAGTGCGATACCCCACCTTATAGAATTGTAATGACAGATTTCAATAATTGTCAGTCATGCGAGAATATTGACCGATGACTCGTCGCGACATAGGTCCGCGACGCTGGTGACGCGACCAGCCGACAAGGAGACAAGGAGACCCGATGCGCGGGGAGCCGCTCGACGCGGAGACGATTGTGTCGGCCACCGAGGAGCTGCTGCGCCGACACGGTCCGGACAAGACGACGGTGCTCGACGTCGCACGGCAGCTGGGCGTGAGCCACGGCAGCGTGTACCGGCACTTCGCATCCAAGGCCGCGCTCCGCGAGGCCGTGATCCGGCGCTGGCTCGACCAGGTGCGGAACGAACTCGCCATCATTGCGCAGAACTCCGAACTGCCTCCGGCCGAGCGGTTGCGAGCACTGCTCACCACCATGTTCGCCATGAAGTGGGCGAAAGCCGGGGCGGACCCGGAGCTGTTCGCCACCTTCCGAGTGCTGGCGGTCGAGCACAGCGCCGTGTCCAGCGACCATGTCGGCTTTCTGGTCGCCCAACTGCGGGACATCATCATCGACGGTGTCGCCGCCGGCGACTTCGTTACGGACGAACCGGAGATGATCGCACGGGCCGTCCTGAACGCGACGAGCCGCTTCCATGATCCGAAACACGCTGCGGAATGGGACTTTCCCGAGACCGAAGCCGAATCCGCTGCGGTCGTCTCACTTGTCCTCGATGGCCTCCGGGCCCGGTGACGTCCCCAAAGTGACGTTGGTCCGCAGTGACGGGGCAGCTGCTGCCCTGAACTAGAGGTGCCTGACGCGCAGACCGTCCTGCAATCGGCTACTTATGGAGGTTCACGTCAACGGGTGAGAAAGTGCGACGGTTCGGACAACTGCCATCAGCGTCCGGATACGAACGTCACGAGACACTCTGGGGTGCTGAAGATTCCCGCAGGTCGGATGCCGCCGAATCTGTAAAGGTTGCCGTGTACGCGGCAATGTCAACATGTCGGGGGTTCGCAATACACTGCGCCGCATGCGAATCGGCTATGGACGGGTCTCGACCCGCGATCAGCATCCGGAGGCCCAGCACGACGCACTCACCGCGGCCGGCTGCGAGCAGATCTTCCTCGACAAGGCGTCGGGGAAGCTGGCCTCGCGGCCTGAGCTGAGCAAGGCGCTGCTGGTGGCCAACCGGCCCGAAGACCAACTGGTGGTAACCAAACTCGACCGGCTCGGCCGCTCCCTCGAGCACCTGATCGAACTGTCGAAGACCCTGCAGGACCGCGGTGTGGATCTGGTGGTCCTCGACCAAGGCATCGACACCTCCACCGCTGTCGGGCGCATGTTCTTCCAGATCCTCGGCGCCATCGCCGAATTCGAGCACGCCCTGATGTCCGAACGCACCCGTGACGGCCTGGCCGCCGCCCGCGCCCGCGGCCGCACCGGCGGACAGAAACCCAAACTCGGACCCCGACAGGTGGATCTGGCGCGGCAGATGTACGACGAGCGCGGCAAGCGCCGCTACACCGTCGAGCAGATCGCGGCCGAGTTCGGTGTCACCCGCCCACCATTTACCGGCATCTCACCGCTGCCACAGCGAAAATGGAGGCGTGACTGCGGTCGGGTTGGCCGAACTGACCGACGCGGCTCGTCGGCAGGCGATGAGCCGCTTCGAGGTACTGCGGCCTCATATCGAGGACGGGGTTCCACTGATCCGCGCGGCGGGACAGGCGGGCGTGCCGCCCGGACCGCGCAGCGGTGGCTGCAGCGCTACCGAACTGCCGGCCTGGCCGGGCTTGCCCCGGCCCGACGACGGGCGACCGGCCGGCGCACCGACCCGGAGTTGGTGCGGCTGATCGAGGGCATGGCGCTGCACCGACCGTGCCCGTCGCTGGCGACGATCACCCGCCGCGCCGCGCGCGTCGCCGCGGCACAGGGGTGGAAACCGGTGTCCTACAACACTGTCCGATCGATCGTCACCGCGATCGACCCGGCGATGACGACCCTGGCACACGACGGCGCCGCCGCCTTCCGCGACACCTGCGAACTGGTCTACCGCCGCCGCGCCGACCACCCGAACGCGATGTGGCAGGTCGACCACACCCAGCTCGACATCCTCATCGACGACAGCGGGACTGCGAAGCGGCCCTGGCTGACAGCGGTCCTCGACGACTGCTCGCGGGCAGTGCCCGGCTACACCGTCACCCTGGGCGCACCCTCGGCGTTGAACACATCCCTGGCACTGCGCCAAGCGATCTGGACCAAACCCGATCCCACGTGGCCGATGTGCGGGATTCCCGAGATCCTCTACGTCGATCACGGCGGCGACTTCGTCAGCGATCATCTCGCTCAGGTCGCCGCCGACCTGAAGTTCCAGATCGTGCACTCGGCCGTGCCGCGACCCCAGGGACGCGGGAAGGTCGAGCGGTTCTTCGGCAGCATCAACACCGAACTGCTGACCGAGCTGCCCGGCCACCTCGTGGGCGGCAAGCCGGTTACCCCGCCGGCGCTGTCGCTGCGTCAGCTCGACGAGGCGATCGGGGCGTTCATCACCACCTATCACCGGCGCGTCCACTCCGAAATCGGTGTCACTCCACAGGATTGCTGGGTCGGACACGGCTGGTTGCCGCGCCTGCCCGAGGCCCTCGAGCAGCTCGATCTGCTGCTGGTGCGGGTCGCCGCAGCGCGTGTCGTGCACCGCGACGGCCTCCACTTCCAGGGTCTGCGCTACCTGCATCCCGCCTTGGCCGCCTACGTCCGCGAATCGGTCACCATCCGCTACGACCCGCGCGACATCACCGAGATCCGGGTCTTCCACAAAAACCGGTTCCTGTGTAAGGCCGTCAGCCCCGACCACACCGGAGACACCATCGGGCTCAAAGACATTCAGGCCGCCCGCCGCGCCTATCGACGCCGGATCCGCGACCAGATCAACGAACGCATCGCTGTGGTCACCGACTACCTGCCCGCACCCGATTGCCCGCCTGTGCCATCGAAACCGGCGAAACCTCCTCCAGCACCGCCGCTGCGCGCCTACCGCGAGGACTGACTATGCCCGCGCCACGGAACTGGCCGTTCATCGCCACCAAGGAACACCGCCGCTTCGTCGAGTTCGCCGACACCGTCAGACGCGACCGGACCATCGGAATCTGCTACGGCGCAGCAGGAATCGGGAAGACACTCTCGGCAACCCGCTACGCACGCTGGGACAAGGCCGAACACCTGCTCACCAGCTGGGGGTCGCGCGAGGAATCCGACAAAGACGTCTACGCCGCCCTGTCCCGCTCGCGCACCGTGTTCTACACACCCACCGTCGCCGGACCCCTGCGCGAACTACGCGACGACATCAACAGCTCTACAGCCGCGTCAACATCTGCATCGACCAGCATGTAGCCCCCGGCCGGCGCGTACACGAGACGGTCGACTACATCGAGCTGGTCGTCATCGACGAGTCCGAACGCTCGGCCAACGCCATCGAACACCTGCGTGACCGCTACGACCGCGGGGATCACGGGCTGCTGTTCATCGGCATGACCGGCATCGAGAAGACCTTCTCCCGCTACCCGCAGCTCTACAGCCGCGTCGGATTCGCCCACCACTACCGGCCCCTGTCCGGTGAAGAACTCACCTTCGTACTGTCCCGGCACTGGCACAAACTCGGCCTCGAACTCGACCCCGACGACTTCACCGACGCACAGGCCGTCGCCGCGGTCGCCCGCATCACCGGCGGCAATTTCCGCCTCCTGCAACGACTCTTCGCTCAGATCCACCGCGTCATGAAGATCAACGAGCTTCACACCGTCACAGCGGACGTCGTCGAAACCGCCCGCAGCACCCTCGTCATCGGCGCCAGCTGACAATGCGAGAACACCGCCATCTTCCGCTGCGAGTCACAACCTTGGCCAACCGACACGTGCCCGGGGTGTCCAAGAACCGAACGATTCTCAACACCCCTTCGGCGGGAGCTACATCGAAGTCGCCAGCGCTGGCGGCCAGTCCGTCGGCTCGATGTTCGCGGGCTTACCATCACCGTTCTCGCCCCAGTCGAACTCGGGAGGCGGCGGACCCCACTGTCTTGGGGTGGTGAAGACAACTCGTCCCGAACCGAAATCAGTGGACTGGAAACCTGTCTGGCCCGCGAACACAACACCTTCGAACGAAGTGCCGTCGCTGAACGAGGCCGCGACGAATGAGGTCTCGCCGTTGAGCGTGGCGTCGTCGAATCGAGCGTTGCCGCTGAACGTGGCGTTGATGAACCATGCGCTGCGGCTGAACGTGGCGTTGGCGAACGAGGTGTCGCGGCGGAAGCTGGCGTTGGCGAACGAGGCGTTGCCGCTGAACGTGGCGTCGCGGAAGGAGGCGTCGCGAAACGAGGCGTTGCCGAACGAGGCGTCGTCGCCGCGGAACTTGGCATGTTCGAACCAGATGTCGCCCTTGAACATGGCCTCACCGAACGCGGCGTTGCCGCTGAACGTGGCGCCGCGGAAAGAGGCGTTGCCGAACGAGGCGTCGCTGAATGAGGCGTCGCTGCGGAACGTGGCGTCGCTGAACGAGGCGTCGCTGAATGTGGCGTTGCGGAACGAGGCGTCGCTGAACGTGGCGTGGCTGAACCAGGCGTAGCCGCTGAACGTGGTGTAGTCGAACGTGGCGCCGCCGCTGAACGTGGCCTGGTTGAACGTGGCGCCGCCGCTGAACGTGGTGTAGCCGAGCCAGGCGTGTCCGCTGAACGTGGCGTTGGCGAACGTGGCGCCGCCGCTGAACGTGGCCTGGTTGAACGTGGCGCCGCCGCTGAACGTGGTGTAGCCGAACCAGGCGTGGTCGCTGAACGTGGCCTCGTCGAACGAGGCGTAGCCGCTGAACGTAGCCTTTTCGAACCGAACGGAGCCGACGAACACAGCGTGGTTGAAGTCGACGTCTTCGAGGTGGGCGGTGCGAAAGTCGAAGTTGCTTGTCGACCAGCGGTATTCGGCATCAGGGCGCAGGTGGTCTGCGATGACGCGGACGATGGTTGCGCGCACCTCATGGTCGTTCTGCCGGTACTCGAAGTGGTCCTCGTCTTCTCCAGCATCTCCTCCGACTATGCGTTTCTGCACGTGTTTGGTCTGGTGGTTGCCGCCGAGTTCGGGGCTGTAGGGCAGCCGCAAGTAGCCGCACAAAACGTCGATGCACTGCTGGCGGTGTAGCCCGTCGGATTCGTCGGCGACACCGGCCATCGCGTACACCCCGGCGATGCGAACCGCGACATCGGTGGCACCGAGTTGGGCGGCCGCGGCGCCGAAGCGTTCGACGAACCGGCTCTGCTCGAGATCACGCTGGCGCCGGTAGGCGATGACCAACGCGACCACACCACCGACTCCGGCGACGACGGTCAACGCGACCCGGGTGACGTCGATCTCGGCTGCGGCCTTGCTCGCGTCTACCGGGGTGATCCAGCGCAGGAACCCGTAGGCGGCGAAGGCCACGACCAGCCCGGCGGCCAGCGCAAGACCGACCGCGGGAAACAACCGGATCCGACCCGCCCAGCGACCCGCGCCCTTGCTGCTGGTGTCCATCCGCGCCCGCAGCGCGGTCGACTTCGTACGTGCTTGCGCGCCAATGACGCTCACCCACCCGAGCATCGCTCGATTCTGCTCGAAACCGCGCTATCCCACCCGCTAGTTCGCACTCTCCAGGCGGGCCTCTCCGGGACACCAGTGGCTGAAAATCGATCGATTCTCAACATCCGGTGCCACCGGCAACTACTCATTTGGAGGCAAACCCGGAGGTCCGGGGCCTGTTACGGGTCATCGCTCTCGCCCACCCGGCGCTCAGCGAAACGACCGACCGAACCGACGGGGCCAGGCCCAGTAGGTGATCGACATTGCGGGTCGACACCACCTGCTGGCCCTGGGCGTGTGTCGGGTCAGCCTCCGGCTCCCTGGTAGGAACGTGGAGCTTGTCGGCCGGGTTCTTCGCGCTGCGCGCGTCGCTGATGGCCGTAGCAGGCTCCAGCTGGCGGTGTTGCTGGTGGCGGTGGGCCATAGGTTTCGGTGGCGCCGAAGGGCAATGCCTTGCGTGCTGGGGGGTGTTTGGGCGTACTCGCTGGGCACAAACAAAATCAGACCCGGTGGAAACCGGGTCTGACCTCGTGAGACGGTGGTGCGCGATACTGGGATTGAACCAGTGACCTCTTCCGTGTCAGGGAAGCGCTCTCCCGCTGAGCTAATCGCGCGAGGTGGAGACGGGAATCGAACCCGTGTGCACGGCTTTGCAGGCCGTTGCCTCACCACTCGGCCACTCCACCGCGCAAAGGGGGAAGGCTGTTTACACTGCCTGGCCCTACCTCTCGAGCGGATGACGGGATTCGAACCCGCGACCCTCACCTTGGCAAGGTGATGCGCTACCAGCTGCGCTACATCCGCATTTGCATCTCGGGGGCTTTCGTTCTGGCCTCCTCGGTGCGAGACAGAACATTAGCCGACGCCCGGTGAAAGGTACAAATCCGCTGGTAGAACGCCTGGAAACGGCGAAGTTGCGAGTGTGGCGGGTGCGGCCGGTGGGGTGTGGGGGACTGGGGAGGTGTGTGCGCCGCGTTCCGAACGCTCCCACCGACGGTCATCGCGAGTGTCATCGGGCGGGCCGGAGCTCTCCAGGTGCCTGCCGACTCGCGGCTGTCGGTTCGAAGGGCGGCGGGCCTCTACCGGGCGGCGAGAATTCCCTTCGGGACGGACACTCGGGATTCGGTCGGTCGCCTCGACGTAGAGCCGCGGGGGCGGTACGGGGCCGCGCCAAGTCTCACGAGTCTCATCCGCAACACGACGAATCGGTGCTGTCCAGGTGGCGATTTGGTGGCTGACCGGTAGAGCGTGCTAATGTTCCATCTCGTTCGGACGGCACCGAGTCGCCGCTCGAACGGAGAGTTCGGTCTCATAGCTCAGCGGGAGAGCGTCCGCCTCACACGCGGAAGGTCGCTGGTTCGATCCCAGCTGGGACCACTCGAAAAGAAGGCCCTCTACCAGGTGATTGCTGGTAGAGGGCCTTTCTTTATCTCGGTCACTGTATCCAAGCCTGTATCCCATCCGCCATTTTTGAGGTTCGGCACTCGCTCGTCCATTGGTATCGCGCATGGCGGCGGCTCGGCGGCAAGGGGGAGACATGATCTTCACCACAACACAGGGGTTGGGGGCGGGTTGTGCCAACCGATCCCGGCAGGCGCTCCAGCTTGCGGCCATGCTGACCGAACGCACGGGAACCGAGGTCGCGCTCGACTATGACGACAGCGTCCACATCCGTGTCCGTGCACGGCACACCGACGGACCGACAGATGATCACGCTCGCCGGCCGCGTCCCATTCCTCGACATCGGCCAGATGTGTTTTGCCCGCTGGGAGCGGGCCGCCGCCGCGTGCGGCGTGGGCGTATGCGACGGCGTATCCGAAGTTGCGCTCGACCCAGGTGGGGATGGTGTGGCGAAGCCCGTGTGTGGTGATGTGTTTCGCCTGCGCTGGTGCACCCTCATCCGGCGGTGCGCAGAGTCGCCTCCCGTCGGTCCCTCGGGCACGGTTGGCCGAAACGGAAACCGCGTCGCCGCAAGGGATCTGGTTCGCGCGCTCGACAGTACGCCACGAGTAGCCATGCACCCCATGGGATCTCGATGGAGGTTCGCCGACCCTCGCGACACGGCGGCCTTCACGACTCGTGGTACGCCTGGCCCAGCTCCACGGAGGCCCACTGGCTTCGAGCCCCTCGGATTCGAGGACATGTCACCGAGGGGTGCCCTCGGGATTGATGGATGCTCGCCAGTTCACGCGCAGGCATGTGTGTCTTGGATGAAGCGGCGTTGGTCGGCCAGAAACCCTCCGCGAACAGTTTGCGTGGTGCGGCGAGCGCGATGAGGTAGGGCTTCACCGCACTGTCCTCGATGCTTTTGCGTACCAGCGAGTGTCGTGCGTCGCTGTAGCGTCGCACCTGAAGCTGGTCCGGCCGGGCGAGTTGCGCCCGATAGGTGCGTTCGGTGTCGGCGATGTCGACGTTGAGGTCGTGCTCGGCCAGTATCAGCAGTACCGGGATCCGTACTTGCGCCAGGTCGGCGGTGGCGTCGGCGGTGTAGTTCTTCTGGATGAACCGCCAGCGGTTGGCTGTGAGCCCGGTTACGCCCGCGGCTTCGGCTTCCGGGAAAGTCGCGGCCCGCTCGAGCAAGGTCAGCGTGTGCTCCCGCCGGGTGAGTGCGTCGTCGACCTCTGCTCGGGTGGCGCCACGCTCGCGGAGTTCGGCAAGCGTGTTGTACCGGCCCTGCTGTAGCCAGTTGACCGCGGGGGAGACCGCGATCATGAACCGCAACCGGGAATCCTGTGCGGCGACCTCGGGCAGTACCCAGCCGGCTTGGCTGGCGCCCCACAGTCCGATCCGGTCTGGATCGATCCGCGTTCGCATGCGTGCCCATTCGATGGCCGCGAGCGTTTCCGCGGCCCGGTCGGCCATGCTCTGGTCGAGCCAATTGCCCTGCGCCCCATTGATTCCCGGCTTGCCCCAGGACAACGAGGCGTATCCGGCGGCGGCGAACGACTCCCATATCGGCCGATAGAACGTCTCGCCGGTGGCACCCCTGGGCCCGTCGCCGTGCACGAACACCACCAGACCGAAGGGGCCCTCGCCGTGCCCGGGGAGAGCGAGTACGCCTTGTAGTGGTTGCCGCGCACCCGGGATGGTGACGCGCTCCTCTCGCAGGTCGTAGGTGTGCTGATACACCACCCCCCTGCCTGCCGTCGCGCACGCCGCGACGACGGCCAGGATCGACATCAGGATGCGGATGGACTTCCGTCGGTGCGACTGCATCACCCCACCGTAGCGTTCAAATCAGAAACTATCGTTGTAGAGTTGAACGAATAGCCGGGGTTGCTGCTGCGAGAGGGAGAGAACGTGGACGTCGAGGTCGATATACCGACCAGGGTGCTTGTCGAAAGCATGATCCGGGAGGATGCGACCATCGACGCGGCCGAGCTCTATGCGGTGGCGAACGCCCTCGGCATGACCGATCAGCAGGTGCGCCTGCACATTCGGCGACTCGTCGCCGAGGGGCAACTCGTGCAGCAGGGGCGCGGCCGTCGCGCGTCGCTGCGGGTCGATGCGGAGATCCGCGGCGCGGTCGAACCGAACGTCGAGTTCATCCGCTTCATGTACGACCAGGACCGTGGCGCCGCGCCCTGGGATGGGAACTGGCATCTGGTCGCGTTCGCCATTCCCGAGGTCGAGCGGCAGGCGCGGGACGCAATGCGCGATGGCATCGTCCACCTCGGCGGCGCGGCCATTCAAGGCGGGCTCTATGTCTCGCCGAATCCGTGGGAACCCTACATCGAGGCATTGGTCGACGAACTCGGTGTCGGCGGCTACACGACCCGCCTCACCACCACGAATCTCCGCATGGGCGAGCTCGATTCGCCGCGGGAGATCGTCGCCCGGCTGTGGCCGCTGGAGGAGATCGCCGCGCGCCATGACCGGCTGCTCGGTGTCGCCCGGGCCCGGCTCGATCGACTCACCGGTCCGCGGGAGCTGTCCTCATCGGAGATCCTCACCGTAGCCATCGAACTCGCCGCCGAGTTCACCAGGGCCACCGACCCCGACCCGCTGCTGCCGCCGGAGTTGGTGCCGCAACCGTGGCCCGGCGTGCACGCCCGCGCGGTGGTAGCCGAATGCTGGGCACAGCTGCTGCGCCGGCAATCATCGCAGGATCGGCTGCGCCTCTTCCGGCTCTATGCCGAGGTCATCGGAGACGTGGTCGAGGACGCGGGCCGAGAGGCCGGCGGCGCGCAACGGTAGCCGTCTGCTGGGCGACCAGCGTCATCGCTGCCAGGGCAATGGTCGCGACGCCCAGCGCGAACCAGAATCCCACCCAGGTCGGTGGAATCGGCAGTAGTGCCACGGTCGCACCCCCGACCGCGAAAGCGCCCAGGCGAATACGGCGTTCGCCTCGCACCTGCTCGCGCAGCCGGGCCGAAGCGGGCATTCCCGACCGTCTCAGCCCCTGTGCTATCAGCTCACGCCAGCAGTGCAACCTCAGCATCAGCGCGCGCACCAGCATGGCCAGCCCGAGCAACTGCGCCCAGTCCGGTACCGCGGCGGCGGCCGGGGTCATGTAGGGCAGCGTCACCGAACCGATGACGATGCCGCACCACGCCTCTCGTGCGACAAGCCTGCGGATCGGCCACGACGGGTCGTGATCGTGTGCGCCGCAGTGATCTTCGAACCGACCGACCGAGAGGCGGGCGCCCATGTGTTCCTCCGGGGGTGTGATACCGAATGTGATCATGATACATTCGTTCGTATCAAAAACGATCGTTTGTATTTTGATAGGAGGTGCCATGCGAGTTCTCGCACTGGGCGGGTCCGGGGCAATGGGAGCGGCGGCCGTCCGAGCTGCCATCACCCTGCCCGCCGTGACCGAAGTCGTTGTGGCCGATCGCGACCTCGCCGCGGCGCAAGCGCTGGCCCAGGCGTTGGCCGGACACGGTGCTGTCGTCCGCGCGCGCCGGGTGGATGTGACCGAGTCCGACGATCTGCACGGCGCGCTGGGCGACGCCGACGTGGTGCTCAATACGGTCGGGCCGTATTACCGCTTCGGCTTGTCGATACTGGCGGCGGCGATCCGGACGCGGACGCACTATCTCGACATCTGCGACGACTGGGAGCCGACGTTGCGGATGCTCGAACTCGACGCCGCGGCCCGCGGCGCCGGGGTGTGCGCGATCATCGGCATGGGAGCCAGCCCCGGGGTGAGCAACCTGCTCGCGGCCCGAGCCGCCCGAGACCTCGATCGCGTCGAAAACGCTTACACCGCATGGCCCGTCGACGTTCCCGAGGCGCTAAACACCGCCGAAACGCTGGGCGCGGGAGGCGAACCATCGGCTGCCGCGGTGCACTGGATGCAGCAGATCAGCGGCGCCATCACCGTCGTCCGCGGCGGCCTCCTGACCGAGGAAGCGCCCTTACGCGCGGTCACCTTGGCCCTACCCGGCCGGCGCCGCGGCACCGCCTACACCGTGGGACACCCCGAACCGGTCACCCTGCACCGATCCCTCGCGCCCTCCGGGGACGCCGCAAACCTCATGGTCGTCACGCCGGGCACCGCGGCCTACCTGGATGTGCTGCGCACCGACATCGACAAAGGCAGACTCACCAACGAATCCGCGGCGAGGGAGCTGGCCGAGCCCAGCTTGCGGCGGACGCTTCGAGCCATACCCCGCGCCACCACGTTCGGCTCGCACGGCACCCTGCCGCCGTTCTTCGCCGCGGTCACCGGTAGCGCGGGAGGCGAACACCGCACGGTCCTAGCCCATCTCACCCATACCGCCGAAATCGCCCGATTCACCGCCGATATGGCCCGATTCACCGGAATCCCCCTGGCACTGGGCCTCGCCCAGCTCCTCGACGGCACCGCACAAGCGCCCGGAGTCCATCCACCGGAAGCGGTCATCGACCCCAACCGCTTCTTCGCCGACCTCGGCGCCCGCATCGGCTCGACCGCGAATGTGGTCAGCGTCGAACAGGCGCCCAGCGCCGCCCTCGCGGACAGCGGCAAGCCTGACCGAAGAGCTCGCCATGGATGATGCGATCGACTTCGACGCCCAGGAGATTCACCACATGCGCTCGAACAACACGCAATGCTTCACTCGTGGCGCCGGTATCGCGGTCGCCGCGGCCGTGGCCGTCGTGATCGGTTTCGGAGTTCACAGCGCCACAACCGACGACTATGTCGACATCGCAGCCCATCATGGTGCCGTCGACGACTCGGCCTGGGCGACAATGCCGGGCGCTGGTGTCCGTCGGCAGGTGCCGCGTTCCGAACCGTCCACGAAACCCGGCGGCAACTCCGGGCAGTCGAAGTGGCATCGAGTACCGCGCCCCGACGGCAGAGGATGGACCGTCTGTCCCGCCAGAGCCAAGTGGTGCTGAATCCACGCGCACGAGCAGTAGTACGGCCTGTTCATCAACCGTGACAGCGTTTGCTCACGAATCTCGACGGGGGCGTTGCGGAGTCACGGATTCGCGGCAGAACCTGCGGTTATAGTGGAATTACGGGTCGCGGGGTGAGGGGAGCCTGCCGGTGTCTGACATGTCGAAAGTTGAACTGTACGCGGCGATCCGCCAGGATCTTCGCGCCGGAATGTCCATGCGTGCGATCGAGCGCAAGCACAGGGTCGGGTGGCGTACGGTGGCCAACGCGACGGAGTCGGTGTGGCCTGAGCCGCGTAAGGAGTATCCGCCGCGACCGCAGAAGCTGGATCCCTACAAGCCGTTCATCGACGATGTGCTGCGCGCCGATCTGGATGTGCCTCGTAGGCAACAACACACGGCGACCCGGATCTATCACCGTTTGCTCGAGGAGCACGGCATGAGGGACGTGTCGTATCAGCGAGTCAGTGCCTATGTCCGCGAACGGAGACCACAGCTACAGACGGAACAGCTGACAGCCCGCCGCCGCTCCGAATGGCTCGTCAAGGCCGCGGGGTTCCCTCGCTCCAAAACGTTGCGCGACTTCGATTTCGGTGCCAACCCGAGTGTCGACCCTGCCGTGATCCGTACTCTCGCTACCTGCGAATGGGTCAAGGACGGGCAGCCGTTGTGCCTGATCGGTGACTCCGGCACCGGGAAGTCCCATCTGCTCATCGCGTTGGGCACCGAGGCGGCGAAGGCCGGATACCGCGTCAGGTACACCCTGGCTGCCAGGCTGGTCAACAAACTGATCGAGGCCGTCGACAACAAACGGCTCACCAACACCATCGCCCGCTACAGCGGCGTCGACCTCCTCTGCATCGACGAACTCGGCTACACAGAGCTGGACCGACGCGGCGCCGAATTGCTGTTTCAGGTATTGACCGAACGTGAGGAGGGGAAGTCGGTCGCGATCGTCTCCAACCGCACCTTCGCCGACTGGTCGGCAACATTCACCGACGCGGGGCTCTGCGCCGCCATCATCGACCGACTTACCTTCGGCGGCAACATCATCGAGACCGGCACTCACAGCTATCGCGGTGCCCGTGCCAAGGCAACCGAACCCACCGACCCCCGCTGACCGACCGATCCCCCCGACTCGCACCGCACCTGCCGCTGCGCTGCTCGGCAAATGGCTCGCCGGCGCCCCGCTTCGGACCCATCGGAGGGCCCGGACCGTATGTGAGAAACAAACGTTCCGGATTCGGAAATGGTGTGCATCGCCCATGTTGTCGCAGGTTGTCGATAACTCGAGCCGAAGTGCTGTCGAAATTGGTGATAAAACGCCGTTGGAATTCACGATAAATTGACGTTGGAAATCGTGAAAACTACCCGGAAACCATCGCTGACCTGCTCGTACTCGCGGCTCGCATTCGGGACGGATTCTTGCGCTCCGATTTTCTCAGGCGTATGTTGGGGATGGTTTTATTCCAAGTCGAATTTCTGCGAGGGGAAATGTAGCCAATTCCAAAACAATGGCGAGAGTGGCGGCGTGAACCTGGCGACGCCTCCTGCTCGAAATGCAACTGCGTCACCGTACCGGTGAGCCGCATTACCGACCGCTGGCAACGTCATCGGCAGTACCGCTATGGCAGCGGTCGGGCTCTCGTGCCACTGCCCGGGACCGGCTCCCGGCAGCGTCACACTCTGCCCCGGCCCACTGCCTCAGGGTCGGACCGGGCTCTGATCGACTCTCGAAGGAAAGATACTCATGCCCACCATCACTTCCCTCTCTCCGACCTCCGGGCCTGCGTCGGGGAATACCAGTGTCACGATTACCGGCACCGGGTTCGTCCCTATCGTCACCAGCGTGAAGTTCGGTACGGTGGCGGCCAGCTTCACGGTGGACTCCTCCACGCAGATCACGGCTATCGCCCCTCCCGGGTCGGGTACGGTGCAGGTCACCGTCACCACATCCTCGGGGGGAACCAGTAACGGCGTGTCCTACACCTATCTTCCGGTTCCTTCCCTGACCAGTGTGAGTCCCACACAGGGGCCGACCACCGGCGGGAACACGGTCACCCTCACCGGCACCAATCTGACAGGCGTCACCGCAGTCAGCTTCGGTGGCACGGCCGCAACCTCATTCACGGTCGACTCGGACACGCAGATCACTGCTGTCGCGCCCGCCGGAACCGGCATCGTGCAGATCACGGTCACCGCCCCGGGCGGAACCAGCAACGGGGTGACCTACACCTATGTCGTCGTGCCCACCATCACGTCCCTCTCTCCGGCTACGGGGCCCGCCTCGGGCGGCAACAGCGTCACGATCACCGGCACCGGGTTCACCGGCCCCCTCACGGTGCGGTTCGGCTCCACCGCCACTACCTTCACCGTGGATTCCAGCACGCAACTCACCGCGATCGCGCCTCCGGGGACGGGCACGGTGCAGGTCACCGTCACCGGCTCGGGTGGAACCAGCAATGGGGTGTCCTACACCTACGTCTGATCGGGCGTCCGGGTGACCGGCGCCCGCGCACCGGCTGACGCCGAACCATCGTCCCGGGCAGGCACGCGTTCCCTGCCCGGGACGATGGTTCGGCAGCGCTTCGCCCTGGCACTGCACGCCTGGCTGCGACGATCGCCCTGCGCGACCGATCAACCCGCCGCTGGGAGTCCAAAACCCTACGCCTGCAACCATTCTTGTCACCGGCCGAACTCGCATGGCACGCCCGCGGCACCCACCTGCGCCTGTCCCGGCATGCTCCCCGCACCAGCCTGCTGATCACCGCACCCGACCGCCTGCCGCAGGGCCGACTCGCACGACTCTCCTGCAACCCGCGAAAGGACGTACCCCCGCGCCCGTGGAACCCGGCAGACACCTGCGGAGCGGGCCACCCTGTGTTGCCCGCCGGTCGCCGATCAGCCGCCGGAAACCGATCCGAACCCGACCACGCACTGCCGAAGGCCCGGCGAAAGATCGGAAGTAAGTGCTGCGAAGTCGCTAGACTGCGCGAGATTGCTGTTTGCATGTGAGCCCGCGTTGCTTCACCAGATGTTCGAGATGTCCGATTTCAGATTTCGAGATGCTGGGAGACGTCAATGAGTGGGAGCTTGGGGATTCGTCGCACGACCGTCGGCGTCCGAGTGATTCCGGGTGCGGACGAGGTGAGCCGCACGCTGTGCTGATCGGCGCGTTCCAGACCAGAGATTTGGGCGCTGCTTCGACGTAGACGAAGTGCATATACAGGCGATTTCGAGCACGGGCAGGGGCGGGGTCCGCCGTGTTCTATGCCTCCGAGTCCGAGCGAGAGGTTTAGATGAACCCAAAGTCAGCCGAAACTGCCGACCAGCTGGATCTGATTCCGCTCTCGAGGGCGCAGTACGGCATGTGGCTCGCGGACAACCTGTCGGGGGGGCCGACGGTGAACATCGCACATTACATCGAAATCGCGGGGCCGATCGACCACGACGTATTCACCAAGGCGGTGAACGACGCCAGCCGCGAAACCGAATCTCTCGTCGTCCGGGTGGTCGAGTCGAACGGCGTCCCCTATCAATTCGTCGACCGCAGCATCACCTACAACGAGTCCATTCTCGACGTCAGCGGCGAGGACGACCCGTTCGCCGCGGCAATGGAATGGATGCGGCGCGATTACAACACCAAGGCTGTCGATTTGAGCCGTGACCGGCTCACCGCGACGCGGCTGATCCGGCTCGCCGAAGATCGGTACCTGTGGTACGGGCGTGCCCATCACCTCATCGTCGATGGCTACGCCGCGTTCAACGTCATCACCCGGATGGCCGAGCACTACAACGCCTTGCTCGAAGGCAGGCCGCCCGTGCCGTCGGAGGCGGCCGGATTGCGCGACATCGTCGAGGCGGAGCGCGCCTATCGCGTCAGCTCGCGGTTCGAGACCGACAAGGCGTACTGGCTCGACAAGGTTGCCGATCTTCCGACGCCGCCGAGCCTGTCCGGTCGCACAGCCCGGTGGAGCAAGGTCGATCATGTCGCGGGCCAGCAGCTTCCGTCGCAATTGTCCACCATGCTCGACCGTTTCTCCGACGACCTGCACGCATCGCCCGCGCAAGTGGTCATCGCGGCCTTCGCCGCGTTCCTCGCCAGAATGACCGGTACCGACGACGTGGTGTTGTCGATGCCGGTCAGCGCTCGTGTGACGAAAGCCCTGCGCAATTCTGCCGCGATGCTGGCGAATATGGTGCCGATTCGGTTCACCGTGGACGCGACGACCACTGTGGAGCAAGTGATCCGCGCGTCGGTGTCCGAACTCGTCTCCGGGATGCGGCATCAGCTCTACAGGTTCGAGGATCTGCGTCGCGATTCGAATGCGTTGGACGCATCCGCGACCTCGTTCGGACCGATTGTCAATATCCTCTTCTTCGACTCGGAGATCCGCCTCGGGTCGGCCGTCGGCCGTTACCGCGCACTGACGTCGGGCGCATTGGATGATCTGCAGCTGAATCTGTACCGTTCCGGGGCCGACGCGCCGCTGCTGATCGAACTGCACGGGAATGCGAATTTGTACAGCCAGGACGAACTCGATGCGCACGCAGGTCGGTTCATCGCCTTCCTGCATCGTTTGATGGATTCGCCCATCGAAACCCCTCTGGTCGAGATCCCGCTCGTGGACCCCGCCGAAGAGGCGCGCATCGTCGGGCAGCTCGCCGGTCGTGACGGCGCAACGAGCACAGCGACGCTCGTAGATTTGCTGACGCGGCAGGCCGCCGCCACACCCTCCGCGGTGGCCGTCGGATCGGGTGAGACCGCCCTGACCTATCGCGAGCTCGACGAGCGATCCAACCGGTTCGCCCGTACGCTCATCGCCCTCGGAGCGGGTCCGGAATCACTGATAGCCATCGCGATGCCACGGGACGCCGATCTCATCGTCGTTGCGCTGGCCGTCCTGAAGTCGGGTGCGGGGTATTTGCCCTTGGACGTCGCGCATCCGGCCGATCGGCTGGAATATGTGCTGAACGATGCCGATCCGATCGCCGTCGTGACGACCCGCGGTATGCGCGAGCACGTGCCGGGCGATCCCGGTCGTGTGGTGCTGTTCGACGGCGCGGCCTGCGACGAATCGGCGGCGCCGATCACGGACGCCGATCGGCCGAGCCCACTGTGCCCCGACAACGTCGCCTACGTCATCTACACCTCCGGATCGACAGGCAGGCCGAAAGGCGTGGCGATCACCCATCGCGCCGTCGCGACCTACCTGGTGAACGCGTGCGCCGAGATCGGCGTCCGGACCGGAGACGTGTGGACGTTGTTCCATTCGTTCGCGTTCGACTACTCGGTGTGGGAGATCTTCGGCGCATTGGTCAGCGGCGGCCGGGTGGTCGTCGTGGACAGCCTCACCACTCGCTCGCCGGACGATGTCGTGCGCTTGGTGGCACTGGAGAAGGTGACCGTCTTCAACCAGACGCCCTCCGCGTTCCACCAATTCGCCGCGGCACGACAGCGTTACGCGGACGCCGGTGAGCCCGACGGTGAGCTGTCGATGCGACTGGTCGTTCTCTCGGGCGAACGTCTCGACCCGGCGGCGCTGGCGGACTGGTACGAACACAACCCGAAGCTGCCTGTGTTGGCCAACAGCTACGGCATCACCGAAACCACTGTCTTCGTCACCTATCTCGGCCTGACACCGCAGATCGCGATGCCGGGCGCGCCGAGCACGATCGGCCCGGCGCTGCCGGGGCTGCGCGCGTATGTCCTGGACGAACGATTACGTCCGGCGCCACTGGGCGCCTGGGGTGAGATCTATGTCGCCGGAACGCAACTCGCCCGCGGCTATCTCCACCGGCCTTCACTCACCGCCGGACGTTTCGTGGCCAACCCCTTCGGCAAGCCGGGCGAGCGACTCTATCGCAGCGGCGATGTCGCGCGCTGGAACCACACGGGCGAGCTGGAATACCGTGGCCGTGGCGATCAGCAAGTGCAGCTGCGCGGGTTCCGCATCGAGCTGGACGAGATACGTAACGCGCTGCTGACCCACAGCGCAGTCTCAGCGACAGTCGTTGTCGTGCATCTGCCCGGCACGGAGGCGGCGCGGCTCGTTGCCTATGTCGTGCCCATCGGCGAAATCGCCGGTGGGGCCGACACCCTGCGCGCGCATGTCGCGACGATCCTGCCGGAATACATGGTCCCCGCCGTCGTCGTGGTGTTGCCCGAGTTGCCGCTGACCGTCAACGGCAAGGTCGACCATCGGGCGCTGCCCGAGCCTGTCTTCGATTCGGCCGCGGCGTACGTCGCGCCGAGCACGGTGATGGAGGAGACGATCGCGGACGTCTTCGCCGAGGTGCTGGGCTTGGAGCGGGTAGGCGTGCTGGACAACTTCTTCGAAGCGGGTGGTAATTCGCTCACCGCGACCAGCGCCGCCGTACGGATCGCCGAGCTGACCCGATCCGATCTGTCGGTCCGGGATCTGTTCGGCAAGCCGACCGTCGTCGAACTCGCCGCGCTCATCGACGCCGAGCACCGCCCCGGCCGCCTCGCGTTGCGCGCGCAGCCACGCGTCGAGCCGATCCCGCTGTCGCCGGCGCAGAACCGAATGTGGCTGATCAATCAGGTCGATCCGGCCTCGGCGGCGTACAACATTCCACTGGTGGTGCAGCTGACCGGCCGTCTCGACGTCGCTGCGCTGCGCACGGCCCTGACGGATGTGATCGATCGGCACGAGTCCCTGCGGACCGTCTATCCCGTCGTGAACGGAGAAGGGACACAGGTCGTTCTGCCTGCCGAGGACGTTGTCGCCGGTCTCGATCTGTCACCCGAACCGATCGACTCCGCCGACCTCGCGCAGCGGCTCCGTGACCTGGCGTCGATCGGATCCGACGTGCGTACGAGTCCGCCGATCCGGGTCACGCTGCTCGCGTCCGCGGACCGGCATCGGCATGTCCTGGTCATCGTCTTGCACCATATCTGCTGCGACGGATCGTCCCTCGGACCGCTCGCGGCCGATGTCGTGACGGCCTACGAAGCGAGGTCGGAAGGAAAGAAGCCGGCCTGGCAGCCCCTGACGGTGCAATATGCCGACTACAGCATCTGGCACCGCAACTTGCTCGGTGACGAGAACGATCCGGAGTCCGTGGCGGCACGCCAGTTGCGTTTCTGGGCAAAGCAGTTGGCGGGGATGCCGCCGTTGCTGGAGCTGCCCGCCGACCGTCCGCGCCCTGCGCACCAGTCCATGCGCGGCGACGTCGCCGACACCGTGATACCGGCCGAGACCTTCGCCGGGATCGAGCGGTTGGCTCGCACGGCCAACGTCACTACTTTCATGGTCGTCCATGCCGCCCTGGCGGTTCTGCTGGCCCGGCTGTCGGGCTCGAAGGACATCACCATCGGGACGCCGGTCGCGGGCCGCGGCGAGCGTGCGCTGGAACCGCTCATCGGCATGTTCGTGAATACCGTGCCGCTGCGCACCGAGGTGCGTTCCGGCGAATCCTTCACCGCCTTTCTGGCGCGGGTGAAAGATGTCGATCTCGATGCCTTTGCCAACAGCGACCTGCCCTACGAACGCGTGGTGGAGGAAATCGATCCCCAGCGGTCGACCGCGTACGAACCGCTGTGCCAGGTGTACCTCGCCTTCGAGAACATGGACCGCCCGAGCCTGGAGCTCCCCGACCTCACCGTCGAGATCCTGGATCCCGGGCCGCAACCGGCGAAGGTGGACATCATCGTCACCGTCGCCGAAAACACCGCCGCGGGAGGCGATGTCGCACTGCGGATCGACTACGCCACGGATCTGTTCGATCGGGCGACGGTCGAGGAGCTGGCCGCGCGGCTGAATCGGGTCCTCGAGGCGGTCGTGTCCGATCCGCAGGTCCGGGTGGGTGGTGTGAATGTGCTGTCGGGGGTCGAGCGGGCAGGGTTGCTGCCCGCGTCGGGTGGCCGTGCCGAGGCGCCGCGGGTGTTGGCGGAGTTGTTGTCGGTACGGGATCTGGGCGCGGCGGCGGTGGTCTCGGGTGATCGCACGGTGTCGTACGCGGAGTTGGATGCTTGGTCGAACCGTCTTGCCCGGCAATTGATCGGGTGGGGTGTAGGCCCGGGTGATCAGGTCGCGTTGGCGATGGCGCGGTCGGTGGAGTTCGTGGTGGCGATATGGGCGGTGACCAAGGCGGGCGCGGCGTTCGTGCCGGTGGATCCGCGAAATCCGGCCGATCGGGTCGCGCTCATGGTGGCCGATGCCGACGCGCGGGTGGGGATCACCGTCGAGGCTTCGCAGCACCTGCTTCCGGACTCGGTCCGGCGGTTGGTGCTCGACGAGCCCGACACCACGGTCTGCATCGCGTCACGGTCCTCGGCGACGGTGACGGATGCGGACCGGGTGCGGCCCTGCCGTATCTCGGACACGGCGTACGTGCTGCACACCTCGGGGTCGACGGGGACGCCGAAGGGTGTCGCAGTCACCCACCAGGGGTTGGCGAATTTCGCGGCCGAGCAGCGGGAGCGCTATCGGGTCGACGGTTCCTCGCGGGTGTTGCAGCTGGCGGCGCCGGGCTTCGACGCGGTGGTGCTGGAGTTGCTGATGGCTCATGCGAACGGCGCGGCGTTGGTGGTGTCGCCGCCGGAAGTCTTCGCAGGGCGCGACTTGGCGGAATTGGTTCGGGCGCAGCGGGTGTCCCACGCGTTCGTGACGCCGAGCGTGCTGGCGACCATGTCGCCGGACGGTTTGGATTCACTGCGGGTGCTGGTGGCCGGTGGGGAGGCGGTGTCGGCGGAGACGGTCTCCGTCTGGGGACCCGGTCGGCAGCTGTTCAATGGGTACGGGCCGACCGAGACCACGATCATGGTCGCGATCAGCGACCCGCTGTGTGTCGGGGAGCGAGTCACCCTCGGTGGCCCGATTCGTGGTGTCGAGGCCGTGGTCCTGGATACCGGCCTGCAGCCCGTGCCGGTCGGAGTGACCGGACAGCTGTATGTGTCCGGAGTGCAGCTGGCCCGCGGATACCTCGACCGGCCGGTCGCCACGGCCACCGCGTTCGTCGCCAATCCGTACGGTCCCCCCGGTACCCGTATGTACCGGACCGGCGACTTGGCCCGCTGGACACCGGAGGAAACGCTCGAATACCTCGGTCGCACCGACTTCCAGGTCAAGATCCGGGGTCAGCGCATCGAACTCGGCGAAATCGAGGCCGTCCTCGCCGCGCACCCCGCCGTGGCGGTGGCGGTGACGGTGGGCGTCGAGACCGACGGTGGATCGAGACTGGCCGCCTACGTCGTGCCTGCGATCGAGACCGTCGATACCGCGGAGCTGCTGAGGTACGCCGCGCAACGCCTGCCCTCGCACATGGTCCCGGACACGGTGATGCTGCTCGACACGCTGCCGCTGTCGTCGGTGGGCAAGATCGACCGTGCGGCCTTGCCCGAACCGGTATTCGCCGCTGGCATCGTCGAATTCGTCGCACCGCGAGACGCTGCCGAGCAGATCGTCGTCGACGTCTGTGCCGCGGTGCTGGGGCTCGAGCACGTCGGCGTCCTCGACAGCTTCTTCGATCTGGGCGGCAACTCGTTGTCGGCCACTCGGGTGGCGGCGCAACTGAGCGTCGCGTTCGGTGTCGATGTCTCGTTGCGCGCGGTCTTCGATGCGCCGACCATCGCCGCCTTGGCGGAGAATCTCCGGACCAGCGACACGGCGGGACGGGAACCTCTTGCGCCGCAAGAGCGCCCGGTCCGAATCCCGCTGTCGCCCGCGCAGGCGCGCATGTGGTTCCTCAATCAGTTCGATACGAGCTCGGCGCTGTACAACATTCCGATGGTCGTCCACATGTCGGGAGAACTCGACGTCGCCGCCATGCGCGCGACGATCGCGGATGTGCTCGACCGGCACGAATCCCTGCGAACCGTCTACCCGGACAGCGACAGCGGACCGCACCAGGTGGTCGTGTCGGTGGAGACGGCACTGCCCCGGCTGGAGCCGTTGCCGGTCGCGGCGAGCGACGTCGAGGCACACATTGCCGCGGAGGTGGCCGCTGGGTTCGATGTCACGGCCGAGGTTCCGTTCCGGATCACCTTGCTGCGCAGCGCACCCGACGACCACACCCTGGTCCTCGTCGTCCATCACATCAGCTTCGACGGGTCGTCGCTCGCGCCGCTCGCCGCAGACCTGATGACCGCGTACAAAGCCCGCGTCCGGCAACAGGAACCGCCGTGGGCGCCGTTGCCTGTGCAATACGCGGATTACGCTCTGTGGCAACGCGCAATGCTCGGCACCGAGAGCGATCCGCACAGCCAGACCGTCGCCCAAATCGACTACTGGCGCGCGGCTCTCGCCGATGTGCCCGAGGTGCTCGACCTGCCCACCGATCGCCCGCGGCCGGCGAAACAGTCGTTCCGTGGTGCGACGGTGTCGACGAAGGTGCCCGCGGAACTCCATCGTGAGGTGGTCGCGTTGGCCCGCCGCCACGATGCGACGGTCTTCATGGTGATGCACGCGGCGTACGCTGCGCTGCTGGCGCGGCTTTCGGGAAGCGGTGATATCGCGGTCGGCACACCGATCGCCGGTCGCGGCGAGCCCGGACTCGATGCCCTGGTCGGAATGTTCGTCAATACGCTGGTATTGCGGACACGCATCGAGCCCGCCGCGTCCTTCCTCCGGATACTCGATCAGGTCCGGGCCACCGATCTGGCCGCCTTCGAGAACGCCGACATCCCGTTCGAGCGGCTCGTCGAGGTGCTGAATCCGCCACGTACGACAGCGCATGCGCCGTTGACGCAAGTCGGATTCTCGTTCCAGAACATCGAGATCCCGACCGTGGCGTTCGAGGGCCTGACGGTTTCGGCCCGGATGGCTGATTCGAGCGTCGCCAAGTACGACCTGCATCTGAATCTCGTCGACGCGCTGGAGCCGGACGGTGAACCGGGCGACATGGAAGTCGAATTCGCTTATGCGACAGATCTGTTCGACGAAGCGACGATCACCTCGATCTTCGACCGTTACTTGCAGCTGCTACAAGCGATCGTCGCTGATCCCGCCCGCGCTGTCGGTGATATCGATCTACTGACCGCGAACGAGGCGCGCGAGCTGATGGCGCGGTCGACCGGGGAGACGACCCGTCCTTCGTCCGCGACGATCGCCCACCTGTTCACCGCGCAGGCAGCGGCGACCCCGGGGAACACCGCCGTGATCGATGCCGAGGGTGGCGACCGGATCGGTTACCGAGAATTCGCGGCGAGGGTGAATTCGCTGGCGCGTGTGCTGATCGGACGGGGGATCGGTCCGGGAACCGTTGTTGCCGTTGCGATGCGTCGATCCGTTGACCTGCTGACCACGCTGTACGCGATCCACGCGGCGGGCGCGGCCTATCTGCCGCTGGATCCGGATCACCCGGTCGATCGGGTGCGCGCGGTCCTCACCGACGCGATGCCGACTGCCGTCCTCACCCGAGCGGTCGACAGGGCGAATGTGCCCGATGGCGTTCCGGTGTGGACGTTCGAGCAGCTCGGTACCGAGCACGCGGATACGTCGGAGGTGACAGACGCCGACCGGATCCGGGCTTTGCGCCCGGACGATCTGGCGTATGTCATCTACACCTCCGGCTCGACGGGTGTGCCGAAGGGCGTGGCGGTAACGCATGCGGCGGTGGTGAATCAACTGCGGTGGCTGCGCGACCACTACGGGTTCGGCGGCGACGATGTCATGCTGTTGCGCACGCCGTTCACCTTCGACCTGTCCGTCTGGGAGCTGTTTTCCGCATTGACCTGCGGCGCGGCGTTGGTTGTCGCGGGTTCCGACGCGCATGTCGATCCCGCCGCCGTGGCCCGGCTGATGGCCGAATATCGCGTCACGACCGTGGATTTCGTGCCGTCGTTGCTCTCCGCATTCCTCGAGCAGGCTGCCGAACACGAATTCCCGGACCTGCGGCGGGTGCTGTGCATCGGCGAGGCGCTGCCTGCCGACACCGTCCGTCGCTTCCGGGATCTCGGCGCGGCGCGCATCGACAATCTGTACGGGCCGACGGAGGCCGCGGTCAGCGTCACCTCGCACCGCATCGACGCGCTCGACGGCGGCGCAGTGCCGATTGGCATTCCCGAGGCGAATGTGGTGGTGCGCGTTCTGGATTCGCGACTGCGTCCCGTTCCCGTCGGGGTGACCGGTGAGCTGTACCTCGGCGGCGTCCAGCTGGCTCGCGGCTACCACGGACGGCCGGGTCTGACGGTGGCGACGTTCGTCGCCGATCCTTTGTCCGGTGCGAGCGGTTCCCGGCTGTACCGCACCGGCGACCTGGTCCGCTGGGGCGCGGATGGCAGCCTGCGCTATGTCGGCCGCGCCGACACCCAGGTGAAGATTCGCGGTCTGCGGATCGAACTCGGTGACATCGAAGCCGCGTTGGTCGCCCACGAGCAGGTGAACGCGACCGTCGTGCAGGTGCGCACCGATCGCGGCGAGCAACGCTTGGTGGCCTACGTGGTGGCCACCGAGGCGTTGGATGTCAAGGGAGTCAGGGGCTTTCTGCTCGAACGGCTGCCGGCGTATATGGTGCCGTCTTCGCTGATCCGGATCGACGCGATCCCGGTCACGGCCAACGGCAAGGTCGACTACCGAGCGTTGCCGGCGCCGGACCCGGGAAACCAGGAATCCGAGTACCGCGCGCCGCAGGGACTCGTCGAGCAGACAGTCGCCGGGATCTTCGCCGAACTGCTCGATCGCCCGGAGATCGGCGCGGACGACAACTTCTTCGACCTGGGCGGAAATTCGCTCGTCGCGACGCGCGCGCTGAGCCGGATCGGCGAGGTCGTCGGCGTGGCCGTACCGGTGCAGGTGATATTCGAGGCGCCCACCGTTGCCGACCTTGCCGAACGTATCTCGCGGCTGCGTGCGGTACCGAATCTGCCCGAGCCCGCTCCGAAGCAGCGCCCGGACCGCGTTCCGCTGTCGCAGGCACAGGCGCGGATGTGGTTCCTCAACCAGTTCGATCCGGATTCACCCGGATACGTTGTACCGCTGGCGATCCGGCTCGACGGTGTGCTCGACATCGATGCGCTCGCCGCGGCTGTCGGCGATGTCGTCGAGCGGCACGAGAGCCTGCGCACCATGTATCCGGCGGTCGACGGCACGCCCACACAGGTTGTGCTCGACGCGGCCGACGTTGTCGCGACCTGGGACCTCACGCCGCAGCCGGTCGGCGAGCGCGAGCTGTCGGACCGGTTGGCCGAGTTCTCGGGTGCCGGATTCGACGTGTCGAAGGGCGTGCCACTGCGCATTGCGCTGTATCAGCTGTCGGACCAGGCGTGGGTGGTCGCGTTGGCCGTCCATCACATCAGTTGCGACGGCTTTTCGGTGGCGCCGCTGGCCGCCGATATCGTGACGGCCTATCGTGCGCGGTCCAGCGGTAACCCGCCGGACTGGGCTCCGCTGGCCGTCCAGTTCGCCGATTACGCCCTCTGGCAGCGCGAGGTGCTCGGCTCGGCGGACGACCCGGACTCGTACCTGGCCCGCGACGTCGGCTATTGGCGCACTCAGCTCGCGGGCATCCCCGATGTGATCGAATTGCCGACCGATCGGCCGCGACCGATCGTGCAGACGCAACGTGGCGCGGTCGAACATGTCACGATCCCCGGTGAGTTGCAGGGCAGGGTCGAGGCGCTGGCGCGGCGAGCGGGCGCGACGACGTTCATGGTCGTGCACACGGCGCTGGCGGTGTTGCTGTCGAGGCTTTCGGGCAGCGGCGACATCACCATCGGTGTGCCCTATGCGGGCCGCGGTCACCGATCGCTCGACAACCTTGTCGGGATGTTCGTCAATACCTTGGTGATGCGCACCCGGGTCACGGTGGATCAATCGTTCTCCAGCTTGCTGAACCAGGTGCGGCGCACGGACATCGAGGCCTTCGACCATGCCACCGTCCCCTTCGAGCAGGTGGTGGAGGCCGTGAATCCCGCCCGGTCGACGGCCCATACGCCGTTGTTCCAGGTCATGCTCGCCTACCAGAACATCGCGCAGGCGCGTGTCGAACTTCCGGGTCTCACCGTCGAGAACGTGGATCCGGGCGACAGTGCCGCGATCTACGACCTGCTGCTGATGATGACGGAGGGGCACGGCACCCACAACGAGCCGACCGGCATGACGCTGCGCCTGACGTATGCCGCGGACCTTTTCGATCAGGACTCCGTCCGGCGTTTCGCCGAACAATTCGTGCGCGTACTCGACGCTGCCGCGACCGACGCCGATGCGGCGGTCGGCGGGATGGAGTTGCTCGATGCCGCGGAGCGGCACTTGGTGCTGGAGCAATGGAACGCCGCCGCCGTTCCCGCCGCGGCAGTCCGGACACTGGTCGACGCCTTCGACGAACAGGTCACCCGCACCCCGGATGCTCCGGCGATTCGCGTCTCGGACGGCACCGTGTCGACCTATCGGGATTTCGACACCCGCGTCAACCGTGTCGCCCGATGGCTCATCGCGCGCGGGGCTGGCCCGGAAACTGTTGTGGCGGTCTGCATTCGGCGATCGGTCGAGCAAATCACGGCGCTGTATGCGGTGGTGAAGGCGGGGGCGGCGTTCCTTCCGATAGATCCGGATACTCCAAGCGCGCGAATTGCCGGCGTGCTGAACGCGGCGCGGCCGTTGATGGTGCTCACCACATCCGCGGACGGCGACGAACTTCCGGAGGGGTTCGAGACCGCGCGGATCGATCGAGTGGACCTGGCAGGTCTTGCCGATGCCCCGATCACCGATTCGGAGCGCCGCGCGCCGCTGCGGCCGACCAATGTGGCCTACGTCCTGTTCACCTCCGGCTCCACCGGCGTTCCCAAAGGCGTCGCGCTGACCCATGCCGCGACCGTGAGCCAATTGGCGTGGGCACAGCGGGAGTGGCCACACGACGCGTCCGACACGGTCCTGTACAAGACTCCGATCACGTTCGACATCGCGGTATGGGAGTTGTTCTGGCCGTTGCAGACCGGTGCGCAGATCGTGGTCGCCGAACACGACGGGCACCGCGACCCGGCGTACCTCGCGGGCGTCATCGCGCGACACCGGATCAGTACCGTGCACTTCGTCCCCTCGATGCTGGACGTTCTCCTCGAAACCACCGCCGGCACGGAGCTGTCGTCGATCCGGCGAGTACTCGTTGCCGGTGAGGCGCTGGCGCAGCGCACCGTCGACGCGGCGGCGCGCGTGTTCGCGAAGGCCGAGGTGGTGAACTGGTACGGCCCGGCCGAGGCGGAAGTCGTCACGGCTGCACGCTGTGTGCCGGATGTGACGACCCGCGCGATGGTCCCGATCGGCACACCGGTGTCCGGCATGCGGGTCTACGTTCTGGACTCGCGGCTGCGGCCGGTGCCGGTGGGTGTGGTCGGCGACCTGTACATCTCGGGTGTCCAGCTGGCCCGCGGTTATCACGCTCGTGCCGATCTCACCTGCGGTGTCTTCGTGGCGCACCCGTTCGGCGCGGCGGGCGAGCGGCTCTATCGCACCGGTGATCTCGTCCGGTGGACGAAAGCCGGCGAGCTGGAGTACCTGGGCCGCAGTGATTTCCAGGTCAAGGTCCGCGGTCAGCGGGTCGAACCGGGTGATGTCGAAGCGGCGCTGTCCGCGCTCCCGGATGTCGCACGCGCCGTCGCGGTCGCCACGGCGGAACACATCGTCGGATACGCGACGCTCGTACCCGGTGCGGTGACCGATGGGCGCGCGATTCGCGACCAGCTCACCCGTGCACTGCCGTCGTACCTGGTTCCGGCCGCCGTACAGGTGCTCGATGCGATGCCGCTGACACCGAACGGCAAGCTCGATCGAGCCGCCTTGCCGCAGCCGGTCTTCGACGACGGCGAGGAATTCGTGCCGCCGCGCACCGAATACGAAGCGGCCCTTGCCGAAATCGTCGCCGAGATCACGGATATCGACCGAGTGAGCGTGACGGCGAACGTTTTCGAGATCGGGGTCAACTCGCTGACCGCCGCCCGCATCGCGGCGAGGGCCGCCGCGGCGCTCGGTATCGAGGTCGGCATCCGCGACATCTTCGACGAGCCGACGATCGCCGGATTGGCCGAATGCCTCGGCGAGCGAACCGGTTCGGCGGTGGTTCCGCTCGCCGCCCGGCCACGTCCGGCGGCGGTCCCGTTGGCGGCGGCGCAACGACGGATGTGGTTCCTCAACCAGTTCGACACCGCTTCGGCGGCGTACAACATCTGCCTCGCGGCCCGGTTGACGGGCCGGCTGAAGGTAGCCGCGTTGCGGGCGGCATTGCTCGATGTGGTGTCCCGGCACGAGCCGCTGCGCACGGTGTATCCCGCTGTCGACGGCGAGCCGTGCCAGGTCGTGCAGGACGTTGCGGCGGTGGCCAGGGACCTGGTGCCGGATCCGGAGCCGGTCGCCGACGAGGCGGAGCTGGCCGACCGGATCCGGCAGGCCGTCGGGACGGGTTTCGATGTCGCGGAATCGGCGCCCGTGCGGACACGGCTGTACCGCACCGGCGCCGACGAGCATGTGATCGTGCTCGTGGTCCATCACATCGCCGCCGACGGCTCATCGATGGCGCCGCTGGCCCGCGATGTCTTCGCCGCCTACGAAGCGCGGGTGAACGGCGAAGCGCCGCAATGGGAACCACTGGACGTCCAGTACGCCGACTACGCGCTGTGGCAGCGCGAGATGCTCGGCGCCGAGGACGATCCGGCGTCGCTGATCGCGCGGCAGATCGTCTACTGGACCGAGGTTCTCGACGAGGCCCCGGAGCTGCTCGAACTGCCGACCGATCGGCCACGGCCTGCCGCCATGTCGATGGCCGGTGGCAGCGTTCCCTTCGCGATCTCGGCGGGGCTGCACGACGACATCGTGCGGCTGGCACACCGTGAGGGCGTCACCGTGTTCGTCGTGCTGCACACGGCGTTGGCGATCCTGTTGGCGCGCACCGCGCACAGCGAGGACATCGCGGTCGGCACCCCGGTCGCCGGTCGAGGCGACCAGGCGCTGGACGATCTGGTCGGCATGTTCGTCAACACCGTGGTGTTGCGCACGCGTGTCCGCGAGAACCGGTCGTTCCGGGAACTTCTGGTGGAGGTCCGCGACGTGGACCTCGAGGCCCTCGCGCACGCCGATGTGTCCTACGAACGGCTGGTCGATGTCCTCGACCGCCCCCGATCGACGGCGTATACGCCGCTGTATCAGGTGATGTTCGGGTTGCAGAACATGCGTGCGGCCCGGTTCGAGCTGCCCGGTATCGATGTCGAACTGCTCGACCCCGGACTGGCACAGGCCAAAACCGACCTCACCGTGCTGATGACCGAACGCGTCGACGGCCGGCGGCCTGCCGGAATCGATGGCGAGATCACCTATGCGACAGACCTGTTCGTCGCATCGACCGCGGAATCGCTCGCCGAGCGGTTCGTGCGGGTCCTCGAAGCGGTCGCCGCCGACCCGGCGCGCGCGGTGGGCGACATCGATCTGCTCAGTGCGAGGGAGGCCGAACGGCTGGTCCCGGCACATGGTGGGAAGACCACGTCGCCGTGCCTGCTGCCCGAACTGCTGGCCGCGGCCGTGGCAGCGGATCCGGCGGCGGTCGCCCTGATCGGGGAGACCGAGACCCTCACCTACGCCGAGCTCGATCGCCGGTCGAGCCAGCTCGCCGGGCACCTGCTCGCCCGAGGGGTCGGACCGGGGGTGTTCACCGCGCTGGCCGTGCCGAGGTCGGTCGACTACCACGTCGCCATGTGGGCGATAGCGAAGACCGGCGCCACCTTCGTCCCCGTGGATCTGCGATATCCCGTGGAGCGGATCGCGCACATGGTGAACGATTCCGGTGTCACCGTGGGGATCACCATTGCGGCCGTACAAGAGTCGCTGCCGGGAGATGTCGGATGGGTCGTGCTCGACGATCCCGATGCGGCCGCCGAGATCGCCGCACAGCCGGGCCACGCTGTCACGGATGCGGAGCGCGCACGGGCACTACAGATTCGGGACGCGGCGTATCTGGTCTACACGTCCGGTTCGACCGGAACACCGAAAGGTGTCGTGGTGACGCACGAGGGCTTGGCCGGATTCGCGGCCGAGCAGCGGGCGCGCTATCGCGTGGACGCCACGTCGCGTGTACTGCAAGTGGCGGCGCCCGCCTTCGACGCGGTGCTGCTCGAAGCATTGATGGCGTGTGCGGCAGGCGCTTGCCTGGTCGTGTCGCCGCCGGAGGTGTTCGGCGGCCCGGATCTGGCCGCACTGGTCGGCGCGCATGGGGTGACCCACGCGTTCCTGACACCCAGCGTGCTGGCGACGGTGTCACTCGCGGACTTCGCCTCGGTGCGGGTGCTGGCGGTCGGCGGCGAGATGGTGTCGGCTGACCTGATCGCCGCCTGGGCGCCGGGACGGCAATTGCACAACATCTACGGCCCGACGGAGACGACGATCGTGGTCACGATCAGCGATCCGGTACAGCCGTCCGATGTGATCACCATCGGCGGTCCGATCCGTGGTGTCGAGGCTGTGGTGCTGGACGCGCGGTTGCGTCCTGTGCCCGTGGGGGTGACCGGGGAGCTGTACCTTTCCGGTGCCGCATTGGCGCGCGGCTACCTGAATCGCCCTGCCGCGACAGCGGGTGCGTTCGTCGCGGATCCGTACGGTGCGCCGGGGTCGCGGATGTATCGCACCGGCGATACCGTTCGCTGGACCGCGCAGGGCGCGCTGGAATACGTCGGCCGCATCGACTTCCAGGTCAAGATTCGTGGCCAGCGCATCGAACTCGGCGAGATCGACGCCGCGCTGCTCTCCCATCCGAAGGTGGCCGCTGCTGTCACCGTGAGCAGAACGGGGCCCGGCGGGCAACCGATGCTCGCCGCATACATCGTGGCGGAAGCCGCGGAAGTCGTCGAGTCGAGCGCCGTGTCGGAGCACGTCGCCGCCGTCTTGCCTGCCTACATGGTGCCGTCGACGATCACCGTGCTCGACCACATGCCCCTCGCCTCGACTGGCAAGGTGGACCGAAAAGCGTTGCCGGAACCCGTCTTCGAGGTCGATGGCGACGACGCCGTCGCCGCGGCGACCGACCTGGAACGCACCATCGCCGCCGCCTTCGCGGACGTGCTCGGCATCGGGTCGGTGGGCGTGACGACCTCGTTCTTCGCGCTCGGCGGTGACTCGATCATGTCGATCCAGTTGGCATCGCGGCTGAAGACATCGGGTGTCATCGTGACGGCTCGGGACATTTTCGAGCGCAAGACCGTTCGGGGACTCGCACAGGTGGCCGAGGCCGCGGAACGAGTGTCGCTCGCGGAGCTGCCGGGCGGTGGCGTGGGCGAAATCCCCTTCACGCCGATCGTGTCCTGGTTCGTCGAGCGGCTCGGGGCAGCCGATCGGTTCGCGCAGTCGATGCTGACGCGCTTGCCGCGGGACGCACGAGTCGATGACGTGATCGCGACCGTGCGTGCGGTGCTGGAACAGCACGACATGCTGCGCTCGCGGCTGCGCGAACGATGCATGGAGGTGCTTCCCGTCGGCACTGCCGATGCCGCGGGCTCGGTGTTCGTGCGAACCTTCGGGGCGCACGAGGCGCCGGGCAGCGCCGGTTTCACCGCCGTGGTGGAAGCGGCGCTGACCGACGCGTCCGACCGACTCGATCCCGCCGAGGGCCGGATGCTGCAGGTCGCGTGCCTGCTTCCGGAATCGGGTGTCGAGGCCGATGCCCGTGCCCTCATCGTGATTCATCACCTGGCTGTCGACGGGGTGTCGTGGCGGATCCTGCTGCCCGACTTCGTCACCGCCTGGCAGCAGATCAGCCAGGGGCGGGCGGTCGAGTTGCCTGCCCAGGGCACATCCATGCGGCGGTGGGCACACGCGTCGATCGCCGCGGCGGCAGGCCGGGGTGACGAGTTCGAGCTGTGGCAGCGGATGAGTGCGGCAGCCGATCCGCAACTCGGGAGCGCGGAATGGGATCCCGCCGTCGACACCCAGGCGACGGTGCGGCATCTGACGGTGTCCATCCCGGCCGAAGTGACCTCGGCGTTGCTGGACGCGGTGCCGCGAGCCGTGCGCGGCAGCGTCGACGATGCGCTGCTGGCCGCTCTGGCGGTCGCGCTGGTCGGTTGGCGCAGGCGCCGCGGCATCACGCACCCGGGCGCGAAAGTCCTCCTGGAAGGACACGGCCGCGAAGAGGAGATCGCCGCAGGAGCAGATGTCTCGCGCACCGTGGGCTGGTTCACCAGCACGTACCCGGTCGCGCTCGACCTCAGTGGAATCGATGACACGGACCTCCGCGCGGCAGCGAAGTCCGTCAAAGACCAGCTGCGCGAGATCCCCGACAAGGGCATCGGTTACGGCCTGCTGCGCTATCTGAACACCGACACGGCCGACCGGCTCGCGTCGGCGCCCCAGCCGCAGATCAGTTTCAACAATCTCGGCCGCGCCGGCGTCGACCTCACCTCGCTGTCGGATATCGCGTGGGTCCCGACCGACGAGCAGTTCGATCGGCGGGCCGCCTTCGATCCGGATATGCCTGCCGCAGCGGTGATCACGATCGACGTGAACATCGTGGACACCGAGGCCGGACCCGAGCTGTCGGCACATGTCGGCTACGCCTCGCGGTTGCTCGAACACGAAGAGGTGGCCGAACTCGTCGGCGGATGGGTCGACGCCGTCACCGAGATCGCCGCCATGGCTCGTGCGGACGACGAATGGGGATTGTCGCGGGCAGATGTTCCACTGGTCGACCTCACACAGCGCGATCTGGACACCTTCGCCGACCGGTACGGTCGACTCGGCGAGGTCTGGTCGCTGGCGCCGCTGCAGGCGGGTCTGCTGTTCCACGTCGAATTCGCGGCGGGCGAACTCGACGTCTACACGGCGCAATCGGTCCTCGGTCTCACCGGCGTGGTCGACGAGAATCGGCTCGAGCGTGCCGCGAAAGCCTTGCTCGTGCGGCATCCCAACCTGCGGGCCGCGTTCACGCGAACGGCCGACGGCGTTCCCGTGCAGGTTGTTCCCGCCGCCACAACGGTGTGCTGGCGCAGCGTCGAACACTGCGGCAGCACAAGGGAATTGGATGAGCTGATCGACGCCGAGCGGGCGGTCGTCTTCGATCCCGCCGACCCGCCGCTGTTGCGGTTCCTGCTCGTCGCCGTGGGGCCGCACGACTTCCGGCTGGTGTTGACCGCGCACCATCTTCTGCTGGACGGCTGGTCGTTGCCGCTGCTGTGGCGTGAGTTGATCGGTTTGTACGCCGTGGCCGCACAGCCGGAACTGCTTCCCCCGGCGACCTCGTACCGCGACTACTTGGAATGGCTGGGCCGGCGTGATCGCGCTACCAGCGCCGAGGTGTGGCGGGACGCGCTGCGAGATATCAGCGAGCCCTCGCTGGTCGCCGATCCACAGACGGCGACGACCGCGGACATCCCGATCGATCTGCCGATCGTCCTCGATCGTGCCGCGACGGCAGAGTTGGTGACGTTCGCGCGGGCGCGAGCGGTGACGATGGCGACGATCGTGCAGTTCGCCTGGTCCGTGGTGCTGGGCAATCTGCTCGGTGTCGAACGGGTGACCTTCGGCAGCACGGTATCCGGCCGTCCCGCTGAACTGCCGGGCGTCGAGTCGACGATCGGTCTGTTCATCAATACGATTCCGGTCGCCGCCGATGTCCGGCGGGATCTGACCATCGAGGACGCGCTGCGTCGACTGCAGGCGGACAACACCCGTCTGCTCGACCACCACTACCTCGAACTGTCACAGATCATGCTGGCCGCGGGCAGCAGCCAGCTGTTCGACACTCTGGTCGTCTTCGAGTCGTATCCGGTCGACAGCAGTGGCCTCGGCGAGGCCGATGTCGACGGTATGCGGGTGGTCTCGGCGGATGGCCGCGACGCGGCGCATTACCCGATCACCGTGCAGGCGCACCACACCGACGAGTTGCAAGTCCGGCTCCGCTACCAGCGGGCCCGCGTCGACGACGTGACAGCGGCTGGTCTCGCGGCCCGTTTCGACACCGTGCTGCGTGCGGTGACGACCGATCCGAGCAGGCGGCTCGGTGCGATCGATCTGTTGTCCGCGGGCGAGCGGTGCGCGCTCGTGCCCCGCTCAGGTGGCAGCGCCATGGCGCCGTGCCTCGTAGCGGACCTGCTGTCCTCGGGCGTTGCGGTCGATCCCGAGGCGGCGGCCGTTGTTTCCGGTGGGCGTACCGTGTCCTACGCGGAATTGGATGCCTGGTCCAACCGAGTGGCGCGGCAGTTGATCGCGTGGGGCGTAGGCCCGGGGGATCAGGTCGCGCTGGCGATGCCGCGGTCGGCGGAATTCGTGGTCGGCCTGTGGGCGGTGACCAAGGCGGGCGCGGCGTTCGTGCCCGTCGATTCGCGGAATCCGGCCGAGCGCGTCGCGCTCATGGTGGCGGATGCCGAGGTGCGGGTTGCGGTCACGGTCGAGGCACTGCGGGATCTGCTGCCCGGCACGGTGCGCCCGATGGTCCTCGATGATCCGGACACCGCGACGTCGATCGCCTCGCGATCGGCGGCCGCCGTGACCGACGCCGAGCGCGTGCGCACACCGGACGTCCGGGACGTGGCCTACGTGATCTACACCTCCGGCTCGACCGGAATGCCGAAGGGGGTCGCGGTCACCCACGAGGGGCTGGCGAGTTTCGCGGCCGTGCAGCGAGACCGGTTCGGTGTGGACACTGGTTCGCGAGTGCTGCAGGCCGCCGCTCCCGGCTTCGATGCGATGCTCATCGATGTGCTGCTGGCCCACACCGCAGGCGCTGTGCTCCTGGTGCCGCCGCCGGCGGTGTTCGGCGGCGACGAGCTGGCAGAACTGATTCGCGCACAGCGGATTTCGCATGCGTTCGTCACGCCCAGTGTGCTGGCGACGATGTCGCCGACCGGTATGGATTCGCTGCGGGTGCTGATGGCCGGTGGGGAGGCGGTGACACCGGAAACGGTCGCGATGTGGGCGCCGGGCCGGACCTTGTTGAACGGGTACGGCCCGACCGAAACGACGGTTCTCGCGTGTATCAGTGCCGCGCTGCGACCGGATGGTGCGGTGACCATCGGCGGGCCGAGCCGTGGAGTCGAGGCTGTCGTCCTGGATGCGTGGTTGCGGCCGGTGCCGGTCGGGGTGGTGGGGGAGTTGTACCTCGCGGGTGTGCAGCTGGCGCGAGGATATGTGAACTGGGCATCGGCGACGGCAGGCTCGTTCGTGGCGAATCCGTTCGGTGCGGCGGGTTCGCGCATGTACCGCACCGGCGACCTCGCCCGCTGGACACCGGAGCACACCCTGGAACACCTCGGACGGCGCGATTTCCAGGTGAAGATCCGCGGTCAGCGCATCGAACTCGGTGAGATCGAAGCTGTTCTGGCCGAGTATCCCGGGATCGAGCACGCGGTCGTCATGCTGCGGAAGGACCAGCGCGGCCTGGATCGACTCGTCGGCTACCTCGTCACCGACGAGGACGTGGATCCGAACGAGGTTCGGGCCGCCGCGCGGTTGCGACTGCCCGCGCACATGGTGCCCGACGTGTTCACGATGCTCGCCGAGCTGCCCCTCACAACGACCGGCAAACTCGACCGCCTGGCGCTTCCCGCCCCGGAATTCGCGGACCGTCGGGAATGGGTCGCTCCGAGCACCGACGCCGAGCGGCGCATCGCGGAGGTGTTCGGAAGCGTCCTGGGCATCGACAGCGTAGGGGCGACGGACAGCTTCTTCGACCTCGGAGGCGACTCGCTGTCGGCGACACGGGCGGCCGCGCAATCGAGCACGGCACTGGGAGTGCGTATCGGGGTCCGAGACCTGTTCGAGAAACCTGTGGTCGCCGAACTCGCCTCCTGCCTGGATACTTTCGACCGCGACTCCCGACTGCCGCTGACGCCGCGACTCCGGCCGCCGCTCGTGCCGCTGTCACCGGCGCAGCAGCGGATGTGGTTCCTCAATCAGTTCGACACCACGGTCGGTGCGTACAACATCCCGCTGGTGATCCGGCTGCGCGGAGAACTCGACATAGCCGCGCTGCGGCACGCGTGTTCACTGGTCATCGACCGGCACGAGTCGCTGCGGACCAAGTTCCCGATGGCCGACGGACAGCCGTGTCAGGTTGCCGTCGGCGTCGACGAGGTCGCCTCGGTACCGACGCCCGTCCGGGTCGACGAGAAGCATGTGAGGGAACGAGCGATCGCCGTGGTCTCGACGGGTTTCGATGTGCGACAGGCGCCCCCGTTGCGTATCGAATTGTTCGCTGTCGATGACCGGGACCACGTTCTGGTCATCTGCGTGCACCACATCTGCGCCGACGGCCAGTCGATGATGCCGCTCGCGCGGGATGTGGCACTGGCGTACGAGGCGAGTAGACAAGGGACAGCACCGATGTGGCCGGTCCTTCCGGTCCAGTACGCGGATTACGCGCTGTGGCAACGAGAGATGCTCGGCTCGGCGGACGATCCGGACTCGGTCATGTCCCGGCAGTTGCGATTCTGGAAAGACACCCTCGACGGATTGCCCGAGCTGCTCGAATTGCCGACCGACCTGCCCCGGCCACTCGTCGCGTCCATGCGCGGCCGCGCCGTCGATTTCGAGCTTCCCGCCGAACTGCACGAACGGATTGTCGCTGTCGCGCGCGCCGCGAACGCGACGGTCTTCATGGTCCTGCACGCCGCGTTGACCGTCCTGCTGTCCAGGTCGGCCTGCGTCGACGACATCGCGATCGGCACCCCGGTGGCCGGCCGTGGCGAGCGTCAGCTCGATGATCTGATCGGCATGTTCGTCAACACGCTGGTCTTGCGGTCGCGGGTGCGGCCCGGACAGCCGTTCGCCGAATTGCTCGCCGCGACCCGTGACACGGACCTGGCGGCGTTCGAGCATGCGGATGTTCCCTTCGAGCAAGTCGTGGAAGCGATGAATCCGCCCCGGTCGACTGCGCATCTTCCGCTGTACCAGGTGACGCTCGACGTCCAGAACCTGAGCAAGGCCGCGTTGGAACTGCCGGGGATCGGCATCGAGCCGATGGAAGACGGTTTCGAGCAGGCACAGGCCGACTTGAGCATGAAATTGGTCGAGCGGTTCGGTGACCGAGGCCGTCCGGATGGCATGGCGGGTCGGCTCACCTTCGCCACCGATCTCTTCGTCGAAGAGACGATGACTCGGTTCGCGGACGCTTACGTACGAATTCTGGAGGAGGTGACCGCGAATCCGGCGGGCGCGGTCGGCGATATCGAGATCGTCGATCCGATACAGCGCCGCGAATTGCTCGACTCGGCGGGCGAAGACGGCGTCGTGGTCGCGGACGTGACGCTCGTCGACCTGTTCGCTGCCCGAGTCCTGGCCCAGCCGAACGCGGTCGCGGTCTCCGACGGTGCGTCACAGTTGACCTATGCGGAGCTGGATCGGCAGGCCACCCATCTCGCCGCGCGGCTGAGCGAGCAGGGCGTGGGGCCGGAATCACTGGTGGCAGTGGCGTTACCGCGCTCGATCGAATTGGTCGTTGGCCTGCTCGCGGTGATGCGAGCGGGCGCCGGGTATCTGCCACTGGACGTGGCATATCCGCCGGACCGATTGCGGTTCGTGCTCGACGACGCACGCCCGGCCGCCGTGCTGACATCGGTCGAGTTGGCATCGGCGGTGCCGGAGTACGCCGCGCCGGTGTTGCTCGTCGAGGATGGTTCGGACGCGACAGCAGCGGGCGGCTGCGATCCGGTGGCGCCGAACCCGCGGCCGGACAACGTGGCCTATGTGATCTACACCTCGGGATCGACGGGCCGCCCCAAAGGGGTGACGGTCAGCCATCGCGACGCGGTCACGTTGTTCGCCAACACGGCCGAACGCTTCGACTTCGGCCCGGACGACGTGTGGACGATGTTCCATTCCTACGCCTTCGATTTCGCGGTGTGGGAAATGTGGGGCGCGCTGCTGTCCGGCGGCAGGCTGGTCGTCGTCGACTACCACACATCCCGGTCGCCGGAGGCGTTCGTGGATCTCGTGGCGCGAGAGCGCGTGACGGTGTTGAGCCAGACACCGTCGGCGTTCTACGGGTTCGCCGCGGCAGAGCGCGAGTATCGCGAATCCGGCTGCACCGCTGGCGAACTCACGCTGCGTTACGTCGTATTCGGCGGCGAGGCACTGGATGCGTCCCGGTTGACCGGATGGTTTGCGGCGCACGAGCCCGGATCGCCGCGATTGATCAACATGTACGGGATCACCGAGACGACAGTGCATGTCACGTTCACCGAGATCGATCGGACGGACGCGGCCGGGATCGGGACACCGCTTCCGGGGTTGCGCGTATACGTGCTCGACGACCGGCTGCGCCCGGCGCCGATCGGCGCCGCCGGAGAGATCTATGTGGCCGGTGGGCAATTGTCGCGGGGCTACCTGGGAGCCCCTGCTGTGACGGCGGGACGATTCGTGGCGAATCCCTTCGACCCGCACGGTGCCCGGTTGTATCGGTCCGGGGATGTGGGCCGGTGGCGAAAGACCGCCACTGGGCTCGAGTTGAACTACGTCGGCCGGGCTGACGCGCAGGTGCAGTTGCGTGGTTACCGCATCGAGCTGGGCGAGGTGGAGTCGGCGCTGCTCCGGCACCGGCAGGTGACGCGGGCCGCCGCGGCGGTGCACCGGCACGCCAGCGGCGTCGATCAGTTGATCGGTTACGTCGTGGGCGTCGACGGCCGGGAGATCGATCCGGGCCAGGTCCGGGAGGCCGCTGCCGAGATGCTGACTAGCTACATGGTGCCGTCGACAGTGATGGTGTTGCCCGATCTGCCGTTGACCGTCAACGGCAAGCTCGATCGAAACGCCTTGCCTGCTCCCGATTTCGAGGTATCGGTGGACGAGTTCGTCGCGCCGCGGACGCATACCGAGAAAGCGATCAGCGACGTATACGCGCGGGTCTTGGGCGTCACGCGGGTCGGGATCTCGGAGGGGTTCTTCGACCTGGGCGGCAATTCGCTGCTGGCCACGATGGTGGTGACCGAACTGCGTGCTCGCGGTGTGACGATCGCGTTGCCATGGATGTTCGACGATGCGACACCGAAGGCGCTGGCGCGCAGGGTCGATGAGGCCGAGGGCGGCTCCGGTCTGGAGGTACTGCTTCCGCTGCGTGCCGGCGGATCGAAGCCCGCCCTCTTCGCTGTGCACCCCGCCGGGGGATTGGCGTGGTTCTACGGCGGCGTGGTCGAACATGTGGACAAGGATCGACCGGTATACGGCTTGCAGGATCCGCATGTCGTGGCGGGCGAACCACGTGCGGATTCCGTGAACGAATTGGCCGAGCGGTATGTGGCCGAGATTCGCCGGATACAGCCGAGCGGGCCGTACCACTTGCTCGGCTGGTCGCTGGGCGGGCAGATCGCGCACGAGATGGCAGTGCAGCTTCAGCGCGATGGTGAGCTCGTCGGAACGCTGGCCCTGCTGGATTCCTCCGCCGACGCCTCGGATCCGACGGCAGCTGCGACGATCACCACCGGGGACGAGCCCGCGCCGGGAGAGTTGATGGCGGACCTACTCGGCGGTTGGCGAGAACTGTTCGACCTCGGTGACGGGGTGCAGGCGGACACGCACGAACAGGCGTGGGCGGTCATCCGGGACCAGGTGGTCGGCACCGGGCTGTTCACCGCCGAACAGGCGGACCGCGTGATGGAGAGTTTCGAGACCGCGAGCAAGATCGCGGCCGATCACCGGCCAGAAGTTTTCGACGGAGAGGTGGTGTTCTTCACCGCAGGCAAAGACCGCATGGACGACGGCGCTCTCGTGCGGACATGGCGCCCGTACGTCACCGGCAACATGCACAACACGATCGTCGACGCACGCCACCTCGAGCTGAGCCACCCGCATGCCATGGTCGTCGTCGGCCCGGTCCTGGAAAGGTTCATGAACGAATACTGATCACTGTCCAGCGGGATCCGGCTCGACGTCGGCGTGACGGTCGTCTCGCCGAGCTGGGCCGTGGCCCGGATGCGATGGGCGAGACAATGCACTGGTGGTCCGCATCGCTGTGACAATCGCTACTCTGTCATGCCGCGCGATGAAGGCTCGAACTCGCACGTGCGGCGGTGACCGACGGAACTACCGCCAGCCCGTCGATGTCGTTCCGCTCGGAATTGCTTTGGGCAGGACTCGATTGGCGCGTCCCTGTCCACGCGACGCGCCGGCGAGCAGAGCTCGAACCAGACGTGTGACCGAGCGGCGCAACCACCCGGCGACCTCACGAGTGGGGATCCGCCCTCTGTGATTTCCAGGCCCTCATTAGCATCGTTGCGGCGAAGAGACCGAGAAATCCGAGGACGTGTGTTGACTACCGAACAACTTGACCGCTGGAATGCTCAGGAAGCCGCTGCGGAGGCGATGATTCCCATCATCGGCACGTTGTATCGGGCGAAGGGTGTGACGATCCTGCTGCACAGCCGTTCGCTGGTGAACAAGTCGGTGATCAGCATCCTGCGGACGCACCGCTTCGCGCGGCAGATCGAGGGCGAAGAGTTGTCGGTGGACGAGACCCTTCCCTTCCTGCGAGTGCTCAGCGAGCTGGATCTGGGGCCGTGCAAGATCGACATCGGTCAGCTGGTCATGGCGTATCGCGCCGACGATCGCGGACTGTCGATCCGCGAGTTCGCCGAAACGGTCCTGGTCGACGTGACAAACGGCAACAAGGAGTCGCAGGGCCCGAGGGATGTCGTCCTCTATGGCTTCGGCCGCATCGGTCGTCTGGTCGCTCGCCTGCTCATCGAGAAGGTCGGTTCCGGCAACGGGCTGAACCTGCGCGCCGTGGTGGTGCGCAAGGGAGGCGAGGGCGACCTGGTCAAGCGCGCGTCGCTGCTGCGCAGGGATTCGGTGCACGGCCAGTTCAACGGCACCATCAAGGTCGACGCCGACAACAACACGATCATCGCGAACGGGAACGTGATCAAGTTCATCTACAGCGATGATCCGACGACGATCGACTACACCGAGTACGGTATCGACGACGCGATCCTGATCGACAACACCGGTAAGTGGCGCGATCGCGACGGCCTGTCACAGCACCTGCGCCCCGGCATCGCGAAGGTCGTCCTCACCGCGCCCGGCAAGGGCGACGTGCCGAACATCGTGCACGGCGTCAACCACCGCGACCAGGACCTGTCGCAGCAGATCTTCTCGTGCGCCTCGTGCACGACCAACGCGATCGTTCCGCCGCTCAAGGCCATGGACGACGAGTACGGCATCGTCCGCGGTCACGTGGAGACGGTCCACTCGTTCACCAACGACCAGAACCTGCTGGACAACTACCACAAGGCCGACCGCCGCGGTCGGTCCGCGCCGTTCAACCTCGTGCTCACCGAAACCGGCGCCGCGTCCGCGGTCGCGAAGGCGATGCCGGACTTCAAGGCGAAGATCACCGGCAACTCGATCCGCGTTCCCACCCCCGACGTGTCGGTCGCGATTCTGAACCTGCAGCTCGAGCGGGAGACGACGAAGAGCGACGTGCTCGAGTACCTGCGTCAGGTTTCGCTCTCCGGGCCGTTGAGCCGCAACCTCGACTACACCGCCGCCACCGACGTGGTCTCCAGCGATTTCATCGGATCGCGCGCCGCGGCGATCATCGACGCCAATGCCACGATCGTCGAGGGCGACACCGCGATCCTGTACGTCTGGTACGACAACGAATTCGGCTACTCGTGCCAGGTGGTGCGGACGGTGCAGTACATCTCGGGCATCGAGTACCCGACCTACCCGCAGGCCGCCGTCGACAACGCTCCTGCGCTGGCCGCGGCCGACGCCCGGTAACTCGCCCAGCCGCAACGCTCGGCCGACGCGTCCGTCGGCCGAGCGTTGCGGCTCGGCGCGCCTGCGCCCCTTGGCGAATCGAGTTCGCAACATCACCGCACGGGTTCTGTCCGCGGCGAATCGTGCGGACCATCCGGCAGGACCTGCTGCGCGAGGACCAATTCCGCAGACCGGCGGTCACCCCGGTCCGCCCGTGCCGTTTCGCGGGTTCCGACGCCCGCCGCAACTGTGACTTGCATCACGTTTTGATAGCAGTTGCCCCATCTGCACCGTATAACTTTCCACGCGCTTTGCGAAGTCTTTACTCTTAGGGTGACCTGTGCGCCTGAGGTCGCCGCTTCACCCGCTGGATCCACAGCGTCGCTGAACCCGCTCGCTCCGCGCTTCACCGAGTCGCTCCACCAAGCTTCGCCCGCCGCTCGCTTTCGATGCCAGTGCATGTTGCCCCGATGAACCGGATCGGCTGCCGCCGAGACGGCGAAGGAGAACTATGTCGACCGACACCGATCCCGCACCACGGACGTCGCAGCTCGCCCGCGTTCTACACCACGATGTCCCCGCCTCCGTCGTGGTTTTCCTTGTCGCCCTTCCTCTTTCGCTAGGCATCGCGGTCGCGTCCGGCGCGCCCGTCGCGGCGGGTCTGATCGCGGCGGTGGTCGGGGGCGTGGTGGCCGGGCTGCTCGGCGGCTCGGCAGTCCAGGTCAGCGGGCCGACCGCGAGCCTCACCGTGGTGGTCGCCGAGAGCGTCCACCATTTCGGCTGGGCGGCAACCTGTTTCATCACCGTAGGGGCGGGTGTGTTGCAGATCTTGTTCGGGCTCAGCCGGATCGCGCGCGGAGCACTGGCTATCGCCCCGGTGGTGGTGCACGGGATGCTGGCGGGCATCGGCGTGATCATCGCGCTGCAGCAGGTGCACGTGCTGCTAGGCGGCGCGTCGCTGAGTTCGCCGTTCCAGAGCCTGATCCAGCTACCGCACCAGCTGATGTCGGTGCACCAAGGCGACCTGTGCGCGGGTCTGGTGGTGATCGCGATCCTGATCGTGTGGCGCTTCCTGCCGCGCCGGGTGCGCACGGTGCCCGGCCCGCTGGTGGCGGTGGTGGCGGCGACGGTGCTTTCGCTGCTGCTGCACAGCCACGTGGATCGAATCGTGTTGAGCGGCTCGATGTTCGACGCCATCGGTCTGCCCGCGATCCCCGCGAGCGGCTGGTTCGCGGTGGCCGTCACGATGATCACGATCGCGCTCATCGCCAGCGTCGAGACGCTGCTCTCGGCGATGGCGGTGGACAAGGTGCGGCTGGGCAACCGGACCGACCTCGACCGCGAACTGATCGGGCAGGGCGCGGCGAACGTGACCTCCGGCCTGCTCGGCGGCCTGCCGATCGCCGCGGTGATCGTGCGCAGCATCACCAATGCCCATGCGGGCGCCCAGACCAGGGCCGCGACCGTTCTGCACGGACTCTGGGTGCTGGTCTTCGCGGTGGCGCTGGCCGGGCTCGTGCAGCAGATTCCCAAGGCGGCGCTGGCCGGTCTGCTCATCCTGATCGGCGTGCAACTGATCAAGCTGGCGCACATCCGGTTGGCCGTGCGCAACGGCGACCTGGCCGTCTACCTGGCGACGGTGCTCGGGGTGGTGTTCCTGAATCTGTTGCAGGGCATGGCGATCGGGCTCGCGCTGTCGGTCGCGCTGCTGCTGTGGCGGGTGGTCAGGGTGACGATCGTGGCCGAGCCGGTGGCGCACGCGCGGCGCTGGGTGGTCACCATCGACGGCACCTGCACTTTCCTCGCGCTCCCGAAGCTCACCGCGGAGCTGGCCAAGGTGCCCCCCGGCGTCCCGGTGACGGTCGAGATGACGGTCGACTTCCTCGACCACGCCTCCTACGAGCTGATCACCGACTGGGCGCGGCAGCGCGAAGAGCACGGCGCCGCAGTCGATTTCGCTGAGATCGGCGCCGCGCGGATGGCGGCGGTGGTGCACGGCCCGCCCGAGCGCGGCCACGCGCGCAAGGTGCTCGAGGAGGTGATCGGTCCGTGGCGGCGCACCGGCAGCCGGGTGGACCGGATCGCCGCCGGCATCGTGGCCTATCACCGCGGCCACGCGCACCTCATGCGCCCGCACCTGGACGGCCTGCGCAACCGCCACGACGCGGACTCGTTCTTCCTGACCTGCGCCGACGCCAGGATCGTGCCCAACGTCATCACCAACAGCGGCCCCGGCGACCTGTTCACCGTGCGCAACGTGGGCAATCTTGCGCCGGTCGGCGGCACCGACGTCTCGGTCGAAGCCGCGCTGGTCTACGCGCTCGAACAGCTGGACGTGCGCGCGGTGGTGGTGTGCGGGCACTCCGGCTGCGGCGCGATGGAGGCGCTGCACCGGGAGGTGCAGGCCGGGCCGGGGCTGGGGGACTGGCTGGCGCATGCCAGGCCGACGCTGGAGCGATTCCGGCTCGGGCATCCGGTCGGCGAGGCCGCGGCGCTGGCCGGGTTCGGCGAGGTCGATCAGCTGGGCATGGTGAATGTGGCGGTGCAGTTGGAGACGCTGCGCGCCTATCCCGCCGTGCGCCGCGGGATCGAGCAGCGCGGGGTGGTGGTGTCCGGCCTGTTCTTCGATATCGCGACCGCACGGGTCATCGAGGTGCGGGTGGACGGAATCGCGGAGTTCGACGATGCGGGCAGCCATCCCGCGGCCGAGCCGGTCTGAGTCAGCGGAGCGGATTACGAACGGAAGGGGCTGTGCGACGGCGTATTTGGATGAAGTTGTGAACGATTTCACACCGAAATCGCGATATAGAAAGTGACACTTTCATCGCAGTTCTCAGGCTTTGCTAAGTCTTTACCAATACCCTTGACCAGGTTTACATCTCGGCCCGGTGCCGTGTCGGGAACTGCTTCACCGCGAGATGCCGGTTCGCGGTCTATTGCCCTGCTGGACATGTTGATCGTCAACCGACCTCGGCGCCTCGGCGTCGAGTCGGCGAAGGAGAAGTCATGGCTGTCGAGAGCGATCTCGCTCCACCGCTGTCCCCACCCGCGCAGGGCCGAGGCCCTGGCGCTCTGTCCGATCGTCTGAGATCCGTCTTGCGCCACGATCTACCTGCGTCGATCGTGGTCTTCCTGGTCGCGCTGCCGCTGTCGCTCGGCATCGCCCTCGCCTCCGGCGCGCCCGTCGCCGCCGGCCTCATCGCCGCCGTGATCGGCGGCATCGTCGCGGGTACCCTCGGCGGCTCGGTCCTGCAGGTCAGCGGTCCGGCCGCGGGCCTGACCGTCGTGGTCGCCGAGTCCATCGACAAGTTCGGCTGGCGGGTCACCTGTTTCATCGTGGTCGCCGCGGGTGTGCTGCAGATCATCTTCGGGCTCAGCCGCATCGCGCGCGCAGCACTCGCTGTCGCGCCCGTCGTGGTGCACGCGATGCTCGCGGGCATCGGTATCACCATCGCGCTGCAGCAGATCCACGTGCTGCTCGGCGGGGCGTCGCACAGCTCGGCCTGGAACAACCTCGTCGAGCTGCCCGGTCAGCTGATCTCGCTGCACGGCGGCGACGCGCTGGTCGGCGCCGTGGTGATCGCGGTGATGCTCGGCTGGCGGTTCGCGCCGGAGAAGATCCGGGTCGTGCCCGGCCCGCTGGTGGCGGTGTTCCTCGGCACGCTGCTGTCGATGGTGCTGCCGACCGAGGTCGAGCGCATCGTGCTCGACGGCTCGCTGTTCGACGCCGTCGGATTGCCGCAGATCCCGGACGGCGGCTGGTCCGCGGTGGCGATCATGGTGCTCACCATCGCGCTGATCGCCAGCGTGGAGAGCCTGCTCTCCGCCGTCGCCGTCGACAAGATGCACACCGGACGTCGCACCAACTTCGACCGTGAGCTGATCGGGCAGGGTTCGGCCAATGTGTTGTCCGGCCTGCTCGGCGGCCTGCCGGTCACCGGTGTCATCGTGCGCAGCGCCACCAATGTCCACGCCGGCGCCCGCGGCCGTGCCTCGGCGATCATGCACGGCGTCTGGGTCCTGCTGTTCTCGGTGGCGCTGGCCGCTGTCGTGCAGCAGATTCCGAAGGCCGCGCTGGCGGGCCTGCTGATCGTGATCGGCATCCAGCTGGTCAAGCTCGCCCACATCAAGCTGGCCCGCCGCACCGGCGACCTGCTGGTCTACGCGGCGACGATCCTCGGCGTGGTCTTCCTGAACCTGCTCGAGGGCGTGATGATCGGTCTCGCGCTGGCCTTCGGCCTGCTGCTGTGGCGAGTGGTGCGGGTGGCGATCACCGCCAAGCAGATCCCGCAGTCGCAGCGCTGGCTGGTCACCATCGACGGTTCCTGCACCTTCCTCGCGCTGCCGAAGCTGTCCGCCGAGCTGGCCAAGGTGCCCGCGGGCGCCGATGTGACGGTCGAGATGACCGTCGACTTCCTCGACCACGCCGCGTTCGAGGCCATCGAGGAGTGGGTGCGTCACCAGGAACACGGCGGCGGCAGCGTCGAGTTCGTGGAGATCGGCAGCGTGCGGATGGCCGACGCGCTGTCCGGACCGCCCGCGCGCGGTTTCGGTCGCGCGGTATGGGACGAGATTCTCGGGCCGTGGCGGCACGAGGACGAACACCCCAACCCGCTCGCCGCGGGCGTCGCGGCCTTCCACCGCAGCCACGCGCACGTGGTGCGGCCGCACCTGGACGGGCTGGCCGACCGGCAGGATCCGGACTCGTTCTTCCTGACCTGCTCCGACTCCCGCATCGTGCCCAATGTCATCACCAACAGCGGCCCCGGTGATCTGTTCACCGTCCGCAACGTCGGCAACCTGGTGCCGGAGGCGGGTGACGCCTCGGTGGAGGCGGCGCTGGTGTTCGCGCTCGAGGAGCTCGACGTGCGTTCGGTGGTCGTCTGCGGTCACTCGTCCTGCGGCGCCATGAAGGCGCTGTACTCGGGCGCGGACACCGGTCCCGGCATCGGGCCGTGGCTGGCGCACGCGCATCCGAGCCTGGACAGGTTCCGTGCCGGTCATCCGGTGGCCGAGGCCGCCCGCGTCGCGGGTTACGGCGAGGTGGACCAGCTGAGCATGGTGAATGTCGCGCTGCAGCTGGAGACGCTGCACCGGCACCCGGCGGTGCACAGGGCGGTGCTCGCGCGCGGCGTCCGTGTCTCGGGTCTGTTCTTCGACATCGCCAACGCGCGGGTCATCGAGGTGACGGTCGACGGGCTGGCCCACATCGATGACGCGGCCGTGCCCGCGCTGGTCTGATCGATACGCAGGGACGACCCGTGGGAGCCGCCTCGGTTCCCGCGGGTTTTCTCCGTGTTTGCCAGCGTGCGATCGCGATGCCAGGTGCCGGCGTTCTCGTACGCTGGCTGATGTGAGTGCCGAGCTGGACCAGAGACCGACCGACGAGCCGACCGGGTGGCGCGCCTTCCGCACCGGAGTCGCCAACCGGCCTACGCTGAACCTCGCCTACCGGATCGGTGTGGCGGTGATCGGCGTTCTGGTGCTGACACTCGGCATCCTGGCGATCCCGTACCCCGGTCCCGGCTGGGCGATCGTGTTCGCCGGACTCGGCATCCTCGCCACCGAATTCGCCTGGGCGCGCCGGGCGCTGGCCTGGCTGCGGGACAGGTACCGGCAGGGTATGGCCTGGTATGCCTCGCTGGGCGTGGCCATGCGGGCGACCGCGGCAATAGCCACTGTGTTGCTGGTGGTCGCGACGCTCTGGGTTCTCGGCACGTTCGGATTGGTCGGCGGCTGGATCGGAGTCGAATCGGAATGGTTGCGCAGTCCCCTGGCGTGGTGAGCACGGTCCCCGGCACGACGCTCACGCGGCCGGACTGGCTGACCGCGCGGATCGCGGAGATGGGCCGGTCCTGGGGTACCTCCTCGCCGCGTATCGCGGGCACGCTGTGGTGGTGCATGGTCGCCTCCGCGCTGGTGGAGCCGCTGGCGCGCGCCGCGGCGACGGGGCCGCCGCGGGAACCGGCGCTCGATCGCATCGACTGCGAGATCCGCCCCGACGGCGGCGTCGAGCGCGTCCGGATCGCCGCCTGTGACGCACCCGACGCCGCGCGGTCCGCGGCTGTCCTGCGGGAGACCCTGGCCGTGGTGATCCCGGCCGTGGCCGCCGTGTCCGGGGCAGGCGTGCCCGCGCTGTGGGCGATCGTCGCCGACGCGATGGGCAACCGCGCCCTGGACGCGGGCGACGGCGAAGCGGGAGCCGAGCTGGCCGCGCTGGTGGGCGGGAAGCTGCCCGCGCCGCGCTTCGTGACGATCGGCGGCCGCACCTTCGTCCGCCGGATCTCCTGCTGCCTCGTCTTCGAGATCCCGGGCTGCGAGATGTGCACGAGCTGCCCCAAACGCCCCGTCGCCGAACGCGAGGCGCTGCTCGCGAAGCTCGCCGCGGAGTCCTGATCCGGTCCGCTCGCGGCGGCGATATTCGAGTTGCGCGCGCACGGATGTGCTGCAAGATGGGTGCCGACACGCCGACAACGAGCTACCCCACGGCGACACCAGGTTTCGCGAGCACACCGACCCCGCACCGGATACGCCCAGAACCCGGCGGGGAACACGGCCACCGGCTCGTGCGGCCAGGCCCGAGGCGCTCGCGACCGGCGCGAATCGCGCGTCGGCGGGACCGCTAGCATTGGTCGCGCCGGAGCGATTGCCGCCCGGTGCCGCCGCGCGGGAACAGGCCCGCCCACGTAAACGCCAAGGAGAGCGCAGCCGTGACCACCTCAGCCCCGATAAGCCCAGCCACCCTCGTCCGGGTGCAGGCCGGGACTACGGCGGGCGCCGCGGTGCGCGAGGCGGGTCTGCCGACCAAGGGACCCGATACCGTCGTCGTGGTGCGCGACGCCGAGGGCGCGCTCAAGGACCTGTCCTGGATTCCGGACACCGACGTCGAGGTCGAGGCGGTCGCCGCGAACACCGAGGACGGCCGTAGCGTGATCAGGCACTCCGCCGCGCACGTGCTCGCCCAGGCCGTGCAGCAGGAGTTCCCCGAAGCCAAGCTCGGCATCGGCCCGCCCATCAAGGACGGCTTCTACTACGACTTCCGGGTCGACCGCCCGTTCACTCCCGAGGATCTGGCCAAGCTGGAATCCCGGATGAAGAAGATCGTCAAAGGCGCGCAGCGCTTTTCGCGTCGCGTGGTGGAGATCGACGAGGCCCGCGTCGAGCTGGCAGGGGAGCCGTTCAAGCTCGAGCTGATCAGCGACAAGTCCGGCATCGACGACCCCGAGGTCATGGAGGTCGGCGGCAAAGAGCTGACCGTCTACGACAACCTGGATCCGCGCACCGGCGAGAAGATCTGGGGCGACCTGTGCCGCGGCCCGCACATCCCCACCACCAAGTTCATCCCGGCCTTCAAGCTGACCCGCAGCTCGGCCGCCTACTGGCGCGGCGACCAGAACCGCGAGGACCTGCAGCGCATCTACGGCACCGCCTGGGAATCCCCGGAGGCCATGGACGAGCACCTGCACCTGCTCGCCGAGGCCGAGCGCCGCGATCACCGCAAGCTCGGCCTGGAACTGGACCTGTTCAGCTTCCCCGACGAACTCGGCTCCGGCCTCCCGGTGTTCCACCCCAAGGGCGGCATCATCCGCAAGGAGCTCGAGGAGTACTCGCGCCGCCGCCACGTGGCCGCGGGCTACGAGTTCGTGAACACCCCGCACATCACCAAGGGTCATTTGTTCGAGGTCTCCGGCCACCTGGACTGGTACAAGGACGGCATGTTCCCGGCCATGCACCTGGACGCGGAGCTCAACGAGGACGGCACCGTCCGCAAGCCCGGCCAGGACTACTACGTCAAGCCGATGAACTGCCCGATGCACAACCTGATCTTCCGCGCCCGCGGCCGGTCGTATCGGGAGCTGCCGCTGCGGCTGTTCGAGTTCGGCTCGGTCTACCGCTACGAGAAGTCGGGCGTGGTGCACGGCCTGACCCGGGTGCGCGGCATGACCCAGGACGACGCGCACATCTACTGCACCAAGGAGCAGATGCACGCGGAGCTGACCGACACGCTGCGCTTCGTGCTCGATCTGCTCAAGGACTACGGCCTGGACGACTTCTACCTGGAACTGTCCACCAAGGACCCGGAGAAGTCCGTCGGCTCCGACGAGATCTGGGAGGAGGCCACCGAGACCCTCTCCAAGGTCGCCTCGGCCTCCGGCCTGGAACTGGTGCCCGATCCGGGCGGGGCGGCGTTCTACGGTCCGAAGATCTCGGTGCAGGCCAAGGACGCGCTCGGCCGCACCTGGCAGATGTCGACCATTCAGCTCGACTTCAACCTGCCCGAGCGCTTCAACCTGGAATACACCGCCTCCGACGGCACCAAGCAGCGGCCGGTGATGATCCACCGCGCGCTGTTCGGCTCCATCGAACGCTTCTTCGGCGTGCTCACCGAGCACTACGCGGGCGCCTTCCCCGCCTGGCTCTCGCCGGTGCAGGTCGTCGGCATCCCGGTCGCGGAAGCCTTTGCGCCGCACCTGGATCGGGTGATCGAGCTGCTGCACGACCAGGGCATCCGCGCCCAGGTGGACCGCAGTGACGACCGGATGCAGAAGAAGATCTTCAACAACACCGCGCAGAAGGTGCCGTTCATGCTGCTCGCAGGCGAGCGCGACGTGAACGCGGGCGCGGTGAGCTTCCGCTTCCGGGACGGCACCCAGGTCAACGGGGTGCCGGTCGCCGACGCGGTGGCCACCGTCGTGGCGTGGATCGCGCGCCGCGAGAACACCTCGCCCACTGCCGAGGGGTTCGAGATCGTGTCGGCGGGCCGGGCATGACCGCGGACGGGCTGTACGGCTTGGACGACACGGAGCAGGGGAACATCGTGGACATCGGCGCGGGCGACCCCGATCGGCTGCAACGAATCTGGACCCCGTACCGGATGTCGTACATCACCGAGGCCGCGGGATCCCGTCCGACGGACGCCACCGGACACCCGTTCACCGACATTCCCAAGATGTCCGACGAGGACGGCCTGATCGTCGCCCGCGGTGAGCTGGTGTACGCGGTGCTCAACCTGTACCCGTACAACCCCGGGCACATGATGGTGGTGCCGTACCGCAGGGTGGCCAACCTGGAGGACCTCACCGAGGCCGAGAGCGCCGAGCTGATGGCGTTCACGCAGCGGGCCATCCGGGTGATGAAGAGCGTCTCGCGCCCGCACGGCTTCAACGTCGGGCTCAATCTCGGCGGCATCGCGGGCGGCTCGCTGGCCGACCACCTGCACCAGCACATCGTGCCGCGCTGGGGCGGCGACGCGAACTTCATCACCGTGGTCGGCGGGGTCAAGGTGATGCCGCAGTTGCTGCGCGAGACCAGAGCCCTGCTCGCCGCCGCGTGGAAGGAGACGGAGTGAACCACCGTCGCGCTGCGTCGTTCGTCCGAACCGACCGGGCGCGGGTGTAGCCGGTGCTGAGCTTCTTCGGCCGCGAGACGTTCGCCAAGGCCACCGCTCCGCTGGGCAAGGCGCTGGTGCGCACCGGCCTGACGCCGGACGCCGTCACCCTGATCGGCACGGCCGCCTCGATCACCGCCGCGGTCACGCTCTTCCCGACCGGTCACCTGTTCTGGGGAACGATGGTGATCTGGTTGTTCGTCATGTTCGACATGCTCGACGGCGCCATGGCGCGCGCCCGCGGCGGCGGCACGAAATACGGTGCGGTGCTGGACGCCACCTGCGACCGGGTCGCCGACGGCGCGATCTTCGGCGGCCTGGCCTGGTGGGCGGTGTACCACGAGCACAGCAAGTGGCTGTTCTTCGCCACCCTGGTGGTACTGGTGACCTCGCAGGTGATCTCCTACGCCAAGGCGCGCGCCGAGGCGAGCGGCCTGTCCGCCGACGGCGGCATCATCGAGCGCCCCGACCGGCTGATCATCGTGCTCGTCGGCGCGGGCCTCACCGGGCTCGGCGGTCACTGGGGAATCGAGTGGCTCACCTGGGCGGTGCACGTGGCCATGTGGATCCTCGCGGTGCTCAGCATCGTGACGGTGTTCCAGCGGGTGCTCGCGGTGCGCAATTCGCCCGGCGCGCGCGAGGTGATCCCGCCCGCCGCGCCGCAGGAGGCGCGGTGAGCGCGCCGGAAGTCCGCGCACTGGTCCAGGTTTTCGGTCGTATCGTCGGTGGTGTGGGATCGGGGGAGCGGTGAGTATCGCGGAACGGTTGAGCGACGCCGGATACGCGACGGGCTGGCGACTGGTCCGTGCGCTTCCGGAGGGCGCGGCGCGCAGGCTGTTCGACTGGGGCGGCGAACGCGCGGCGCGCAACGGCGGCCCGATCCAGTTGCGGCGCAATCTGGCCCGCGTGCTCGACGTGCCGCCGGAGCAGGTGCCCGACGACCTGATCCGGGCGAGCATGCGCTCCTACGCGCGGTACTGGCGCGAGGCGTTCCGGCTGCCGACGATGGATCATGCGGCGCTGGGCAAGTCGGCGCGGCTGCCGGTGGACGGACTGGAGCACCTGGACGCGGCGCTGGCCGAGGGGCGCGGCGTGATCTTGGTGCTGCCGCATTCGGGGAACTGGGACATGGCCGGGATGTGGTGTGTCCAGAACTACGGCGGTCTGACCACGATCGCCGAGCGCCTGAAGCCGGAGTCGCTGTTCGAGCGCTTCGTCGCCTACCGGGAGAGCCTCGGTTTCGAGGTGTTCCCGCTGACCGGGGGCGAGCAGCCGCCGTTCGGCGTGCTGGCGGATCGCCTGCGCGACAACAAGATCGTCTGCCTGATGGGCGAGCGCGATCTCACCGGTCGCGGAGTGCCGGTCACCTTCTTCGGTGAGCGCACCTGGCTGCCCGCGGGGGCGGCCAAGCTGGCCGTCGAGACCGGCGCCGCGCTCGTGCCGGTGCACGCCTGGTTCACCGTCGCCGACGACGACGTGGAGGCCTGGGGCCTGAAATGCGAAGAGCCGGTGGATGTCTCGGGTGGCGTGGCGGCGGCGACGCAGCTGCTTGCGGACCGTTTCGCCGCCAACATCGCCGCGCACCCGGCCGACTGGCACATGCTGCAACCGCTGTGGGAGAGCGATCTGTCCGAGGAACGCCGGGCCAGGATCGCCGCAGCGCAGACCGAGCTGGCGGCACAGAACGGCAGAGACGAGGCCTCGTGAAGATCGGCATGGTCTGCCCGTACTCGTTCGACGTGCCCGGCGGTGTGCAGGCGCATGTGGTGGACCTGGCCAGGGTGCTCATCGAGCGCGGGCACCGGGTGAGCGTGCTCGCGCCCGCCTCGGAGGGCACCGCGCTGCCGGAGTTCGTGGTCTCGGCCGGACGCGCGGTGGCGATTCCCTACAACGGCTCGGTGGCCCGGCTCTCTTTCGGGCCCATGGCCTACACCAGGATCCGCCGCTGGATCGACGGCAACGATTTCGACGTGCTGCACATCCACGAGCCCAACGCGCCGAGCCTGTCCATGCTCGCGCTCAAGATCGCCGAGGGCCCGATCGTCGCGACGTTCCACACCTCGACCACGAAATCCTTGGTGCTCAGCACTTTTCAGGGCGTGCTGCGGCCGTACCACGAGAAGATCAGCGGCCGGATCGCGGTCTCGGAGCTGGCCAGGCGCTGGCAGGTGGAGGCGCTCGGCTCCGACGCGGTGGAGATTCCCAACGGCGTCGACGTCACCGCCTTCGCGCGTGCGCCGATGCTGCCCGGTTACCCGCGGGCGGGCGGTACGGTGCTGTTCCTCGGCCGGTACGACGAACCGCGCAAAGGCATGGACGTGCTGCTCGGCGCGCTGCCGGAGCTGGTGCGCCGCCACCCCGACGTGGAGATCCTGATCGTCGGGCGCGGTGACGAGGAGCGACTGCGCCGCGAGGCCGGGCCGAACGCCGGGCACCTGCGCTTTCTCGGCCAGGTCTCCGACGAGGAGAAGGCCTCGGCCATGCGCAGCGCCGACGTCTACGTGGCGCCGAACCTCGGCGGCGAGAGCTTCGGCATCATCCTGATCGAAGCCATGGCCGCGGGCACCGCCGTGGTGGCCAGCGAACTCGACGCGTTCCGCCGGGTACTGCGCGACGGAACCGCGGGCGTGCTCGTCCCCGTCGGCGATTCGGCTCGGCTTGCGGCCGCGCTGAACTCCGTGCTGACCGACGAGGTGCGCAGGGAATCGCTGGTGCACACCGCGAATCAGGTGGTCGGCGAATACGACTGGCCCGTGGTGGCCGAGCAGATCCTGCGCGTGTACGAGACCGTCACCATCGGCGACATCCGGGTGCGTGCCGCCGGATGATCACCTTCTCGGCCACAACGGTCCTCGTTCTCGCACTCGTCGCGGCCATCGTCGTCGCGATCGGCCTGTGGGCCTACTCCACGGCGAACCGGCTGGACCGGCTGCACGTGCGCTCCGACCAGTCCTGGCAGGCGCTGGACTCGGCGCTGGCGCGGCGGGCGGTGGTCGCCCGCGCGGTGGCGATGGCGATCGCGGGCCCGGTCTCCGATCCGGCGCTCGCCGACCAGGCCAAACGCCTGTCCGGCCTGGCCGATCGGGCCGAACGCGCCGGACGCGCGGAGCGCGAGACGGTGGAGAACCAGCTTTCCTCGGCGCTGTCGGCCGTCGATATCGCGCAACTGCGCCCGCAGCTGGTCGCCGAGCTCGCCGACGCGGAGGCCAGGGTGCTGATCGCCCGGCGCTTCCACAACGACGCGGTCCGCGACACGCTCGCGCTGCGCACCCGCCGTCCGGTGCGCCTGCTGCACCTGGGCGGCACCGCGCCGCTGCCCACGTATTTCGAGATCACCGAGCGCGCGACTCCCGCCGCGTCGACCGGTCTCTCGGTGGACACCATCCGGACGTCGGCGCGGATCGTGCTGCTCGACGAGCAGAACCGGGTGCTGCTGATGCGCGGTAACGATCCGAAGACCCCGCAGGTCTCGTTCTGGTTCACCATCGGCGGCGGGGTGGAGCCGGGGGAGACGCTGCGCGCCGCCGCCGTGCGCGAACTGTGGGAGGAGACCGGGCACCGCGCCGATACGGAGAGCCTGCGCGGTCCGATCTGGCGGCGCGTCGCGGTGTTCCCGTTCGACGGGCAGCTGATCCGCGCCGAGGAGCTGTTCTTCGCGCTGCGGGTGCGCGGTTTCACGCCCGACCCGGGCAGCCCCACCGTGATCGAGCGTCGATCCATCACCGGGCACCGGTGGTGCGCACCCGCCGACATCGCCGCCATCGACCGGTCCGGCGAGACCGTCTACCCCTACCACCTCGACGAACTGCTCCCGGAGGCCGCCACGATCGCGGCCGGATCCGACGATCCCGAGGTCCGTTCCATCCGCTGAGCCCACTTGACGCGCCTGTGATCTGCTTCACGATCGTGATAGCTTCGTGACTGGATCGCGCCCCGGCGGGTATCCGGATTCGGTGCTCCTCGACGGTGCGGAGCGTTTCCTGTCTGGTGTTGGAGGTAGCTAGTTCATGTCGTATCTGCTGTTCGATTTCCTTTTGCCGATCGTCGGTCCGGCGGCCGCCGAGTACTGGGCACAGCTGCTGGTGGTGAACCCGATCTGAGTCCGGTGGACCCGGCGATTCCGTGAGTGCGCCGGCTCGCTCGGCAGCGGAGGGTTCGCCGGGATCCGGCGGGTGATCCCCGGCGGACATGGCGTACGTCACGTCGCGCCCAGCTGGACCCCGAGCCGATCTCGGCACCAGTCCAGTGGCCCTCGACTGGCTATCAAGTGGCTTTCTCGACCCACTTAGAATGAGGTCGTTTCGTTCCGCGCGACTTGATAGGCGCACATGACTCAGGAGTTTGCCGTGACCACGCCCGAGACCACCAACACCGTCGGCACCGCCCGCGTCAAGCGCGGCATGGCCGAGATGCTCAAGGGCGGGGTGATCATGGACGTCGTCACCCCCGAGCAGGCCAAGATCGCCGAGGACGCGGGCGCGGTGGCGGTCATGGCGCTGGAGCGGGTGCCCGCCGACATCCGCGCCCAGGGCGGCGTGTCCCGGATGAGCGACCCCGACATGATCGAGGGCATCATCAGCGCCGTCTCCATCCCGGTCATGGCGAAGGCCCGCATCGGCCACTTCGTGGAGGCGCAGATCCTGCAGAGCCTCGGCGTCGACTACATCGACGAGTCCGAGGTGCTCACCCCCGCCGACTACACCAACCACATCGACAAGTGGAACTTCACCGTTCCGTTCGTCTGTGGCGCCACCAACCTGGGCGAGGCGCTGCGCCGCATCACCGAGGGCGCGGCCATGATCCGCTCGAAGGGCGAGGCGGGCACCGGCGACGTGTCGAACGCGACCACCCACATGCGCCAGATCCGCCAGGAGCTCCGCAAGCTCGCCGCGCTGCCCGCCGACGAGCTCTACGTCGCGGCCAAGGAGCTGCAGGCCCCCTACGAGCTGGTCCGCGAGGTCGCCGAGACCGGCAAGCTGCCCGTCGTGCTGTTCACCGCGGGCGGCATCGCCACCCCGGCCGACGCCGCCATGATGATGCAACTCGGCGCCGAGGGCGTGTTCGTCGGCTCGGGCATCTTCAAGTCCGGCAACCCGGCGCAGCGCGCCGCCGCCATCGTCAAGGCCACCACCTTCTACGACGACCCCGACGTGCTGGCGAAGGTCTCGCGTGGTCTCGGCGAGGCCATGGTCGGCATCAACGTCGAGGAGATCGCGCAGCCGCACCGGCTCGCCGAACGCGGCTGGTGAGGCGTACCTCCGCCTCCGCTCCGGTCGTGCGCGGACATTCGACGGACTCCGTCCGGTAGCGCTGATCGGGGCCGCGGCACCTGCCGCACTTGCCTTTTCGTCACGCCCGGTCCCAGGCTGCAGCCTGGGACCGGGCGTTTTGGTTCGCGCGTCTTTGGACTCTTCGGCCCGCCACAACGCGATCTCAGAGTTCCCACAGAGCCGCTGAGTAGGTTTCGATGCACGGCGAACTGCACGGGTCGCCGGTGACGTCGTCCGATTCGAACGCAAAGGACCTGAGTTGAAGCTTCGCAAGACCGGAAGAGTCGCGATCGCAGGCCTGGCCGTCGCGGCCGCGCTGAGCATGACGGCGTGCGGCAGCGACGACAAGAGCGAGGATGCCAAGCCGGTCCGCACCACCACCAGCGCCAAGGCCAGTGCCGCGGCGAACGTGCCGCCGGTGCCGAGCGTGGAGCAGTTGAACACGCAACTGCAGCGGGCGCTCGATCCGGCGGTGCCGAACCAAGAGAAGCTGGCGATGATTCAGGGCGCCGAGGCCGATCCCGAGCTGCCGGGCCGGCTCGCGGAGGCCTACGGGCAGACCGGTGCGAGTGTCGTGGTGACCGAGGTGACCGCCTTCGGCGACACCATCAACGCCAAGGCCAAGATCGTGCTCAACGGTCAGGAGAACATCGCGGACGTGCCGTTCGTCGCCGAGAACGGCACCTGGAAGGTCCAGAAGGCGTGGGCTTGCGGAATGCTGACCAACCTCGGTCAGCAGTCGGCCGCCTGCGCCTGACAGCGCTGATCCGCCCGAGCGCGGATCGTGCCGCACACGTCTCGGCGGACGAGTGGCACACAAGGTCGGGGGTGGCGGAAGCTCCGCTACCGCTGTGTGTGCCACTCGTCGAACATCGCCGAATCCCCAGTCCGCCAACGACACCCGGTCGCGTCTCGCGGCCGGGTGTTCGCTTTCCGTCCCGGCGCGGCGCGGGAATCCAGCCGTCTCGCCATGCGGCGCAACGAGTTCTGCGGACCACCCAGGTCAGGTGCGGCTCAGTGCGGGGCGGTCGGGATGGTCCCAGCGCGCCGAAAACGTGGGGATCTCGGGATTCTCGCGGTCGTAGCGCAGCAGGGCCGGGATGGTCCAGTGCTCGTCCGGCGGCGTCCGGCGGCGCAGCGCCGCTTCGCTGAGGTCGAGGCGCACCGTCAGGTCGAAGGCGAGATCGCGGCCGAGGAGCATGGGTCCGGCGAGGAACAGCACCAGATCGGCGGGGGCGGCGCGGACGGCGGTGCGGGCCGACCGGTCGGCGGCCTCGTCCCACAGCGCGGGCAGCCAGCGGCCGTGCTCGCGCAACGCGCCGACGACCTCGCGGCGGACCGCGTCGTAGTCGAACCACGCTGTGCGGTAGGAGTATTCGTCCTCGCGTCCGAACTCCATGCGCAGCGAGGCGGGACGCACGTAGTCGTGCAGGGAGACCACCTCGGCGGACCGGCCCGTTCCGCGCAGTCGTTCGGCGGCGCGCCGCGCGAACGCGACGGGCTGTGCGGCGTCGGCCGCGTCGACGGCGATCAGACGGCGGCCGGGCAGCGCCCCGACCCGGTCGACGAGCAGGTCGGCGAGGCCGTCCTGGGTGATCGGCACGAACTGCGGCACCGCTCCATCACAGCAGACCCGCCGCGGGGATGCTCCGCGCCCTCCGCGCGGCCACGATCGCCCGCGCGGAGGTCGCCGCGGCGAAGGCGCTCGGTGGTGTGACCGGCGCGACATCCCCGGCGCCGCCCGCGAATTCCGGGCGTCCGCTCGCGCGACTGGACCGGTGGCCGAACGGGGGGAATCGGACGCCCCGGGTTAACCTCAGCGCATGGCGACAATCGAAGAGGCATTGGAGATCGAACGCCTGGAGCGGGACATCTTCCGTGGCGCGTCCACGAAGACCCAGCTGGCTCGCACCTTCGGCGGTCAGGTCGCCGGGCAGGCCCTGGTATCGGCCGTGCGCACGGTGGAGCCGCGGTTCCAGGTGCATTCGCTGCACGGGTACTTCCTGCGTCCGGGCAATCCGCAGGAACCCACCGTGTACCTGGTGGAGCGGATCCGCGACGGCCGGTCCTTCTGCACCCGCCGGGTCACCGGCGTGCAGGACGGCGCGGCGATCTTCACCATGTCGGCTTCGTTCCACGTCGGCGACGAGGGCCCGGAGCACCAGGACGTGATGCCCGAGGTGGCGGGGCCGGAGAACCTGCCCGACGCGCAGACCTCGATGAGCCCGGAACGGCTGTGGGCGATGCGCGAATGGGAGCACTGGGACATCCGCACCGTGCCGCCGGAGTCGGTGTCGCGCCGCGACGGCGTGGTCTCCCAGCAGCAGGTGTGGTTCCGCTACCGGCACCCGCTGCCCGACGACCCGCTGTTCCACGTGTGCACGCTCGCCTACATGAGCGATATGACGCTGCTCGGCTCCTCCAAGGTCACCCACCCCGACGAGCCGACCCAGGACGCGTCGCTGGATCACGCGATGTGGTTCCTGCGCCCGTTCCGCGCCGACGACTGGCTGCTCTACGACCAGGCCTCGCCCTCGGCCGGTTTCGGTCGCGCGCTCACCGGAGGCAGGATCTTCAACCGCGAGGGCACACTGGTCGCCGCGGTCGTCCAGGAGGGACTGATCCGTACCCCGCGGACGTGAGGGCAGGCGACGGCGACCGTGAGCGCGCCCACAGCGGCCGGGCTCGTAAGCTCGGCGACGTGAACGCATCATCGGTCGCCGCACCCGCAACGGAGGCGCGGCAGACGTCGTCTCGGCCCACCATCGGCGTTCTTGCTCTGCAAGGCGATGTGCGCGAACACGTCTCGGCGCTCGAGCACTGCGGCGCGCAACCGGTGCTGGTGCGGCGGGCCTCCGAGCTGGCCGCCGTGGACGGGCTGGTGCTGCCCGGCGGCGAGTCGACCGCGATCAGCAAGCTGCTGGAGGCCTTCGAGCTGCTCGAACCGCTGCGCGCGCGGCTGCGCGAAGGCATGCCCGCCTTCGGTTCCTGCGCGGGCATGATCCTGCTCGCCTCGGAGGTGCTCGACACCCGTCCGGACGCGCAGCATCTGTCCGGCATCGATATGACGGTGCGCCGCAACGCCTTCGGACGCCAGGTCGACTCCTTCGAGACCGACCTGGACTTCGCGGGCCTGGACGACGGCCCGGTGCGCGCGGTGTTCATTCGCGCGCCGTGGGTCGAGCGGGCGGGTGAGGGCGTCGAGGTGCTGGCGACGGTGCCCTCCGGTCCGTTTGCCGGTCGCATCGTCGCGGTGCGCCAGGGCAAGGTGCTCGCCACCTCCTTCCACCCCGAGGTGACCGGTGACCTGCGGGTGCACCGCATGTTCGTCGAGTTGGTCCGCGCTGCGTAGTTCGCGCGGGCAGCGCGGGCGAAACGGGTAACCGAGTACTCGCGTTTCGGCGCGACGGGCGGTGAATCATCGCTTCCATCCGGGCGATCCCGACCGACCCGGACGTGGTGGCGACACCACCCGACGAACGAAGCGCGAACATGACCGAAGTCATCCCCGCACCCAGTGCGGGCAAGCAACAACCGGTGCCCGCAGAGGCCCGGATCTGCAATCTGGTCCCGTCCCGCGACACCGAGCGGGATTGGACGTTCGCCGACGCCGTGGCCGTCGGCGCGCTGGGCGCCGTCGGCGCGCTGCCGTCCTCGGTGGACCTGCGCCGCGACTGGTGGACCATCGGCGATCAGGAGGACACCGGGTCCTGCGTCGGCTGGGCAACCGGCGACGGACTGATGCGCTACCACATGGTGACCGCGACCAAACTGAGCAGCGACCGCCGCGTCTCGCCGCGGTTCGTGTGGATGGCCTCCAAGGAGACCGACGCCTTCTTCCAGCGGCCGGAGACCTTCATCGAGGGCGCGGGCACCGAGCTGAAGGCGGCCGTCGAGGTCTGCAAGAAGTACGGCGCGGTCGAGGAGTCGTGGCTGCCGTTCCACATCCAGACCAAGATGTACCGCGGCCAGGAGAACACCTTCTGGGCGCATGCGGCCACGCTGCGCATCGCCTCGTATTTCAACGTCGGCAAGAACCTCAAGCAATGGCGGACTGTGCTGGCCGACGGTCGCCCGATCCTCGCCGGGTTCATGGTCGACGACACCTGGGACAGCGCCACCGACAACGGCGGCTTCCTGGAGGAATTCGCGCCGGGCACCGAACGCGGCGGGCACGCCGTGGCCATTGTGGGCTACCTGCCCAGCGGGCACTTCATCGTCCGCAACAGCTGGGGCACCGCCTGGGGCGACAAGGGCTTCGCCTACGCGTCGCCGAAATACATCGAGGGCGCCTTCTTCCCCGAGGCGTACGTGGTCTCGCTCTGAGTTCTGGGCGCGCCGGGCGGGACGGGCGAGTCCTGCCCCGGTCGCACGAGGGAATGGGGGCCGAAGCCGTGCCGACGGCGTCTACTAGGCTGGTGGAGTTGTCCGTAAACCGACCCGAAGGAAGTAGGGAATGAGCGGCCACTCCAAATGGGCCACCACCAAGCACAAGAAGGCCGCGATCGACGCGAAGCGGGGCAAGCTCTTCGCGAAGCTGATCAAGAACATCGAGGTGGCGGCCCGCACGGGTGGCGGTGATCCGGACGGCAACCCGACGCTGTACGACGCCATTCAGAAGGCCAAGAAGTCGTCGGTCCCCAACGACAACATCGAGCGTGCCCGCAAGCGCGGCGGCGGCGAAGAGGCCGGCGGCGCCGACTGGCAGACCATCATGTACGAGGGCTACGGCCCCAACGGCGTCGCGGTGCTCGTCGAGTGCCTCACCGACAACCGCAACCGCGCCGCGGGCGAGGTGCGCGTCGCGATGACCCGCAACGGCGGCAACATGGCCGACCCGGGCTCGGTGGCCTACCTGTTCCATCGCAAGGGCGTCATCACCCTGGAGAAGAACGGCCTGTCCGAGGACGACGTGCTGATGGCCGTGCTGGACGCGGGCGCCGAGGAGGTCAACGACCTCGGCGAGTCGTTCGAGGTCATCAGCGATCCGAGCGATCTGATCGACGTGCGCAAGGCGCTGCAGGCGGCCGGGATCGACTACGACTCCGCCGAGTCCGGCTTCCAGCCCTCGGTGTCGGTCGCGGTCGACGCCGACGGGGCGCGCAAGGTGTTCAAGCTGGTCGACGCGCTCGAAGACAGCGACGACGTGCAGAACGTCTACACCAACGTGGACATCTCCGACGAGGTCCTCGCGCAGCTGGACGACTGATCCGTCACGACGACGAGCCCCGGCCGGGAACGCGGCCGGGGCTCGCCCGTTTCCGGGGTCGGCCGACCTGCTCGCGGTAGTACTCGGCCATCGACGGAATTCGGCAGACGGCGTCGGCGCATCACTCGATCGGGCGCGTCGGGTCGTCCACATCGGCGCGCCGGATGCGACCGCGCGGTACCCACGGGCGACCGATCGGGATCGCCACGCGGGGCACCCCGGGGCTATTCGGCCACTTTCGTGCGGTCACACCATTCGTAGACGGTCAGGGGACCCGACTCGGTGTCGGCCTGCCGCTGGGTGACCTTGAAGTGTTCGTAACCGCCCTTGAAGGGGATTTTGAGCTCGATCCCCGGCGGGGTGATGGGAACGATCCGCTCCGGCAAGTCCGCGGGCCCGCCTTCGAGGATGGCTTTCGCACCGTTGCTCATCAACCGATGGTAGTTCCGGGAACGCCGCGGCCTCGGTATTTTCGCGGGACCGCACGGCGCGGGAGAATCATCGCATGGTCTCCCTCGAGTTCGTGCGCGGCGACATCACCGAGCAGGCGGTCGACGCGGTGGTGAACGCGGCCAACTCCTCGTTGCTCGGCGGTGGCGGCGTCGACGGCGCCATTCATCGCAAGGGCGGTCCCGAGATCCTGGCCGCGTGTCGCGACCTGCGCGCGTCGCGCTACGGCAAGGGCCTGCCCACCGGCAAGGCGGTGGCCACGACCGCGGGCCGGTTGCCCGCCCGCTGGGTCGTGCACACGGTCGGCCCGGTCTGGTCGGCGGGTGAGGATCGTTCCGAGCTGCTGGCCTCCTGCTACCGCGAATCCCTGCGCGTCGCCGATGAACTCGGGGCCCGCACTGTCGCCTTCCCCGCCATCTCCACGGGCATCTACGGCTGGCCGATCGAGGACGGCGCACGCATCGCGGTCGAGACCGTGCGCGCGGCCGAGACCGCGGTGTGGACCGTGCGCTTCGTGCTCTTCGACGAACGCGCCTACACGGCGTTCGCCGCGCAGGCCTAGGCGGTTCTCCACCTTCGCTCCGGCCGTGCGCGGGCTGGAGACGGGCTGCGCCCAGCAGCGCTTGTCAGCCGCCTCGCTCCGGCTGTCGGGGCTCTCGGCGGACGGGTCGGCAGCGCCCGCGGTGTGTCCCTGGCACTGGCTCCCGCTGTGCCCGGGCTGCTGGGCAGACGGCGCCCGCAGCGTCGTCCACGGGGTCACGAATCGTGTCGCTGGTGACCGGGAGCGCCGCGCTCCGTTAGACTCTCGAACAGTTGTTCGTGTCTGGGAGAGGGGAATTCGTGCGGGTGATGGGCGTCGACCCCGGGCTCACCCGGTGCGGCCTCAGCATCGTGGAGGGTGGGCTCGGCCGCAAAGTCACCGCGCTCGACGTCGATGTGGTGCGCACCCCCGCGGACATGGATCTGGCGCAGCGGCTGATGCGCGTCGCCGACGCTGCCGAGCACTGGATGGACACCCACCGGCCCGCCGCGGTCGCGATCGAGCGGGTGTTCGCCCAGCACAACGTGCGCACCGCCATGGGCACCGCCCAGGCGGGCGGCGTGATCGCGCTGGCCGCGGCGCGGCGCGGAATCCCGGTGGCCTTCCACACGCCGAGCGAGGTGAAGGCCGCGGTCACCGGCAACGGCACCGCCGACAAGGCGCAGGTGACCGCGATGGTCACCCGCATCCTCGGGCTGCGGGTGGCGCCCAAACCGGCGGACGCGGCTGATGCGCTGGCATTGGCGATCTGTCATTGTTGGCGGGCGCCGCTGCTGGAGCGGATGGCCGAGGCCGAGGCCAAGGCGGCCGAGGCACGGCGGCGCTACACCGAACGGCTGGCGGAACAACGGAAGGCGGTGCGCGGGTGATCGCGTCGGTACGCGGCGAGGTGCTGGAGATCGCACTCGATCACACGGTGGTCGAGGCGGCGGGCGTCGGCTACCGGCTCAACGCGACCCCCTCGACGCTGGCCGCGCTGACCCGCGGCGAGGAAACGCGCCTCTACACGGCGATGATCGTGCGCGAGGACTCGATGACGCTGTACGGCTTCGCCGACACCGAGGCGCGCGACCTGTTCGGCCTGCTGCAGACGGTCTCCGGCGTCGGGCCGCGCCTGGCCATGGCCGTGCTCGCGGTGCTCGAGCCGGAGGCGCTGCGCAAGGCGCTGGCCGAGAGCAATGTCGCGGCGCTGACCAGGGTGCCCGGCATCGGCAAGCGCGGCGCCGAGCGCATGGTGGTGGAACTGCGCGACAAGGTGAACCTCGTCCCGGTGCAGGCGGGCCCGCCGGGCAGCGCTCCCGCTCCGGTGCTCACCCCCGTGCGCGAGCAGGTCGTCGAGGCGCTGACCGGGCTGGGTTTCCCGGCCAAACAGGCCGAACAGGCGGTCGACACCGTGCTGGCCGACCAGCCCGCCGCGGGCACCTCCACCGCACTGCGCGCCGCGCTCTCGCTGCTCGGCAAGAACCGATAGGCCACGATGGACCACGACGACACCGGCGCGGCCGAATCCCCGGTCAGCGCAAGCTATCTGAAGTCCGACGGTGAGATCGAGGCGAGCCTGCGGCCGAAGTCGCTCGACGACTTCATCGGCCAGCCCCGGGTCCGCGAACAGCTCGCCCTGGTGCTGCGCGGCGCCAAGCAGCGCGGCGGTACCCCCGATCATGTGCTGCTTTCGGGCCCACCGGGGCTCGGCAAGACCAGCATGGCGATGATCATCGCCGGTGAACTCGGCACCGCGCTGCGCATCACCTCCGGTCCGGCGCTGGAGCGGGCGGGCGATCTGGCCGCCATGCTCAGCAACCTGGTCGAGGGCGACGTGCTGTTCATCGACGAGATCCACCGCATCGCCCGCCCCGCGGAGGAGATGCTCTATCTGGCCATGGAGGACTACCGCGTCGACGTGGTGGTCGGCAAGGGGCCGGGCGCGACCTCCATCCCGCTCGACATCGCCCCCTTCACCCTGGTCGGGGCCACCACCCGCTCCGGCGCGCTGACCGGCCCGCTGCGCGACCGCTTCGGCTTCACCGGTCACATGGACTTCTACGAGCCCGACGAGCTGCTGCTGATCCTTCAGCGCTCGGCGCACATCCTCGGCGTCGGCATCGAGACCGACGCGGCCGCCGAGATCGCGGGCAGGTCGCGCGGCACGCCGCGCATCGCGAACCGGTTGCTGCGCCGGGTCCGCGACTACGCCGAAGTGCGCGCCGACGGACTGGTCACCCGTCCCATCGCGCAGGCCGCGCTCGAGGTCTACGACGTGGACTCCCTCGGTCTCGACCGCCTGGACCGCGCGGTCCTCGGCGCACTGGTCCGCAGCTTCAACGGCGGCCCGGTGGGCGTCTCGACCCTCGCGGTCGCGGTGGGTGAGGAGGCCGCCACCGTCGAGGAGGTCTGCGAACCGTTCCTGGTGCGCGCGGGCATGGTGGCGCGGACGCCGCGCGGGCGCGTGGCGACGGCCGCGGCCTGGGAGCACCTGGGCTTGGTGCCGCCGCCCGACCTGGTGTTCGGCTCGATCGAAGTCCGTGGCAGAGAACCGCATCCGACCCTGGACCTTTTCGACTGATCGGCGGGGGCGAACATCAGGTGAACGCCTTGTCTCGCCGATGCCGGGATCCGCGCGATCGGCGGGCTCGGACCCGCACCGATAGAGTCGGGACATGACGGTGGTTCAATCCGTGCTCGACCACATCCCCGAGCCGTATCGCAGCAAGGCGATCGAGCACCGGGAACTGCTCAAGTTCGCGACGGTCGGCGCCATCACGTGGTTCATCGACACGGGCGTCGTCTACGCCACCAAACTGACGGTGCTCGGCGAGAAGCCGCTCACCGCCCGCCTGCTCGGCGTGCTGATCGCCACCATCGCGTCCTACATCCTCAACCGCGAGTGGTCGTTTCGCACCAGGGGCGGGCGTCAGCGCCACCACGAGGCCGCGCTGTTCTTCGCGGTGAGCGCGCTCGGCATCGGCGTCACGATGATCCCGCAGGCGATCTCGCTGTACGTGCTGGATCTGCGGGTGCCGCACGTGGGACCGGTGACCCAGGCGGTGGCCAACTTCATCACCGGTCAGATCCTCGGCGTGCTGCTCGCCATGGCCTTCCGCTTCTGGGCGCTGCGCCGCTTCGTCTTCCCCGACGACCTGCGCGAGGCCGAATTGCACAGCATCCAGGGCTGATTCGACCGTCGGCGTCCGTCAGTGGCGCGCTTTCTCGAGCGCGGTGACCACCAGATCGAGGAACGCGTCGACCTCGTCGCGCTGGTATCCGCGGCTGCCGAGGCGCGCCTCGGTGAAGCGGACCGCGCGCACGTCGCCGACCGTGAGACAGCCGGGCCCGCCGTGCGCGAGGGAGGCCGCCACCAGGTCGAGGAAGGCGTCCACCTCCTCCTCGTGGTAGCCGCGGCGGCCGACGGGAGACTGAGTGAACCGCATGCGGTGCACGTCGTCGGGAGTGAGCAGGGGAGCGGGACCGGGTCCGGTGCCGCCCGCGGGCACCGGCCGCGTGCCGTTCTGGCGGTGTTCGAGCTCGGCGCGCACCCGGTCCAGGAATTCGTCCACCTGATCGGCCTGGTAGCCGCGCCCGCCGAAACGGGGCGTGCCGAAGACGACGTGGCGGATGTCGTCGGCGGTGAGTGCGCCCTGACCGTCGAGGGTGGCGGCGACCAATTCCATGAACGCGTCGACCTCGTCGGCGTGATAGCCGCGATGGCCGACCGACGGCATGGCGAAATGGATTCGGCTCACGTCCTCGGGGGTCATCATCCGCGACATTGTGTCAGGGTCACCGACCGGATCCGGCCGAATGCCGGTATTTCGAACTGTACGGTCTCGTCCGAACCCGTCTCTTCCAAACACGAACGCCCCCATGCGAACCACTGCCTGCTTGTGCACCCACACTGTAGTCGCCGGGAGCGTTTCGCACGGGCGGTCGTCAGTCCTTGCGCACGCCGTCGATGAGCAGCCGCCGGACCGCCTGGTTCAGGCCGCGGATGGCCGCTTCGTCCGGGTCGCGCATGCCGTGGATGACGCCGGCGAGCAGCATGCCCGTCACCGCGCGCGCGGTGTTGGCGGTGTCCAGGTCGGCGCGCAGGTAACCCCGCTCGACGCCGTGTTCCAGGTAGCCCGCGGTGAGCGCGTCCGCCGTGTCGAGCAGGCCGTAGAGCCGGGCGGTGAGCTCGTCGTCGATCCCGGTGGCGTGGAACAGCAGCAGCTGCGGGATGCGCCGCTCCTCGAGCAGGATGCGCGACAGCGCCGTGCCGATGCGCTCGAGCTGGGCGCGGTACTCGTCCAGTGAGCCCGCCGCGTCCGGTGCGTTCTGGGTGCCCAGCGCGTCGATGATGCGGGCGGACAGGTCGTCGATGACGTGATCGATGATGTCGCGCTTGTTGGCGAAGTATCGGTAGAAGGTGCCGTGGCCGATACCGAGCTCGCTGGCGATGTCGGCGATGCCGGTGGCGTGATAGCCCTTCTCGGCGAAGCAGACGAACGCCGTGTCGATGATCTCCTGCCGCAATTCGGCCTTGCGTCGCTGCAGCGCGTTTCCGGCCGCCGACCGGGGCGCACGGGTGGATGGCTTCGTCACCCTGGCAATGATACTGTCGTCACAAACGGAATGATGTGTCATTCCGTGACAACTGATTCACATCTTGGAGGTTCGACGTGGCGCCTCAATACGACGCCGTGGTGGTCGGTGCGGGATTCGGTGGCATGGGGGCGAGTATCGAGCTCGACCGGCTCGGCCTGAGCAATTACGTGATCCTGGAACGCGAGAACGATCTCGGCGGCACCTGGCACGTCAACCGCTACCCCGGCCTCGCGGTCGACATCGCCTCGGTGACCTACTCGTATTCCTTCGAGCCCAACCCCTACTGGTCGCGGTTGTTCGCCCCAGGCAAGGAGCTGAAGAAGTACGCCGAGCACATCGCCGACAAGTACGGCCTGCGTCGCAGGATGCGCTTCGGCGTCGTGGTGGACGGCGCGCGCTGGGACGAGGAGCGGCAGCACTGGGTGGTCTCGATCGCGGGCGGCGAAACCGTCACCAGCCGCTACCTGCTCACCGCCACGGGATTCCTCTCCCAGCCCTACACCCCGCCGTTCCCCGGCATCGAATCCTTCGCGGGCAAGATCATCCACACCACCGCGTGGGACGACGACTTCGATCTGACCGGTCGCCGCGCCGCGATCATCGGAACGGGCGCCACCGCCGTGCAGCTGGTGCCCGAGGTGGCCGAGAAGGCCGCCGCGCTCACCGTCTTCCAGCGCACCCCGATCTGGGTCGTGCCCAAAATCGACGCGCCGATCCCGGCGCCGGTGCAGAAACTGTTCGCCAGGGTGCCCGCTACCCAGAAGGCCGCGCGCCTGGTCAACACCTCGATGCTGGAGGCGCTGATGGTGGTCGGCGTGCTGCACTTCAAGCAGGCCAAGGCGATGAACAAGGGCGCGGGACTGCTCGCCAAGGCACACCTGCGCGCACAGGTGCGCGACAAGCGGACCCGCGAGCAGCTCACCCCGCACTACGACTTCGGCTGCAAGCGCCCCACCTTCTCCAACCACTACTTCAAGACCTTCAACCAGCCGCACGTGCGGCTCGAGACGAACTCGATCGACCACGTCGAGGCCGACGGCATCGTCACCGCCGACGGGCACAAGACCGAGATCGACACGCTGATCCTCGCCACCGGCTTCAACCTGTGGGACGTGAACTTCCCGGCCGTGGAGATCATCGGCCGTGACGGGGTGAACCTCGGAAAGTTCTGGCGGGACAACCGTTTCCAGGCCTACGAGGGCATCACGGTGCCGAAGTTCCCGAACTTCGTGAGCCTCAACAGCCCGTACTCCTACAGCGGTCTGTCCTACTTCACCACCATCGAGGCGCAGATGAAGCACATGGGCAGGCTGTTCGGCGAGCTGTTCCGCCGTGGTGAGACCACCTTCGAGGTGACCGAGGCGGCCAACGCCCGCTTCCTCGACACCGTCACCGACAAGCTCGGGGCCTCGGTGTTCTACGGCGGTGATTGCTCGACGGCCCGCAGCTACTACTTCAATCAGCACGGCGAGGCCGCGCTGCTGCGTCCGAACAGCACCGTCAGCACGCATCGCAAGGCGGTGAGCTTCCCGCTCGACGACTACGTCTACGGCGCGTCCGCCTGATCCGATCCCACCGCCCCGTGACCGGGAACAACCTGGTCGCGGGGCCTTTTTTTCGGCCGGATGGCGCCCTCGGCCCGCCGCGCGAACCGCGGTTCGGGACGCCCGCGGACGTGCCGTACGCCGCACGAGTCGGCGCGAGTGGCGCACGTCAAGGGTGTGCGGGTGTGGCAGTGCCGACAACAGCTGGCAGACTGTGGTGGTACTTGTCCATCCCACCCACAAGACAGGGACTGACTTCGACGATGGATTTTCTGTTTCCGCTGCTACTGGTAGCCCTGCTCGTGCCGATGTTCCTCGGTATCCGCCGCCAGAAGCGGGAGGCCGAGAAGGTCACGGCCATGCAGGAGGACCTGAAGATCGGCGACGCGGTAGTCACCACGTCGGGTCTGTGGGGCACCGTTGTCGACCTCGACGACGACACCGTCGACCTCGAGATCGCGGAGGATGTCGTGACCACCTGGTTGCGGCAGGCGATTCGTGAGGTCCGTACCGTCGACGAGGCGACCGCCGACGAGACCGGTACCGACGAGACCCCGGCGGTACCCGCCGAGGAATCGCCCGAGCAGACCGAGACCCGGCTGACCAAGGACTGACGTCGGCTGCGCCACGCCCGCGCGCCGGACGCCCGTGCGTTCGGCAGCACACGCGTGTGCGCGCCTGATCCACCCTCGACTTCCCGCCTAGGAGATACGAACTGTGCCACCTTCCCAGGGATCGGCGCATCCGCTCAGGTTGCTCGGCGTATACGCCGCGCTGCTTGCCGTGATCTATGCGTTGGTGTTCTTCACCGGTGACAAGGCCCCGACCCCCAAGCTCGGCATCGATCTGCAGGGCGGCACACGGGTCACGCTGACCGCTCGCACGCCGGACGGCAGCAAGCCGAGCCAGGACAGCCTGCACAAGGCGCAGGAGATCATCGAGAACCGCGTCAACGGTCTCGGCGTCTCCGGCTCCGAGGTGGCCATCGAGGGCGACAACATCGTGATCACGGTGCCGGGCGACGACGGCCAGCAGGCGCGTGCGCTCGCCACCACCGCCAAGCTCTACATCCGTCCGGTCCTGCAGGCCGTGCCCAAGGGCGCGACCACGCCGCAGGCGCCGCCCGCGCAGCTGCCCGCGCCGGATGCCGGACAGCCCGCCCCCGCGCCTGCTCCGGCCGAGGCTCCCGTGCCGGAAGCGCCCGCACCGGCAGCTCCCGCACTGGAAGCGCCCGTCGAAGAGGCGCCCGCGCCGCAGCAGCGGGTCTTCCCCGCGCAGGCGCCGACCCAGCCCGCGGACCCGAATCAGACTCCGCAGGAAGAGGCGCAGGGCGAGATCGCGGCGGCCAAGGCGACCAGGCAGAGCACCGACCCGGCCACTCAGCAGGCCGCGATGCTCGCGCTGGACTGCACCAAGCCGGACCCGCTCGCGGGCAACGACGACCCGAGCCTGCCGCTGGTCGCCTGCTCGCAGGACGGCACCGAGGTCTTCCTGCTGGACAAGAGCCGCATCGACGGCCAGGAGATCGACAACGCGATCGCCAATCTCGATCAGCAGCAGTCGCGCTGGGTGGTCGACCTGAAGTTCAAGTCGACCGGTAGCGACGCGTGGGCCGACCTGACCCGCGAGTACCTGTACAAGCGCGTCGCATTCACCCTCGACTCCAAGGTGTTCAGCGCGCCGCAGGTGCAGGCGGGTCCGCAGCTCGGCGGCACCACCCAGATCTCCGGCTCCTTCACCGCCAAGTCCGCCAAGGAACTGGCGAACACGCTGAAGTACGGTTCGCTGCCGCTGTCGTTCCAGACCTCCGAGGCCGAGACCGTCTCGGCGACCCTCGGCCTCTCCTCGCTGCGCGCGGGCCTGCTCGCGGGCGCGGTGGGCCTGGTCGTGGTGCTGCTGTACTGCCTCGCCTACTACCGCATGCTCGGCTTCCTGACGGGTCTGTCGCTGATCGCGTCCGGTTTCGCCGTGTACGGGATCATGGTGCTGCTCGGGCGGTGGATCGGCTTCACCCTCGACTTGGCGGGCATCGCCGGTCTGATCATCGGTATCGGCATGACCGCCGACTCGTTCGTCGTGTTCTTCGAACGCATCAAGGACGAGATACGCGAGGGCCGCAGCTTCCGTTCGGCCGTGCCGCGCGGCTGGCAGCGGGCCCGCCGCACGATTCTGTCCGGTAACGCGGTGAGCTTCATCGCCGCCGCGGTGCTCTACTGGCTCGCGGCCGGACAGGTCAAGGGCTTCGCGTTCACGCTCGGCCTGACCACCGTCCTCGACGTGGTGGTCGTGTTCCTGGTCACCGCGCCGCTGGTGCTGCTGGCCTCGCGGAGCGCGTTCTGGTCGAAACCGTCGGTCAACGGGCTCGGCGCGATCCAAGAGGTCGCGCGCGAGCGCCGGGCCGCTGAAGCCGCAGTCGCAGAAGGCGTGAGGACGCGATGACCAACAGCCAGACCAGCCCCTCGCTGCGCAAGGACGCCGAGCGGCCGTTCGACTCTTTCGTCCCCGGACCGAACGTGCCCAAGCACGGCTTCTTCAACCGGCTCTACACCGGAACCGGCGCGATCGACGTCATCGGCCGCAGGCGGATGTGGTACGGCATCACCGCCGTCATCGTGCTGATCGCGCTGGCCAGCATCCTGTTCCGCGGGTTCAACTTCGGCATCGACTTCGAGGGCGGCTCGCGCGTCCAGTTCCCGGCGGGCGACGCCAGCACCTCCCAGGTGGAGCAGGTGTACCGCGACGCGATCGGCACGGACCCGGTCTCCGTGCAGACCGTCGGCACCGGGGCGAGCGCGACGATGCTGATCCGCTCCGAGGCGCTGGACGCCCGGCAGATCGACACGCTCAACTCCGCCTTGTTCGCCGAGTTCAAGCCCAAGGACAAGGACGGCAACCCGAGCCGCGCCGCGATCAGCACCTCGGACGTCAGCGAGACCTGGGGCAGCCAGATCACCGAGAAGGCTCTGCGGGCGCTCGCGGTGTTCCTGGTGATCGTCTCGATCTACATCGCCGTCCGCTTCGAACGCGACATGGCGATCGCCGCGCTGGCCGCGCTGGTCTTCGACGTCCTGGTCACCGCGGGCGTGTACTCGCTGATCGGTTTCGAGGTCACCCCGGCGACCGTCATCGGCATCCTGACGATTCTGGGCTTCTCGCTCTACGACTCGGTCGTGGTGTTCGACAAGGTCGAGGAGAACACCAGGGGCATCCTGCATCTGAGCCGCCGCACCTACGGCGAACAGGCCAACCTCGCGATCAACCAGACGCTGATGCGGTCGATCAACACCGCGCTCATCGGCATCCTGCCCATCGTGGGCCTGATGGTGATCGCGGTGTGGATGCTCGGCGTCGGCACGCTGAAGGACCTGGCGCTGGTGCAGCTGGTCGGCCTGCTGGTCGGCACCTACTCGTCGATCTTCTTCGCCACCCCGCTGCTGGTCTCGATCAAGGAGCGCTGGGGCCCGGTGGCGGCGCACACCAAGAAGGTGCAGTCCAAGCGCTCCGGCATCGCCGCGGCGCGGGCAGGCGCGGCGGCCGAGCAGCGCGCGGTCGCCGCGAGCGGTCGGCAGGAACTGGCCGACGCCCCGGCGCGGCGCTACCGGGAGAGCGACCAGTCCCCGCGGCCGGGAGCCCGGCCGTCCGGAAAGCGGAACAAGAAGAGGCACTGACAACCGACGGTAGGGGGTTTCGTTCCATGCGACAGCCACGCAGCGTTGCGGTGCGTCTGATGGGAGCGGTCGCCGTGGGCGCCCTGGCCGCCGGATCGGTGGCCGGGTGCTCCGGGCAGAACCAGGTGCCCTCCATCGGCTACGCCGTCGATGCCGTGATCGCCAGCTACAACGGCGGCAGCACGCTCGGCGCGAGCAGCGGCTCGGCGGCGGTGTTCCAGCGGGTGCTCACCGGGTTCTTCTACACCGGACCCGACGGGCAGCAGGTCGCCGACACCGATTTCGGCACCGCCAAGGAGGTGCCGGGCGAGTCCCAGACCATCCAGTACCGGCTGAACCCCGACGGCGTGTACTCCGACGGGGTGCCCACCTCCTGCGACGATCTGGTGCTGACCTGGGCCGCGCACAGCGGGCGATTCACCAAACCCGGTCCGGGCGGCGTCGTTCCGCTCTTCGACGCCGCCGACACCGCGGGCTATTCGGATATCGAGCGGGTCGACTGCCAGCCGGGATCCAAGGACGCCACCGTGGTGTTCCGTCCGGACCGGCGGTTCCTCTCGTGGCGCGACCTGTTCACCGCGGGCGAGGTGATGCCCGCGCACGTCGCCGCGCGGGCGGCCAACGTGCCGAATGTGGTGTCGGCCTTGCAATCCGGTGATCCCGGCGCCGTGCAGCGGCTGGCCGATTTCTGGAACACCGGCTGGACCATCGGTTCCGACAGCCTCGACCTCTCGCGGTTCCCGTCCTCGGGCCCGTACCGGATCGAATCCTTCAGCCAGAAGGACGGTCTGGTGTTGATCGCCAACGAACGCTGGTGGGGCAACAAGGCCGAGACCGGACGCATCGTGGTGTTCGACAAGACCGCCGATCTCAAGGCCAAGGTCTCCGACAACGCCGTGAGCGTGGTCGACGTCGGCGCGAACTCGGTGAAAGACCTCGATCTGGGCGGCTTCTCGTCGAAGACGGTGCCAGGCCGCGGCGCCGAGCAACTGGTGCTCGCCACCGCGGGCGTGTTCGGTTCGGTGGACGCGCGCCGCGCCTTCGCGCTGTGCGTGCCGCGCCAGGCGCTGTTCGACACGCTGGGCAAGGCCGCCGACGTGCCGGGCACCGGCCTCGGCGCCGGGCCGCTGAACTCCCGTATCACGCAGCAGGATTCGCTGTACTACGCCGCGACGACCGGCGCTGCCGAACGGTATCGCGGCACCGACATTCCCGCGGCCACCGCCACGCTCGCCGGCGCGCGCGCGGCGAATCCGACGATCCGTATCGGTTACCTCGCGCCCGACGAGCGGCGCGCGAAGACCGTGCAGATGATCGCCGAGGCGTGCCGGTCGGCCGGCATCACCGTGGTGGACGCGGGCGCGCCCGACTTCCGCCCCACCCAGCTCGGCGAGGGGCGCGTCGACGCCGTCCTGGCGAGCACGGCGGCGGCGCCCGGCCCGTCCGGTTCGCTGACCGGAGTGGCGGCGACCAGTGCATTGCGCACCGGCAACGGTCTCGATTTCGGGCGATTCGGAAACGGCCGCTACGATGCGATCACCGATCAGCTTGCGGCCGACGACAACTCGGCCGCGCAGCTGGGTCTGCTGACCGAGGCCGAGAACCTGTTGTGGTCGGAGATGCCGAGCATTCCATTGTTCGCCACTCCGCGCACGATCGCCTTCGGCAACGGTCTGCACAACGGTGTGGCCGGTCCCACCCAGGGCGGTACCGGCTGGAACATGGACCGCTGGGTGTTGCGGCGGTGACAGGTGTATGTGGGTGAGTGATCATGGAGAGGTGTCGATGAGTAAGCACGCGGCGATCGAGTCCGACGAGATTGTCGCCGAGCGGACGGCCATGGCGGCCGAGCTGGTCGAACGCCTGACCCGCTGGCGCGACGATTTCCCGACCCCCGGTGTCCGCTTCGCCGACCTCACGCCTGTCTTCGCCGATCCCGAGGGCTTCCGCGCGGTGATCGACTGCCTCGCCGCCTGCGCGCCGGACGCCGACCTGGTCGCCGGGGTGGACGCCAGGGGCTTCCTGCTCGGCGCGGGCGTCGCCGCCACCCTCGGCACCGGCGTGCTCGCCGTCCGCAAGGCGGGCAAGCTGCCGCCGCCCGTGCTGAAGCGCGAGTACAGCCTCGAGTACGGCACCGCCGCCCTGGAGATCCCGGCCGACGGCGTCGACCTGAGGGGTCGCCGGGTGCTGCTGCTCGACGACGTGCTCGCCACCGGCGGCACGCTGGCCGCCGCCGCGGACCTCTTCCTGTCGGCGGGCGCGGAGATCGTCTCGGCCGCGGTCGTGCTCGAGCTGAGCTTCCTGGAAGGCCGGAGCCGTCAGGGGGAGTACCCGCTGGCCTCCATCGTCCGTATCTGATTGTCCGGCGGCCGCTTCCGGTCGTTGACGTGGCATGTTTCGACGTGCCGAGCGGCCCGTAGGTCCCACATTCTCCGGTAGCGAATTGCTATCGTCTCGGTCGTTGTCGAGTGACCGGTGATGATGGAGAGGGCAGGGTGGCCAGGACACTGCAGCCGAGTGCGCTGTCGGGTTCGATGATCAGGTCTTTGGTGGGCGCGGTCGCGGTCGTGCTAGCGGTGACCGTCATCGGGATGTACCACCCGTCCCGCGAGCAGCCGCCGGATCTGACCGCTCTCACCGAGCAGTGGACCGCACTACACGACGGCCCGCAGCCGTACTCCGACGTGAACATCCAGTGGGACGTTCCCATTCAGATGAGCGACGGCGTCGTCCTCAAGGCCAACGTCTACCGTCCCGCGCAGACCGGCGGCCCGGTGGAGACGCGGCCACTGCCGACGATCGTGAACCTGACCCCCTACACCAAGCTCATGACGAACCTGATCGATTCGGCGCTGGCAGTGCCTCGCATGCAGCAGCTCACGGTGGACCTGGCGCGGCGGGTCAACGTCTCGGGCACGCCGATCACCGGATTCGCCGATCTGCTGCACGCGTTCGACGGCGGGACGGTGCAGACCGTGCTCGGCATCGATCGCAATCTCATCCGCAGCGGCTACAACCTCGTCGTGGTCGACGTCCGCGGCACCGGTTTCTCGCAGGGCGCCTGGGACACCCTCGGCGCCCGCGAACAGCTCGACACCCGCGAGGTGATCGACTGGGCCGCCACCCAACCCTGGTCCGACGGCAAGGTCGCGATGAGCGGCGGGTCCTACGCGGGCATCAACCAGTTGCGGGCCGCCGAGGACGCGCCTGCGCCGCTGAAGGCGATCTTCCCGGTGGAACCGGGCAGCGATCTGATGCGCGACGTGGTCGCGCCGGGCGGCGGCATCGGCACCACCTTCCTGCCGCTGTGGCTCAGCAACGTCAATCAGCTCAAGCTGATCCCCGACGTGTCCTCGATGCTCGAGGGCACGTTCGACTGGGCGTGGTTCCACGAGCGAATGTCGGACCCGACCACCAACTTCGATCTGCTCGCCCAGGCACTGCTGACGCCGTCGCTGGATCGCGTCCCACCGGCGCTGGCCGACGCGCTCGACGCCGACAGCCCGTTCCGGCAGGGCATCCTCGGCCATCCGGAGCGGGTGAACGTCCCGGCCTTCGTCTACGGCGGCTGGCACGACATCTTCGCCAACAGCGCCACCAACCTGTTCAACGCGATGCCACTGCCCGACAACCAGAAGAAGCTCGTCGTCGGCAACACTTATCACGCCAATCCCGGCGCGGGAACCGGTGTGCCCGGCGCCCCGGCCCGGCTGGACGTCTTGCAGCGCGCGTGGTTCGACAGGTGGCTCAAGGACATCGACAACGGCATCGACGGATACGGCCCGATCGTGATGTGGGAGCAGGGCGGCGGCTGGATCACCTTGGGAGGCTTTCCGCAGCCGGGTATCGTGCATCGCCGCGTCTACCTGTCGGCGCAGGCCAGCGGCGCCGCCGAGGACGTGGTGCACGACGGCTCACTGACGTCGACCAGCCCCGCCGGGGCGGACGTGCTCACCGTCGCGCCGGGTCTCACCACGATCTGCTCTCGCGACACCGCCCAGGCCTCGGCGGGCCTCACGTCGTTCCTGGACATGTGCACCAAGGACGCCAGGATCGCCGAACGCAACGCCCTCACCTTCACCAGCGCGGCCGTCGCCGAGCCGACCGTGATCTCTGGGCCGATCAACGTGCACCTCAACACGGTGCACGACGCCACCGACGGCTACTGGAGCGTCACCGTCAACGACGTCGCGCCCGACGGTACCTCGGTGGTCCTGTCCACCGGCCAGTTGACCGCCTCGATGCGGGCCGTCGACGAGGCCAAGAGCACCCGCTCGCCCTCCGGCGACTACACCGCGCCGTTCAACCCGATCACCCTGGACAGCATGCTCCAGGTGGTGCCCGGTGAACCGGTCGCGCTCGATATCGCCGTCATTCCCACCCAGGCGGTCCTGCAGCCGGGCCACCGGCTGCGGGTCGCCGTCTTCGCGGGCAACTCGCCGAAAGGACTCCCGTTCCGGCCGATGCTCAACAACACCGAGCTCAAGCCCCAGTATCTGAGCATCGATCCGAACGCGCCCAGCTTCGTCAACCTGCCCACCGATCGGCCGCTCTAGGCGTACCTCCGCCTTCGCTCCGGCCATGCGCGGTCTGTCGACGGATTCCGTCCGGCGGTGTCGATCGTGCGTACCTTCGGCCGTCGCTCCGGCTATGCGCGGGCTGAGGACGGACTGTGTCCGGCTGCGCCTGTTCGGCGAACCTCCTGCCCGCGCTCCGGCGGCGCGCCTCAGGCTGTCGCGCCGACCGCGGCGGGCGGCTGGGCGGCCCGCGCCCGGCGCATCAATCCGGGGTGGCAAAGCAGGCCGGGGCCGAGCTTCGCTGCCAGGAAGCTCAGTGCGAGCCAGGGGCGCAGGTGCGGATCGAGCCTGCGGATGCGGCCGTCCTCGGCGAGTTCGAGGACCATGGCCTCGGTCATCCGGAACGGTCCGACCTTCGCCTCGGCCAGCAGCACCCGGTGCGCGCCGTCGCCGAGCCGCGCGGTCCAGCGCAGTCCGGATATGCCGCGGTAGACCACCGTGAGCAGGACGCGCAGGTCGTCGTGTCCGCGGAAGACTAGGGCGCCCGAGATCGGCGAGTGCAGCTCGGCGTCCGGGGCGAGCGTCTCCATCAGCGCGTCGATATCGGCGGTCTCGGTCGCCGCACAGAACTGATCCACCACATCCGGCATGTCCACGCACCCTTCCGTTCGGTTGTCCGGTAGCCAACGTAATCAAGTCACTTGTTTTTTGCAACGGACTAGAATGACGGGGTGGCCAAGGCTGACCTATCCGAGATCGTCTGCTCGATCGCCCGCACGCTCGACGCGGTGGGGGAGCGGTGGACCCCGCTGATCCTGCGCGACCTGTTCGTCGGGATGACGCGCTTCGAGGACCTCCGGCGCGATCTCGGCATCGCCTCGAACGTGCTCGCCGCCCGCCTGGAGACGCTGCGGGCGCACGGCATCGTCGAATCGCGGGTCTACCAGACGAATCCGGTGCGGCGGGAGTATCTGCTCACCGACAAGGGGCGCGATCTCTATCCCGTGCTGGCCACGCTGATCGCCTGGGGGGACAAGTGGAGCGCGGGACCGGAAGGGCCGCCGGTGATCTCTGTTCACCGCCCGTGCGGGCAGCATGCCTCGGGTGTGGTGGTGTGCGAGGAATGCGGCGAACCGCTCACGGCCGAGACGGTGAGCTGGCAGCCGGGCCCCGGTGCGCGGCGGGGCCAGGGGACGATGCTGGTGGGTGATTTCATCGGGGCCGCCGAGTGATTCGCCGATCGGGCGGGTGGCCCGCGGGGCGCCCGGCGTCGCGGGTGTGAGCGAAATTGCACTGGCACGATCGCCCGGTCTGTGTCTAACCTGGAACGGTCTTGTCCCCGTCGATCGGAGCATGTGTTGATTTCTTGAGGTTTCGCTTCCGGGCGGCCCGCGTACGCGCGCCGCGTTCCGTCGCAACCTCAGGGGTTCCGCATGACCTTTCTTTCTCTTTCCGATCTCACGTTCTCCTGGCCGGACGGCACTCCGGTGTTCGAAGGACTCGGCGCGGTGTTCCCGGCCGCGCACATCGGCGTGGTCGGCGTCAACGGCGCCGGGAAATCCACCCTGCTGCGCCTGATCGCGGGGGAGCTCGCGCCCGCCCGCGGATCGGTGGCGGTGACCGGACATCTCGGCTACCTCCGCCAGGATCTCGGGCTGGCGGACGGTCAGCGGGTCGACGCCGTGCTCGGCATCGACCGAGTGCGAAAGGCCCTGCACCGCATCGAATCCGGTGACGGCGACGAGCGCGACTTCGAGACCGTCGGCGCCGCTTGGGATGTCGAGGAGCGAGCCGTCGCACTGCTCGGCCGGCTGGGTCTGCACTACGTCGCGGATTCGGTCGAGGGGCTCGACCGTCGTCTGGACACCCTGTCCGGCGGCGAGACCGTGCTGCTCGGGCTGGTGGCCGAGTTGCTCGCCGAACCCGACGTGCTGTTGCTCGACGAGCCGACCAACAACCTGGATCACGTGGCGCGCGAACGCCTCTACGAGGTGATCGGGCAGTTCTCCGGGACGGTGATCACGGTCAGCCATGATCGTGAACTGCTCGAACGGATGACTGCGATCGCGGAGCTGCGCGCGGGCGAGCTGCGGCTTTTCGGCGGGAACTTCGGCGAGTACGAGCGCATCGTCGAGGCCGAACAACAGGCGGCGCGGTCGGCGGTGCGGGAGGCGCGCAACGACGTGCGAAGGCAGACACAGGAACTGGCCGAGACGCGGATCAAACTCGACCGCAGGCAGCGCTACGGCAAGAAACAGGCCGACAACATGCCGAAGATCCTGGCCGGAGCGCGCAAGCGCGCGGCGCAGGTGTCGGCGGGCAAGCTGCGCAACACCCACATCGAACGGTTGGACACCGCCAAGGAACAGCTCCAGCAGGCGGCGGAACTCGTCCGCGACGACAAGGAGATCCGCATCGACCTGCCCGGCACCCGGCTCTACCCGGGGCAGGAGGTGCTCGCGCTGGACGAGGTGACGCTGGCCTGCGGGCCGACGGTGACGCTGCGAATCTCGGGGCCGGAGCGGATCGCGCTGACCGGACGCAACGGGATCGGGAAATCGACGCTGCTGCGCCGGATCGCGGCGGCACCGCCTTCGGTGACGTGGCGGATGCTGCCGCAACGGCTCGACCTGTTCGACGAGAGTCGCTCGGTGTTCGAGAACGTGTCCGCCGCCGCGCCGCACGCGACGCCGTTGCAGGTCCGTTCCCGCTTGGCGCGCTTCCTGTTTCGCGGCGGCGACGCCGACGTCGCGGCGGGGGCGCTGTCGGGTGGTGAGCGATTGCGCGCCGCGCTCGCCATGCTGCTGCTGGCCGATCCCGCGCCGAGACTGTTGCTCCTCGACGAGCCGACCAACAACCTCGATCTGCCCAGCCTGCACCATCTGACCCAGGCGCTGGCCGGATTCGAGGGCGCGCTGATCGTGGTGAGCCACGACCCGCGTTTCCTCGACGACATCGGGGTGACCCGGCGGCTCGAACTCACCGAGGACGGGTTGGCCGACGCCGACCGGATCGCCGACGAGGACGCGCCGGACGTCGGCCCGGCGGTCTGACGTGGGCGTCTTGCGCGCGCCGGCTTTCGGCTGGCAAAATGTGCGGGTCGTCCGATTGGAGACGAAAAGTACTGTCGGGCAGACGCTTCCGCGGTCCGCCCTGGGATGAAGGGGGTCGACCCGGTGCAGTTCGCCCGACGCCTCGCCACCACGATCTTCGCCGCCGCCGCTCTGGTCGCGCTGGGCTCCGCCGCCGCGGGAACGGCCCAATCGGAGCCGTACTACAAGAACTGCACCGAGGTCCGCGCGGCGGGCAAGGCTCCTCTCCACAAGGGCGACCCGGGTTACGCCGAGCACCTGGACCGCGACGGCGACGGCATCGCCTGCGAACCGCAGCGTTGATCTCCGCGCCCCGGCGGGCCGGGAGCTCGAGGTCACCGCGGGCTCGCGGACCGCGCGAACGGCCGCGAGGGAGGGGTCTCGCCGAGCCTCCGGTCGTAGGATCGGTGGATGGCGGACGATCGACGGCCGCGCTTCCCCGGCCTGGAGTACGCGGAGGCCGCCGCGCACCATCGCGCGGTGGACGACTGGTTCCTGGCGCGGGTCCGGCCCGAGGACGCGGACACCGTGGTCGACCTCGGCTGCGGCAGCGGTGAGTTCACGGCCGCGCTCGCGGAGCTGGCGCCGCGCGGCCGGGTGATCGGGGTCGATCAGGATCCGTCCATGCTCTCGGCCGCGGACCGGTACTCGGCGCCGAATCTGGAGTTCGTGCGTGCCCCGGCCACCGAGTTCGATCGGTGCCTGGAGGCGGGCGTGGCCGATCTGGTGGTCAGTCGATCGATGCTGCACTGGCTCCCGGTCGCCGACTATCCGGCGGTGTTCGGCGCGGTATATCGCACGCTGCGTCCCGGCGGCTGGTATCACTCGGAATCCGGCGGCGCCGGGAACCTGGCGGGTCTGGCGGCGGTGTTCGAGCGGATCGCCGCCGCCAACGGACTGCGCCCGCCCGAGCCGTACCCGGACGCGGGCACCGTGTTCGACATACTGCGAGCCACCGGATTCGACATCCCCGGCGACGGCGTGCGCACGGTCGCCCAGCTGCGCCCGTTCACCCGCGCCCAGCTCGCCGACATGCTGCGCACGACGGCGTCCGCCGTGCTCACCCGGCAGGCCGATCCGTCCGACGCCCACCGGCTGGTCGAGGAGCTTGTCGGGGCCACCGACGAGCTCCTCCGCCCGGATGGCACCTACGACCAGACCTTCGTTCGTCTCGACATCCTCGTGCGACGCCCGACGGACTGACGCTCGCACCCGGGGCGGACGGCGTTCAGCCGACCAGCCCGAGGCAGAGCTTGAACGACGGCGTGCCGCCCATCAGGTACGCGCCCGCGGACTGGAGAATGCGGTCCTGAGCGACGATGTGCTGGCACATGGTGTTGGTGTCGCGCAGCCAGCGGTCCAGCGGCGAGGGCCGGTAAATGGCGGCCGTCTGGCGCAGGTCGTAGAGGCGGCCGACGATGGTGCGGGCGGTGCGGAAGGCGTGCAGTCGGGAGAGGGGCAGCGCGGCGCGCTCGGTCGGAGTCAGCTCGTCGAGCGTGCCTCCCGCGCCGAGGATTTCCCACTGGCGCCGCAGCGCCGTGTAGACGCCGGAGCGGGCGGCGTGCAGGTCGGCCTCGCATTCGGCGATGGTCACCTGGACGCGGTAATCGTCTGCCTTGGCGGCGGATTCGGCGCGCGCGTAGTCCAGCGCGGCGCGCGCGACGCCCAACGGGACCGCGGGCATGTTGCGCATGTGCACCTCGGGCTGGCCGAGCGGGCCGAAACCGTGTCGCACGGAAGCGAACTCGAGCGTGTGCTCCTCCGGGACGAACACCTCGGCGATGCGGTAATCGCAGCTGCCGCTGCCCGCCAGGCCCGTGGTGTGCCAGGTGTCGATGACCTCCACCTGCGCGCGCGGCACCATGAACAGTCGCGAATCCGGTGCGCCCGAGGCGTCGCGTTCGGGCTCGCCGTCGCGAACGACGAACGCGCCCGACACCACCCAGTCGGCGTGGGTGATGCCGCTGCCGAACTGCCAGCGGCCGCTGAGCCGGAAGCCGCCGGGGACGCGCTCGGCGCGGCCGGTCGGGAACAGCAGGCCCGCGGTCACCATGTCCAGGCTCGGGAACATCTCTTTGGCGACCGGCTCATCGAGGAACCGGGCGTACAGGCCGGTGTCGGAGCCGATCATGGCGCACCAGCCGACCGAGGCGTCGCCGTAGGCCAGCGCCTCGACCACCTCGGTCTGCTCGATCGAGGTCAGTTCGGGGCCGCCCCAGCCGCGCGCGAACGCCATGCGGAAGACGCCCGCGTCGCGCAGCAGCTCGACGATGTCGGCGGGCAGCCTGCGCGCGGCCTCGATCTCCTCGGCGCGCTCGCGCAGCTGCGGCGCCAGCGCCTGGGCGCGGGCCAGGATCTCGGCGCCGGAGCCGAGCGGGGTGGTGCGGGGTTCATCGACGAGTGTCATCCGCGGATCTCCTTGCTGAGCGGGGTGATCGCCTGGGGGAAACGGAAGAAGCCGTCCGGGTCGTACCGGTGCTCGAGCCGCGCCAGGCGGTGGTGGTTGGGTCCGTAGTAGGCGGACAAGTCGGTGAGGGCGGGGTCGGTGAAGTTCACGTAGGCGGCGTCGGTGGCGTAGCCGCCCATCTCCTCGTAGAGCCCGTCGAGCCATTCGAGGTTGCACCACACCGTCTGCGCCGAGTCGGTCTCGCTCCACGAGGTGTCCATGGAGACCAGGAACAGCGTGTCGCGGTGCGGGAAGGCGGTGTCGCCGACGGGGATTCGGTTGATCGCGCCGCCCCAGGTGAACAGCGCGACGCCCGCGCCGTCCGGGTTGGCGCTGCCGGGCCAGCGATCGATGGCGTCGATCACGACGTCGATCCCCGCCTCGGTCAGCGGTTTCGGCGTGCACCGGGTGCGCACCGCGAAGGGGTCGCCCGAGGTCTCGTGGTGCAGGAAATCCTTGGCCTGCCAGTAGTCGCGATCGGCGATGTCGACTCGCCGCGGCGTGGCGGCAGCGAGCGCCGGTTCCAGCAGTTCGCGCAATTCCGACGCGGGACCGAGGTGTTGGCCGATCACCGAGACCACGCCCGGGTTGTCGCCCGAACGGCTCGCGCCGATACGCGCCGCGAACTCGTCGGGCGCGGCCGCCATGATCTCCTGCATGACCGCCAGCACGCGCCGCGCGTCGCGCCATTCCCACAGCAGCAGGCAGGTCGAGCTGGACACGGTGGGCCGAGCCTGGAATGTGAACGACGTGTTCACCCCGAGGTTTCCGCCGCCGCCACCGCGGCAGGCCCAGAACAGGTCGGCGTTCTCGCGCGCGTCGCAGCGCAGCGTGCTGCCGTCGGCCAGCACGATCTCGGTCTGCACCAGCGCGTCCGCGGTGAGCCCGAACGCGCGCGACACCGCGGCCACGCCGCCGCCGAGCACCAGCCCGCCGATCCCGACCTGATTCGAATTGCCCAGCGGCACAGCTAGATCGTGCTCCTGTAGCGCGGCGTACACCGCGCCGTTGGTGGCGCCGCCGCCGACGGTCACCAGCCCGTTCGCCGCGTCGACCCGCACACCGCCGAGGCCGCGCAGGTCGAGCACCAGCCCGGTGCCGACCGAATGCCCGGCGTAGCTGTGCCCGCCGCCGCGGGCCACCAGCGGCACCTCGGCGTCGCGCGCCCACCGGATGGCCCGCGCGACGTCGGCGGCGTCGCGCACCGACAGCACCGCGCGCGGCCGAATGTCGGCGTACCGCTTGTTGAACGGGACGCTCGCCGCCGCGAAGCCGTCGTCGCCGGGGTAGCGCACCGTTCCCGCGTCCAAGCGGTCGAGACTCGTGAAGTCGGTCATCGGCTCGCCTCCGACGAGGTTGTGCGGCCGTAGCCGTCCCCGGAGACGAAGTCCGCCGTACCGGGGGGGGGGGGCGGGGCCGGG
>NZ_JBYIRW010000018.1:0-193254 GCF_057708325.1 Nocardia sp. bgisy134
CGGCCACGCGCCGCCACCAACACACACGCATCCCCGAGCGACATCACCCCCGCCACATGCGCAGCAGCCACCTCGCCGATCGAATGACCGGCCACCACATCCGCACGCACGCCCCACGACTCCAGCAGCCGGAACAACGCCACCTCGAACGCGAACAACCCCGCCTGAGCGAACACCGTCCGATCGATCAGAGCCTCGTCGGCCAACGCCACGTTCAGCGAAACCGACTGTCCCAACAGCGGATCCAGCTGAGCGACGATCGCATCGAAAGCCTCGGCGAACACCGGATACGCACCACGCAGCTCGGCAGCCATACCCGCCCACTGCGCACCCTGACCGGAAAACACCACACCCGTCGAACCCGGCAGCACACGACCGGTCACCACACCGGGAATGGTTTCGGCGCGACCCAGCGCCCGCACTCCCGCCAGCAGACCATCACGGTTATCGGCCACGACAACAGCGCGATGCTCGAACACAGCACGCGTGGACGCCATCGAGAAACCGACATCCACCGGATCCAGATCGTTCTCACCCGCATGAGACGCCAAACGGACCGCCTGACCCGCAAGAGCCTCACCACCACGCGCCGAAACCACCCACGGCAGCAACCCACCCGCCGGGACAGTCTTCACCACCGGCACCGAAGCCTGATCCACCACCGGCTCGGTCGCGGGGGCCTCTTCCACGATGACGTGAGCATTCGTGCCGCTGATACCGAAGGACGAGACACCGGCACGACGCGGCCGATCTGCCACCGGCCACGCCACCGCCTCGGTCAGCAACCGGATGTGGCCTTCGGTCCAATCGACCTTGGTGCTGGGCTGATCGACATGCAGGGTCTGGGGCAGCACACCGTGCCGCATCGCCATCACCATCTTGATCACACCACCCACACCCGCCGCGGCTTGGGAATGACCGATGTTGGACTTCAACGACCCCAACCACAACGGACGATCCGCATCACGGTCCTGCCCGTAGGTCGCCAGCAGCGCTTGGGCTTCGATCGGATCGCCCAGAGTCGTACCGGTGCCGTGAGCTTCGACCACGTCCACCTCGCCAGGGGACACCCCGGCATTCGCCAACGCCGCCCGAATGACCCGCCGCTGCGACGGACCGTTGGGCGCGGTCAAACCATTCGAGGCGCCATCCTGATTCACCGCCGAACCAGCGATCACCGCAAGAATCTGGTGACCGTTACGCTGCGCGTCGGACAACCGCTCCAACACCAGTACGCCGACACCTTCCGACCAGCCCACCCCATCGGCGGCATCGGCGAAGGACTTGCACCGCCCGTCCGGGGCCAGCCCGCGCTGTCGGCTGAACTCCACGAAGGTCTCCGGCGTGGCCATCACCGCCACACCACCGGCCAATGCCAGATCACACTCCCCCGACCGCAACGACGCCGCAGCCGAATGCATTGCCACCAAAGACGATGAACACGCCGTGTCCACGGTGACCGAGGGCCCTTCCAGACCGAACACATACGACACTCGCCCGGACGCGATCGATCCCGAATTCGCATTGGCCGGATAGTCGTGATACATCATGCCGACCCACACACCGGTCCGGCTTCCCTTCAGCGAGCCGGGATCGACGCCGGCCCGCTCGAACGCCTCCCATGAGGTCTCCAGCAGCAGAAACTGCTGCGGATCCATCAGCGCGGCTTCGTTGGGACTGATATTGAAGAACGCCGGATCGAACTCGCCGGCGGAATGCAGGAATCCACCCTCGCGGGTATAGGTGCTGTTCGGTGTCTCGCCGGTGTGATCGTAGAGACGTTCGGTATCCCAGCCTCGATTTTCGGGGAACTCCGACGTCGCGTCGGTCCCGTCCGAGACCAACCGCCAGAGGTCCTCGGGAGAGCCGACACCACCCGGATAACGACACGCCATACCCACAATCGCAATAGGTTCGCGAAGGGCTGCGTCGAGCTTGCGGTTGCGGGCACGCAATCTCTCGGTCTCTTTGAGTGAGACGCGCAACGCCTGAGCGAGCTTCTGGGTATTGTCGTCGGGCTTCGTCATTATTGTTCCAGCTCTTCCTACGGTCACCGTGACTCGTCGACGAAATCTCGTCTACGAGACAGAATTCCGATGCATTACGGGTGATCGCGGCACGGGTTTTCCACCCGTGCCGCGGACATCGCCGTCAGTCCTCTGATGAGTTGTTGTAAGCCATGTCGATCAAGTCATCGATATCGAGCTCGTCGATCGATTCATCCGAGATGCTCTGATCGATCTCGCTGTGGCTTTCCTGTCCATGTGCGAGCTGCATGAGTGCATCCAGCATGCCCGCGTCGCGGAGACGGGCGACGGGGATCGTTTGCAGGGCTCTGCGAATATCGTCTTCCGACGAATCCGTCGATCGGCCGGAGTTGCGGTGGTCGGTGAACTCGTCGGCCAGGTATTTGGCCAAAGCCTCCGGTGACGGGTAGTCGAACACCAGAGTCGCGGGCAACCGCAGACCTGTAACGGATTTGAGGGCGTTGCGGAATTCGATAGCGGTGATCGAATCGAAGCCCAATTCGTTGAAGGCCCGGTCCGCCGCAATCGCATTCGCATTCTGATGACCCAGCACCGCCGCGACCTGACCGCGAACGATTTCGACGAGCACACCGAGACGTTCGCTGTCGGGTGTGTTCGCCAAACGGGCACGAAGCGCCGTGGGTGCGCCCGAGGCTGTTGCGCGGCGCGCGGGTACCAGGCCGGACAACAGGGTCGCGGCGAACCCCGTGCTGCGGAGACTCGCCAGATCGAGACGGGCGAGAATGGGAGCCGCCGTGCCGATCTCGGCAGCGGCATGGAACAGCGCCAAGCCCTGTTCTTCCGACAAAGGCAGCATGCCCGTACGAGACATGCGGTGCCGATCGACGTCGCTGAGCTCCGCGCCCATCCCGCCATCCATGCTCCACAGACCCCACGCCAGAGACCGGCCGGAGCGCCCGGATGCCCTGCGGTGTGCCGCGAGTGCGTCCAGGCAGGCGTTGGCCGCGGCATAGTTGCCCTGACCAGGGCTGCCGAATGCTCCGGCCGCCGAGCTGAACAGCACGAACGCTTTCAACGGCAGATCGGCGGTCAATTCGTGCAGGTGCAGAGCGGCATCGACCTTGGGCCGCAAAACCACGTCCATCCGATCCGCGGTCAGCGAAGCGATGGCGCCATCGTCGAGCACACCGGCCGTATGGAACACGCCGGTGAGCGGACGGCTCGCGGGAACGTCCGCCAACACCTCGGCAAGCGCCCCACGGTCGGCGACATCGCAGGCGGCGAACTCGACTTCGGCGCCGAGACCCTGCAACTCCGCCCGCAGCTCAGCAGCGCCGGGAGCGGATTCACCACGGCGGCTCAGCAACAGCAGGTGACGGACACCCAGCGCGTCGACCAGATGCCGGGCGAACAATCCACCGAGGAAGCCGCTGGCACCGGTGATCAGAACCGTCTCGTCCGGACCGAAAGTGGGGCTCGGAGCCGAAGCGGTCGCCTGAGTGGCGGCCGCTCGGGTGAGTCGCGCACCGTGTACCTGTCCACCGCGCACGGCCACCTGCGGTTCCTCCGCGGCCAGAATCCCGCCGAGCAGCCCCTCGATGTCGGAATCGGTGTCCACCAACATGATCCGGCCCTGACTCTCCGCCTGCGCGGAACGAACCAGGCCACCCACAGCAGCACCGGCCAGATTCGTAATGTTCTCCCCGGCAACCGATACCGCACCACTGGTCCGAACCACCAGCACCGAATCAACGGACCGCTGATGGGCAATCCAGGACTGAAGCGCTTGCAGCACATCGTGAGTCGCGGCACGAACGGCTGCGGGATCGTTGCCCGTCGGGCATTCCAATATGACCGCCGCCGGGACCTCGTCACCGAGATCCGCCCAGGACACTGCGCTGACCTCGGCATCGGACACCGAGATCGGTGTCCAACCAACCTGGAACATCGCATTACCGGCAGTGGACGCACCGGCCGTGAGCTGTGCGGGATCGATGGGCCGGGAAGCCAGATGCCGCACCGTGGCGACCGGAGCGCCCGACGGATCCGCCAGATCCAGAGCGGCACCGTGCTCACCGACGCGGGTGAGCCGAACACGCAAGGCGTTGGCACCGGCCGCGTGCACGGTGACACCGGACCACTCGAACGGCAGCGCGAGCCCACTTCCCTCCGCGGGCGTGTGCCCGGCGATGAGCAGTGCGTGCAAGGCGGAGTCGAACAGCGCAGGGTGGATCCCGAAACCCTCGGCATCCCGCGGATCGGGCAGCGCAACCTCGGCGAACAGCTCGTCGCCACGCTGCCAAGCCGCCTGCAAACCCTGGAAGGACGGGCCATACCCATACCCGGCATCGAGCAGCTCGTCGTATACACCGTCGATCGGCAACGGCTGCGCACCAACCGGAGGCCAGGAGGTGAGACCGGAATCGGCCGCCACCTCGCCCGGGGCAAGCACACCTTCGGCGTTCAGCGTCCACGACGACGCCGAAGCGACATCATCAGGGCAGGAGAAGATCCGCACCGCGCGACGGCCCGTCGGGTCCTGGTCGCCGACCACAATGCGCAGCGCGAGCCCGCCGGACTCCGACAGCACCAGCGGGGCCTGTAGGACCAGCTCCTCCAGGGTCGGGCAGCCGACCTGCTCCGCCGCGTGCAGGGCGAGTTCGACGAGACCTGTGCCGGGGAACAGCACGGTGTCCATCACCCTGTGGTCGGCCAGCCATGGGTACGTCTGCGCCGACAGGCGGCCGGTGAGGATCACCGCGTCGGAGTCCGGTTGCGATATCACCGCCGAAACCAGGGGATGTCCGGTTGCCACCAGACCCATCGCCCGAGCGTCACTGCCACCGGCGAACCCTTCGGCCATCCAATAGCGTCGACGCTGGAAGGCGTAGGTGGGCAGGTCGATTCGCCGGCCTGCGGAACCGGCGTACCGACCGGACCAATCCACCGTCGAACCTGCGACATGCAACCGGGCGAGACCCGTCAGCAGGGTCGAGGGGTCCGCATTGTTTCGTCTGGTCAGCGGGACTGTGGTCGCGGTGTCGAGGGTCTGGACGATCATCGGGGCCAGCACCGCATCGGGCCCGACCTCGGCGAACCTGGTCACGCCCATGCCCGCCATCACGGCGACCGCATCAGCGAATCGCACCGTTTCGCGGACCTGACCGACCCAGTACGACGGATCCGACATCTCGTCACCGACCCGGGCGCCGGTCACTGTGGACACCAACGGGATGGCGGGCCGACCGAACGCCAAACCCTGCACCACTGAAGCGAACTCAGCCAGCATCGGCTCCATCAGCGCCGAATGGAAAGCGTGCGAAACCCGCAACCGATGCGTCCGCCACCCACGATCGACACAACGATCGACCACAGCGGCGACATCAGCCTCGACACCGGAGAGCACCACCGACGACGGACCATTGACCGCCGCCATCGACACCTCGAGCTGGGCTTCGACACCTCCCAGCAACGCCAGCACCTCGGCGACCTCGTCTTCCGAGGCACCCACGGCGACCATCGCCCCACCCGCGGGCAACGCCTGCATCAACCGGCCACGCGCCGCTACCAGCACACACGCATCCCCGAGCGACATCACCCCCGCCACATGCGCAGCCGCGACCTCGCCGATCGAATGACCGGCCACCACATCCGCACGCACGCCCCACGACTCCAGCAGCCGGAACAACGCCACCTCGAACGCGAACAAACCCGCCTGAGCGAACACCGTCGCATCGACCATGTCCTCGGACGACAACGCCTCACCCAGCGAAACCGACTGCCCCAACAACGGATCCAACTCAGCCACGATCGCATCGAAAGCCTCGGCGAACACCGGATACGCACCACGCAGCTCAGTAGCCATACCCGCCCACTGCGCACCCTGGCCGGAGAACACCACACCAGTCGAACCCGGCACCACACGACCGGTCACCACACCGGGCGCCTGCACGTCGGCGGCCAGCGCCCGCACTCCGGCGAGCAGACCGTCGCGGTCATCGGCCATGACAACAGCACGATGCTCGAAGACACCACGCGTCGACGCCAACGAGTAACCCACATCGATCGGATCGTGGTCGTCGACATACGACGCCAGACGGGCGGCTTGACTCGCGAGAGCCTCGCCACTACGTGCCGAGAGCACCCACGGCAGCACTCCACCGGCCGAGCCGATACTGACCGCAGGCACCGATCCCAGCGCCGGCACCGAACCCACCACCGGCGGAGCCTGCTCCACGATGACGTGCGCATTCGTGCCACTGATACCGAACGACGACACACCGGCACGACGCGGCCGATCCACGACCGGCCACGGCACCGACTCGGTCAACAACCGAACGTGGCCCTCGGACCAATCGACCTTGGTACTCGGCTGATCGACATGCAGGGTCTGGGGCAGCACACCGTGCCGCATCGCCATCACCATCTTGATCACACCACCCACACCCGCGGCGGCCTGAGCATGACCGATATTGGACTTCAACGATCCCAGCCACAACGGACGATCCGGGTCACGATCCTGCCCGTAGGTAGCCAGCAATGCCTGGGCTTCGATCGGATCGCCCAACGTGGTGCCGGTGCCATGCGCTTCCACAGCATCGACCTCGACCGGGGACACTCCGGCATTCGCCAGTGCTTGGCGGATCACTCGCCTTTGCGAGGGACCGTTCGGCGCGGTCAAACCATTCGACGCACCATCCTGATTCACCGCCGAACCGGCAAGCACCGCCAACACCTGATGACCATTGCGGCGGGCGTCGGACAACCGCTCCAACACCAGCACACCGGCGCCTTCGGACCAGCCGACACCATCGGCGGCATCGGCGAACGACTTACACCGTCCATCCGGCGACAACCCACGCTGACGACCGAACTCGAGGAACATATCCGGTGTCGCCATAACCGCCACACCACCGGCCAACGCCAGATCACACTCGCCCGACCGCAACGACTGCCCGGCCAGATGCAGGGCCACCAGCGACGACGAACACGCCGTATCCACGGTGACCGACGGCCCTTCCAGACCGAACACATACGACACACGACCCGAGACCAAACTGCCTGCGGCACCGCTACCGGTCCCGGTTGCCTGGGCGTAGTCGTGGTACATCAGACCGGTGAACACGCCGGTCGAACTGCCCCGCAGCACCGCCGGATCCATACCGGCCCGTTCCAACGCCTCCCACGAGACCTCCAAAAGCAACCGCTGCTGGGGATCCATCACCGTGGCCTCGTTGGGGCTGATTCCGAAGAAGTCCGCGTCGAATTCGGCTGCGGAGTACAAGAACCCACCACTGCGCGTATAGGTCTTGCCCGCCTTACCGGGTTCGGGATCGTAGATGCCCTCGATGTCCCAGCCTCGATCCACCGGCATCTCCCCGGTGGTATCGACGCCCGAGACGACCAGATTCCACAGGTCCTCCGGCGAGGCGACCCCACCTGGATAACGGCAGGCCATCGCGACCACAGCGATCGGCTCGTCGTCGGCTCGAACCCGACTGACCGCGTGCTCTTCGACAGCTTCGGTACCGGTGAGTTGCGTACCGATGAACTCGGCCACGACTTGCGGATTGGGGTAATCGAAGATGAGCGTGGCCGGGAGCTGCAGACCGGTCGCGGTGTTGAGCTTGTTGCGGAACTCGACGGCGCTCAACGAGTCGAACCCGAGCTGCTGGAAAGCCTGCTGGGGTTCGACGGAATCGAGGGAGGCGTGTCCGAGGATGCCCGCGGCAACCGACCGGACGAGGTCGACCAGAGCACCTTCGCGGTCGGAATCCGACAGGCCTGCCAGCGTCTGTAGAAACGCCTGACCCGCGGGGGTCCGGCTGGGGCGGCGCACAGGTGCCGGTGCCATCGAGCGGACGAGAGCCGGGATCTGCTCGCCCCGTGTTCGAAGCACCGCGGGATCGACCCGCAGTGCTACCAGCTGAGCGGTATCGGCGGCGATCGCCGCATCGAACAATGCCAGACCCTCGGCCTCGGTCAGCGGCGGGAAGCCCTGCCTGCGCATCCGATCGAAATCGTCCTCGGACAGCTCGATACCGAGCCCGCTCGACCGCGCCCACATGCCGTAATCGAGGGAGGCCGCAGGCAGCCCCAACCTGTGACGATGCACCGCGAGGGCATCCAGGAAGACGTTGGCCGCAGCGTAATTGGCTTGGCCCGCGGCCAGCACCAACCCACCCGCCGAGGACACCAGCACGAACAGCGACAGCGATCGATCACGCGTGAGCTCGTGCAGATGCCATGCGGCATCGACCTTGGGCCGGAAAACATACCCGATCCGGTCCACCGTCATCGACTCGATCACACCGTTGTCGGCAGTTCCCGCCGCGTGCACCACACCCACCAGGGGATGCTCGTCGGAGATGCCGTCCAGCAGCGCGGCCAGCGCGGACCGATCGGACACATCACACGCGGCAATGGTGACCTCGGCGCCGAGCTCGACCAACTCGTCACGCATCTCAGCGGCACCCGGAGCGTCCAGGCCTCGCCGAGACGTCAAAAGCAGATGTCCCACACCATGTTCGGTCACCAGATGCCGAGCGATCACGGCACCCAGACCACCGGTACCACCGGTAACCAGCACGGTGCCAGGCTCTGTCAGCCGAGCGATCGTGCCCGGTGCGTGGCGGATCAAACGCGGCACGAGCAGTGTCGTGCCGCGTAGCGCGGCCTCCGGTTCCCCAGCAGCGGCTGCCACTGCGGTCGCGACAGCGAACATGTCACCGTCCTGATCCAGATCGACAAGCTGGAACCGACCCGGGTGCTCGGCCTGCGCGGCACGCAGCAGCCCCCACACCGGCGCTTGATCCAGACGCACCTGCTCGGAATCGGCAACGGCCACCGCCTGCCTGGTCGATACGACCAAACGGGAAGCAGCGAAACGGGTTTCGGCCATCCAGCCCTGGACGTTGTCGAGCACAGAGGTCACGACCTGCCGTGCCGCCGCTGTCGGCGGACCGTCCTGGAGCGGGCACTCGAGCAGCACGATGTCGGGAACAGCCGACTCCTCGGCCGCATCCAGATCGGTGATCAACGCCGCGAGATCACGATAGCGCCGCACTCCGTCGGAACTCTGGTCACCGCGGTTCTCGCCGGAACCGAGGACCGCCACGCGGCCCGGGTCGACACTCACCGCTGACGAGGCCGCAACGGTGACCCATTCCACGCCGAAGAGGGCCTCCGACACCCGGCCCGCGCCCAGGCGTTCGGCCGACACCGGCCGAGACACCAGAGCACCCACCGACAGCACCGGCCGGCCCTGGTCATCGGCTATCTGCACCGCGAAGTCGTCGCCTTCGGGGACGCTGTGTACCCGCACGGCGGCGGCACCGGTCGAGTGCACGACCACACGATTCCAGGCGAAAGGCAGCACCGCGGAATCATTTCCGCTGCGACGACCATGAATGATCTCGGTGTGCAGGGCCGCGTCGAACAATGCGGGATGGATTCCGAAACCCTTGGCATCCTGCGGATCCGGCAGCGCGACCTCGGCGAACAACTCATCGCCGCGCCGCCAAGCCGCCCGCAGACCCTGGAAGAACGGGCCATACCCGTACCCGAGTTCGAGCAACTCGTCATAGGCTCCGTCGATGTCCAACGGCTGCGCGCCAGCCGGAGGCCACGAAGTCAGATCGAAATCAGCCATGACGTCACCCGGGGCGAGCACGCCCTCGGCGTGGAGCGACCACGGACCCTCTGCGGCCTGTCGAGAATGGACGGTCAGTCGTCGGCGACCGGCCTCGTCGGCAGCGGTCACCACGACCTGTACCGCGACACTGCCTTCGGCGGGCAACGTCAACGCGGTGTGCAGGACGAGCTCGTCCACCACCGGGCAGCCCAGCAGACCGCCGACATAACCGGCCAGCTCGACGAATCCGGTACCCGGCAGCAACACGACTCCGTGCACGCTGTGGTCGGCCAGCCATTCGACGGAGTCCAGCGACCACCGGCCGGTGAGGCTCATTCCACCCGACTCCGGGTGCGGCACAACGGCACCGAGCAAGGGATGGTCCACCGTATCGAGCCCGACGGCGGTGATTCCGCCGAGTTCGGCACCGAGCCACGACTGGGCCAACATCTGCTTGGCGTCGAGCCAGAACCGCTCGTGTTGGAAAGCGTAGGTGGGCAGGTCGATTCGCCGAGCTCCGGTACCGGCGTAGAGACCGGCCCAGTCCACTTCGGCACCGGCCACGAACAACCCGGCCACCGCATTCAATACGGTTGAGGCATCTGCGTGGTCACGTCTGGTGACAGCGACTGTCGCTGCGTCACTGAGAGTTTGGGCGACCATCGGTGTCAAGACGGCGTCGGGCCCGACCTCGGCGAACCTGGATACACCCATGGCCGCCATCGCGGCGACCGCATCGGCGAACCGCACCGTTTCACGAACCTGACCGACCCAATACGACGGATCCGACATCTCGTCTTCGACGCGGGCACCGGTCACCGTCGACACCAACGGGATACTCGGGCGGGCGAACGCCAAACCCTCTATCGCCGAAGCGAACTCATCCAGCATCGGCTCCATCGACGCCGAATGGAAAGCGTGCGACACCCGCAGCCTGTGTATACGCCAACCCTGTTCGGCGCACCGATCGGCGACAGCCACGACATCGTTCTCGACACCGGAGAGCACTACCGACGACGGACCGTTCACCGCCGCGATCGACACCCCACCGGCCAGCAGCGGTAGTACGTCGGCCTCGGACGCACCGACGGCAATCATCGCCCCGCCCGCGGGCAGCGCCCACATCAACCGGCCACGCGCCGCCACGAGCACACACGCATCCGCCAACGACAACACACCCGCCACATGCGCGGCAGCGACCTCACCGATCGAATGTCCGGCCACCACATCCGCACGCACGCCCCACGACTCGAGCAGCCGGAACAACGCCACCTCGAACGCGAACAACCCCGCCTGCGCGAACACCGTCTGGTCGATCAGGTCATCGCTCACCAAAGCAGCACTCAGCGAAACAGTCTGCCCCAGCATCGGATCCAGTTCAGCGACGATCGCGTCGAAATGCTCGGCGAACACCGGATACGCACCATGGAGCGCGGCGGCCATGCCAGCCCACTGCGCACCCTGACCCGAAAACACCACACCCGTCGAACCCGGCACCACACGACCGGTCACGACGCCAGGAGCCTGCGCGCCGGCAGCCAATGCCCGCATACCTACGAGCAGACCATCACGACCCTCGGCCACCACGACTCCGCGATGCTCGAACACACTGCGCGTCGATGCCAGCGAGAAGCCGATATCGAGCGGATCATGTTCGCCCACACGCGATGTCAAACGATCGGCTTGATCGGCAAGCGCCTCGCGACCGCGGGCCGAAACCACCCACGGCAGCACAGCCGGGACGGTCCGCACAACCGGCGCCGGAGCAGGCTCCACCACCGACGCCTGTTCCAGGATGAGGTGAGCGTTGGTGCCGCTGATACCGAACGAGGACACACCGGCGCGGCGCGGCCGATCCACCTCCGGCCATGCCACCTGCTCGGTCAGCAACCGGATGTGGCCTTCGGACCAATCGACCTTTGTGGAGGGCTGATCGACGTGCAGGGTCTGCGGCAGCAGCCCGTGCCGCATCGCCATCACCATCTTGATCACACCGCCGACACCCGCCGCCGCCTGAGTGTGACCGATATTGGACTTCAACGACCCCAACCACAACGGACGATCCGCATCACGGGCCTGACCGTAAGTAGCAAGCAGCGCCTGCGCCTCGATCGGATCTCCCAAGGTGGTACCGGTGCCGTGGGCTTCCACCGCGTCGACCTCCGTTGGGGAGACCCCGGCATTCGCCAATGCTTGGCGGATCACCCGCCGCTGCGACGGACCGTTCGGCGCGGTCAAACCATTCGACGCGCCGTCCTGATTCACCGCCGAACCCGCGATCACCGCGAGAACCTCATGACCATTGCGGCGCGCGTCGGACAACCGCTCCAACACCAGCACACCGGCGCCTTCGGACCAGCCGACACCATCGGCGGCATCGGCGAACGACTTACTCCGCCCGTCCGGCGAAAGCCCCCGCTGCCGACTGAACTCGACAAAGACCTCCGGCGTCGCCATGACCGCCACACCACCGGCCAACGCCAGATCACATTCGCCCGACCGCAACGACTGCGCGGCCAGATGCATCGCCACCAGCGACGACGAACACGCCGTATCCACGGTGACCGACGGCCCCTCCAGACCGAACACATACGAAACTCGACCGGACGCGATAGATCCCGAATTCGAATTGACCGGATAGTCGTGATACATCATCCCGGTGAAGACCCCGGTCGAACTGCCACTCAGCACGGTGGGATCGACACCGGCCCGCTCCAATGCCTCCCATGAGGTCTCCAGCAACAGGAACTGCTGCGGATCCATCAGCGCGGCTTCATTGGGACTGATGCCGAAGAAGACAGGATCGAACTCGCCGGCAGAATGCAGGAATCCACCCTCACGCGTGTAGGTGGTGTGCGGTGTTTCGCCGGTGGGATCGTAGATACGTTCGGTATCCCAGCCACGATTCACGGGGAATTCCGACGTCGTGTCGATACCGTCTACGACCAAATTCCAAAGATCCTCGGGCGAACTGACACCACCCGGGTACCGGCAAGCCATGCCGACGATCGCAATAGGTTCGTCGGCAACAACTTTGGCGGCAGTGACCGCGATGTCCTCTCCTGCGCCGGTGAGCTCGCCCGCGAGGTATGTGGCCAGCGCCTGTGGTGTCGGGTAGTCGAAGACCACCGCGGCCGAAAGCGACAGGCCGGTGGCGGTTTTGAGCCGGTTGCGCAGCTCGACCGCGCTCAGCGAATCGAAGCCCAGGTCCTGGAACGCGCGATCGGGATCGATCGCGGACGCACTGTCATGACCGAGGACGGCCGCGACGTACGTGCGCACGGTATCGAGTACCGCCTGCTGCTGTCGATCGGCGTCCAGACCGGCCAGCCGCTGCTGGAGACCGGACATCACCGCCGATGTCGCCGCCGCCGGCCGCCGGGCGGCTCTCGGCGCCAGTTCCCGCAGCAGCGGTGGCAGCAGTCCGGCATCGGCCTGGGCACGAATCGCGGCGGTGTCCACCGCGGCGATCACCGCGTGTGCCACGCCGCGGTCGAGCACCGCATTCCAGCCGGCCAACGCCTGCTCATCCGGCATCGCGGTGAATCCGCCCCGGCTCATCCGGGCCACATCGGTCTCACTCAGGTGTCCGGTCATGCCCCCCGAGCGTGCCCACGGACCCCACGCCAGCGATTGGCCGGCCAGCCCTCGTGCACGACGGTGCGCCACCAGCCCGTCGAGGAAGGTATTCGCGGCCGCGTAGTTGGCCTGTCCTGGTCCGCCGATCGTGCCCGACACCGACGAGAACACCACGAACGCCGCAAGATTCAGCTCCGCGGTCGCCTCGTGCAGGTACCAGGCGGCATCCACCTTCGGCGCCAGGACTGCGTCCAACCGTTGTGCGGTCAGCGACGCGATGATCCCGTCGTCGAGCACACCCGCGGCATGGATCACGCCCGTCAACGGCCACTGTGCAGGCGCTTCGGCAGGCAGCCCCGCCACCGCGTCGGTGTCGGTGACGTCGCAGGCCACCACCCGAACCTGTGCGCCCAGTTGCTCCAACTCGGCGCACAGCGGTGCCACGCCGTCGGCCCGCGGACCGCTGCGGCTCACCAGTAGCAACGACCGCACGCCGTGCTCGGCCACCACGTGGCGGGCCACCACCGCACCCAAACCACCTGTGCCGCCGGTGATCAGCACCGTTCCCGTGCCGAAGGCGGAAGCATCATCGCCAGGTACGGAAGGCACCACGGTCGCGGGTCGGGTGAGCCGAGCGGTGTGGGTGACTCCGGCGCGCACGACCACCTGGGGTTCGCCCACGGCCATGACAGTGGCCGCGAGTTGCTCGTCGATGCCGGTGTCCGCATCGACCAAGACGATTCGGCCCGGATCTTCCGTCTGCGCTGTGCGCACCAAACCCCACACCGCGGCGCCGGCAAGGTCGGTGAGGTCTTCATCGGGCAGCGCGACCGCGCCGCGCGTGGCGATCAGCAGGGTGCTCGAGGCGAACCGGTCCTGATCCAGCCATGCCTGCACCACCTCGAGGATCCGCGCGACCTCGGAATGGGTGGCGGTCACCACATCGGTGCCGGTGTGTTCGTCCCACCCGAACCCGGCCTCGACCACCACCACCGGGGGTACCGGCGACTCCGGATCCAGGTCCCACCGACCCACGGCCACATCTCGAGGTGTTACCGCCACCACCGCGGACTCGGACGCGGTCGGCGACCACACCAGTTCCAGTACCGGATCGGCCGCGCCCGCGGCAGCCGCGGCGAGCTGCTCGAGTGGCATCGGCCGGGTCTTCACCGATCCCGACAACACCGGCTGTCCCTGCTCATCGGCTACCGACACCGACACCGACGATCCGGTCGTGGTCAGACGTACGCGCAGCACCGACGCTCCGGCCGCGTGCAGCGACACCGATTCCCACGAGAACGGCAGCACGACCTGCCCGGCCCCGACCGTGAACGGTGAATCAGGCTTTCCCGCAGCGCTTTCGAGTACACCAGCCAGCAGTCCCGCCTGCAGGGCAGCATCCAGCAGTGCCGGATGGATCCCGAATCCTTCGGCTCGCACCCCGGTGTCCGCATCGACGGCGATCTCGGCGAACACGTCCGCACCGCGTCGCCACAGCGCCCGCACACCCTGGAACGCCGGACCGTAGTCGTAACCACGCGCCAGCAGCTCCGGGTACGCGGCCGCGACATCGATACCACTCGACGCGGCCGGCGGCCATGCCGCCGGTTCGGGTTCGGTCATGTCGTCGTGGGTGGTCAGCAGCCCTCGCGCGTGCAGTACCCACTGTCCGTCGCGGTCGTGTTCATCGCGGGAGTAGATCGATATCGGCCGCTGCGGGGACTCGTGTTCGGGCCCGCCGACGATGACGTGGATCTGCACACCGCCTGCCGCGGGCAGCAGCAGTGGCGCCTGTAGCGTCAATTCCTCGATCACCGGACACCCGGTGACGGCGCCTGCACGCAACGCCAGCTCCACAAACCCGGTGCCCGGCAACAACACCGACCCGGCTACCGCATGGTCGGCCAGCCAGGGCTGTGTCGCTACCGACAATCGGCCGGTCAACAGCACGCCACCGGACTCAGGCACCGACACCATCGCGCCCAGCAACGGATGGTCCACCGCACCCAAACCAACGGATTCGACACCCGCCGTGCCGGCAGTGGCCTCGAGCCAGTAGCGACGGCGCTGGAACGCATAGGTGGGCAACGCGACCCTATCCGTGCGGCGGCCCGCATACAGCGGCGTCCAGTCCACCCCTACACCGACGACAGAGGCTTGTGCCAGCGCGGACACGAACTGAGTCGGCTCGTCGATCGAGCGCCGGGCGGCCGCGACCACTATCGACTTGGCCTCGACGGCCGGAGTCTCGACAAGACATTGCCGAGTCATCGCGGCCAGCACCGCATCCGGTCCGATCTCCACGAATCGCCGCACACCCGCCTCGACCAGGGCGTCGATCCCTGGTGCGAACCGGACACACCGCCGCACCTGCTCGACCCAGTACGCGGGATCGGTCAGCTCGGCAGCGACCACGACCGCCGAAACGTTCGACACGATCGGCAAGGACGGCTCGCGGTACGTCAATCCTTCGGCGACAGCGCGGAACTCGTCGAGCATCGGCTCCATCGACACCGAGTGGAACGCGTGGCTGACCCGTAGCCGGGAGGTCTTCACTCCATCCGCAACCAGCCGATCACCGATCTCGTCTATCACCGACGCTTCCCCGGACAACACCACCGACGACGGGCTGTTCACCGCCGCCAACGACACCCGGCCGCCGAACTCGGCCAGCACCTCCAACGCCTCGGCCTCTGACACCGCGACCGCGAGCATTGCCCCGCCCTCCGGCAAGGCACCCATCAACAGACCACGCGCCACAACCAGCGCACACGCGTCCTCGAGCGACCACACCCCCGCCACATACGCCGCCGCCAACTCACCGATCGAGTGCCCGATCAGCAGATCCGGTGTCACACCGAATGATTCGATCAACCGGAACAACGCCACCTCGAACGCGAACAACGCCGGCTGGGTGAATTCGGTCCGATCCAACACACCCTCGGTGTCGGCGAACATCAACTCCTTCAAGGACAGCGCGGAGCTCCTCGATGGGTGGGCCCGACCCAACAACGGATCGACCTGCGCGCACACCTCGTCGAACGCCGCCGCGAATACCGGAAACGCGTCGTACAGACCCGCACCCATCCCCATCCGCTGCGCACCCTGCCCCGTGAACAGAAACGCCGTCTTCCCCGAACCCGCCGACCCCTCGATCGTGCGCGGCGAACCCACCGCCAAATCGGCCAGACCCGCCAGCAGTTCGTCCCGATCCCGACCGACGACGACACCCCGGCGCTCCAGCAATGCCCGCGAGTCCACCAATGACCGCGCCGCCGACCAGATGTCGACCTCCGGGCGATCGACCAACCACGCCCGCAACCGCTCGGCCTGCGCCCGCAGGCCCTCCTCCGATGTGGCCGAGATCGTCCACGCCACAGCGGCATCGATGTCCGGCAAGGCCGATCCGTGCTCAGGCATCGATACCGCCTGGGCCGGAGCCTCCTCGATGATCACGTGCGCGTTGGTGCCGCTGACTCCGAACGAGGACACACCGGCGCGGCGAACCGTCCCCCCTGCGCGCCATGGTTCCGCCCGAGACAGCAGTCGCACCGCGCCTGCCGACCAATCCACGTGCGGGGACGGCGTTTCCGCGTGCAGGGTCGCGGGCAGGGTTTCGTGTCGCAGCGACTGCACCATCTTGATCACGCCACCGACACCGGCCGCCGCGACGGTGTGACCGATATTCGATTTGATCGATCCGATGCGGAGCGGCTCCCGATCCCCACGCTCCTGCCCGTACGCGGCGATCAACGCGTTGGCTTCGATGGGATCTCCCAGCGGAGTGCCGGTCCCGTGCGCTTCCACCGCATCCACGTCGGCGGGCGTGAGCCCGGCATTCGCGAGGGCCTGCGCGATCACTCGCTCCTGCGACGGACCGTTCGGCGCTGTCAGGCCATTGCTCGCACCGTCCTGATTCACCGCACTGCCCCGGACGACGGCCAGGATGTCATGGCCGAGCCGCTGCGCATCCGACAGCCGCTCCAAGACCAGGACGCCCACGCCTTCGGCGAAGGCCACACCGTCGGCCGCGGCGGAGAACGCCTTGCAGCGGCCATCCGGCGACAGGCCGCGTTGCCGCGCGAAATCAACGGAGAGATAAGGGGTTGCGGCCACGGTGACGCCGCCGGCCAGGGCCAGTGACGTTTCGCCCTGACGCAGGGCCTGACACGCCAGATGCAATGCCACCAGTGAGGACGAGCATGCGGTATCGATCGTGACCGCTGGTCCCTCGAGGCCGAACACGTATGCGACGCGGCCGGAGATGACACTGTGGGTGGTGCCGGTCAGCCGGAACCCTTCGAGATCGCCGGTGACGCGGTCGACATATCCGGAGGCGCACGCGCCCGCGAACACGCCGGTATCGCTGCCGCGCAACGCGATCGGGTCGATTCCGGATTGCTCCAGTGCCTCCCAGGATGCTTCCAGCAGCAACCGCTGCTGCGGATCCATCGCCAGGGCTTCCCGCGGGCTGATTCCGAAGAATCCGGCGTCGAAATCACCGGCATCGTCGAGGAATCCGCCGCCGCGGCTGTAGACCGTGCCGGGTCTATCCGGATCCTGGTCGATCAGCTGGTCGAGATCCCACCCACGATCGTTCGGGAATTCCGTGGTGGCATCGGTACCCGACCGCACCAGATCCCACAACTGGTCCGGGGTTCGGACGCCGCCGGGGAATCGGCAGCTCATGCCGACGATCGCGATGGGCTCGTCCACGCGGACGCGGCGCGACACCCGGGTCGTTCCGGAACCGGACGCCGCTCCCTCGATCTTGGAGTGCAAGAGGGTGGCCACCGCCGCGGCGGTGGGGTGGTCGAAGACCATGGTGGACGGTAGCTGGACACCGGTGGCCTTCGACAGGCGGTTGCGGAATTCGACGCCGCCGAGCGAGTCGAATCCCAGTGTGTCGAATCGCTCGTCGGGACTGATGTCTTCGGCGGAGCCGTGCCCAAGGACGGCTGCCGCGTGCTCCCGGACGAGTTCGAGCACCACCTCGGCGCGTTTGGCCTCCGGTACCCGGCTCAGTCGAGTGCCGAGCGAACTCGACGCGGCCGCGGTCGGGGCTGTGGTGCGGGGCAGGTAACCGCGCAGCACCGCAGGCACCGCACCGTCGCGCGCTTCGCGCCGCAGCTCCGCCGGGTCGAACCCGATCGCAGCCAGGTGCGCGGCGGCGCGTGCGGTGGCCGCATCGAACAGCCGGAGACCTTCGTCGTTCCCGAGCGGGTGGAGACCGAGCCTCTCCCAGCGGGCGACGGCGCTGCGGTCCAAAGCGCCGGTCATACCGGCGGCGGAATTCCAGGGCCCCCACGCCAGCGAAATCGCGGACAGTCCTTCGGCTCGGCGACGGTGCGCCAGTGCGTCGAGGAATGCGTTGGCTGCCGCGTAGTTGCCCTGTCCCGCCGATCCGATCGTTGCCGCGATGGACGAGAACAGCACGAAGGCCGACAGGTCACGGTCGCGACTGAGCTCGTGCAGATGCCACGCGGCCGCAGCCTTCGAGTCGAACACTCGCCGCAGTTGCTCGGCGGTCAGGCCTGCGAGGGTGCCGTCGTCGAGGACACCCGCCGCATGTACTACGCCGGTCAGCGGATGATCGGCGTCGATCGAATCCAACAGCGAACGGAGGGCTGCTCGATCGCCCACATCGCAGGCCGCCACGCTGACGCCAGCTCCGGCCGCCGACAGCTCGGACACCAGTTCCGTCGCACCGTCGGCAGTTTCGCCACGCCTGGACACCAGCAGCAAACGGCGGACTCCGTGTGCGGCGACCAGACGTCGGGCCACGAGGGCGCCGAGGCCACCGGTGCCACCGGTTATCAGTACGGTGCCATCGCCAAATGACGGGTGGGCCTGCGTCGCGTAGCGACTCGATGAGGGGTGGTGGTCGGGCGACGGGTGGGCCTGTCCCTCGGCATCGTGTTCGGCTCGTGCTTTCGCGAGCCTGGGCACGAGCAATGCTCCGGCGCGCACCGCGACCTGTGGTTCGCCTGCCGCGATCACCGCACCGATCGGCATCGAATCACCCAGGGGCGCAGCGGCCGACGGATCGGCGTCGACGAGAACGAACCGACCCGGATATTCGGATTGGGCGCTACGCATCAGCCCCCAGACGGCTGCCGCGGCGAGATCCGGCGCCTCGCCAGGCAGCGCGGCACCGTTGGTGGTCACCAGAACCAGCCGAGTGTCGGCCAGGCGGTCTTCGGCCAGCCAGGCCTGCACCGTCGCCAAGACCGTTTCCAGGTGGCCGCGAACGGCCGCCGGATCGTCGGCCGCGGCGCTGTCCTGCGGATGCCAGATCACGACATCCGGAATAGTCGGTGCCGCAGCGAGTTCCGATGGGCTCGGCGAGCAGGTGTCGATTCCGGCGATCGGCACCGAACCGAGGACGGCCATCCGTTCCGCGGACGGACTCGGTGCCGTTGCCTGCACGGGCATCCACTGGACGCCGTAGAGATCGGCGTCGTCCCCGGCCACTGTGCCGCGCATCTGTTGTACGTCGTAGGGCCGCATGACGACCGCGTCGACGGAGACCACCGGCCGCCCCGAATCGTCCACGGTCGCGACGGAGATCGTCTCCGGCCCGGTCGCCGTGGCGATGACCCGCAGCGTCGTCGCCTTGACCAGCGGCTGGTGCAGTCGCGCCCCGCCCCAACGGAACAGCAACCGGCCGGTGTTCGGATCGCTGCCTTGATCGCGCCAGACGAGCCCTGCCAGACCGGCGTGCATCACGAGGTCGAGCAGAGCGGGATGCAGATCGAACCGCTCCGGTTCGGCCGCGGCTGCGGTATCCAGGGTGATCTCGGAGAAGACGGTCCCGCCCCGCTGCCACGCGGCGTCGACACCGAGGAACGCGGGACCGTATTCGAGTCCGGAGCCCTTCGCGATCTGCTCGGGAATCCATGCCGTGTCGAGGGTTTCGGCGTCGACCGGCGGCCAAGCCTCATCGCGCAGCTGATTCAGCAGCGCGTCGTCGCCGTCCCAGGAGGGGGCCAGTACGCCACTGGCGTTGCGCACCCATTCGCCCGCTCGGCGACCTGTCTTACGGAAGTAGAAGCTGAACTGCCGTCGCCCGGTCCGGTCCGGCTCCTGCACCGACACCTGGAGCTCGACCTCGTCGTCCTCCGACGGAAGGATCGGAGCCTCCAGGGTCAGCTCCTCGACGACGCCGCAATCTATTCTGCTGCCCGCTACGAGGAGGAACTCGACGAGCGTCGCACTCGGCAGCACCACGGTGCCGTAGGTCATATGGTCGGCGACCCACGGGTCGGTCGGCAGCGAGAACCGGCCGGTGAAAACGAACTCGTCCTTGCCGGCCACCGGCACCACGCCGGTGAGCAACGGGTGGCCGTGGGCGTCGCCGGTGGCTTCGGGACGCGGCGGCAACCAGAATCGCTGGTGTTGGAAGGCATACGTGGGCAGGGGAACTCGCGGCATCGCACGGCCACCGAACAGTGACGTCCAGTCCACCCGCACGCCGGACGTGTGAGCGTGCGCCAACATCGTCAGGAACTGTTGGGGCTCATCGTGATCCCGGCGCGTAGCCGCGGCAACCACCGACGACTCCACGCTGTCCGGAAGGGTCTGCCGGGTCAGCGCCGCCAGCACCGCGTCGGGCCCCACTTCCAGGAAGCGACGCACACCCGAGTCGATCAACGTCTCGATACCCGGCGCGAATCGCACCGCGGCCCGCACTTGCCGGACCCAGTAGGCAGCTTCCATCACCTCGTCCCCGGCAAGCTGACCGGAAACATTCGATACCACAGGAAGGCGCGGCCGGTTGTACGTCAAGTTCGCTGCGACAGATTCGAATTCGGCCAGCATCGGCTCCATCCGATGCGAGTGGAAGGCGTGGCTGACTCGCAGCCGCGAGGTCTTCCGGCCACGCTCGGCGAATCGAGCCTCGATTTCGGCGACCGCGTCCTCGTCACCCGAGATCACCAGGGCCGCAGGCGCGTTCACCGCAGCGACCGACACTCGCTCGGAATACCGAGCGACGACATCGTTCACTTCGCTTTCGGACGCCGCGATGGCCAGCATCGCTCCGCCCTCGGGCAACGCACCCATGAGACGGCCGCGCGCCGCCACCAACCGGCAGGCATCCTCGAGCGACCACAGACCCGCGAGGTATGCGGCCGCGACTTCGCCGATCGAATGGCCGATCAACACGTCCGGGGTGACGCCGAACGACTCCAGCAGCCGATACAGCGCGACCTCGAAGGCGAACAACGCAGGCTGGGTGAACTCCGTCCGATTCAGAATCGTGGCATCAGTACCGCCATGAGCGGCGCCGCTGAACATGAGTTGTTTCAGCGAGCACTCCAACACCGGATCGAACTGGGCGCACACCGAATCCAACACGTCGGCGAATACCGGGAACGCCTCGTACAAGCCTGCGCCCATGCCGATTCGCTGGGCACCCTGACCGGTGAACAAGAACGCCGTCGTCCCCGAGCCGATGGCGCCCGCGACGACACCGGAGCCGGTTCCCGATTCGGCAAGATCGGCCAGCCGCTCGAGCAACTCGGCCCGATCGCGACCGAGGATCACACTCCGCGAATCCAACTGCGCCCGGGACGTCGCCAGCGAATAGGCGGCATCGGCGATGTCGATCTCCGGCCGCTCCGACAACCATGCGCGCAGCCGTGCCGCCTGCGCGCGCAGGCCTGCCTCGCCCTTACCCGACACCAGCACCGGGGTGACCGGCACGGTGATAGTCGAGTGCCGCTCCGCTTCGTCGTCGATGTCACCCTCGGTGGCCGCCACCGGTGCAGCAGGTGCTTCTTCGAGGATCACATGCGCGTTGGTACCGCTGATCCCGAAGGACGACACACCGGCCCGACGCACTCGATCGCCTGCGGTCCACGGTTCGGCTTCGGTCAGTAGACGCACCGCGCCCGCATCCCAATCCACGTGCGGCGTAGGAGTTTCGACGTGCAGCGTGCGCGGCAGTCGTTCGTGCCGCATCGCCTGCACCATCTTGATCACACCGGCCACACCGGCAGCGGCGACCGTATGGCCGATATTCGATTTCAAGGAACCGATCCGCAACGATTCCCGATCACCGCGATCCTGTCCGTAGGCGGCGATCAACGCCTGCGCTTCGATCGGATCACCCAGGGTCGTGCCGGTCCCGTGCGCCTCCACGGCGTCGACATCGACCGCCGAGATCCCCGCATTGGCGAGGGCCTGCGCAATCACCCGTTGCTGGGCCGGACCGTTCGGTGCGGTCAGGCCGTTGCTCGCGCCGTCCTGGTTCACCGCACTACCGCGAACGACGGCCAGGATGTTGTGACCGAGCCGCCGCGCATCCGAAAGCCGCTCGAGCACAAGCACACCCGAGCCCTCTGACCACGCCACACCGTCGGCGGCGGCCGAGAACGCCTTGCACCGACCATCGGGTGACAGGCCGCGCTGGCGGGAGAAGTCCACGTACAGATACGGGCTGGCCGCCACGGTCACACCACCGGCGAGCACCAGCGAGCTGTCGCCCTGGCGCAGCGCCTGGCAGGCCAGGTGCAACGCCACCAGCGATGACGAGCACGCCGTATCCACCGTCACCGCAGGCCCTTCCAGGCCGAACGCGTACGCGACGCGACCCGAGATGACGCTGTGCGACGTGCCGGTCAGCCGGAAGCCCTCCAGGTCACCGGTCACCCGACGGGAGTATCCCGACGAGCAGGCACCGACGAAGACGCCGGTATCGCTGCCCCGCAACGACATCGGGTCGACACCCGCGTCCTCCAGGGCTTCCCATGCTGTTTCGAGCAGCAACCGCTGCTGCGGATCCATCGCCAGCGCTTCGCGAGGACTGATGCCGAAGAAGCCTGGATCGAAATCGCCTGCACCGCCCAGGAATCCACCGTGGCGCGTGTAGACCTTTCCAGGCTTGTCGGGGTCCGGGTCGAACAGCCGGTCCAGGTCCCACCCGCGGTCGGTGGGAAATTCGCCGATGACATCCCGGTCCGCCGCGAGCAGGTCCCACAGATCCTCGGCGGACCGAACGCCGCCCGGGAATCGGGCACTCATGCCGACGATCGCGATCGGCTCGTCCGACGCCGGGGATGGTCGGCCAGCGGAACGGGTGAGCTCAGCGCGCCGCTGCCCGCGGCCCGTCCCCGTGACCCGTTCCAGTAGTAACGCCGCGACCGCACTCGCGGTCGGATGGTCGAATATGAGCGTCTTCGGCAGCGGCACACCGGTGGCCCGCATCAGTCGGTTCTGCAGCTCCACTCCGCTGACGGAGTCGAAACCGAACTCGGTGAACGGCAGGTCGGGGTGGATCGACAGGGCCGACTCGTGGCCTAGGACGGCAGCGGCATGCTCACCAACGAGATCGAGAACTACTGTGTCGCGCTGATATTCGGGGACCGACAGCAGTTTGCGTGCCAGCGGGCCGTCGTCCCACGCTCCGGTCTGCTCCCTGCCCTCCGAAAGCTGGCCCTCGGAAATCTGCTCCTCGGTTATCGCAACGACGTCGGTTACGCGGGAAGCGACGGATGCACCGGCCCAGAAACTACGGCGCTGGAACGCGTACGGCGGCAGGTCGACCCGCGTCCCACCGGACACCAGCGCGCGCGGATCCACCGGCACACCGGCGCAATGGGCCTGTGCCAGCGACGCCATGAACCGTTCCGGTCCACCGTCACCGCGCCGCAACGATCCGACAACCTGCACGCCCTCGGCCGCACCGGCCGCCTCGGCGGTGACGCCGATGCCCATCGTGAGCACCGGATGCGGACTCGCCTCGATGAACCCGTTGATACCGTCACCGATCAGCGCCGTAACGGCATCGGCGAATCGAACCGGTTCCCGCAGTGACCGATACCAGTATTCGGCGTCCAGTTCCGCCGTATCCAACCGGTCGGCGAATACCGTGGAGAAGAAGGGCACCGACCCTGATCGCGGGCGGATCGGCTCCAGTTCCTCGAGCAGCCGATCACGCAGCCGCTCAACCGCTTTCGAATGCGACGCGTAATCCACCGGAATCCGGCGGGCCCATACACCGTCGCGGGCGCAGTCGGCGAGGAAGTCATCCATCGCCGAAACGTCACCGGCTATCACACTTTGCGCCGGTCCATTCACCGCCGCCAACGACAGCCGGTCCCCATACGCCGACAAACGTTCCCGGACCGCCTCCGCGCCGAGTCCGATCGAGGCCATACCGCCCTGTCCGGCCAGCTCATCGGCGACCGCCCGCGATCGGAGAGCCACCACACGCGCCGCGTCGGACAGCGATAGTCCACCGGCAACATAGGCGGCGGCGATCTCGCCCTGGGAATGGCCGATCACCACGTCCGGCTCCACGCCGGCCGCTCGCCACATCCGGGCCAGCGAGACCATCACCGCGAACAGCGTCGGCTGCACCACATCCACGCGATCCAGCGGGGGCGCGTCACCTTCGCGACGCAGCACCGCCGTCAGCGACCAGTCCACGTACGGCGCGAGCGCCGCTTCACATTCCGCAATCGACTCCGCGAACACGCCACCCGAATCCAACAGCCCGAGCGCCATCCCCTCCCACTGGCTGCCCTGCCCCGGGAAGACGAACGCGATCCGCCGCTGCTCGGCCCGCGCGGTTGTCGGCTCGACCGCCACAGCGGGCGCGGTCGGGTCGGCCAGTGCTGCCATGCCTGCCAGCAGCTCCGCTCGATCCCGCCCGACGACGTTGCCGCACCATTCCATTCGGGCTCGCGTGGCCAGGAGCGAGTGCGCCACATCGACCGCATCCAGCTCCGGGCGATGGAGCAGCCACTCTCGGAGCCGGGCCGCTTGCGCACGCACGCCGTCCTCGCTGCGGGCCGACACCACCCACGGCACCGCACCGGCCGCGTCGCGTGCCGTGGACGCGGCGGACCCGACGGCGGGCGCCTCCTCCACGATCACGTGGGCATTCGATCCCCCCATACCGAACGACGACACGCCTGCCATGCGCACGTTGTCGACGGGCCAGTTCTCGGTGCCGGTCACGACCCGTAAACCCAAGTCCTCGAGTGGAATTCGCGGATTCGGCGTCTCGAAGTTCAGGCTGGCCACCAGTTCCCGGTTGCTCAGACAGAGCACGGTCTTGATGAGGCCCGCGATACCGGAAGCACCTTCCAGATGCCCGATATTCGTCTTGACCGATCCGACGGCCAGCGGCGCATCCTGCGTCCGGCTCACGCCGTAGGTTTCGCCGAGCGCGGCGGCCTCCACCGGATCACCGGCGGGTGTTCCGGTCCCGTGCAATTCGACGTACTGCACCGACGGCGCCTCGACACCTGCCGCCGTCAGAGCCGAGCGGATCGCCGCGGCCTGCGCGTCCCGGCTCGGGGCGCTCAGCACTCGGCGTTCGTTGCCGGTGTTGACCGCACTGCCGCGGATCACGGCATGAATCCGGTCGCCGTCGGCGACCGCCTGCGCCAGTGGTTTCAGCACCACCATGCCGCCGCCCTCGCCGCGCACGAAACCGTCGGCCCGCGCATCGAAGGTGTAGCACCCGCCGAGCGCCGACTGCGCGCCGAACTGCTCGATACGCTCGCCGCTCGTAGGCGACAGAATGAGGTTCAGGCCACCGGCCAAGGCCACATCGCTCTCGCCGCTGCGCAGACTCTCACAGGCCAGATGAACCGCGACCAGCGAGGATGCCTGGGCGCTGTCGATTACGATGCTCGGGCCGCTGAAACCGAAGTAGTTCGAGACGCGGTTGGCGATGATGCCGCGTCCGACACCCCACAGCGAGTGGCGGCTGACACCCGGCCCGCCCTGGGAGGCCACGATTTCGGCGAAATCGCTTCCGGTGGAACCGAGGAACACACCACACCGCCGGGCGTCGCGCGCCGTGGCTGCCAGGCCTGCGTCCTCCAGCGCCTCCCAGCTCAACTCCAGTGCAAGCAACTGCTGCGGATCGAGCGCCCGCGCCTCGTTAGGCGAGACCCCGAAGAAGTCCACATCGAAATGCCCTGCGGTGTCGATGAATCCGGCACGCTCGGTGATGTTCTCTCGCCCGAGGGGAGCTGTGCCGATCTCGGCGCGCCCTTCCCTGAGCAGTTGCCAGAAACTGTCGAGATCGGCCGCGCCCGGCATTCTGCAGGACATGCCAACGATAGCGACGGCAAACGCCGATCCGGTCACCTCTGAACATCCTTCCTCAAGGCATGCTGTGACCCCCCGTAAGCATCTGACGTGTGTGTTTGTTGCCGATCACCGTTATCGGAGACGTTTGCCGGTCGCCCCGCCGGCAATGCGTTCTCGATTCGGCGTTTCCGCCGCGGCTCCTCAGCGATGGCGGTCGGTGAACGACCGCCGCCTCCCGCGACACCATCCGGATCGCGGAGCAGATCAGGTAACCATCAATTAGTAGGTCAAAATTTAGGTTTAAACTAAAGATTCTGTTAAACTGGGGTCCACTCAGACGTTTCCTACTTCGGCATAATGGATTTCGACGCGACCGAGGCTCGGCGAATCACCCCGAGGCATGCGGAACGCCTTCGCAGGCGACCCGGACCCCGAGGAGATGCGCGCAGACTGGACCCAGCTGTGCCGCCGGGCTCAGCAGAGCAATCGATCAGCGAGTGACGCTTCAGAAAACCGAAGCGTTACGGTGGCATGCCAGGGACGCAGCCTTCGCGCCATCGGGCGCGCGTAAGAGGGTGTAGTGCCCGAACAAGGTGCGTACGTCGCACCTACGCTATGGCGGTGTGGATTGGCACAATGATCCCTCTCGGATTTTCGTACGACAGCACACGATTCATGGTTACCGAACAGTATTTGTACGATCTTGACCTTGTCAACCGTCCGGAAGTATCACGACGGTTACTCTGACTCAGGACCAGCCGCAGGCTCGATCGAGCCGGTGGTCACCGGTCGGCTCCGGCGCTCCACCAGTGGAGGTTCGATGGATCGTCGGCGTCGTCGCGGTCGCCGCGCTCGGCATCTCGCTTCTCGGTGATCGATCGCCGCCGCGAGCCGTTCGGGTGGTGGTTGTGTCCGTTCACCGGGATGAGATCCTTCCGTCGGCTCACCAGGAAGAGCTCGCCCGCTCGGCCTCGACCGGCGACCGTCGGTTGCCGATCCCGAGATCGACGAACCCACCGAGCGAATCAGGCAACTCGGCGGACCCGGTGCCGGTCCGGAATCGCTTGTCCCGGAGACTGATTCGACTATCGGTCTATGATCTTGGTGCAGCCAGGGGCGGTGGCCGTCAGGCGGACCGCACCGCTCCAATTGCGAGTCGGCCCGCAGTGCTGCATAGTTGACCGATCGGTCGCAATAGCTCTAGTATCTCGAAATATGGTGCGCACCAAGGAATTCGACTTTGCCGTGATGTTGGACCGCACACTGGAACTGTGCTGATTTCGCGGCTACGAGGCGCCCTACACCGCGAATCCGACTGGGCACCCTGGCACTGCCAGGGCCTGCGCATTCGCGACCTCCAGCCGCAAACACGAGCGCTTCAGAGGCGCTGCAACGCGGAGGTCGTCGCGGAGGTCGCGCCCGAGTTGACAGGTGCCAGCAGACCAGCTGCCCCGCATCGCGATCCGCGCCCACGAGCCGACAGCGATGCTGTCAAGGGCGCGGATCTCTGTCGACGAAGGCCGTCGGCTGTTCCGGTACGTATCCGCCGCGCCGGAAGCGATCCAACCCGAGTTCGGTCCCGAGTTCCGATCGCAGTCCCGGATTACGCACGTAGAACACGAACAGGTGGTAGACCCGGGTCGGGTCGGTCTCGAGATCCTTGTGGCCGATGTCGATGGTTCGGTAGCCGGTGTCGGCATCACCGGCGACAAGGGTGATCACGTTGGTTCCGCTGCCGACTTTGTTTTTCTCTCGGCGGCTGCGGGCGCCGACTGCCGAGATGTCCTGCCAGGCAACATTGGTCGGGCCTTTGCCGTAATCGATCGAGATGTCCTGTGCCGTGAGCACGATGCCGACGTTGCCGAGGGTCTTGCGAGGGTGGTATGTGCCGAGGCCGATGAGGATGGCGAACAAAGCTGGCAGGGAAATGAGGAAGAAGAACGCTGCTCCGGACGACCAGTCGTCGTTCAACGATGCGATGAGTTGCCACAGTCCGGCCCCGAGCAGGGCAACTCCGAATGCGATAGCTACCAGACTTCCGATCGAGGAAGGGCGCGGCACCGGCAGCACGAGCGCGGAGCCAGCTCCGGTGGCTCGAATGTCAGCGGCCACCGGAGCAGTTCGGGGGAGTTCCGACCATCCCCATAGGGTGAGAGTAGCAGCGAAGGGGCCCAGAAGCACGAGCCCGAGGAGTACGCCCCACACCGATTCCGGATCTCTCACAGCTGTCCAGATCCCACCCAGAACCAACGGCCACACGACCATCGCCATGGCGAACGGCAGCACCGTATAGCGGTACGCGCCGAACGCCTTTCGTTCCCAATCCGCTGGTAGCGGCAAGCTGGACGTGCTCCGGTATCTACCCACGAGATCTCCTCCTGCGATCTTGCACGCTTACGCCGTTGCCGATCTGATCCCAGCCTCGGTTGCGCCCTGCACGATCTGAATCAGTTTCGGCACCATTCCGATGATCGTCGACGCTTCTTTCGCAAGCTGGAGCAGGATCTGCGACATCTTCGTGCCTGCGCCCGCGATGCTCGTGCTGGCGCGGGCGACCGCCGCGAAAGACGCCGTCCCCCCGGTGCAGATGATGATCGCGGCAGCCTCGACCAGCACGCCGGCCAGCCAGTTCAGGAGTTCGGTCACGACACCGCGAACACCCTCGACCAGGTCACCGAGCGCGGCATTCACTTTGCTCAGCGAGGTCGCGAGGGAGGACTGAGCCTCGATGTCCGCCATGAACGCATCGGCCTTGGCTTTGTAGGCCGCGCCTGCGGCACCGGCCCATTCACTGACGTCTTTCTGCAGTTCGGTGTTCCATGTCGCGGCGGCTTCGGTCAGCGCACCGGAAATGTTTTCCCAGGACGTGGAATACGCCTTGACCATGTCCGGGTTACCGGTGACCCAGTCGAGCGCCTTGCGCAGCGGTTCGACATTCTCCAGCATCCAGCCCATCAGCAGGGCGCCAACGATATTGAACGGATCGAACTTCGCCAGGGGAACCCCTGCGGACATGCGGCTCCGGTACTCCAGCACGTCCGCCGCGGCGACGGCTACCGAGGAAGCTTTGAGGGCCGCGCCGTACAGGTTCTTGACCGGGTCTTCCCCGTTCAACGCTTCCTTGACGAGCCCGCCGGCTTCCCAGGCATCTCCCAGCGGCGTGCCTTTGAGCAGACCTGATTCGGCACCGTCGCTGTTTATCCTGGGGAGCAGAGCCTTCTGGTCGAAACCGTAAGCCTCGTCGTCGTCGACCTTCCCGTCGATCAGTTCATTGCCTTCAGGCGGCGCGGCGTCGTTGAACGGCACGGCTCCCTCCCCTATTTGATCTGGTTCTGTTGACCCTCGATCTCGGCTTTACGGCCGGCATCGAGGTTTTCGAAGGTATCCGCGCAGTACCGCAGCGTCTTCGGTAGCGCCTCGGTCGTTTCGACGATCTTCTGCAGGCTGTCGGTGATCCGCTCGTGCAGCGAGCCCACCATCAGATCCGCGTACCACCCGACGAAAACCCCGTAGCCGTCATCCAACTTGGCGACATAGTCAGCGGCCTGCTTGGCCTTGCTGACGTTCCCGAGCGTCGATTCGACGGCGCTGGCATGCGCGCGTACCTTCTCCGGATCGACGACGACGTCGTCGCTGTTCCACATCTATGTCCTCGTTCCAGCCACGACTTCTTGCCCCATCCCGAACGCCGTCGGCACCCCGCTGCTGTCCACCGCCACGCTCACGCTGGACTCGGACAACGTCGCCATCCGCCCCTCCAGCTCTCCGAACCGCCGTGCCCGCCCCAAATCGGCCGCGAACTGCGCCAATCCCCCTGCGGCACTGCCCGGATCGAAGCCGACCATCGACACCTCCCCCTCCCACCAGCTGTCCAGTCCGATCGAACTCTGTCAACGAAACACGCACCACGCAAATCACAGTGCGATCTTTCGGTCTCGTCCTCTGTATTGGACGCACCCTCGACCCATCCGGTTCCATCGAATGTCAGCCAACGTGGAGCTGCGCGAGCGCCATCCCGGAGGTCGGGCCTACTGGCTGATCGTCTTCTCGTGTCACATGATCCCGACGATGCTCGCCACGCCCGGCATCAACGACCCCGCGATCAAGCCCGATGTACTCCGAGGCAACAGCCGTCGTCGACTGATGGTCGACCAGGCACCCGCACGAGCGCGATCGGCGGGCCGTAGTGCTGTCGGGACCAGCGAACCTTGTTGCCAGCGTCGATAATCTCGGTCTCATGGTGTTCGACTCGACCCGTTTCGATCTGGAGCCGTATGCCGGTTTCGATACGCCTCGGTACGTTCGGCGGACGTATTGCAGTTGGGAGGTTGCCGGCTGGCGGTCGCTGCTCGTGCAGCGGTTCGAGCATGTCCCCGTGGTCGAGGACATGACGTTGCCGGGCACGGCAGATCTGCACCTGGTAGTGCCCGTCGCGGGGCGGGCTGTGATGGAGACGCGCAGTGATGGTCGGGCGCAACGCTCCACGTGGGTGCCGGGTCGGCCGGAGCTGGCGATCCCGGGCCGGCCCGTCCTTCGCCGCTATCGGGCGGACGGGGCGATGCGCAGCGTACAGGTCCACATTCCGCGTGACACCGTCGATACGGTCGTGGCGCAACTGGGTGGCCACGCGGTGGACTACGAGGCCATGGCCGCGTCCGTCACCGCGGGGGATTCGCTGGTCGAGGAAACCGTCCGAGCGCTCGGTCGCACGGGCGAGGCCGACGACCTGTATGCCGAGGCCGCGGCGGCCTTCTTGACCGTGCATCTACTCACCCGCCATGCGCGACTGCCTGCTGATCGGACGCCGACGCGCGAGGACGCACGCGTGCGCACGGTCGTCGCGACGATGCGTGCGCGGCTGGCCGATTCGATCACCCTGGCCGACATCGCCGGCGAGGTGCATCTGAGCGTCTACCACCTCGTCAGGGTCTTCAAGGAGGCGACCGGGGTGACACCGTACCGGTACCTCACCCGGTTACGGATCGACGAGGCGAAACGGCTGTTGCGCGAGACCGACCTGACGATCGCCCAGGTCGCGGCACGGTGTGGCTTCGCAAGCCCTGGTGCGCTGTCAACCGCCTTCTTGCGGCACACCGGGGCGCGTCCCTCGGAGTATCGCAATTATTGACCGGTGCACCGCAATCTCGAGCATTGGGTGGGGGATGACTCGCCCTTACGGTTCATTCCATGGCCGACATCTTCTCGGGCGAGGTCGCCACGGGTATGGACCTGAATCCGATGACATGGATGGTCGAGCGGGCCGACGCACCCCGTCGGATCGCGACCGGGGCGGGCGGGCGCAGCGCCGAGGTCACCGACCACGTCCTGCTCATCCGCCGAACCGCCTGACGCTCGCGACAAGGGAGACCGCCATGCCCAGCACGACCGGCCGCACCCGCTGCCGCGACACCCCGCCGCCTCGGACCGCAAACAACGAGGCCGAGACCCTGCGCGGATTCCTCGACTATCTCCGGACCTCGATCGCGGCAAAGGTCGAGGGCGCCCCCGAACCGCAAGCACGAACTGCCGCAGTACCGTCGGGCACCAACCTGCTCGGCCTGCTCGAACACCTGACTCACGTCGAACGCTCGATCTTCCTCGGCGACAACGTCACCGACTGGCCTGCGACGTTCCGAGCCACATCATCCGACAGCGTGGCCGACGTCGTCGCCCGCTACCGAGCCACGGTCGAGCACGCCAACGAAATCCTCGACGTCTGCACCGACCTCGGTGCACCTGTCCCGCGGCCCCGGTCGAACCGCCCCACCCCCAGCGTCCGCTGGGCACTGGTCCACATGATCGAGGAAACCGGCCGCCACGCCGGCCATGCGGACATCCTCCGCGAAATGATCGACGGCTCGACCGGCCGCTGAACCGATCACCTTCGATCGAATTCGCCTCCACCGCAGCGGTAGCCGTACCCCAAGACCCGGTCTGCTCGGCGACCAGAGCGTGTGGCCGACCTCGGGCAGCCGCCGAACGCCGGGAAACAGCTTGTCCCCCGACGCATCTCGGTCTCACCGTGCAGATCGCGTCGACTGAAAACGCAGGAAGGATATGACGTGCCGCACTACCGAGTACGTTCCACAACCTCGGCTCCCGTCAGCACGGTGTGGGGTTTGCTGATCGATGGCCACAGCTGGCCCCGCTGGTCCTCCGGGCTGGACGAACTGGTCGAGGAACGCTCCAGCGGCCTCGATTCGCGCGGCAACGACGGCATCGGCGCGGTCCGCGCGTTCCGCACCGGCCGGGTCGTCACCGGTGAGCGACTGACAGAACTCGTGCAGGATCGGCTCCTCGCGTACGAGGATGCCTTCAACTTCGCCATGAAGGACTATCGCGCCGTCGTCGAACTGCAGCCGACTCCCACGGGCGGAACGACCATCACCTGGCGCGGCACCTGGCGTATGCGGCCTGGGATCGGCTGGATCATGCCGTTCTTCCTTCCCCAAGTGATGCAGCGCATGGCCGACGACCTCGCCGATTACGCAGCCACCGCAGCGGGGCCGCACAACCCCTGACGGTCCAGCCCAAACAGGTCATGGCCGACGTCCTGGTCCGAGGCGCCGGGAGCTCTACCACGGGACGGTCTCGCCGTGGCGATCCAGGAACTGCAGGCCGGGCGCGCCGGCTTGTGCTTCGAGGACGTCGGCGACGGCGGGGATGCTCTCGCGGGGCGTGAGAGGCGCGTCGGGGCCGCCGAGCTGGGTTTGGTTGTGGCCGGGGTCGATGAGCAGCTTGGTGTGTCCATCGCCGGCATGGCGGGTGGCGTAACTGCGCATCAGCTGGTTGAGCGCGGCCTTGCTGGCCTTGTAGAGCTCGTAGCCGTCCTCGGTGTTTCGCGAGATGCTGCCCTGCTCGGAGGACATGACTGCGACGGTCCCGCCGGGCGCGACGAGTCCGCGCAGGGCCTCGAGGGTGCGCAGGGGGCTCAACGCGTTGGTGATCATCACCTCGGTGAACATGTCGGTCGAGACCTCGCTGATCGGCAGATCGCCTCGGTCGATCGCGGCGTTGACGAAGAGCAGATCGAACCGACGATCGGCCAGGCGCTCGGACAGCTCGGCCAGCTGGACGGAGCTTGTCATCTCCAACGATTCGACCTCTAGAAGTCCTTGCGAGGCATGGGCATTCGCTTGCAGCCGGCCGCCGCTGCGGCGCGTCGTGGCGATGACTCGCCAGCCGCGTCGAGCGAGCTCGTCGGCGAGGACGAGCCCCAGCCCTCAAGAGGCACCGATGACGAGAGCTTGGCGGTGGGACGTGGCGGACACATTCACTCCTACGTTGTGATACTTAGTCTAGACGCGACGTTGCGACTAGACTACAGCCCGACACCGCTGATGGGTATGGTGTCTCGCATGCCCGCCGCGAACTCCCAGCCCCGTAGGGCGCACTCCGGCCCTCGACGCGACGAGGCAGCGCGCCTGGCTGTACTTCATGCCGCAGACGATCTGCTGGTCGAGAACGGATTCGGGGCTCTGACCATCGAGGCGATCGCGCGGCGCGCCGGCGTCGCCAAGCAGACGATCTACCGCTGGTGGCCCTCGAAGGTCGAGATCCTGCTCGACACGCTCATCGAAGACAGCACCAAGCACCTTCCCGTTCCGACGGAAAAGCCCACGGCAGAGAACATCCGCGGCTACCTACGCCGCTTCGCGCGATTCCTTACCCGCGACCCCGCCGGCAAGGTCCTGCTCGCGCTCATCGCCGAGGCGCAGCATGATCCCGACACAGCCACAAGCTTTCACCAGCGCTATCTCGGTCCACGCCGTGACCAGGAATGCGACATGCTCACGCGCGCAATCGACGCCGGCGAGATCTCGCCCCACCTCGGCCCCGACGCCACGATCGACGCTCTCGTCGGCCCGATCGTCTATTGCGCCCTGAGGGGGTCGAGCATCCCACGCGGACTGGTGGACACCCTCGTCGAGAACCTGCTCAGGCCCCGCGACACTCGAGTGTCCGCCGAGTAGCTCGCCCGGCCGATCAACCGGGCACCGACCAGACCGATCGATGACAATTCGCAAGCCGGTTCACATGATGCAAAGCAGCCAGGACCCTGTCTGACCGGCTTATGCCGTCGGAGACATTTCAATGAACTCTGGCTCACTTGTTGCTCGTTCGCGGGTGAGGTCGCAGTCGTAGACCCGCGGGTTTGAGGGTGAGGGTTTCGCGGACGTCGAGTCGGTAGTCCGGGTCGGGTTCCAGGTCGAACTGGTGCAGGATCACAGCCAGTGCGACAGTGATCTCGTGCTGGGCGAACTGCCGACCGATGCGGGCTCGTGGACCCGTACCGAACGGCTTGAAGATGCACGGTGGCAGGTTCCGGATGCTGTCGGGAAGGAACCGGTCAGGATTGAACTCGTCGGCGTCGGGACCCCATGCCGGGTCACGGTGCGCCGCAAGGAGCAAAACCAGCACCCAATCCTTCTGCCGGAAACGGTATCTGCCGTCGCAGAGCGTCGTGTCCTGGCGTGCGCGCCGAAAGTAGCCCGGTCCGGTCGGCCACAGCCGCAACGTCTCGTCGACGACCCGTCGCAAGCCCCGTAGTTTGGCCACATCCTCGAAGCGGATGTCAGGGAAATCTTGGATAGAGGACCAGGGAACAGAGATTCGCGCAATTGGACTGCTGGCTGCGATATCTGGCCATCGAGTGGCATCGAGGATCGCTCCGGCTAACGTCCGGCGTAACAATTGCTGGCGAACTACGCACTGCCACTTGATGTTTGAACGCGGAGGCCCAAGAGATCTCAGTTCGTGCAGTTGCCCATGCTCCTGGTAGTGTCGGATTTCAGTGTTCGGGGGGCGGGCTTCGAGCGTTGGGGATCGGCGAAGTCCGTGAAGCTCTTCGATGAATTGCGATCCGGGGGAGTTCGATCGGATGTCGAGTATCGGGGATCGGTTCCGCGAGCTTTCTGTGATGGTGCCGATCCCGCGGCCCTGGAATCTGGATGCCTACGTCGCCGCGGTGGCCGAACATCGTGGGCGCCCGATCGAGCTAGCGGCCATGGACACCTCCGCGCTGGGCGCGGCGGGCTGCGGCACAGGTAGCGGTTTGTGGATCGCGTGCCGCAACGACGACATCATCTTCTACGACCGCGACACTTCCGCCTGGCATGCGCAGCACATCGTCTTGCACGAGATCGGGCATATGCTGCTCGAACACGATCGACAGCCGTCTCGGCAGGTCGATGAACTCCGAGACACAGCGCTGACGATGTTGATGCCGTCGATCTCGGGCGATTCCATCCAGCATGTGCTGCGGACGCAACGCCTACGGCGACGACAACGAGCGCGACGCCGAGTCGTTCGCCGACATGGCGCTGTTACACGCGACCCAACCGCCGCCGCCTGCTTCGTCCATGCGTCGCACTCTCTTCAGAAACAAGCGCCGATGACTTCTCCGCTGCCCGCCACCGCCGCGCTGCCGATCATCGCCACGACCTCCACCATCACTGTGCTGCGGTGGAGGCTGATCAACCAGACACCCACCGACAAACTGATCAACCGGACGCTGGCCTGGGGCGTCGTCGGTCAGCTGCTGCACGAGCGCGGGGTGGCTCTGGGTATCGCCAGCCTGCTGCACCAGCTGTCACTAGGTGCCATCCTGGCTAGCCTGTCCGGTATCTACGGGATCGCCAAACTGTGGGGCGGAGCGGATCCGGAAACTACTGGGCAGCGACAGCGCCGCTACGACGGCGTGATTATTGACGTGTTCATCCTGTTGTTGATTGCGGGAACCCCTGCGCGCAGGCAAGGTCTGCTCATCGACCAGGCGCTGGGCTGGCCGGCGGTCGCGTTCTGGGCGATATTCGGTGCGCCGTTGGCTGTCTGTGCGGCACTGCTGTTGCAAATCACTGTCCGTGATTTCCGTACCGAAGATCTGACCCTGCGCGAAAAAGTATTCTACGGCGCAATTTTCGCCGCCGCAGGTAGCCTGCTGTTCGACGCGTTCGCCGGGCCAGCGGTCGCGGCACTATCTACCTACACCGACTTCTCGGCACACGACGAACAGATGAGTCGCAAGGCCACGACGTTCTTCGCGTCTGCTCTCATCGGTGCGCTCATCGTCGCGGTTCCGCTGTTCCCCGTCCTGGCTGAGCATTTCGGATGGGATCGAACCAGTCGCCACGCCCGCCGACTCCAGCCGCTGTGGCGTGATCTGACCACAGCGTTCCCTGACTTGGTCCTCTACCCCGCCACCGAACTCGCCAAGCTCCCTCCGACGCCGCGGCTGCACCGGATGACCATCGAAATCCGTGACATCTTGTTGAACCTGCGGCCGTACATGTCGGTCACCACCGATACCGCGCCAGCACTGCCAGATGAGATGGGCGAAGAGACAACGCGGTACGCGATCTTGGTCGCTCATGCTTTGGATACCAAACGGGCTGGGACGCAGCCTGACCCGGTTGGGGCGCGAACCGTACCTCGGGCACCGGAGGCGACTGGCGATCTGGATTCCGAGATTCAGGTTCTGCTCGAGCTGGCCCGTCAATGGCCGCATGCCCAGACCGCTGTAGTGGCCACATACACATCGGCCCCAGCCACACCGAACGCATCGAACAAGGAGCAGCCCCGTTGACCGACCTATCCGTCCGCCCCGTCCAACGACTCCCCCATCCACCATTTCGACTGCCTCTGCTGGGTGACCTGCTGACTGTGCGGCCGGGAAGGCCAACACAGGCCGCGATGCGGGACGCACGCCGCCTCGGACCGATCTACGAACGCCTGATCATCAACTATCCGATCGTCATCGTCTCCGGCGTCGATCTGCTCGCCGAGATCAACAACCAAGAGCATTGGGCGAAGAATCTGAGCCCGTTGTTCCGCCTCATGCGGCCAGTCGCCCGCGATGGACTGTTCACGGCCTACAACGACGAACCGAACTGGCAGACCGCACACAACATCCTCATGCCCGCGTTCACCCAGTCAGCGATGCGCAGCTACCACCAGACGATGACCGACACCGCCGCCGAACTGGTAGACCACTGGTCCGAGCAGTCCGGCCGTTGGATCGATGTCGCCGAGGACACCAACAAGTACACCCTCGAAGTCATCGGGCGTTGTGGTTTCAGCACCGGCTTCGACTCGTTCACCCGCGCGCACACCGACGAGCATCCCTTCGTCGCGGCGATGACCCGCAGTCTGCGTTTCATCAACCGCAACGCCAATCTGCCGCCTGCCGTGCACAAATTTCCCCGCAACCGTGCCGCGCAGCATGCCAATGACGTTGCCTTCGCCAAGAAAATCGTCGACGACGTCATCGCCGCCCGCCGCAGCGAGGATCCCTACAGCACTCGCGACCTGCTCGGGTTGATGCTCAACAGCACCGATCCCGCCACCGGGAACGCTCTCGACGAGAAGAACATCCGCCACCAAATCCTCACCTTCCTGGTCGCTGGACACGAAACCTCCGCCGGTGTGCTCGTCTTCGCCCTGCACTTCCTCGCTTCCCGCCCTGATGTAGCGGCCCGTGCCCGCGCCGAGGTCGACGAGCGTTGGCCCGGCCGCGAGCGGCCGCACATCGGCTATGAGGATGTCGCGAAGCTTCGCTACCTACGCCGCGTTATCGACGAAACGATGCGGCTGTGGCCGATCGCCCCCGGATACTTCCGGGAAGCCAAGCACGACACCACCATCGGCGACGGCAAATACCACTTCCGCAAAGGCGACTGGGTATTCGTCCTCACCCTCGCCGCCCACCGAGATCCAGGCTGGGGCCCCGACCACGACGAGTTCGACCCCGATCGCTTTCTTCCAGAGAACCTGCGCAAACTCGACCCCAACGTCCGCGCAGCCTACAAACCCTTCGGAACCGGCGAACGCGCCTGCATCGGCCGACAATTCGCCTACCACGAAATCCTGCTCGCCCTCGCCCACATTCTTCACACCTTCACCATCGAACCCGAACCTGGCTACGAACTCGACGTCGCCGAGCAGATCTCCCTGAAGCCCCGGGGACTGCGCCTCCGATTCCATCACCGGTAGTGCATGACGGGCAGCCTGCTGTGTGGTTTCCGGTCGGTGGTCTCGATGAGTTCGCCGCCGAGCTGGTCTGGATTCGGTGTTGTTCCTGTGCTGGCCGCCGGGCTGGGGTAACTCCATGGCATCCGAGGCCGACCGCCACGCACGATGCGGCTGCACCGGCCGTCACCGCTCCGCAGCCGAACCGCGGAGCGTGTCGGTAGCTGTAGTGAGGGAGTCGTTGAGCGCGGCGACGAACCGCTGCAGCACCGCTAGTTCACTGTCGTCGCACTCGGCCAGATACGCGCCGACGGACGTGCCGAGCCCTGTGAACAACGGAGCAACCACGTCCCGCGCCTGCGCGCCGGCCAAGGCGACAAGGACCCGGCGCCGATCCTGCGGATCTCGATCGCGGCGCACGAAGCCCGCCCGCTCGAGCCGGTCGATCATCGCGGTCACCGCACCTCCCCGGGTGATGCCGATACGGTCGGCCAATTGCCCTGGCGTCTGCGGTCCGTCCATGCTCAGCACATTGAGGCAGCTCAGGTCGGTGACGGCAAGCCCGAGCCGTGCGGCGACGGCCGAATGAAAGATGACGGTGCGGGTTGCCTGTATCCGCAGTTCCGTCTGCAGCGAACTCAGGGCCGCCCTCCGGGTTTTCCCTGATCCCATTTCACATCACTCCTTCTAATCTCTCTATATCAGAGAGGCTCTGAAATAGAGAGTACTTGAAGGCAAGAAGGAGATGCGGACATGACGACGAAGCGGGCGATACCCCTCTGGCTGCTGGTCATCTTTGTGGGAATCCAGTTCGGGGCCGGATGGTACGAGAAACTCGGCGTCATTCCGATGTGGGCGGACGCACCCCCCGACGAGCTGTTCCCGGCGATGGAGGCGTCCGGCTTCAAGAAGGCAGGCCGCGCGTTCTGGCCGTTCGTTTCCCCGGTGGTGGCGGTTCTGTCGCTGATCAACCTGTACCTCGCGTGGCGCACGCCGGTCGCCTTCCGGCGCTGGTGGATTGCGGGGGCCGCCATCATGTTCGGCTACTCGGTCTCGACCTACGCCTACTTCGCGACCCAGATGCTGATCTTCCAATCCAACGGCGCGGACTGGACTCCCGAGCGCGTGGAGTCCTTCGTTGACACATGGACCACACTGAACTACCCCAGGATGGCCATCGGCGCCATCGGCTGGCTGTGTGCGCTGCGCGCGCTGTCGCTGTCAGGGGTTACAACTCGGAACCACGCGCCCGCCGTGCCGACCGGCAACGCGGTCGGGTAGTCCGGGCGGAAGTCGCGCCCGCCCGATCGGGCGGGCAAACCGTCCGGCTACACCATCGCATGTCGTGCCGTCGACAGGTTGCGCCGATTGCAGCAAATCACCTGCGCCCTTCTGCGACAGGACATCTGGTCGCCGCAATGACGGCAACGACACACTCCTCGGCCACGATCGAGATCGGCTGGCCCGGCGCCCAGCGCGCGAAGCGCCAACGGTCACCCAACCGACCCGGTGCATCCACAGACGAAGTGGCACAAACGATCTCACCCAAAGGATTGGCCGCGACGTCGGCGGAAACTCCATCGAACCTCACACCGTGTGGATGCGCCACTGAATCAGCTGACCCCGCCGATCACTGCCTTTCCCTCGGCTGCGGCGGCCGCGAAGTACGGGCACAGGTCCTCGAACTCGTCATCCTCGTTCTCCTCGTCCCAGTCGGCTACCGTGGTGCCGAGGACCCAGCCTTCCGCGACCAGCCCCTCCGTGACCTGGCGAACCTCGTTCGGGGTGAGGACGAAGGCTGGTCCGTAGCAGAACTCGTACCCCGCGATGACGTCGCAGTGGTCGCCGGTCGCCCTGGCGAGCCAGGGGTAAGCGTCCCTCCAGTCGGCAGTGCCTTTCTCGGCCTCAGCGCGGCCTTCGGCGATGGCGCTGAGCGTGCGGTAGTCGTATCCGTAGAAGTCCGCCACCCGGCGGAGCCCGCCGGGGAGTGGCGCGGAGTCGTTCTCGGAGAAGAACACGGTGTGAATCAGTTCGGGTTTCTCGCGCATCTCTTCGAGCAGCGAAGGTTCGATCTTTGCCAGTTCCAACCACATGGACACGGGCAGCTACTTCCTATTCCAGATGTTCGATCGGTCCGGTTCAGCGCGCGTGCGGCGTATCCGGCAGCTTTACCACGGCGGTGCCGGCCTGGGATTCGCCATACTCCCAGCCCACGACCAGGCGAGCGCCGAGGCTGGCCAGGATGTCGGTAGTGAAGGGCCACCGGTCGGCGCTGCAGTAGTGCGCGCCGGCCGCCCGCGCGTCATCCTCGTCGAGGCAGAGCATGCGCAGGTGGTCGCGGAGCTCGGGGCGGGTGATCGCTGCCAGTGCTACCTCCCATCTGCGTTCGGCTGTGTCGACGTAGCCCTCGTCGTCGAACGGCACCAGATGTTCGGGGCCGCGCTCGGTGAAGGTCGCCGCGCGCATCGCGTCGGCGAGAGTGCCATCGGTGGAGACCCGAAACAGTACGGTCAGCCAGTTGTTGAGCTTCTTGGAGCTCTCGTGGGTCAGATCTATGCCGTGCCGAGCGAGCAACGGGCCGAGTTCCGCGCCACGCACAAGTACCTGATCGGCGCCGGCGGTCGCGGCGGCGCGTATGTCGGCGACGAAGTCGTCACCGAAGGGTCGGGGGCCTTTGGACCCGGCCTCGCCCCACGGTCCCGTCTCGTCCAGCAGGTGATCGTCGAAGCGGAAGAGGGACCGGCTCAGGTCGAACCGCCACACCCCCGGGGACAAGGGGTACTCGTCGGCGCCAGGAAACGGTAGCTGCCTGGGCTCCGGCTCGGCGAGCGCTGCTGGGGTCGCCCAGGCACTCGGGAACAGGAACTCGTCCAGCGAGTCATCGGCGTAGTACACGCCGTACTCCGCCGTGGGGTCCTCGGCCGGCTTTCCGCCTAGCAGGATGTCGAAAGCGGCGGTCAGTTCGGCATCCCACGCACGGGTGCCTGCCGCTGGGCTTTCACTGGACGTCATGAGAACTCCTGTGTATCAAGTGGTTCGGCCTCGCTGACACGCTAAGGGCTGCCACCGACATTGATGTCGGTAAGCTGCGGCGCGACTGCTGGATAGTGGGGTTTCGACGGATCGCATGGACTGGTCATGAGGGCACTGCGGTGACGCCCCGACGGTTAGTCCGCCGCGCCCGCCATGAGTAGCTGGTGTAGCGCGCCGTCCACATCCTCGTGCTCGCCGAAGAGCCGCACCAGCAGTGCGCGCTCGGCCAGGCCGTGCTCCGCGGCCAGCACCAGTTCCAGTGCCGCGTCCCGCGCTTCGACGCCCGATTCCGCGGCGAGCGACGCCACGATGTCGGCTGCGCTCTCCCTGGTCCATACCCCGGGAATCGCGGCCGCGACCTCGCTCGCGGGCGGGGCGGCGCCGCGATACCAGTGGCCGCCCTCCCACCAGTAGCAGAAGGAGAGCAACCCGGACCCGGCGCGCGGGTTGAGCAGCGGGTTCGCCACCCACCCAGGCGCGCCCGCGTAGAGATCCGGCATGGGCGCGCCGGCGTTGTAGACCGCGTCCAGCACCGGGTCGTTCCATACTCCGCCGGAGAGCACCGCACGGCCGCCAGGGACCAGCCACAGCGAGGAACCGCTGCGTTCGGCGCCCTCGAACAGGCCGAGCGCGGGCAGCACCCGCGGCCCCCACGGAGATCCGGCCGCCACGAACGCCGCGGCGATCGCCGCCCAGCGCATCGCCAGCAACGGCAGCGCGGGCAATGTCGTCTCGATTTCCGGGGTGAGCGTGGCGGTCCGGGCCAGTGCCCCCGCCTGCTCGGCGGGCCGGGACTGCCGGTCCTCGTGCCCGATATGGGCTGCCAGCCAGACGGGGAGCCGCGCCCGCGGAAACGCCTCCAGGTCAGCCCGATACACCTCCGGTGGGAAGAGGTGATCGTCCGGAAAGGGCTCGGCGCCGAAGTCGTGCTCGGCACCGATCTCGCCGGACGCCGACGCCATCACCAGGTAACGCCACCACGGGCCACCGGGCAGGGCGGCCGATGCCTCACGGTACCGCCGGACCAGTGCCAGCACCTCCTCCGAGGGCAACACCTGGGCCGGATGGCCTTGCTCGTCGGTGAAGAAGACCGACGCCAGCTCCGATACGGCGGTCAGCGCGAACACCGCTTGCATCTCGTGCCAGCCCGGCGGGGCGAGCGCGATCAATTCCTCGGCGATCCGGCGGCTCGCCGCGTCGGCGAGCGGTGACTCGGAATCGGCGGAAGGCGAATCCTCTGCTGCGGTCATGAAAGCGGCACCTCCTCGATCGGGCCCGCACGCTACCACTCGGGAGCGAACGGCGCCGGTGCGGCGAATTCGTTTGCCCGTCATTGCGAATTCAACTGTCTGCGTTGTAATCCCACGACATCGAACGCCGAGAGGAGAGCTGTGGTGAGCAATCCGACGGGACGGTACGGAGCCGCCGCGGTGCAGCGATGACCATCCACATGCCCGAGGGGTTGCAGTGGCTGGCCTGGGTGGCCGGAACCACCTGGCCGGAGGGCGACGAGGACGTCGCATGGGCGGTGTCGGAGGCATGGAAGACGGCGAGCACGGAGCTGACGGCCCTGCTCGCCGATATCGATGCGGCCGAACAGGCCACCATCGACGCCTATCCGCAGGGCGAGGGCGGTACCGCGATGGGCGCCCGCTACGACACGCTGCGCACCGGTGAACATTCCATCGAGGCGCTGGCGAAGTTCATGAGCACCGTCGGCGACAGCACCTTCGACATGGGCACCGAGATCCAGGCCACCAAGATCACCGTCATCGTGACGCTGGCCTGGCTGGCGCTGGAGATCTTGTGGGCCTGGCTCTTTCCGCCCACCGCGCCCGCCGTGGAGGCGGCCGCCATCACCACCACGCGATCCTTTCTCAAGGTGTTCGAGGACTTCGTGCAGAAGGCGATCACCAATCTCGCTGCGCGCCTGGGTGCTTCGACCGCCAAGCGGCACTTCTGGACCCAGGCCGCGCGGCTGCGGCCAGTCTTTCCCACCGCGAAGGGCTGGGGCGTCTACGGTACGCGGGCCATAGAGGCGACCGCCATCGTCGGGACCATCAACGGCTCGGTGCAGGTCGGCCAGCTCGCGGCGGGCAAAAGACGGCACTTCAACGGCACAGAGTTCGGGCTGTCCATCCTCGCCGGTGTCGCGGGCGTGGTGCCCGGACGCGAATTCGGGCGCTACCTCGGGCACGGTATCGACAAGGTCGCGGGCAAGCAGTTGAACAACATCCCGGGCCGGGTCGGTCGTGGCGCGGTGATCGGTGGCGCCTCCGGCGCGGTCGGCACCATTTTCGGCAACCTGGCCGTGGGCGCCGCGACCAGAGACTTCTCGTCGTTCGCCTCCGGGCAGGGCTGGGTCGGCGGTGTCACGCGGGGTGCGGTGGTGGGCGGTGCGCGCGGCGGTTTCGCCATCGGCAAGCCGATTCCGCCGGGGCACGGCGACATTCGCTCCTATGTCTGGATGCCGAAACCGAATTCCGGCAATGCGGCGCCCCGGCCACCGGTGAGCGACGGTTCGTCCAGCGGGTCGAGTTCCCGGTCGTCCGGCCAGTCGGACAGCGGTTCCGGTGCGAGCGTGTCGTCCTCGGTTCAACCGGTGCACTCCACCGTTGCGGGCTCGTCGAGCCGGCCGCAGTCCTCGCACAGCAGCGTCTCCGGCAACAGCGTCTACCACGATGCCGCGAGCTCGTTCCAGAGCGGCGGGAGCAGTTCGAGCAGTGGGAGCAGTTCGAGCAGTAGCTCGGGCAACAGCGTCTACCACGACGCGCGCACCAATCAACCTCCGACCTCGTGGTCGTCCTCGGTCGACGGCGGCTGGACCCCACCGCCTCCGTCCGGCTCACACGCCGCTCCCCCGGTGCCGACGGGGTCGTCCTCCTCGTCGAGCAGCGGACATTCTGGCTCCGGCGGTGCGCAGCGACCCCCGCTCCCGCCGTCCGGTGCTCAGGTGACCGGCGCGAATGGCGGGAGCAGCAACGGAAACCCGATCGCCACCCACCACAGCGAACCCTTCCTGGGCGAGGGCAAGGACGTGCGCGGCAAGCCGCGGCCCAAGCAGTGGCCGTGGGTGGAACCGCTGCCCGGCCCGTATTCACCGCCATCGTCGAGTGGCTCCTCCGGGCAGCAGTGGTTACCGGCCCCGGGCGCCCCGCCCCCGGCGGGTGCGCCACTCGAGAACGCCGTCGAGCAGGTCGACGTCCCGTTCACCCCGTAATCCGACGACACAGAAGGGAGTGCCATGGCCGCGGACCGGTTGGAGGTCGATCCCCAGAAGCTGCGCCACGCCTCGGATCTGACCCGGGAGCTGTCGAACGACACCAAGGGAGTCGCCGAGAAGCTGCGCAACACCCTCAGCGGTATCGAGTCCGACGGCACCGTCATGCCGTGGGGTGACGACAAGCGCGGCCACAAGTTCTTCGACGGCGACAAGGGCTACAAGGCGGCGCGGGACAACCTGATCGAGGGCGCCATCGGCGCCGCGACCACGTTGGGCGACATGGCGACCGGTCAGCGTGATGCCGCGGACGCCCTGGCCGATACCGACTCCGGCAACGCCGGCCTGCTCGGGAAGCCGACGCGGTGACCGGGCAGCCCACCGTCAACGAACGCCTGCGCGCCGACATGGCGACGCTGGTGGAGGGTCTCGGCGAGCAGTTCCGCGGCATCGCCGAACTGCAGCAGCGGCGTTCGCGGCTCACCGAGACGGTGAGCGTGTGCGATCAGCGCATCGAGGTCACGGTGAACGCCGACGGCATCCTGATCGACACCCAGTTCGCCGACGACGTCCTGGATCTGACCCTCGAGGAGATCGCGGAGAACGTCACCGCGGCGGTGCAGGCCGCCGCGGCGAAGGCCGCCGAGCGCAGCCAGGAGCTCATGCGCCCGCTGCTGGAACGCAAGAACGCCCTGCCGAAACTCTCCGAGATCATCGAGGGCGCACCGGATCTGGGCTCGCTCATGCCGACGGCGCCCCCACCGCCGCTGCGCCCGCCGGACCCGAACCGCTGGCCCGACGACGACCATTCCGGCGCCCGCGCGCCCCGGTCCGTGGTGGCCGACAACGACGACTGACGCGGCGCACGTGGTGCGCCCATGCGACAAGAAGGGTGAACGGGATGGCTCTCGAACCGGGCACGTGGTCGGGCCTGAAGAACCAGGCGCAGGCCGGGTATCTGAAGTTCGACACGGCCGACGCGCTGGCCGCCGCTCGCGCCTGCGCCGATCTGGTCGACGACCTGCTCGGTATGGCCGAGGCCGTGACGAACCTGCGTCTCGACAATTTCGCGCCGATCGGCACCCTCACCTCCGGCGCTCAGCTGGCGATGGCGTTCACCACCAAGGGAAACCGGCTGCGAACCATCCTCAGAGATCACGCCGACATCGTCACGGACATGGGCGAGACCTACATCGCGGCGGGCAAGGCGTTCGCGAACGCCGAGGGTGAGTCCGAGAGCGACTTCCGGGCGCTCAACGACCTGAAGATGCCGACCGTGGCCGGCCCCTACACCCCCGGCGCACGCAAGCCGGGCGGACCGGATGCCGAATTCGACAAGGCGAACGGCGGATTCGCCTGGATGGGCAAGGACGGCAAGCCGCACCTCCAGAACGCGAACGCGGAGAGCTTCCCCGCCTCGCTGAAGGACTACCAGGGCGAGAAGGATCCGGGCGTCACCGCCAGCATCGAGAACAAGGACAGCCTCGCCTTCAGCGAATTATACGAGCTGGGACGCGATCTCGACCCTGCTCCGGTGCTGGCCGCCGCGGGCACCTGGCACAGCATGGCCAACGACCTGCTCGGCAAGCTCAACACCTTCGTGAACGCCATCAACACCGGCACTGAGGCGTGGGAGGGGCAGGGCGCGACCGCGGCGACCGCGGCGATCGAAAACTACTCCGACGGCGTGCAACCCCTGGCCACCTCGATGATCGCGATGAGCCAGAACCTGGACTACAGCGCGCAGTGGCTGCACCTGACAAAGCTCAGCATGCCCTCCAGCCCCGATCCCGGTGACTGCTGCCCGGGCCGGGTGACCCGCCGGTACCGCAACGAGTGGCAGAAGCACTACGGCGAGGGCATGAAGAACACCGTCTCGGCGATGCCCGTGGTGAACGGTCCGATCGCCCAGCCGGCGCCGCCGGGTGGTCAGGGCCAGAACCAGCCCGGGAACCAGCAGGGCAACGGCCAGTACGGCAACGGCAACGGCCAGTACGGGGTCGACCAGGACGGCTACGGGAACCAGCAACCGGATCCGAGGTACCAGCCGGGCAACGGGCAGGCCGACCCGGCGAGCCAGTCCGGTTACGACACAGCGGGTTCCGGCACAAGCCCGGGACCTCGCAGCGCCGGATCGCACGGCGCCGAATCGGGCGGCACGGGTTCGGGCAGGGGTGCCCCCCTGCCCAACGGCGCCGAGAGCGGTGGCGGCAGCCGCGGAGGTTCCGGGTCGCAGGGGCAACTCCCACCCGGCTACGAAGCCGCGCAGAGGGAGGCCGAGTCCGCCGCGGCTCGCGCCGGCGGTGCGGCGACCCCGGTCGGCTCGTCCGGCGCTGGTTCGCCGAATGGCGGCGGGACGCAGTCGCGCCCGTCGAGTTCGGGAAATCCGTTCCCGCGCAGTAGCTTTCCCAGCGAGTCGGCGTCCGACTCGCCCTCGGGAGGCAGCGGCGCCAGCATGCCCAACGTCCCGTCGCTCGCGTCCGCTCCGCTGCCCAACGGCGCGAAGGGCAGATCGTCCGGCAGCGGTGGAACGGGCAGTGGGTCATCGGGTGCGGGTGCGGGTAGATCCGGCGCGAGCGGGCTGGAGGACGCGCTCGCCAAGGCCACCGGTGCCGATCCGGCCCAGGTGCGTTCGATGCTCGGCGATCTGCCGAAGCTGCTGAACGAGAACACCCTGTCCAAGAAGAGCGGCCTCTCCCCGGAACAGGTGCGCTCGGTGCTGAAGAACATCCCGGAGGTGGCCGACGTCGGCGAACTGGCGAAGCTCACCGGTCTCGACCCGGCGCAGGTGCGGTCGGTGCTGAACAACCTGCCGAACGCGCTGGATGAGAAGGCGCTGGCGGCCGCGACCGGCACGAGTGACCACTCGCCCTGGCGTGCCGGCTTGCCGGGCCAGTCGTCCTCCGTGGCCGGGCTGCCCGGTCAGACGATGGGCGCCGACGGCGGCCCGGCGTCGTTCGCCCAGGCGGGCAAGGACTTCCTCGGCCAGATCGGTACGGCGCTCACCCAGGGACTGGAGTCGCTCGGTCAGCTCGGTGCCACCCTGCCCGGCGCGGACCAGTTGCAGGAGATGCTGCGCCGGTTCGACCCGGCCGCGCTCACCGCCGCCGTGGGCGATCTGGCGGTCGATCCGGCGTCCGGCGCGGGCGGCGGTGGCGCCGGTTCCGGTGGTGTGGGCAGCCCAGCTGGTCTGTCCGAGCATCCTTACCAGCAGGCCCGTGCGTTTCCGCGCGCGTCGCTGCCCGGCGCCGAACACCCGATGTATCCGGCCACAGCGGCGGCGGGCCAGGGCGCGCCCGGGATGGGCGGTGCCCCGATGATGGGTCCGGCCGGTGCCGGCGCGGGCGGCGGTGCGCAGGGCAATACCGCGCAGAAGCCGGCCAAGTACCTGAAGTCCAAAACGCATCTGGACGACGCCATCGGCGCCGTGCCAGACCGAGTGAAGCCGGTGATCGACTCGTGAGCCGAACCTGGGAGTTCACCGACCTGGAGTTCAACCTGCTGTGCGAGGAGGTGCGGCAGGGCGAACTGCCCGCCCCGTTCGTCTTCACCAGCCGCACCCGGCTGGCGGACGACTACGAGCGGGAGAAGTTCGAGGTCCAGCAGCAGTTGCGGGGACGGTTCGACCACGAACTGGACGCCATGGCGGGCGCCATCGCCCGACCTGACATCTTCATCGTGGCGCACGCCTGGGACGACCAGGATTTCGACAACCCGGAAGCGCGCACTCGGGTGCATGCCGTCCGGCAACGCGCCCGCGGGTACATCATCACCCAGCGCCCCGGCGAAACCCTCATGCACGCAGGTGGTTTCGACGCTGTCGAATGCGACCCGCACGCCCTGGCCGATACCGTGCTCGGGCTGCTGCCCACATGCAATGCAGGCAGTCTGGACGACATCCAGCTCGCCTTGCCGACCTCGGAACCCGCGATCGTCCACCAGGGCCCGTCGTCCGGCGTCATGGACAACGACGACACAGACGACGACACGGTCCGCAGCGACGCCTTCTTCGCGACCCCCGCGGTGAGCACCGGCATCGTCAAGGTCCTGCAGGGCCGTTCCAAGTACGGCCCGCGCGGCCGGATCGAAGCAGGCATGCTCTGGCGCGACCTCCCCGACGACGGCCGCTACGTCATGCCGCTGGACCACCCGGCCCCGGTCGCCACAGCGATGAGCAGTGACGGCCTCACCGAGTGGGTGCGCGAACAGATCGACCACATTCTGGCGCGCATGGAATCGCATATGGAGACAGAGGACTGACGACGCTCGATCGTGCCCCGAGCCGGGGCCGTCTCGGCGTATCCGAACGCACCGTGATGCCGATTGTCGCGAGTCGCCCGAGGTGTTGGTGGCGGCCGAGAGCGTCGTGTTGCGAATAGGGACGCGCGGCAACGTGTTTCGATGTCGGCACGAGCGATAGCTTGGGTTGTGCTTACGGTGAGGATGAACGACCGAGCGGCGAGACTGCTCGGTGTGCGGGACGGCTTCGGTGGTCTGTATCCCGAGGAGGGTCTGGCCCTCGGTTTGCGTACCTGGGTGGACGGCGGGATCGAAAGTCGCGGCGAGGTGGTCTCCTGGGCCCCGATTCCCGCGGACGCTGACGACGCACCGGGGCGTTTGATCGATCTCTACGATTGGGAGCACTGGCACAACGACTTCCACCTGGAAGATTTCGTGTCCGTCGACTCCACGTATGCCGACGGGCCGATCGTCGGCGTCGACGCGCAGCGGACCCTGCTCAGGCAAGGGATCGCGTTGGCGCGGGAGGTCGGGCGGCTGGCCGGTGAGCTGAGCACGCCGATTCCGCTGCGGTGCATCATTAGGGCCAACGAAACCAACGGCAAGTTCGCGTTCTATCGGATTCGGCCCGAGGACAGTTGGGTGCTCGATGACCTCGACAATGACGACCGTGGCTATGTAGTGATCATCGACTTCGTTCCTCGGCCTCGCGACAGGTTCCGAAGCGCGCGCATCGCTGCAGCGCAACGGGCGGCGCTCATCGAACTCGTCGAGCTGCTCGCACCCGATGTCGAGAAGGCTCGTGGCAGATTGGCGTACGTCCTCGAGAATGCGTTGTGGTCAGCGTTCGATCCCGAAGATGCGCTGATAGAGGCATTGTTCGACGGAATCGACAGCGCCTTGAGCTACTTCCCTCGCGTTATCGCCGATCCCAACGCGATTCGCCGCCGCTTGGAGCTGATGCCCACCTGTCCGGAAGGACTGGCCTGGGACTGGGACCGGTACGACGGCGATATCGGATCCTGGAACAGCGAGACCGATCTTCAGCCCTACTTGCGGTTGTTGGCCGATCGTTGTCGTGCGGTCGATACCGCGTTGATCGGCGTCTTCACCGGCGCGGATGGACTGGTGCTGGGTTTCCTGCCTTCGGACAAGCTCGAGCGATTCGTCGTTCTCGCCGCGACGGCCAAGGCAGAGATCGTCATCTACGGCTCGGTAGAGCCCGGCGAGCACTGAACCGGCTCCATCGATGACGCCCAAACCGCGGGGTTTCCGTGGGGTTGGGCCAAATGAGACAGGTCAGGCCCGGTTAAAAACCGGGTCTGACCTAGTGTTTCTGTCGAGCTAAGGGGACTCGAACCCCTGACCCCCACGCAGGGGTTCTAGATGCCTCGTGGCTCCCACCGCTTCCCGAAATTGCCTGTGAACTGCGGAAACAGGGCGGAGGTTCGTCCCGTCGCTTCCCGCTGGTTCCCGTGGTTTCCCGTTCAAAGCGGGGGGTTAGCGCGGGGGCGGTCAAGTTTGCAGGGTTCCCGGCTACGGACGTTCCGCCGCCCCGTAGCGCTGCGGGGTGCCTGCCGCGCTGTGCGCCCAGCGGCGGGGGCGCCGCTGCGTTGTCGCGGGTTCCCACCCATCCCGGTTCCCCGGGTCGTTCTGGGCGGTACCGGAGACAGAAGGTGCTAGCCGGTTGAGAATCGCCAGGCAGGCGGTAAAGGATCGCCACCCACCAGCGGGCGGCACCCTCGACGCCGGGCAGCCCGTGACACATCAACGCCAGGGGTGCGCCCACGACGAGCAGGATCGTGATCGTGACCCGGACGACGTTGGAGATGAGCAGCACGAGCAGCATCACCGCCAGCGCCAGTTGCAGCAGCACGAGCACTCCCCGGCTCTGGGGGCCGGTGACCGCGAGCTCGGTCAGCGCATCTGCAGCCGACCCGGAATCGACACCTTCTCCCGCTACTGTGTCGGCGAGGGCGTTGGCGAAACTGATAGCGGCTGTGGCGACCACCATGCTCAGTGCCCCTGCGGCGAACCCGACCACGAGGCGGGGGCGCGAGTTCGCGGATCGACCACTGGGTCTGCAGGGTCTCGCGCATCATCACCAGCACCCCCACCGCCATCACGACCAGGACGTAGACGCTGGTGACGATCTGCCATGACTGGTTCCAGCGCCCCGATCTCCGGGATCTGTCCCGGCTCCGGTGTCGTGAGCAGGGTTTGCGACAGCAGCTCAAGCAGCGGGTTGAGCGAGGTCTCCACGATGCGCTGGAAGAATCCATCGATCGCGTTCTCCACGCACCCGTTGATGTTGGTGACCCCGCACTCGACCGACCCCGAACTCGGATCGGTCCTGGGCGGGTCGGTGTGGGTGCGGTTGGGTGGTGGTCGAGGGTGGCGTCACCCACCGCGACGGCGGGGTCGTCGTCGGAGTGGGAGTCGCCGGGCCCGGGGGTGACCGGAACCCCCGGTGTCGGTGTGAGGGGTTAGGCGGCCGCCCCGGCCGCGGCCGAGCACCGCGAGCGCAACCGTAGCGAGCACCACGGCAGCGGCCCCGGCCACGGCACGCACATACCTGACGGGAACGGGTGGGAGTTGGGCCTGGGAAGGGTTACAGCCCCGAGGGCATACCGGGCGACTCCGGTTCTCAGCGTCTTCTCAGCGAGGCGCCGCTGGCCTGGTCGAGCATTCGGCCGCGTGCTGCACATCGCACCCACTTCCTCGCGCCAGAAGCAACCGGTCGGCGCCGCCGCACAGACGCTGCGAGCGCGGCGACTTTCGGGCTATGGATCGAGCCCCGAACCGGGTGGGTTCGGGGCTCGAAAAGGGTAATCGCCCATGCAGATTCACATCAGCATGTTTGACGAGCGCGACATTACCGTGGTGGACCGGTCCACTGCTGCGGCATGCCCAGGTCGTGCACCGGCTATCGATGGTCCATGGCGAGTGCCAACGAATCCGACAGCGAGGCCAAGAGCGGCTCGATCTGCGCTCGGTCGACGGTGCCCGCGTCGAACTCAGCGGTGGCTGTCGCGGTGCCGGCCTCGTCCTCGCGGACAGAGATGAACACGTCGTTACCCATGCCCGGCCGGGCGCCGGCCTTGGCGAATAGGAACTCACCGCGGTGCGCATCACCGGCTTCCGCGCGCCGCAGCGGTCGGACTTCGAAATAGATCGCAGCCCCAGCTGACGGGTTCGTCCAGTCGAGATCGAACCGTCGCCCGAGTTGGACCAATGGCAGCGCGCCCTCCACGATCGTGGCGAATTCTGCATCGACGATGCGACGTCGCTCGCTGGGCGTGAGCCGGGTGTCGCGGTCGACCACCGTGACGGGAACACCGAAACTGAACAACCCGCACGAATCGGCATATCGCACCTTCGACCTGCCGTGAACGGCCGCACATACCGCGGGTACCTGCCGGTCGAACACCGTCGTCAACGCATCGAAGAACGAGGCCATGCACAACGAGTAGACGCTGACTCGCTCGCTTCGTGCAGCGGCCGTCATCGAGCGCCACGACACAGCCGTCACGCACTCGGACAGGGTTGGCTGATCGATCGAGCACCGATCAGCTCGCAGCAGGCCATCGACCCGTGGAGGGTAGCCTCCGAGCGTGTCCATGCTGCGTTCGGCCCGCGCGACAGCCTCTTGGCCTTCCTCGGACGCCAAGGTCAGCCGTTGCTCGTGGCAGTAGGCCAAATAGTCGTAGCGGGTCTCGACGTGTCGGATGTGAGGACCCGACAGAATATCCCGCATGCTCTGGTCGAGCCCGACGAAGGACCTTTCGTCCATCGCGATGTGGTCGACGGCGACGATGACCGTGACGATGGTTCCGGAGCGGCCGACACCAACAACCAGCGTCGCCAGTCCCTGCGACAAATCGAGCGGTTCGAAGGAAACACTCGAATCTCTCGCCAGCGCCTCGGGATCTGTGTCGTCGACGTCGCGGATCTCGACGAAGTGGGCGAGCATCTGTTGCACTGCAGACTGCATGTCCAGTACTTCCACCCGCGTTGCGGATTGGAATCGGAACCGCAGAATGTCGTGCCGAGCCAGCAGCACCGCGCAAAGCCCCGCAACGAAATCCATCGAGAACGGTATCGCGCCACTGGCATGCCACCGCAGAGCAATCGGACGTCGGCCGCCGCTGGCGACGGTGGCAAGTCTCGATTCCAACTGCAGACTCGGCGGAACCTCGATACGAATGGCCATTCCAGTCCTCATTTCGAACGATTGCGGGATACCGAGAGACGTCGCCGAGTGCTGTACGCCTCCAACGAGACAGTGCAAACTAGCGGTTCATCGAGACAGATCCGGTCAGCCAACAGCTGTTCCGACACGACGTCACCTGCGCGTATCAGGACCTCTGCCGGTACGCGACCCAGGTAGGGAACGAATCCCGATTGCAACCGGGAAAGGATCTCCTGACGCGAAACTGCTACAGACCACGTGTCGACCAGTTCACCCTTGACCACCATCCCGAGCCGCTGCAGGGTCTCATCGATCGCGGCGTCTGCTCCCTTGCCGTACAAACGAAACCCGAAGTAACCCATCCTTCGAAGTGCGTCGTGAAAAAGGCCTTCGACACATTTGAGTTCTTCGTTCAAACCCACGCGGGAAACCAACCGGAGCAGAACACCGCCGTCCTTGACGACGCGCAGAGCTTCCAGCGCAGCTCGGACTGGACTCGGAGCGAAGCAGAATACTTCGTGCTCGATCGCGCAGTCGACCGCTTCGTCGACCATTGGGAGCCGAAGGCATGAGGACTGCACCGTCAAGATCTGTCGATCGTGTGTGGCCGACACACCGAACTCTCGCAACATGTCCCGGGACAGATCCGTCGCAATCACTTTCGCGCCCAGATTCGCCGCAATCTCCGACAGCGCCCCTGTCCCACAACCAATATCGGCAACAACCGACGACGGTGACACTGACGCCGAGAGTGCACTCTTCACAGCCGAGAAGAACTCGTCGCCGCGGAATCGGCGGCGGTTGTATCCAGCAGCCTGTTCGGCGAAGTACTCCTGCCCGTACAGACTCCAGGGCCGGTCGCCGGTGCCACCGCAACCATGAAACTCGCCGTACAGAGCCTCACGCTGGACAGCGTGCGCCACACCGAGCTCAGACAGCCAGCCGACGAGACCGAGACACACCCCGATCTGGGACACCCGAACCACGGAACAGCGGCGCGGATCGTCGAACGGCTTTGCCCAGTTCTCGAGCAGAGCCCTCAGCTCTCGATCACCGGCGACCTCGTCCATGTCTGGACAGATCGCCGAATGCACACGTGCGCCCAAGCCTGCCCTCAGCAGCAGTGCGGCCTCGTCGAACGCAAGCTCGCCGCCGTGGAGAAGCCAGCTGCTGGCGCGCTCCACAACATTCGGCAACCATCCAGCGATCGACTCGATCCGTTCCTCGGTCAGCAGCGGGACGTGCTCGAACGTGCTATCCAACCGGCACACCGTCCCATAGCGGTGCACCGAACGATCCCCGCAGCCTCTCGGCGGAGTCCGGGCCTGCAGCGCCGAGCTCACCGCGGCTTACTGAGGCGATCATGTCCGCGACGATGCTCATGCTTTCGGCGGTGGCACCGAGCAGCGCCATCTCCGCGGTCCCCAGACGCAGCGATGGCCCGCCCACGCGTGGAAGGCTCCTCTGCACGTTCAGGAAGATTCCCGTGGAGGCGAGGATGTCCGCGACCTCGAACCATGTGTTGGTGCAGCGTGCATCGGGGCCCACCCACACCTGATGGGATCCGACGCATCCAGGGGACACCGACTCGACCGCCACACCTCGGACCGTCAGGGCATCGGCGAGGGCTCGACTACTCTCCAACACCCGCGAGGCGTACTCCGCGCCGTAGAACTGAAACTCCAACGCCGACAATGCCAGAGATGCTTCGGCGGCGAGATGGTGACTGCTCAGGATGTACGGCTGTGCACCATCGAGATCCTTGCTCACCGCGTCATCGGAGGTCATGATGCAACCCTTGTGCGGGCCCGGGAAGGTCTTGTGGGTCGATCCGCCGAAGGAGAGCGGCCCGTCGACTGTCGGCCGGCTGTGCGCACCGCCGAGGATCAATCCGAGCGTATGACTGCAATCGACGTGGACCCACGCGTCCACACCCCCCTCCCGCAACTCCTCCACCGCTTGCGAGTACCTCGGCTCCACCACAGTGTTCTGGACGTCCAGATATACCCCCACCACAGAGCGCGGGTCCACGCGTGACAAGGCGGATCGAATATCGAACACACCGTATTCGTCGTAGCCGATCGGGACAGGGACGCCTCCGAACATCTTGACAATCTCGCCGGTCGCGTAATGACCGCCGCTGGTCTCCTCGACATACAAGATCGTCCCAGACCCCCGCCGCGCCATCGCGTACAGCACCAGGTGCATCGCCGACATTCCCGACACGGGCCGGGTGTTGACGAATTGGCATCGACCCAACTCCGCCAATGCGGCCCTGCCCGCCTCCACCAGACGAGCAGCCCGCGCACCTGCGGGGAACTCGTCGGTGCCGTTCAAGTCGGCTCCGAAATGGTACCTGTTCGCCAAATCGGACCCCAAAAGCGCCGCAGCCCGAGGACTCAGCCTGTTCTCACTCGGCGTGAGATTGACTATCGAGCCACGCTCCGCCACGGATAGATCGGAAAGCAGCGTTTGCACCCTCGTAATCATGTCCACAATCCTCGTTGCTCGCTATAGAAACAAGTACTTCAACCGGGTACTGAAGGCCATGAATAGGCCGGAACATGCCGGCTGAATATGCGCCGAAACCTCGGAAGACGAGGCGATCGCCGACAGCGAACTCCTGCGCTTCCTCGGAAATCAACCACACATCACCCTCGTAACATGTCGGCCCCGATATCCGGGTGGGGCCGCCCCGGCGACGGTCAGCGCCACCTATGAAGTGACAGCCGATGAATTCAATGTCGGTCCAGGTGTTCAGCGAGAAAACGGATGCATCCACGGTGACTTCTTGAAAGGAAGCATTTCTGGAAACAGTCACCACAGTGCACACGACGTACCCTGAACCCATTACGACATCGGCGCCCGGTTCGAGCTCGACAGCCTGAACGTACGGCAAAAGCTCGGTGGACAGAACCTGTCGTACCCGGTCGGCACCAACGTTTCGGAAGAGGGCGGTCATCCCGCCTCCAAGGCTCGCCGTTTCGACATTCGGGAGATATCGGGTCGCGTCACGAAGAAGGCCGATCAGTTCGCGGAGTTGGACGATATCGCGCACGTCAGCGACATGACCCAGTATGTGGCCGACACTTCCTCTCTCACGAACACTGAGCGTGGACAGCTGTCCGACATCGACACCGAACCTGCTCACCGGGCCCGTACGCAACCGCAATCCGACAGATTTCGCACGACCCGCATATTCTTTGAACTGGGGAATTGAATTGCAGAATACGACCCCGTCGGATGTCTCGCCTACGACCCGGCGGAGCTCCTCCGAATCGCCGGGAAAGACGAATCTGAACTCCGTGAAGCCAGCCGCCTCCGCGGACGCGTGCTCCGCGACGCTCGAAACCGAGGCAAAGTCGACAACCGTCGCCAAGTGGCTGAGGACCGATGGCGTACGGTTCGCCTTGACGGCGAATCCGACGCCGTGCTCCCCTACCGCGTCACGGTACCGTCGGACCGATGCTTCGATGTCGATCGCGTTGTAGACCAGCGCCGAGTCGGTCGCATCGATGCCGGCGGAGGCGACCGCTTCGAGGAGCATGCCCGCGTCGACGTTGTTCGATGCCCAGTCGAATCTGGAAACGGTGGACAACGACTCTGCCACGATCGGGTACTTAGGCACAGCGCTTCCCTCCTCTGGAGATCGAATCCAGACCGGCCTTCACGGTTCGGAGCGCTCGTTCGAGGCAAGCAGGAGACTCAGAGATGTTGACCCGGACTCCGGCCCCATGCGGGTACAGTCCGTTCCAGGCGGCCTCGTTTCCGCCGAACATCAGGGTCGGGTTCAGTTTCAGCCGGAAGTTGCGACCGACGCTGTTGCAAGCCGCGACGAGGTTCTCGTAGCCAATCGTGCGGCCGACGGGCACATGGGTCGAGTATCCGGCGTAGGGCTCGATCTTCGTTAGATCGCATTCGTCTGCGATCCACGAGTGTTCGATCACGTCCCAGCCCGATGCCAGTCCGTTCATCAGGGTGCCGAAATGCGCGATCATCGATTCCGAGAGTGAGGAAATTGCATGGCCGGCACCGGCACCTACGTGGGCAGCGACCCAGCCGACATCGGCGAAGGCATCTTCCTCGCCGCCGTCTCGGCTGTAGTTTCCGACGGCGAGCACGTACGAGGTCGATACGAGAGACCCATGCGGATTGAGGCAGTAGGATCGCGCAAATCGGCTCTGATCGATGCTCTCGATGAGTCGATCGTCCCAGGAGACCACGACTCCGGGCCGCAGGCCGGGCAACGACAGATCCTTGCTGGCCGTGAACGTGACGACACAACGCTCGAGATCCGTATTTCTCAGTTTTTCACCGAGGGTCATCAATGGAAGATCGTGGGCTCGGTGACCGATCTGGAAGGCGGTATCGAAAACGGAGTATCCGGGATCAATGTCCGGCTCCTGGAACATTCTTCCCGAGACGCCGTTCGGCGTTACCGAGACCAACGCGATGGGGTCTGGTGTTTCGTCGGGGATCGGAAAGGTGTTCCCGTTTTCGTTGTAGTAGAGAGCTACCGGCATACCGTTCACGGCACGCGATTGCTCGAAGATGTAGTAAGAAGGCAGCGGGAGTGCCACGCTGAATCCGTTCGCAGCGAGGAATTCGAGGACAAGGCTGACCCCCTCGGTCGCTCCCTCGGTGAATCGGACGTTGGAGGGTGCGACTTCAACCTCCCAGATCCTGGAGAGTGCGTGTGCGACCACCGCCCGCTCCTGATCCTGCCATGCACCGCTGTAGTCGACCAGTCTGGATCGGTACCACTCCTCACCCAGGCATTGCCCGAGTATCAGAAGTGAGTCATCACTGGGATCAACCAGGCATCGCCCCTGTCCGATTTGGCCGGAGTCGGAATCGACACCGGCTCTCACTTTCTTGTATACGTCAACACATTCGGCATTTACGGTGCTCATAGAGCACACTCGCGATCAAATTGTGAGACCATTTCCGAGAGTTCTGCCAGAGTCTTCTCGATTGCTCCGAGAAGCCAATCGGGGTCGGTTCCGGCGTGGCATTCACACGCGGTGACGTCGACCCGGAACGAGGAACGCTGACCGGCTCTCTCGAACCAACAGTTCAAGGTGATGCATTCGTTTGTCACGCTGTCCTCACCGAGCACGCGGGGCAGCGCCGGTGCGGCCTGGTCGTCCGAGCCTTGCACTCCGAGGAAGTTCAGCAGAACGCGCGGTCTGTGCGGTTCGCCCGTCGTCGTGCCGAGGCGATAGCCCCACTCCACGCTCTTCTCGATGGGTGTGGACGCCCGACGGATCTTGATGGCAGATATCGAGGAATGCCACACGTTCAGGTCCCAGGGCGTGGGAGCCGCTGACATGATCCCGTCGACTGCGACCGGCCACTCGACTGCGTACCAGCCGATTCCGGTCTCGTCGGGAAGCCCCAGACGGGGAATCCCTGTCCGGCCGTGACCTTCGAGCAGGATCTCGCCGGTGGGCAGAAAGTGCTCGGCGCCGGCTGCTCGGCTCTCCAGCGCGCGAACCACAGCAACCACGACGATGTCGAGCAGGTCACCGCCGAGCAGGTCGGCGTACCAACTGTTCGCGACGAACACGAGGCCGTTCTCGAAGTCCAATCGATGGCTGGTGTGCACGAAGCGCCCGTGCCGCTCGCGTTCTGCGCGTGTAGTTGCCCCGCCCCGCCTGCCTCGACCGAACTCCTGGTCCAGCGTCTTCGAACGTGCGTACCAGTCGATCTCGCGCACAGGCGCGCCCGTGCTGGTGGTCGGCCCTTCACCTGCCACAACCGCGCTCTCGACGATTCGCCAGGACACCGGATCCATGACCAGATGCGATACGACGAGGACGACATCTGCTCCGCCGTCCGGGCGCGGCACGACACCCGCGGCGAACACTTCGCGCTCGGAGTTCTCCCGTGCCCAGACTTGCTCGAGGACGTAATCGGTGGCGGTCCCAGCCGGAAACTCCAGTACGCGCAGGGCGGACTCCTCTGCGCGCGAGTCCTCTGCCGTGACCGTGAACGTCAGCGCGGGGGCGGCGTCGCTGTCCGACTCGTCCGGGGACACCACCTTGGCGGCCAAGAGCGGATGTGCATGACGCAGCGCAGCGAGCCGGCGCCTCACCTCGCCGGGGCTGGCCTGAATCGAGTAGACCTGCGAGTAGCAGAACCGAAGGAGCTTCTCGAGGTCTCGCCCGGCCGCTTCCCACGCCGCGATCGCGATCGGTGGAAGCTCGACGGACAGGTCTGCGCCGCCCGCTATCCACTCGGCTTCGCTGACCCGTAGCCCGTGGTCGTGGCGAGCGTTCGGATCTCCTCCGAGATGCGTCACGGTGACGTCGATCAGGCGTGCACTGCCGCGCAGGTCTGCTGCTGCCACCCGCCAGCCCCGGACATGCATCCGGGCGACGACGTCGATGGTCGACAGGCTGTCGCCGCCGAGCTCAAGAAAGCTCGCCGCCAGGAGGGACCCAGTGAAGTGGTCGGCCACAACCTCTCGCACGGTCTCGGCCAGCACCTCGTGGCCGGGGCCGCCGACGAGGTCATCGGACAGTGAATCGTCAAAGGCATCGAGCTGTGCTGCGTGGATCGCCACCTGCGACCAGACCGCATCCCAGTCGACCTTGCCGTTGACGTTATATTCGAGCGAATCCACCGTCGTCAGCCGGGCGGGCACGTGGCTCGCCGGGACGCGTTCGCCGAGTTGCCTCCGTATTTCTGAGACATCAGTGGAGTCATCGACGACCAGGACCACGACGGCTTCGAGCCTGCCGTCGGTGGAGACGCGGGCCGAGCAATGGTGGATACACGAAAGCGCCAACAGTGATTTCTCTACCTCAGCGAGGTCGACTCTGTTCCCGCGGATCTGGACCTGCCGGTCGTTGCGGCTTGCGAACACCAGCCCGTGGGCGTCATCGATCCAGACCAGATCGCCGGTGGCATAGACCGCGAGGGCGCCGACTTCGTTGACGACCTGCCGCAGCGTCGGGTCGATGGTGCGGCCGCCCGAGAGGTAACCCGTCATCAATTGGTCGCCGTAAACAACCAGTTCACCGACGTCGCCCGGCCGAACCGGAATACCGAGCTCATTGACGACCAGTCCGGCGACCCCTGGCAGAAGCCTCCCGATCGGTGCCGACAGCCCAGTGTCCTGGCCCGCTGGTGTCTTCCCGGCCGCGGCTGGGAATTCATAGAAGATTGCGGTGTCGACCGTGTTCTCGGTGGGACCGTAGGTGTTCGCGAGAACGTCGGTATGCCGCCGGAGTCGCTGCCACAGCGACAGGGGCACCGCTTCGCCACCGAGCAGTACTGTGGTTGGGCCAGGCTGGGTGTGTGTCCACAGTCCTGCAGTCAGCAGCGCCTGCGCATGAGACGGCGTCAGATCGATGACCTCGATTTGATCGGCAGCGAGACGGAATGCCAGTTCCTCGGGGTCTCGCCGCTGTGCCTCGGAATAGACGTGGGTGTCGTAGCCCACGAGCAGAAAGCACAGCTGCTCGTAGAAGGCGTCGAATCCGAATGACGCGGTGATGGCGGCGCGGCGCGGAACTGCAGTGCGCCTGGTGTCACAGAATCCGGGGTTGTGGAGCGTGGAAATCTGAGTGCTCAGGAACCGCTCGAGCGCGCTGCGGCCCACGGCTACGCCCTTGGGCACGCCGGTGCTTCCCGAGGTGAAGATGACGTACGCAATGTCAGCCCAGTCGATAGTGTGCTCACTCGGTACAGCCGGCCGCGGATCGGCGTCCTCCACAGTGAACACCTCGACGAAATCATCTGGCCCGTCACCGCCGACGCTGTCTGCGGGCACGGGGAGCTTCGCGTCCGAGTCTGTGCGGACGATGTACTTCGGTCTTGCCAGCTCGAGGATCTGTCGGATCCGGGCCGGCGGATGCTCTTGGTCGATCAGAGTGAACGGACGTCGCGCCTGGAGCATGGCCAGAATGGTGACCAGGGTTTCGAGCCCGCGGCCGGCGACAACGGCTGTCAGCTCGCAGTCTTTGATCGCCAACTCGAGGTACCCGCGCCTGGACTGGACGTGTGCAAACAAGTCGGCGGTCGGTAGCGATCGGACTGCTCTCGATTCCTCATGAAACGTCACTGTCGGTGCGTGCGGCATTCGCTCGATCAGGTAACCTCGCAGAACTCGGTCGAGCGCAACGCGCGCCGTCGTGCGGGGAGCCGCGATGGCCTCCCATTGCGCCGCGGCGTAGAGCGGAACCTCTCGCAAAGCAAGTTCTGGAGACGCCAGCCAGTTTCGGCAGAAGGACACGAAGTCATCCAGGGCCAGGATCGGCTCTCCGGGCTCGTGAGCTGTGGCGCGCGGCAGAGTCAAGGTCAGCTCGCCAGCGGGTCCGAGATCGATCTGCAGTCCTCCGGGCTCCCGAGGACCGGTCGCGATCGACACACGATGGGTGCTCGACGTCGAACCGAAGAAGGTCCTGATGTTGATCCCGATGCCCGCCAGCAGCCGGCCGTCGGCGCCATCGACTCGTGCAACGAGTTCCTCTCCGCGGAACCTCGAGTGCTTGCCGACCTCACGGAGCACTGTGGCGGTCCGGGTTGCGAGGCTATAGAGGGTGTCGGTCCCTTTGCCGGTGGCGATCTGGATCGGTAGAACATTCACCAGCATGCAGGGCACGGCTGCCAGTGTCGGAAACCTGACGCGGTTGCTGAACGGCATCGCGAAGGTGACTTTGTCGACGCCGAGTCGATAGCCGACGAACCCCGCGTAGAGTCCGGTCAGAACCTCGATCCGGTGGCATCCTACGGTCGTCGCTGTCAGTGTCAGCGAATCCATGAGTGACTGGTCGAGGACATGAGAATCCGAAAGTTCATCGAGCTGGACTTCCCGACCGCTCCCATATGGGTATTCGACCTCGACATCGAGCGCGTTCCGCCAGAACTCCCAGTCGTGGTCATAGTTTTCCGAGGACCGATACTTCTCCTCGGCAACGAGCTCGTCGGGAATACTTTGATTCGGATCGTACGGATCGTACGTGCGAACACTATCGGGCGCGCGCTCGCTCGCGAGCTCCCGTTCGATCCGCTCCTGAATCAGACTCGCACCGAAACCATCGATTACAATATGGTTGTACATCTGGACGCAAGCTGCTTTGTCCGCGCCGAGAGGAATCACCGCAATCGAGAACAGTGGAACGTCGATGGTTGCAGCCATAGACGGTGCATTCTGGTCCAGAATTGTTCTCGCTGCGTCGATCGCATCGGATGTCGAGCAAATGTCGACACCAGACACGACAACGACACGATCTGACGGATCGTGTTTTCGCGTCTGAACGATCCGGCCCGCGTGTTCGCCGGCGCCGTAATGGACTCGTGTATACAGGATCGGTACTTGCCCGACCACACGTCTCGCTGCATCGGCGACGTCCGAGGCGCTTGCCTCGTAGATTGACAGTTCGCAAACCACCCATACGCCAGGATCATCGGAAAGCTGTATCGCATTCCAAATTGCTTCCTGCGCCGCGGTCAGTCGAATTACCGGATTGCTCATGAGTCAAACTCCCCCCTTCAAGACACCTTGTCAGCAGATCGACAGTCGATACCTCAGGCTTGTATCAGCTTCGCCACCGAGTCCACCGTCAGGTCGATGCTCTCGATATTGTTGTCGACAATGTTGAAATGACGCGAGATCCAGTCGGCCTGCTGATAGTCGCTGTAGCGGTGCAACCGCCAGCGAAGTGCATCCGGTTCTTCCTGGTCCGCGCGCACCCGCCGGCTGTGCACATCCGGTTCGACGTGCAGGGAAATCGGAAGCAGCCGAACCCTCGGCGAGAGTCCGTTGCTGATTTCCTCCCAGTACTTCTCGACCAGAATGGTCTGAGGGACCACGATCAAGGAGCCGGGAACCTCGGTGGCGATCGAAGCGATGAGCTCCACTGATACGCGCCGCCATGCTTTCCAGTCCTGAAAGTCTCTTCGCGGGCAAGTTTTCTGCAGGGAGGAACGCAGAATGGATCCCACTTCTTCGGGATCAACCGTCACCGAGTCCGCGAACGTGTCGGCAAGCCTGTTGGAAACGGTGGTCTTCCCGGCACCAAACGCGCCGTTCAGCCACACCACGGTGGCGGATTCCGCGGTCGTGGCATCTGGACCAGTTATTTGGTTCATTACTTCCTTTCACTTGTTCGACCAGCCCGTCTCTCGGGCGGCATTCAATAAGCAGCTAGTACGATGGAGTTACTTGACAGCAACTCCAGGTGTTCACTGATGGGATTCCCGGACCACAGCGTAGCGATGACGTCGCCTGCCGACACCACGGACCCCACTTCGACCTTGAGCTCGATTCCAGCCACCGGGTCGATGCAATCGTCAATTGCTTTCTTGGCGGACCCCAGCGTCGCCGCGATCTCGGCTATTCCCACCGGATCGATGCGTGCGACCATTCCAGATTTCTTTGCGCGCACTGGCCGGCGCTCCGGCTGTAGCGATGAGAAGTAGAACTCCGGGTCGTCGACGAATTCTCTGTCCGCACCCTGTTCCGACAGCCACCTGTTGAAAGTTGCGACCGCGTCGCCATTTTCGATTGCCGTCGTGATCTTGCGATCCGCATCTACTGGATCGAGCGACGCCACCTCCAGCAAGGCCCGGCACACCGAATAGACCTCTTCGAGCAGAGTGGGATGCGTCGAGTAGCCGCTGAGAAATCGTCGCGCCTCGAGTACCTCGAGCAGGTTCCCGACACAGTATCCCGCGGGCGAATCTATGGCGGAGTAGACGATCTTCGAGTTGATCCCGTACGCCCGGGACAGAGCGTCGATCAACTCACCCAGTCCCCGCGCGGAGCCTTCGTCACTCACCAGCCCGGCCGCGCCCCATTTGATGTGGTAGACGACTCGGGTGGATCCCGCGGCGACCTTCTTCGACACGATGCTCGCCGCGATCAGAGCGGCAGATTTGACGGCGCCACACAGGTCCCGTACGCGGTAGGTGGCCGAGTCACCGGGACACAGATCCGCCGTCTGGCTGCCGATGACGAGGTTGGTTCGGGCGAGAACGTTCTCAAGCTCGGAATGCCCCAGTTGCACTCTGAATCCTGGAATACTGGCCAGTTTATCGGCGGTACCTCCTGCCAAGCCGAGTGCTCCCCCGCTGAGCTTCAGCACTGGGATGCCCATCGCCGCGATGATGGGCAGCGCTGTCAGCGACACTTTGTCTCCGACGCCGCCGCTGCTGTGCTTGTCGACGGGTACGGGTCCGTCTCCGGCACGACGTGCCGGTTCCACCTGCCGCCCGGACGCGATGTAGGCGTCCGTGAGTGACTTCACCTCATCGAAGTCCACGTCGCGGGCCGCGAAGGCACCCAGCCATGTCGCAATCGTGAGGTCCGACACGGTGCCGTCCATGAATCCGGCAACCGAGCTGCGCACCTCGTCAACGGACAGTCGTCGCTGGTCGAACATCTTCTCGATTGCTGCGACAGCAATTCGATCCTGCACGGCCGCCTCACCGTCTCTCGTCTGCGAAAACTGCACGGCTGCCTGCGATCTCGGCGGCACCGGCCGCGATGACCCCGATCGCCGCGAGCAGGTCGCTGTCGGCCGATGTCAGTGCCGGAATCAACATCACCGAGTTCGACTGCCTTCGAACGATCACGCCCTCGTCGGAACAGAAGCGCGACAGAGTGACGGCATCGGCGTCGGTGTTCAAATGCACCGAGACGCAGGAGCCGAAAGTGTGGTGCCGGACGCCCTGGTCGGTGAACGCCTGACTGGCATCCGCAACGACTTGAGCAGCCCGCCTGACACGGGACCACACACCGTTGTCGTCGAACTCTGCCAGAGAGGCGATTGCGGCCTCGGCGGCGAGTGCGTTGCCCGACATCGTGTGTCCGGCGAACACTCGAGGGAGGCGCGCCAGCTCGTCGGCGATCGGGTGACTCGTCAAGGTGGCGCTCAGCGGCACGGTGCCGTTGGTCAGCCCCTTGCTCAGGGTGATGAAGTCAGGATCGATCCCGTCGACCAACGCGGAGGACAGCGCTCCCCGACGTCCGAATCCGGTGAAGACCTCGTCGGCGATCAGGATCGCACCCTGGTCTCGGCAGCTCTCTTCGGCGGTACTGAGGGTGCCCAGCGGCAGTGTGTACCCACCCGCGACGTTGAGCCACGGCTCGATTATCACGATCCCTGCCGGTTCACCGCCGTGGGAACGGCCACTGATCGCGTCTGCCACTGACCGCCGGAAGGCACGGGCGTAGGTCATGTGGTCGTCAACGGTGTACATCCACGGCGCACAGTCGATGTAGCGGACCTCCACATCCAGCCCGAGTGCTTTGGGCGCGAACTGTCCGCCCATGGACAAGTAGCGAAGCAACGAGGTGCTGCCGTGGTAGCCGTGACTGAGCACCGCGATCGGCACGTGAGCGCGCCCGCGGGCCTCCTGGATCTGAGTCGCCATCCCGATCGCGGCCTCGTTCGCCTCGCTCCCGCTGTTCGCCAGGTAGGCGGCGCCGCCCCAGCTCCCGGTGCGCTCGATCAGCGAGCGCGCCAGACGCTCGGCATTCGGATTGCTGAAGGTGCTCGCATCGTAGGATGCGAGCACATTGAGCTGATCGGTAATGCTTGCGCTTACCCTCGCGTTGTGAGCGCCTAGGACGCTGCTCATTGCCCCCGAGTTGCCGTCAAATTTGGCATTTCCGTCTCCGTGTAACTCAACGGTGTTTCCGAGAGCGCGATGAACGATTGGAGCTGCTTCGCCAGCCTTCGACCATGGGCGGATGAACCGCGGAGCACCCGCGTTGCGCATCTATCCAATTCCTTCCACTGTGTCGTGCACGGCACCGGGAGCGTCTCGGTGTGCGAGCAGATACTCGATCGCGGCAACAAATGCGGTATTGCTATTTCGATAGTTGTACTTCTCCAGGCGCTCGGATTGAATCAACTGTCTACAGGTCCATGCCCGGGTGAGTCCCGCGGCGACAGATTCGGCGGATCGGCGATCGACCGGGATCGCCAAGCCATCGCGGTCAAGCTCGTCGCAGGTAGGGTTTCCGCCGTCGATGATCATCGGAAGCCCGAATGCGCGTGGTTCCCGGACACGAAGGCGGACACAGGTGTCGTTCTCGATACCGTCGCGGCCGATACAGACGTATCCGCGTGGGCGTACGTGCGTGTTGTCGTCGGTGCTGGTAAAGACCTGATCGTCCTTGCCGATCGTTTGATTGCCGGATTCGATGCGGAGGCGGTAGAGCACCACGTTCTGCTCTACACCGATCGTGCGCGCATATTCGAGCACTTCGTTCGACTGCAGGTCTCCGGAGCCCTCGTCATGGTCGGGTTGCACGGATCGAACATCCGGGAAAGCCACCAGGAGCTCCTCGCGTGTTCGAGAATCGACATGCGCTATTGCTTCGAGTACGACTTTCCAATTCATATACGGCCAGAGACCACCGTTCCAGACGATTGCTGGTTTCGTCACGGGTACCGCCGTGCCGTCCTCCGACCAGCGTCGATTCCGGCCTGTTTCGCCGCCGGTGTATCCGATCGGCACCATGCCGATCAGGTCCCGGAACCGTGCCGTGTCACCGTCGATCACGTCAACACGGCCGGCGGACACCAGCACACCCGCCAACACGGCCTTCTCTATATCGGATCGAGCAAGGAAGAAATCTGCTTCACGAACCAGCGTATTGAATATTTGCACGTATTTATGGTGCTGCGCGACACGTTCGCTCGATGTTTTGTCTGCGTCATAGAGAAGGTGCTCGATCGGGGGCGCGATCTCCGCGATAATCGGCGTGTCCAGATTGCGGACGATCTCGATGCTTCTCTGTTGAGCGAAGTCGTACATCACCACAAGATCCGCGGACCGAAGAACGTGCTCGTACAGGACTCTCGATTCAGCGTCCGCAGCATTTCTCAGGCGCGCGATCATTTCATTCCCGGCAGGACTGCAGCCGATCATTCTTCCCAGAGAGTCGATCACGATCGAAACATATTCTCCTGTTAGGGATCGCCCCATTTCCACCGCGCGCCTCGTGATCCCGGAGACGGAACCGAGGTCGTAGTCGCAGACGTCGAAGACTACTAATTTTTGTTCGGTCATCGTACCGCCTGCAGATCGTCAATAGTATTGATGTTCACATAACCCTGGACATGAAGCACCCTCGATGTCCGCCACGGATTGTCGTGTTGGTGGCGAAAACCGTCGACGAGTCGGTCGAGCTGGTTCGCGTTGGCCACGAGCGCCGCCCAGGCATGGTGAAATCGCTCATCGTCCGCAGGTGGTTTCTCCTTGTGCGTGACCACCTGCTCGTTGGCGGCATCGAGCTCAAGGCATCCCTCGGCATGGCGGGCGCTCGGCGGTATACCTGCGGCCAGAATTGCGATCCCGTCGTTCTGGACCTGTTTCACTGAGTCCACGAGGACGGAGCCGTCGGCAGTCAGTATCTGATCTGCGAGCAGATAGACGACCACTCCACGGTCGATCCACCGGCGCGCCGCTGCAAGCACGTTCACGTTCGGGTTCTGCGTGTCGGCCCCCTGGAGGCACAATCCGACCGGCACTATCGGATATCGGCCGGCAACGTGGACGAGAGTAGCAGCCCTGCTTTCATCTCCGATGATTATCACGCGTGCCGAGAATTCCTCCCCGGAAATTGCCTTCAGCCAGGGTTCCAAGACCCGGTCGATCACCGCATGCCCGGTCGGCAGCAGGTGAAGCTCCTTGGGGTACCTGGCACCGAACCGTGTTCCCTTCCCGGCCGCGGCGACGACTATGTTAACTACCGTAGGTGGCATTTTTAGAACGCTGCTGTCCGTCGGGGCTTAGTACTCTTCGGCATACATAGCTCGCACAAGGTGTCGGCCCGCATGGTGGTTGTCGCGGTATTCGGTGCGGCGATGCACGCACGACGAATTTCTCAACACCAGCGTCTGTCCGGCGCTCAGCCGGATCCTCGTGCTCAGCGACGGCATCTCGAGCTTGTCTTCGATAACTTTGAGACCGACCTGGAGCAGCTCGCTCTCCGCGAAATCACGAGGGCACCATACATCGGTTCCTGCCTGGCCATATCGCGTGATCACAGGCCGTTGAAAGCCAGGGCGGTACGCAAAAGCAGGCCCGATGCTCTCCGCGCTGATTCCCTCCAACGTCGCCCGTTTCGCCAGGATGTGATTCGCGGTGAGCAGTTTCGCGGCCTCGGGGTGCTCGTCGGCCAAAGAGAGAAAGATCGAGGAGATATCCGCGACGACTGTTTCGCCGCCTTCCTCGGCCGGGCTGATGCAGTGCAGGAGCGTGGTGTTCACTACGCCGATCGGCTCGAGGAGCGCGTCGACGTGCCACGGCTGGGCAAGAGGTCTGGAGAAGGCCGGGTGAGTGTTTTCTTTCGACTTCTCCGTTTTGATGTCGACGTACTGGTTGTTTCCCGGTGAATCAGGTGCATGGATGCGATACAACTCCGGAATATAGGGACTTCCCAGCTGCAACGCCGTTTCGACTGCATGCAAAGCCTCGGCAGCCGGACGATGATCAGGGTGTTGAAAAACTGTGTAGCAATCGGTCTGGCTGATGATTTCCAACCCACCGAAGTTCGTACTCGCCGGTCGATTAGTACGTGTCATTTCCCCTCCTGTTCGACTGTCGCGCTCTCGCCACATCCGACCCGGTCGCCAGGCGGCAGCCGTGCAGATACCGGCTAAGGGTCCGACTCGTCGGCTAATTCGAAAGATCTCCCCGATGCAAATTCAATACGGTGCTTACTCTCAGGCGCGCCGTACCGGCCTAATCACGACAATGCCGCACTGCGTACCCGAGTTGTTCACCAGAAGTTTCTGCCCACACTTGCGGACACCTCCCCACTCCTTTCCACGACACAACGCCGCGGGTTCGGTTGATGCAGTAAGACTCCCCAGGCCACTTGAATCGCAGCACGCACTTGAACGTTCAAAGTTCGAATGCCTCCGAACGAGAGTATGCCAGATATGCCGGTCACAACACCCTGTGTGATCGCGATCACTTGAGCTGTCGACTAGCCGTTCGGACAGGTTGACAGACAAGAGAGGCGACTCCTAGTATCGTGTCCGTTCGCCCTATCGACTGAACATATTGGGGGGAGGGAGAGAACGATCTCGGATTCTCTCAGCAGTATTAATGCTGATTGAGCCACTTCGCTGATCGACAGAGTGTCGCAGTCGATTTCCAAGATCTGGAAGCATCATTTGGAGCATTCAGTTGTTCCTTGTGTGCTGGGTACGTCAAATTCTGACACCGAACGGGGGATCGGTTCTCCGCCGACGGTGGCCGCTGTGTCTCGAACTGTGTATTTGCTGCTAGCGAACTGCGGGTTCGACCGAAGCCGGCCCGCAAGTTGGCGAAACCGTGCAGCTAGGCGTGTCACCTCGTTGAAGTGTTTGTGCGCCATGTACTGCGATGACCAGGAATCGAGTGGTCGCGGTGCCGTAGCCGGTTCCGACCCGATTTCGTTCGTCCCCGGCGACGGATCACCCGGATCGTGCCGGTCGAACCAGGTACACCACGCGCTGACCGGCGTTCTGTTCGCGCGGTTGCCGTCGGGCCGAGGGAGCAACGCGGCTTCCCGGTCTGGCACGCCGTAATCGAAAGAGGAGAATCCCTGATGGATCGTGCTGCCTATGCCGAGCGTATCGCCGAGGTGCTCTCGGGTACGCACGGTGCGAAGGTCGGCTATCCGATCGGATTGTGCACAGTGGAGGTGCTCCGCACCGCGCCCGTGGGCTCGGGCCTGATACGTATCACCTTCGGTGGCGAGGAACTCGACGGATTCCACAGCTACGTGCCCGATGAGCATGTGCGCCTGGTGTTTCCTGACGAGGAAGGCGTCCTGCACCTACCCCGCAAGGACGGCCTCGTCTTGCACTGGGGCACCCCACGACCGGTGACGCGCGACTACACGGTGCGCCGGTTCGACGCAGTCTCTCGCGAGATGGACATCGATGTCGCAGTTCATCCTGGAGGCCTGGCCTCGGAATGGGCGCTGCGAACCGAACCTGGCGCCCGCGTGCATATCGCCGGCCCCGTCGGCGGTCTCGTGGTGCCCAAGACATACGACAAGTACCTGCTCGCCGGCGATATCACCGCGTTGCCTGCCATCGCCCGCTGGCTGGAGTGGCTGCCGCGAGAGGCTTCTGGCTGGGCATTCATCGAAGTCGCGCATCGTAGTGAACAGGTCCCGCTGGAGGCACCCGACGATCTCGAAGTCCGCTGGGTGCACCGCGGCCACTCGGGGCCAGGGGCCGACGGCACCTTCGAGAAGCTGGTCCGCAGTGTCGAAATAGAGTCCGATCAGCGGGTCTATATCTGGATCGCCGGAGAATCCGGCGCGATCAGGCCCCTCCGTCGATGGGTGCGGATCGAGCTCGGCCTCGACCCGCAGGATTGCCTGATCACCGGCTACTGGCGTCATGGCGTGGCCGGAAACGACCAGGACGAGTGAACTCGATGGCACACCACCAGGCGATGACACCCCGGCCGGGAAAGCTCGGACCCTGCAGCACGCGGACGCGGTCCGTGACGATGTTTCCAGCGACCAACGCGGCAGCCGTGCCCGTCGTCACGTCAGGCAATGACCTATGACCAGCGTCGGCAAGCCGGTCGTTGTCATCACTGGCGCTGCCGCCGGGATCGGAGCGGCCATTGCGTCTGCACTTGCGCCTGACGCACGGGCGGTGGCACTGTGGGATCGATCCGCCGACGTGCATCGCGTAGCCCGCGAACTCGGCGGTACCACAACCACTTCCATCGTCTCGGGCGAGGTGGACGTCACCGATGGTGCGGCGGTCTCGGAGTCGTTCGACCGATTGAGCGTCGAATTCGGACTCGCAGACGTGGTTGTCCACGCCGCTGGAATCATGCTGCCTGGTGCGGCATTGGACACCTCCGCCGAGGACTGGACCCGCAGCCTCGCGGTCAACGCCACCGGCACTATGAACGTTGCCCAGCGCGCGGCCCGGGACATGGTCGCGGCAGGACACGGCTCGATCGTTGTCGTCTCCTCCAACGCCGCCACCACTCCCCGTGTCGGCATGGCTGCATATTCCGCATCGAAGGCCGCCGCGACAGCTTTCACCCGTGCCCTGGCGCTGCAGGTCGCCCCGTACGGCGTTCGCGTCAACCTCGTCTCGCCTGGCTCCACCGACACCGCGATGCTCCGCGGCCTCTACACCACACGCGGGACCGAGAGCTCACATGTCGGGGAACCGCGGCTCCCCGACAGTGCGCTCGCGGCCCTGATCGACGGCGATCCCGACTCCTATCGACTTGGAATTCCCCTGCGGCGCATAGCTGTTCCTGCTGATATCGCCGCGGCTGTCCGTTTCTTGGTCTCCGACGACGCCCGCCACATCACCATGCACGATCTGCGGGTCGACGGCGGGGCAACCCTCGATATGTGATGCGAGAGGATGATCGACATTTCCGACAATCGCGCTGGCCGTGTACGGCCTACCTTCGTCCTGGCTCGGCCGCACCGAACAGTGATCGCGCACGGCCGAGGACAGCGGTTCACCTCCGCAGCCGACGCCGCAGCGCACCTACGCAACGGACAGGTCGACATGATCGTCGGCGCACTGCCGTTCGCGCCCGACGAACCGGCCGCGCTGTGGGCGCCCGATCGAGTGTCTGTCACTGGCGAGAGATACCGACCAGCAACATCGACGACATTGCCACGCTTCGAGTTCGACGATGCCGTCCCGACCCCGGACGAACATCTCCGACGAGTCGCAACAGCTGTAGGGCTGCTGCGCGACGAGATTGATTCGCTGCGAAAGGTGGTGTTGGCCAGGGCAATCCGTGCCCGCGCAGAACAACCGGTCGAAGCCGTCGAGGTTCTGGATCAGTTGGTATCCACCGATCCGGCGGGCAATGGGTTCCTCGTTGACCTGTCTGCGGCGGGTGGCCTCTACCACGGCAAACACCTGGTCGGCGCCAGCCCCGAAATGCTGATCAATCGAGACGGTCCTGCGGTGGTCAGTCACCCTCTCGCCGGTTCAGCCAGCCGCGGAACCGATCCCGATGCTGACCGAGTCGCCGCGGAGGCTCTCCTCGGCTCCGCCAAAGACCTGCAGGAGCACCGGTACGTGGTCGACCAGGTCGGGGATCTGCTGCGAAAGGTCTGTGGCAACGTCGATGTTTCCGGCCCGAGCCTGACCGCCACACCGAATATGTGGCATCTCGGCACGGCGATCACGGCGATGGTCGCGGGCACCGGCCCTTCGGCGTTGGAGCTGGCTGCGGCGTTGCATCCTACCCCCGCTGTCTGTGGAACTCCGACGACACAGGCCGCCCGTCTCATCGCCGCGCTGGAGGGCAACCGCGGGTTCTACGCAGGTGCTGTGGGGTGGTGCGACAGCGACGGAAACGGTGAATGGATGGTCAGCATCCGCTGCACCGAACTGTCCTCCGACCGTCGAGAACTGGTGGCCTACGCCGGCGGCGGAATCGTCGCCGAATCCGATCCGCATGCCGAATTGGCAGAAACCACAGCCAAATTCGCGCGCGTGCTCAGGCCCCTCGGGATCGCCGATGCTCCCGTGGCTGTCACTTGATTGAGCCCTACGTGCCCGCCGACGCCATCGAACTCACCCTCATCCGGAAGGCACACCATGCCAATTCCCCCGATCGCCCCGTACACGCTGCCTACCGCCAAGGAGGTAGTCGCCAACCAAGTCCCCTGGAGGATCGACCCCGCCCGCTGTGCGCTGCTTATCCATGACATGCAGCGCTACTTCATCTCGGCCTACGACAGCACCGCGGATCCGATGCGGACCGTGCTGGTCAACCTCGCCGCACTCCTACAGCGCTGCCGAGAGCTGAGCATTCCCGTCATCTACACGATGCAACCCGGCAACCAGCACCCCTCTCGCCGTGGCATCCTCGCTGACTTCTGGGGCACTGGCATGACCCTCGGACTCGACACCGAAGTGGTCCCCGAACTGGCTCCCTCCACCAGAGACATTCAGGTGACCAAGTGGCGTTACTCCGCCTTCCAACGCACCGACCTCCGGGATCTGCTCGCCTTCTACAACCGCGACCAGCTCGTGGTCACCGGCGTCTACGCCCACATGGGCTGCATGCTCAGCACTGCTGAAGCGTTCATGAGCGACATTCGCCCGTTCATGGTCCTCGACGCCACAGCCGATTTCACGCGCGACGAACACCTGATGGCACTGAACTACACCGCGCGCCGCTGCGGTGCCGTCCTGTCCACGGCCGTGCTGCTCGACCAGCTGACCGCCGATTCGGACACAGCGACCCGTCGCGGCGATACCGGGGCCTACGTCGGCTGACATGAACGAACAGAACCGAAGCCGAGAGAACTCCGTCATCGACCTCCCCCGTGTCGATGCGTCGACCACTCCGCAGCAGCTGCTCTGGCGAACGATGGTCGCACACCCGCAGTACATGCTCCCCGCTGTTACCTTGTCCGCGACACATCAGGTCGGGGTGATGCTGGTACCGGTGGTGGTCGGTATCGCTATCGACCACGGTGTCACCACCGGCGACAGCGGTGCGTTGATGAAATGGATCGCCGTCCTCGCCGCCGTCTTCGCCGGCCTGTCGTTCAGTTTCCGCTACGCCTCCCGGCTCGGTTGGATCGCGATGAACTTCGTCGACCATGGCCTACGCATGCGGATCTGCGACCGCGCACTGGATCCGAACGGGCTGGGCGGCAAACGCCGACTCCCAGGGGAACTTCTCGCGATCTCCTCAGGCGACACACACGCAGTGGCCAGAACGAAAGGGGTGCTGATCTACCCCATCGGCAACCTGGTGGGGATCTTTTTCGCCGCCTCGGTGTTGCTCACGATCTCCCCGCCACTGGGCATGGGAACCCTGACCGGGGCATTCGCGGTGGTCATTCTTTCCGACCGGATCGGAGGTCCGCTCTCGGCGCGGGTCGGACGCCAGCAGCGCGCGGCCGCGCTCGCGGCCGGCACTGCAGCAGACCTGATGCACGGGGTACGTGTGATCAAGGGCCTGGGCGCCGAGGACACGGCCGTTGACCGATACCGGGCCCGCTCGGACCGGGCACTCGAGGCGACCCTGCACGCCAACAGCGCCACCGCGACACTGTCGGGTACGTTGACTGCTCTCGCGGGCGCCTTCGTCGCCGGGATCGCCGTCTTCGCAGGCCTGCAAGCGGTGCACGGCAGTATCGACATCGGCGAGTTGATCACCGTTGTCGGCCTCGCCCAGTTGATCACCGAGCCGATGAAGTCCATCGCCAAACTCGCGAGCGTCATGTGGGCTTCCGGCAAGGCATCAGCATCTCGTGTCCTCTCGGTGCTGCAGGCACCCACCCTCCTCGAAGGTCAAGGTGACCGCCCGTACGTTCCGGGCCCGCTGGTGCTGCGGCTTGGCGACGCCGATATCGAAGTGCGGCCGGGGACACTGACCGTGCTGGATCGGCCCTCGAGTCAAGCCGTTACCGCGACGTCGGCGCTGGCGTTGAGTGTTGCTTGTGCCCACGGGATCGCGAGGATCGGCGACACGGACGTGCGCGACCTGGCACCCGAGCAGCTGCGACAGTCCGTTCTCGTGGCCCCGCACGTCGGCGATCTGTTCGAAGGGACCGTCCTCGAGAACGTCGAATTGGGCGCCCGATCCGAGCGGGGAGTCAGCGCCGAGGCTGCGCTGCTCGCCGCAGGGCTCGATGACCTTGTTGCAGACGATGGGCTCAACACCCAGGTCGGTGACGCCGGAACTGCGCTGTCCGGCGGACAACGTCAGCGTGTCGCACTGGCTCGCGCCTTGTACGCAGATCCCGATGTCCTGGTCCTCGACAACCCCACCACAGCCGTGGACTCGGTCACCGAAGCTGTCGTCGTCGCCCGTGTGGCTAAGCTTCGCGCGGGCCGCACCACACTCGTGTTCACCGGTTCTCCTGCATGGCATGCTGCGGCCGAGAGGGTGGGCTCGTGAGTACGGTCGTCACCGAAACCATTCATGTATCGCAGGCGACCGCCACTACGGCCGAGACCTCGCAACTACAGCTGACTGTCGCTTCCGGGCGCGAGGTCCGCGCTAGCGTCCTCGACGCAGCCCGCCCATATCTGCCGCGGATCGTCCTCGCGGTGATTCTGTTGATCGGTGGTGCGACGGCTGCCCTGGCAACGCCGCGCCTCATGGGCGCGATCGTCGATCTGGTCAGCAACGGTGATCGGCTCATCGTATGGACCAGTACCACCGCGGTCTGGTGGGCGGGCGGACTCATGGTCGCGGCCACTGCCGCTTCTGCACTGCTCACGTCGTTCGGATTCATTCTGATGGCGGGTGCGGTGGACCGTGTCATCGCGCGGTTACGCGAACGTGTCATCGATAGCGGCATGCATCTGCCACTGGCCCGGCTGGAACGGGTCGGGGCCGGTGATCTCATCGCCAGGACCACCGATGACGTCACAATGCTGACCCAGACCGTGTCCGAGGTGCTTCCTGCGGTCACCGGCGCCGGATTCGCCGTGGCCGTCACCCTCGTCGGCATGGCCGCGCTGGATTGGCGATTCCTCCTGGTCGGGGTGGCACTACTGCCGGTCTACGCCTTCGCGCTACACAGATATCGTCGCTCGGCGCCTGCGCAGTATCTCGAGGAACGCCGTCGCCGGGGCCGGCGGGCAGCCGAGTTGCTGGCCTCGTTGCGCGGATTGTCGTCCGTACGTGCGTTCGCGCTACAGCCCGACCGGAGGGCTCGCATCGGCGACCACTCATGGGCTGTGGTCCGGCTGTCCATCACGATCAGGATCCTCAACAACCGGCTGTTCGGGCGGGTCAACTTCGCCGAGTGGCTCGGGATGACGTTACTGCTCGTGATCGGGTTTCACCTCGTGCGTGACGGTGCGGTGTCGGTCGGGACCGTTACTGCGGCGACACTGTATTTCCTTCGGTTATTCGGTCCGATCGGACAGCTCCTGCTGGTCGTGGACCCGATCTCGTCGGCGTCGGCGTCGCTGCGCCGGATGATCGGGGTGATCATCGAGACCACCCAGGTGCCGGTATCGGGCGCACCGGAGCACCATCGGCAATCCGAACCCGGCCCGGCACACGGCCGTCTTCGCGCCACGAATATCGGTTTCTCCTACGGGGATCGTGCGGTGCTCGCCGAGGTGAGCGTCGACGTCGCGGCCGGGCAGACACTGGCGGTCGTGGGCGTGTCCGGTGCCGGGAAGTCGACGCTTGCCGCTGTCCTTGCCGGTCTGCGTCCGCCCGCATCGGGCGATGTCCGCTTGGGCGGTACCGACATCGCAGATCTCGACCCTGCGGTACGAGCGCGGCTGATCTGCATGGTCACCCAGGACGTACATGTCTTCTCCGGCACCCTGCGCGAAGACCTGATGCTGGCCCGACCTGGAGCCACCGACGCAGAGCTCGACACGGCGCTGCGCACGGCCGGTGCCGCGGAGTGGGTCGCCGAACTCGAAGCGGGCCTGGACACCACGGTCGGGGCACAAGGCACCGCACTCACCCCGGTCCAGGCCCAGCAGGTGGCCTTGGCGCGTGTGGCACTGGTCGACCCCGCCGTCGTCGTACTCGACGAGGCGACCGCGGAAGCCGGCTCGTCCGGCGCTGCGGAGCTGGAGTCCGCCGCGTTGCGGATTACCCGTGGCCGCACCGCAATCGTGGTCGCCCATCGCCTCGACCAGGCCGCCCGCGCCGACGAGGTGATCCTCATGCGACACGGTCGGATCATCGAGCGAGGCACCCACGACCAGCTGATCGCCGCGCACGGTGAATACGCCCAGCTGTGGAGCGCGTGGTCGGCCGGACGTAGCCAGCCGGTCCGGGGCAAGGCCGAGGAGGGCGCCCAGTGAGCGCTCCCTTCGACTCGGCCACACACGGGCTCCCGCTGTTCGTGCGCCATCCCGGCCAGGGCTCGCGTCAGGCCTTGACATGCGAATACCGGTGCGGCAACGCGTGCTTCCATGCGCCGCCGAACACCACCACCAACGCCTACTCCGGTGACATGGTGCGCTCGCCGAACCGCCGCGGATTCCTCCGAGCCGGCGCGGCATTGCTCGCCGTCGGGGCAGGGATGACGGTCGCCGCGTGCGGCGACGGTGCGAGTGAGCCGGCGACGCGCCCGGTCGGCGACGGAACAGGCACCCGCTTCCCACCGGTGGCACCCAACTCCGAGGACGCGATCATCATCCCCGCAGGCTATGAGCTGGCGGTCGTCATTCGTTGGGGTGACGCTCTTTTCGACGACGCGCCAGCATTCGACTTCGAGAACCAGAGCGCAGCCGCGCAGGCCCGCCAGTTCGGCTACAACTGCGATTTCGCTGCCCTGTTGCCGATCGAGGGACAGCCGCATTCCTACCTGCTCGTGGTCAACCACGAGTACACCACCGGCCCGAACATGTTCCGCGGCTACGACACCCACGCCATCACCGATGAGCAGATTGCCATCACCAAGGCCGCACACGGACTGTCCATTGTCGAAGTGGCCGGCGAGGCCGACTCCGGACGATTTACTCCGGTGTTCGGCAAGTACAACCGCCGAATCACCGCCGATACCGAGTTCGCATTGATCGGGCCCGCTGCGGCCAGCGAGTACACCACAACCTCCGCCGACCCGACCGGCACCGCGATACTGGGAACCTTCGCCAACTGCCCGGTAGGATTAACCCTTTGGGGCACAGTGCTTTCCGGCGGAGAAAACGTCAACGGGTACTTCGCGAACAGCGACAAGCTCAGCGATCCCACCAGCAGAAGCCGCGCCAACCGCTACGGCTTCCCGCGCGGTGCCACCACCTCCTACGGCTGGGGACGCACAGCAGAACGATTCGACCTGGCACAGGAACCCAACGAGGCCAATCGATTTGGCTATGTCGTCGAGATCGACCCCTGGGATTCCACCTCGACGCCCGTCAAGCACTCGGCCATGGGTCGCATCAAACACGAGGGCGCCAATGTCTACGTCACAGCGGTATGTGATGTCGTTGCTTACACTGGCGACGACCAGATGTTCGACTACATCTACAAATTCGTCTCCGCACGCAGAATCGAAGCCGGGGGCACCGCAGCGAGTCGTCGCAAGAACATAACCATCCTCGATGAAGGCACCCTCTATGTCGCCGAGCTTTCCGGTGACAAGCACGGCACAGTGCACGGCACCGGCGTCGCACCGTCCGAGCGCGGCTTCACCGGTACGGGCCGGTGGATTCCCCTATTGGAATCTTTCCCCGACGGTACGGGCAGGTCGTTCGTCGAGGGCATGTCGGCAGCCGAAGTGGCGGTGTTCACTCGCGTGGCCGCGGACAAGGTCGGTGCCACCAAGATGGACCGCCCCGAGGACATCGAACCCCACCCGCACACCGGCAGGATCTATGTCGCGCTGACCAACAACCCCGCCCGCGGCGCCGACGGCAAACCCGGTGTGGACGCGGCCAATCCGCGCACGCGGAACAAGATCGGCCAGGTCCTCGAAATCGACGACCAGCACACCGGCACGCAGTTCACCTGGTCGTTGCTTTTGGTCTGCGGCGATCCAGCGGCCGCTGACACCTACTACGGCGGGTTTGACAAGTCCCGGGTCAGCCCGATCTCATGTCCGGACAACTTGGCGTTAGACCCGTACGGCAACCTGTGGATCGCCACCGACGGTAACGCTCTCGAGTCCAATGACGGCTTGTTCTCCGTGGTGTTGGAGGGACCGAATCGTGGGGAGACCAGACAGTTCTTGACGGTGCCTCCCGGCGCCGAGACCTGCGGGCCCATCGTGACCGAACAACGCGTCATCGTATGCGTGCAGCATCCGGGCGAGTTCGATGAGGCGACCGTGGAGGTTCCGCGGTCGCATTGGACTGACGGCGGAAACGCCCAGCCGCGCCCTTCGGTCGCCTCGATCTGGAAGACAGGAGGAGGCCGAATCGGGATCTGAGGCGCCGCCGTACCGACGCCCACGGCCCGGCATGTGCCGGGCAGCCCGTGAGCAGGATTCTAAATCTGTTGTCGCAGTAGATAATTTGTTCACCGATCAAAAACAATAATCAACGCTGCCCCAGTGTCGAGACGGTCTCGCCTCACACTTCGATCGGCGGTAATTCATGGGGGAAATCATGACCAACGAAGCGGCGACCGACCACGTCCCGTGGCCCGAGGAAACAGCCGAGCACTACCGTGCGACCGGCTGCTGGGCAGGCCTCACATTCGGGCGGATGTTGAGCATGCGCGCCGCCGAACACCCAGATCGACTCGCTGCGCGCGACCCGGTTCGTGACATCACCTACGGCGCACTCGACGCCGCCGCGTCCTCGCTGGCGGCTGGCCTGGACGCGCTCGGACTGCGGGCCGGCGACCGTGTCGTGTTCCAACTTCCCAACACGGTCGAGTTCGTCGAAGTCCTGTTCGCGCTCTTCCGGCTCGGCGTCGTACCGGTCATGGCGCTCCCGGCACACCGGCACACCGAACTCGCCGCGCTCTCCGACGCAAGTGGCGCGGTCGCCATCATCGTTGCCCACGACACCGCCGGGTATGCCTCGCAAGCCCTCGCCCACAGAATCCGTCGTGAGGTGCCGACGGTCCGACACGTGATCACTGTAGGCTCGGCCGGCGCCCACGCTGCAGCGCAGACCGACCTGTCCGACCTGCGCCGGGCACCGAGGCCCTGCCACCATGAACCGACTGCCGATGCCGTGGCCCTGCTCATGCTGTCCGGTGGCAGCACCGGAACTCCCAAACTGATCCCACGCACCCATGACGACTACCTCTACAGCGTCCGGCGCAGCGCCGAAGTCTGCCAGCTCGGGCCCTTGAGTGTCTATCTGGCCGTGCTGCCTGCAGCGCACAACTTCACATTGAGCTCGCCCGGCATCCTGGGGACCCTGTGGGCAGGCGGCACCGTCGCGCTGACGGCCGATCCATCGCCCAGTGGCGCGCTGTCGTTCGCGAGCCGCACCGCGGCGACCATGACGGCGCTGGTACCGCCACTGGCGCGGCTGTGGGCCGATACCGCCGAACAGACCGGGCAGGTGGAGGGTGCCCTCACCGTAGTCCAGGTCGGCGGCGCGCGATGCTCCACCGAGCTCGCCACCCGAATCCGCAGCGTGCTCGGAGTGCAAATTCAGCAGGTATTCGGGATGGCGGAGGGACTCGTCTGCTACACCGCGCTGGACGGACCGGACGACATCGTGCTCAACACCCAAGGCAGACCGATGTCTCCCCTCGATGAGGTGCGCGTCGTAGACGACCTGGACGTACCCGTCGATCCGGGGACCCCCGGCCACCTCATGACCAGAGGCCCGTACACGATCCGTGGCTACTTCCGAAATCCCGAAGCCAATCGTCGGTCCTTCACAACCGACGGCTGGTACCGCACCGGCGACATCGTTAGCGTCAGCCCGGCGGGGGACCTCACCGTCCACGGTCGCACGAGCGACGTCATCAACCGCGGGGGCGAGAAGGTCTCCCCTGCCGAACTCGAACGTCAACTGCTCCAGCACCCAGCTGTTGGCGATGCCATCGCCGTAGGCCTGCCAGACGACACACTCGGCGAGCGCACCTGCGTCTTTATCGTGCCAGCCGGGCCAGACGAACCCTCCCTTCGGGAGCTGCGAGCCTTCGCACGGCAGACCGGGTTGGCCGATTGGAAACTGCCTGATGAAGTGCGAATAGTCACCGACTTCCCCAAGACGAGCGTCGGTAAAGACAGCAGGGCCGCGCTTCGAAATGCGTTGCGCGGCTAAAGGAAACTCATCCACCACAAATGTCAACCATTACCAAGAACAGGGGGTCCTCATGCCTGCAGTTATTTCCCGTGAACAAGTGACCGCGGATGTCGCATCCGCGCTCGGTGTCCCGCCCGAAGAAATATCCGACGACACGAACCTCGTGGACGCCGGCCTTGATTCGATCCGCTTGATGCAGCTGGTCGAGAAATGGCGGGCGGAAGGATCCGAGAACGCGGACTTCGTGACGCTCGCGGGGACACCGACGCTCGGCGCGTGGATCGCCGCGATCGTCGGACCATGGACAACCGATTAGTTCCAGATGGAGGGGTACACGGCAATGGCAACACACGAAGAACAGGTCGACGTCGTCGTAGTGGGCGGGGGCCCCGGCGGCTCGACAGCGGCCACTCTGCTGGCACGTCGCGGGAGACGAGTAATCCTGCTGGAGAAAGAGAGATTCCCCCGCTATCAAATCGGCGAGTCCTTGCTACCGGCTACCGTGCACGGTGTATGCAAACTCCTCGGCGTGGAGCAGGAGATCGCCGAAGCCGGCTTCATGAACAAACGTGGAGGAAGCTTCCGATGGGGCACCAATCCGGTGCCATGGAATTTCCTGTTCTCCATTTCTCCGGAGTTCTCCGGCCCGACCTCGAACGCCTACCAGGTCGAGCGTGCGAAGTTCGATGAGATCCTACTCAAGAACGCCGCCCGGCACGGTGTGGACGTGCGCGAAGAATGCGAAACAACCGGCGTTCTCGACGACGGTGGCGTCGTGCGTGGCGTTACCTACCGCGACAAGGACGGCACGCAGCACGCGGTATCAGCCACGTATGTGGTCGATGCCTCCGGGAACCGCAGCCGCCTGTGGCAGACCACCGGAGGCGAACGGAAGTACTCCGAACATTTTCAGAACATCGCGCTCTTCGGATACTTCAATGGAGGCGACCGGCTACCCTCGCCCAACAGCGGAAACATCCTCTGCGAGGCGTTCGACGAGGGCTGGATGTGGTACATCCCGCTCACCGATGATCTCACCAGTGTCGGTGCGGTGATCAGCCGCGAGCACGCAGCCAAGCTTCAGGGCGACCAGGAGAAGGCCCTCCACGGCTTCATCGACAAGACCAGCTACGTACGCAACATGTTGACCTCGGCCAAACGCGTCGACGATGACAGCATCTACGGCGAGATCCGCACCCGCAAAGACTATTCGTACGCCAACACGCGCTTCCACGCGCCCGGCATCGTGCTGGTCGGCGACGCTGCATGTTTCATCGACCCGGTGTTCTCCACCGGCGTTCACCTGGCCACCTACTCGGCCGTGCTCGCGGCGCGTTCGATCAACAGCGTGTTCGACGGGACAGCGAGTGCGGAGAGAGCCTTCGCCGAGTTCGAGGGACGATATCGGCGGGAGTACGCCGTGTTCTACGAGTTCCTGTCGTCGTTCTACAACATGCAACAGGCAGAGGATTCGTATTTCTGGCAGGCCAGGAGGGTCAGCAACCTCTCCGAGTCCTCGTTCGAAGCCTTCGTCTCCCTCGTCGCCGGCGGATACTCTCGCGAAGGCGTGCTCGTCGACGGTGCACAAGCAGCGGAACGATTCGCCCGCTCGTCGAAAGACATCGCCGACGCGGCCGCGAAGACCGGCGATATGGATACCGACTCGGGGCAGAGAATGGCTCACCTGTTCGGAGCCCCGGTGGTGCGTGAAGTAATGGAAGAAATGAACGCGATCCAGGCGATCATGGCCGGGCGTGGCGAGGTTCTGGAACCGCCGCTCCTCTCCGACGGTCTCGTACCGACCGCAGACGGGCTCGGGTGGACCGAGCCGACCGCCGCTTCCAGCTGACATCCGCACGTTTCGAGGGAAGGCCGCGGCCGTTGCCGGTGGCGGCCTTCCACCGAACCGCACACCACCACGACAGAGTCCGGCTCCAGCAGCAGACATGGTCCACATCGACACCGGACTCGGTCAGCTAAGAGGGGTGCGGACGATGACATGCCGTCACGTGCTTCCGCACGTCCGTGAGCAGACGACGATTGGCCAACCGTGTTCGTTCCCGTTCCCACCCTTGCCTCACACCAACTGTTGGTCTTCCTGATTCAGGTGGGTTTGCTGCTGGTGACGGCCCTGTGCCTCGGTCGACTAGCGGCCCGGTTCGGCATGCCTGCCATCGTCGGCGAACTTCTGGTCGGTGTTGTCCTGGGTCCCTCCTTGCTCGGCCACCTTGCCCCCGACCTGCAATCGTGGCTGTTTCCTGTCGACAGGGAACAAGCGCACCTGCTCGACGCGGTGGCACAGATCGGCGTCCTGCTGCTCGTCGGCATCACCGGCGCCCACCTCGACCTCGCCATGGTCCGACGACGACGCCGTTCTGCGCTGTCGGTCAGCCTCGCCGGCCTGCTGATTCCCCTGACGATGGGCATAGCGCTGGGGTACTACCTTCCGGCTCCGACCCGCCCGGACTCCGCCGACCGGATCACCTTCGCGCTCTTCCTCGGCGTCGCGATGTGCGTCAGCGCCATCCCGGTGATCGCGAAAACGCTCAGCGACATGAAGCTGCTCCATCGCGATGTCAGCCAACTGACGTTGGCGGCCGGCATGATCGACGACGCAGTGGGCTGGTTACTGCTGTCGGTGGTGGCCGCCATGGCAGCCGATGGCCTGACCCTTCTCGGGGTCGGTCTGCCCGCCCTGAACCTGGTGCTGTTCCTCCTCGCCGCGACGACACTCGGCCGTCCACTCGTCCGTTTCGCGTTCCGTCTGGCCAATCGGTCCGAGGATGCCGGGCCTTCGATTGCACTGGCGACGGCGGTCGTGCTGGGCGGCGCGGCGCTGACCCACGCACTCCAACTTGAGGCGGTGCTCGGCGCGTTCGCCGCGGGCATCCTCGTTGCGCAGTCCGGTGCGGCGGAGCCGACCCGCTTGGCGCCCCTCCGCTCTGTCGTGATGTGGGTTCTGGCACCGCTGTTCCTGGCGACGGCGGGCCTCCGCATGGACTTGACACTGTTGGCACGACCTGAGGTAGCAGTTGGCGCGCTCGCAGTACTGGCGGTGGCGATCGTCGGCAAGTTCGCCGGTGCCTTTCTCGGCGCCAGGTTGTCGAGCCTCACCACCGCAGAAGGGCTGGCGTTGGGTGCGGGGATGAATGCCCGCGGCGTCGTCGAAGTCGTGGTCGCGATGGTGGGGTTCCGGCTCGGTGTCATCGGAACAGAGGCGTACACGATCATTGTGCTCGTCGCCATCGTCACCTCGCTGATGGCTCCGCCGCTGCTGCGTTCGGCGATGAGGCGCATCGAGCACAGCGACGAGGAACATGCCCGGGAGTCCGCCCACGACCAGTGGACGCCGCGGTCCGCGCCGCCCGCCGCGGCCTGATACCGGTCCGCCAGGCGCTGTCCTCGCCTACACCCAACCCTCACCGCTCTGGACCAGCATCAGGAAGCTATTGATTTGGGACCTACCGATGACGGCGGATACTTGCACGGCGAAGAATCCCTCGAATGGGCCCGCACCTTGACCGCAAGGAAAAGCACGGGTCGCGAGATTGTCGACATCGACACTCCAGTGCGAGACTGCAGCGCTCGATGCCGACGAGCGCCCAGAACCAGGACGAGCGGCGAGAGTGGATCGTACCCGTCTCCGGCCACGTTGACATACGACGCCAATATTCACTGGCACAACCAACGAGCCGTTCCACGCGCGCCAGGTACAGCTTTCTAAGATCATCAGGGTGCCTGGTCATTCGGGCGAGGTCTATTCCGGTGGTGTAGCTGCCAAGCCATCGGTGGGTGTCCGCCGCCCCGTAGCGCTGCGGGGTGCCTGCCGCGCTGTGCGCCCAGCGGCGGGGGCGCCGCTGCGTTGTCGCGGGTTCCTACCCATCCCGGTTCCCCGGGTCGTTCTGGGCGGCACCAGAGGCAGAAGGTGCTAGTGCAGCGAGTTTGTTCGATTAGCGATGCCACCCTCAGCGGCAGGTTCGAAGAGCTGCACCAGCTTTGGGCAGGCTCGTCGTTAAACGTAGCGTGCTTTGAAGTCTCCGAGGCGTCTTCTTGGGTGCCTCGCCCAACAGCGCGGACGGGGAAATCCTGTTCTACCGGCCCGCCTGGAGCGTGCGGTTCTACGATTTCTCTACGATTTGCAGACGGGAATCGATGGGAACTCGGGGCAACGAACGAATAGCTTCGGGACTACAGAATGGCCATCTACCTGCGGCAACAAGGAAATCATGGGAAGCGCTGGGCAACGTTGGCACCCTGCGGAAACACTGTGCCGACTTCATGACCAACAAAGCCTTGAACGAAGCGCTGGGCTTCATCCCAGTCACAGGCATACTGCCCGGCAAAGACAACGGCACTGCCTGCCTACAGCGGGTATTCAGCTTCGATCATCAACCGCCTACCCGAAAACCGCAGGTCATCCCCGTTCCCATGTTCGATGTGCCCTGCCGGAGGCACGAACCTGCGACGACGGTAACCACAGCAGGTACACGACCGCCCCCATCGCACCGGCCAAACAGAATCCAGGACCCAAAACGGGGGGTAAGCGCGGGGTCAGACACAAAAAAACAGGTCAGGTCCGGTCTGAGACCGGGCCTGACCTGCTATTTCTGTGGAGCTAAGGGGACTCGAACCCCTGACCCCCACACTGCCAGTGTGGTGCGCTACCAGCTGCGCCATAGCCCCTTGGTGGGTCGCACTCGGTTTCCCTCGTGCCTGATGAAAGTTACACCACCGGCACGTCAGCAACCAAATCGCCTGGGCAAAGGGGTGGCGGGTGGGTGAACTCAACCCGTAGAATCGAACACATGTTCGAACACAATCAGCTCTCTGCGGTGGAGTTCGGGACCATGAGTGACGAGGGGTTGATCGAGGCGCTCAGGGCGGCGCACGGGGCTGCGGCCGCGGCGCAGGCGGCGGAGGTGTTCGCGGTGCGCGAGCTGTATCGGCGACACCGGGCCGCGAGCGCGGAACCCGGGCCGGGCGGGGTGCGGGCCGGGGAGTTCGCGGCGGCCGAGGCGGCGGTGGCGCTGTACGTGGACGAGGGAACGGCGGGGGCGCTGATCGATATAGGGCTCGTGCTGGAGGAGTCGCTGCCGCGGACCAGGGTGGCGTTCGCGGCGGGGCGGATCGACCTGGCGAAGGTGCGGGTAATCGTCGACAGCACGCGGGCGCTGACGAAAGAGGTCGTCGACGCGCTGGAGCCGCGCCTGCTGGAGGCGGCGGCGCGCACGAATCCCGCGCGTTTGCGGCAGGCGGCGCGGCGGTGGGCGATTCGGCTGGATCCCGCCGGTGCGCAGCGGCGCCGTGAGCGGCGGCAGGACGACCGTGACGTGCGAATTCGCGCCGTACAAGACAGCATGGCGGTGTTCGACGGACTCCTGCCCGCACCCGGCGCACAGACGGTGGCGATGCGGTTGCGGGAGATGAGCTTGCAGGTGTGCGCCGCGGATCCGAGGACGATGCCGCAGCGGCGGGCCGATGCGCTGGTCGCGCTCGCGGACGGGTCGGGGCGGCTGCGCTGCCAATGCGGCCGTGGCGAACGGTGTCCGAAGCCCGGTGCGCCCGCGCAGCCGCCGCGACGACCGCTGATCCAGATCGGGATCGCCGCGGAGACGCTGCTGGACATGCGGGAGGCGCCCGCGTTCCTGGCAGGCTACGGGCCGATCGACGCGGCGCTTGCCCGGTTGCTGGCCGAGCACGCGCGGTTCCAGGCGGTTCCCGAACATTCGGACGCCGATGCGGGCGCGACGGAAGAAGCGGCGCGGCAACGCGTCGGTCGCGAGATACGGGCGATGGACGGGATGTGCCGGTTTCCCGGGTGCACGATCCCGGCCGCGGAAGCCGAGGTGGAGCGCAGTGGCAGTGGACTCGCCGTGCTCTGTTCGCGGCATCGCCGACTGAAATCGTTGGCGGACAAGAGGAAACAGGGATGGCGGGTGTGGCGCGCCGATCGCGATCGGATGCAGTGGACCGCGCCGAACGGTGACGTGCACACCACCCTCCGAGAGGGTGCGCGGTACCTGTTCCCGCATACCGATATCGCACTGCTGGCAATAGAAGCCGCTGGCGTCCAAGCCTTTTCGAGCGTGCCGGGAACGGCCACGGTAGCCGACCGCCCGGGAAGCGTCCCGGACGAGCCGAGCCCGTTCACCGCCGATCGCCCGACCGGCGAGGACCTGCTCTACCCGCTCGACGGGCACATACCGCTGCACCGCCAGCTCAGCCGCATCGCGCCAGAGGACGACATCCCGGACGACGTCACGGCACACCAGGTCTGAGCCACGCGCGCCCGGCTCGGAGGGGGAGCCGGGCGGTCAGCGGGTCAGCTCGACCACCCACTCCTCGTTGTTCACGTCGATCTTGTTCTGCCCCTCGAACACCGACGGCGTCGCGGCGCGGCCGTCCAACCGCGCGTTCAGGTCGTCCATGGCCGCCTTCGCGTGCGCCTTGGCGCTCTCGACCTTCGCCCCGGTCGCCACGCACTGCACGACCTGGTCGGGCGCCCCCGCTTCCCGCGCCAGCCCGGGCAGCTGCTCGTTGCTCAGGTCGTCGCCGCCTTCCTTCGGCTGCTTCGACACGAACAGCAGCTCGTGGAACTTCGAGTACACCGGACCGTTGCCCGCCTCGGCGACGCATTCGGTGGCGGCGACCGCGCGCGTCGAGTAGTCCTTGCTGCTCGACTTCGGGTCGAGGAAGTTCACGTAGTGGTACCGCACCGTGAGCTTGCCCTCGTCCAGCTGCTGGGCCAGTTCTTGGCCGTAGACGCGCTCGAGTGCGCCACAGGCCGGGCACAGCGGGTCCTCGTAGACGTCGATCGCCGTGGGCACACCCGGCTTGCCGAGGACGACGATGCCATCGGGTTGCAGCACCGCGTGCACTCCGGGGTCGCGCACGGGACCGTAGCCGTCGTTGCGCACGTCCGGTTCGTCCCGGCTCCAGCGGAACGCCAGGAACACGATCAGCACGATCAGAGCGAGCGCGACGCCGCCGAGGGCGTAACTGGTCGCGCTGGACATCGGGCGCGGGGTGTAGTTCGAACGCGATTGACTCACGTCAACACTCTGCCGCAACCCCCGCGACCGATGTGCGCCGGGCGGGGCGAGTCGCGCACATCGGCGCTGCTCGCGCCATAGCTCAGAACAACGACTGCGCGTCCCGGCTAGCGACGGGAACCGGTGGGCGAGGCGTGCCGTTCGTCGTGGGTCAGGTCGCGCGGTTCCTCGCACTCGTCGGCGACGCGATGGGCGAGTTGATACTCCGCGTCGTCGCACGGCACGGCGGTGACCTGCTCGGCGGTGTGCCGTTGCAGCGGCTCGGGGACGACCGCCCACGCGGCGGCCGCGATGGCCAGCAGCGTGCCGGTCACGGCGAGGGCCAGTCCGTAGGAGGTGTGCTGGGCGAGCGCGCCGACGGCGATCGGGCCGACGACGGTGCCGAGGTCGGCGGCCATCTGGAACCCCGCGAGCACCGGGCCGCCGCGCGCCTTGGGCCCGATGATGTCGGCGAGCGCGGCCTGCTGAGTCGGCGTCAGCATTCCCGAGCCGAGCCCGGCGACGACGGAGGTCGCCAGGAGCCAGCCGAGGTCGGGGGCGTAGCCGAGCCCCGCGGTGCCGAGCGCGCACACCAGCGAGCCGATGACGAGGAACGGCTTGCGCCCCCACCGGTCCGACAACCGGCCGGAGAGGAACAGCACAGCGACATTGCCCGCGGCGAACGCGGTGAGCGCGACGCCCGCCATGCCGGTGGGCTGCCGCAGCACCTCCACCACGAGCAGCGGCACGAGCGCCATGCGGACACCGAATATCGCGGCGCCGTTGGCGAAGTTGGACCACAGCACCGCGCGGTAGGCAGGGCGGGTCAGCGCCTGACGGAAGGTCATGACGCGCAATTCGCCGCTGACCTCGGGCGCGGCCAGATGCGAATCGCGCAGGCTCAGGTAGACCGCGACGCTCACCGCGAGCAGCGCCGCGGCGTAGATGAGGAACGGCGCGCGCAACCCGAGCCCGGCCAGGGCGCCGCCCACCAGCGGCCCGCTCACCGAGCCGATCAGGAAGCTCGTCGACCACAGGCCCGACACCCGCCCGCGCTGTTCGGGCGGCGAGATGCGGATCACCAGCGCCAGCGACGACACGGTGAACATCGTCGAGCCGATGCCGCCCACCGAGCGCAAAACCAGGAGTTGCCAATAACTCTGGGCCAGCGCGCTCGCTCCGGTGGACACCGCGACGATCACCAGGCCGGACAGGTACACCCAGCGCTCCCCCAGCCGCTGCACCAGCCGACCGCTGACCGGCGCGAACAACAGCCGCATCAACGCGAACGCGCTGACGATCGCGGACGCGGCCGCCACTCCGACGCCGAAGCTGCGCGCGAACTGCGGCAGCACCGGAGCCACCAACCCGAATCCGATGGCGATGACGAACGCGGCTCCGATCAGCACCCAGATCTCGCTGGGCAGGCCTCCGGCTCTCGTGCTCGCCAGCGCCCTGGCTCTACAGCTCACCCGTCAGCGCCTTGCCCACCATCTCCTCCGCGGCCGCCTGCACCTGGGCCAGGTGCTCACTGCCGTGGAACGACTCCGCGTAGATCTTGTACTTGTCCTCGGTGCCGGACGGACGCGCCGCGAACCAGGCGTTCTCCGTGGTGACTTTGAGCCCGCCCAGCGGTGCGCCGTTGCCCCTCGCGCGGGTGAGCACGGCGGTAATCGGCTCGCCCGCGATCTCCTTGGTGGTGATCACATCCGGTGTCAACCTCGCCAGCCGTGCTTTCTGTTCCGGGGTGGCCGCGGCGTCGATGCGGGCGTAGGCGGGGCTGCCGTAGCGGCGCTCGAGCTCGACGTAGCGCGCGGACGGCGTCTGGCCGGTGCACGCGGCGATCTCGGCGGCGAGCAGCGCGAGCAGGATGCCGTCCTTGTCGGTGGTCCACACCGTGCCGTCCATCCGCAGGAACGAGGCGCCCGCGCTCTCCTCGCCGCCGAAAGCGAGGCTGCCGCTGAACAATCCGGGCACGAACCACTTGAACCCGACCGGCACCTCGTGCACGTCGCGGCCGAGTACGCCGACCACCCGGTCGATCATGGACGAGGTGACCACCGTCTTGCCGATCTTGGTGAGCGCGTCCCAGCCGATACGGTTCGCCACCAGGTATTCGATCGCGACGGCGAGGAAGTGGTTGGGGTTCATCAGCCCGCCGTCGGGGGTGACGATGCCGTGCCGGTCGGCGTCGGCGTCGTTGCCGGTGGAGATGTCGTAGTCGTCCTTGATCGCCACCAGCGCCGCCATGGCGTAGCGCGAGGACGGGTCCATCCGGATCTTGCCGTCGCTGTCCAGCGTCATGAATCGCCAGGTCGGGTCGACGAACGGGTTGACGACCTCGAGTTCCAGGTCGTAGCGCTGGCCGATCTCCTCCCAGTAGTCGACGCTGGCGCCGCCCATCGGGTCGGCGCCGAGGCGGATGCCCGCGCCGCGAATCGCGTCCAGGTTCAACACGTTCGGCAGGTCGGCGATGTAGTGGTCGAGGTAGTCGTAGCGCTGGACGCTGGTGGCCAGCGCGTGCTGCAGGGTGGTGCGCTTGACCTCGGACAGCCCGGTACGCAACAGCTCGTTCGCCCGCGCGGCGATGGCGTCGGTAGCGACGGTGTCGGCCGGGCCGCCGTGCGGCGGGTTGTATTTGAAGCCGCCGTCGCGCGGGGGATTGTGCGAGGGCGTGACCACGATGCCGTCGGCCTGGTGCTTGGTGCCGTTGGTGTTGTGCCGCAACACCGCGTGGCTCAGCGCCGGGGTCGGGGTGTAGCGGTCGCGGGCGTCGATCACCGCGGTGACGTCGTTGGCGGCGAGCACCTCCAGTGCGGTGGTCCACGCGGGCTCGGACAGCGCGTGCGTGTCCCTGGCCAGATACACCGGACCCGTGATGCCCCTGGTGGCGCGGTATTCGACGATCGCCTGGGTGATCGCGAGGATGTGCGCCTCGTTGAACGCGCAGTCCAGGCTGGACCCGCGATGTCCCGAGGTGCCGAACTCCACCTGCTGGGCCGGATCCGACGGGTCGGGGATGTGGCTGTAGTAGGCGGTCACCAGGTGGGCGATGTCCTCCAGGTCGGTCGCCCGCGCGGGTCGCCCGGCTCGATCATGGGCCATGCTCGGGTCTCCCTTCCAGGTCGGCTGCGCCCGGCTCGTCATCAAGATCATGCCCACAACCACTGGGTCGCGGACGCGGCGGCGTACACCGCGGCCAGGCTGGCCGCCACGCTGATCACGACATTGCCCACCGCGTAGGTGTAGGCGCCGTCCGCGACCAGTCGGATGGTCTCGTATCCGAATGTGCTGAACGTCGTCAACGCGCCGCAGAAGCCGGTTCCCGCCAAAGAGAGGAGCCAGCTGTCCGCGCTCGCGCCGTACAAACCGCCCAGCACCGCCGAACCGACAATGTTAACCGTCAAAGTTCCCAAAGGCAGCAGGGATTCGAAACGGGCGGCAACGGCGCGGTCGATCAGATAGCGCAGCGGCGCGCCGACCATGCCGCCGATCACGACGAGGACCGTGGTCATCGGGCCACCCCGAGGGCGGACTGCCAGGTCTCCACCGGCGACAGCGAGACGGTCACGCCGCCGAGCAATTCGGCGTTCTGCTCGACGAACGACCGCAGGCGCTCCGGCTCGTCGACGATCATCACTTGCACGGGAAGGTGTTCGGCCAAGTCGAGGATGCGGCTGGTGTGGATGCGCGAGGACGCGCCGTAGCCCTCCACGCCGCGCCACACGCTGGCGCCCGCCAGGCCCGCGTCGCGCGCGCGGCGCACGATCTCGTGGAACAGGGGGCCGTGCCGCCACTTGTCGTCCTCGTCGAGCAGCACCGTCAACCGCGCGGCCTGCCGCCACTGCCCCGCGTTCGCAGGTGAACCACTCATCGCATGACCCCCTTCCGTAGTACGTACCAGTCGTCCACCGCACCGCCCGCTGGCGATGCGCCGTTCACCGTCGTCCGCCGCGCTGTCGCGGTCCTGCCGTGCCTGCCGCGAGCCGCGCCACCCCCATGCCGAGCCAGACCGCGCCGAGCGTCGCCGCCAGCGTCCCCCCGAGATAGCCGAGCGCCTCGGTCGTGGCGCCCGATTCGAGCAGTCTACGAATCTCGAGACTATAGGTCGAAAAGGTCGTGAAACCGCCCAGCAACCCGACGCCGACGAAGGGGCGCAGCAGTCTGTGGGCTACCCAGACCTCGGTGATCAGAACCATCAGAATTCCGATCGCGAAACAACCGATGACATTCACGGCGAAGGTAGCCCACGGCACCTGGCCCGGCTGCGGCGGCCACCATAGTCCGACCGCGTAGCGCAGTACGGCGCCCAGCCCGCCGCCCAACGAGATCACCAGGAGCACCGCCGGCTCGACGGCCGGGATGCGGGCTTGCGAGCCCATCTGCTGACCTCCTGCCGCGCCGAACGTCATCGGCGTCATGCTATCGGTAGGACCACCCGGTCGGTTCGCCCAGGGGACGCGCATGACGAACAGCCACGTTCGTTGACATGGATCGCGCCGCCGACTACGAATGCCCCGAAGGTTTCGCCACGGTTCCCCCTCACCCACCCCTTCGGCAATGGAGCGACGATGGCGGTACGACGGGCAGTACCCGACGCGCGTCCGACGGCGGCGGCAGCGCGCCGCACCGTGCGGCAGCAAACTTCGAGCGGCAGGCGTTCACGTCCGATGCGACGCGTCGCCCTCGCGGCGCTCGCGGTCGCGGCGACCTGCCTCGGGCATACCGCGCCCGCGGCGGCGCTGCCGATCTATCCGATCCCCGACGCCGACGGCTTCTACGCCGCGCCGTCCGATCTGGCCGCGTTCCAGCTCGGAGATGTGCTGCGCAGCAGGGTCGTTCCCGCGGCGATCTTTCCCGGTTCCACGGTGTGGCAGCTGCTGTTCCGCTCCATCGACTCCGCGAACGAACCGATCGCGGCGATGACCACGGTGCTGGTGCCGCCGGGCGGCGGGCTCGACCGTCCGCTGGTGTCGTACCAGCCGTTCGTCAACTCGCTCGGCATGCAGTGCGCGCCCTCGCACAGCCTCTTCGACGGCGGCATGCAGGAGGCTCCCGCGTTGAATCTGCTGCTCGCCAGGGGCTGGGCCGTGGCGGTGCCCGATCACCTCGGGCCGACCGGCGCGTACGGCGCGGCACAGCTGGGCGGCCACATCACCCTCGACGGCCTCCGCGCGGCAAAGCGTTTCGCCCCCGCGGGCCTCGCCGGCAGCCCGGTGGGCCTGGCCGGGTACTCGGGCGGCGGCACGGCCACCGGATTCGCGGCCGCGCTCGCTCCCGAGTACGCACCCGAACTGCCGATCGCCGGCGTGGCCATGGGCGGGGTTCCGGTGAACATCGGCACGCTGGCCCGCGATCTCGGCGCGAACCCCAACCCGCTGTTCGGGCTCGGCTTCGCGGCCGCGATGGGCCTCGAACGCGAATACCCGGGCCGGATGGACATGTCGCCCAGGCTCAATCCAGCCGGGCGGACGCTGCGCGATCAGATCGCCAACGCCTGCACCGACGAGATCATCAGCGCGGGCGCGAACCGTAGTTTCTCCGACGTGTTGAACGGACCGCTGGAGGCCGACTCGTCCACCGTCCAGGTCCTGGAGGAGAACAGCCTGGAGACCTTCCCCGGCGTCCCACGCGCCCCGGTGTACCAATGGCACGGCGAGGCCGACGACGTCGATCCCGGCCTCGTCCGCACGGTCACCGCTCGCTACTGCCGGGCGGGCACACCGGTGCAGCTCGACATCATCCCCGGCGCCGACCACAACGCGGCGGGCACGCAGGGCGCGCCGCGGGCCTTCGGCTACCTGTCCGATCGATTCGCCGGCGTCCCGGCTCCGAGCAATTGTTGAGAGGTCGCCGCACAGCACAGCGCCCGCGTCCGGTCGAAACCGGCGCGGGCGCTGTGTTTTTCGAATTGCCTTCGTGGTTTTCGAGTTGCCTTCGGGTCAGTGCGCGAGCACCGGCTCACCCTCCGCGGGCGCGGGCTGGGTGTTCGGCATCAGCACCGCCGAGAGCAGGGCGCCGAGGACGAAGATCGCGGTGGCCCACCAGAAGCTGGTGGTGTAGCTCTCGATCTGGGCCTGGGCGACGGCCAGCGGGCCGGGCTGCGCGGTGGACAGGTAGTCCGTGGCGGCCGAGGCGGCGATGGTGCTCAACAGCGCGGTGCCGATGGAGCCGCCGACCTGCTGGCTGGTGTTGATCATGGCCGAGGCCACGCCCGCGTCCTCGTGGTGCACGCCCGAGGTCGCGCCCTGGAAGGCGGTCGCCATGGCGCCACCGAGGCCGAGACCCATCAGGACCAGGGCGGGCAGGATGTGCGTGCCGTAGCCGGTGTCCAGGCCGATCCGGGTCAGCCAGGCCATGCCCGCGGCGGCGATCAGGAACCCGGCGGACACCACGATCTTCGGACCGAACTTCGGCAGCAGCACCGAGGGCGTGGTGGTCGAGGAGACGATCATTGCGGCCACCATCGGCAGGAACGCCACGCCGGTCTTGATCGGCGAGTAGCCCAGGCTCAGCTGCATGTAGTAGGTCAGGAACAGGAAGATCGCGAACATGCCGATGCCCATCACGAACACGGTCATGTAGGAGCCGGCGCGGGTGCGGTCCAACAGGATTCGCAGCGGCAGCAGCGGGTGCGCGACCCGGGACTCCAGCCAGACGAACACCGCGAGCAGCGCCGCGCCGCCGATCAGGAAGGCCAGGGTGGCGCCGTTGGTCCAGCCGTCGGTCTCCGCGTGCGCGAAGCCGTAGACGATGCCGAACAACGCCGCGGTCACCACGACGGTCCCGGGGATGTCGAGCTTGGGTCGCTCGGCGCTGACGTGCTTGGCGAGCAGCAGCACCGCGCCGACCAGCGCGACGGCCGCGAAGGCCAGATTGACGAACATCACCCAGCGCCAGTTGGCCCACTCGGTGAGCGCGCCGCCGAGCAGCAGGCCGATCGCGCCGCCGGTACCGGCGACCGCGCCGAAGATGCCGAAGGCCTTGGCCCGCTCGGACGGTTCGGTGAAAGTGACGGTCAGCAGCGACAGAGCGGCGGGCGCGAGCAGCGCGCCGAACACGCCCTGGCCGACGCGAGCCGCGACGAGCACCTCGAAGTTGGGCGCGGCGCCACCGATGGCCGAGGCGACGGCGAAGCCGACCAGGCCGATGATGAAGGTGTTGCGGCGGCCGAACAGGTCGCTCAGGCGTCCGCCGAGCAGCAGCAGGCTGCCGAACGCCAGCGCGTAGCCGGTGATCACCCACTGGCGGTCGGCGTCACTGAAGCCGAGGTCCTGCTGGGCGGCGGGAAGTGCGATGTTCACCACGGTGGCGTCGAGCACCACCATCAGCTGTGCCACGCCGAGCACGGCGAGCACCCACCAGCGCAGCGCGTGTGAGCCGCGGCGCTGGGATTTCTCGGGGGCAGGCGCCCCACGATCGATCACGGTAGTCATAGGTCCCCTCGAGACTCGGGTATCGATGCGGAGATATCACCTCCGCTTACCGGTAGAAGCTATCACGTTAACGGAGACAATGCCTCCGCTTAATCCCGATCGTTGCTAACATGGGGATGTGAATCACGCCACGGCCCCCGCCCCACCTCGGCGCCTGCGTGCCGACGCCGCGCGCAATCAGCAGCGCATCGTCGCCGCGGCGCGCGAGTTGTTCGCCGAGCACGGACTCGAGATCACCCTCGACGACGTCGCGGAGAAAGCGGGCGTCGGCGTAGGGACCGTGTACCGGCGGTTCGCCAACAAGAAGGAGCTCATCGCCGAGGTCTTCGAGCAGCATATCGGCGAGTTCGCCGTGGCAGCCGAGGAGGCCGCGCAGCACCCCGACCCATGGCTGGGGGTCGTCCAGTTCTTCGAGTACGCCTGCAGGCACCTGGCGAACAACCGCGGCTTCAGCGAGGTCATGCTCGAGCTCGAGGAGGACCCCGGACGGTTCGCCGCGCTGCGCGATCGCATCAAGCCGACCGTCGCGGCCGTCATCGACCGCGCCCGCGACGCGGGGACGCTGCAGCCCGATATCGAACCGAGTGATTTCTTCGCGCTGATCCACATGGTCGACGCGCTGGCCGAGTTCGCCAAGCCCGTCAATCCCGATGTCTGGCAGCGTTATGCGGCCATCATGCTGAACGGCGTGCGCGCCGACTCCATCCCGCGCATGCCGCTGCTGGTCGCGCCGCTGAACGACGATGAAGTCGAAACGGCCAAAGCGCACACCTGCCTGGGACGCCGCCGGTAATCGAAAACCGAGCGCGGGTAGCGCGCGTCACACGCATGCCTTAAATTGGACGCATGACCAACTCGTGGGTGAACTGGGCCGGGGATCAAGACTGCACACCGGCGACCCTCGCCTCCCCGCGCAACCACGAGGAACTCGCCGAACTGCTCGCCGGCGCGGCGGACCGCGGGCAGAACGTCCGGGTCGCGGGCGCCGGGCACTCCTTCACCGACACTGTTCTCACCGACGGCACGCTGCTCGACCTGTCGCGGATGAACCGCGTCCTCGAACTCGACGCCGCGACCGGGCGAGCACGGGTCGAGGCGGGCATCACCCTCAACGCGGCCAGCGCGGCGCTGCACGCCGCCGGGCTGGCCTTCCCCAACCTCGGCGACATCGACGTGCAGACCATCGCGGGCGCCACCGCGACCGGCACGCACGGCACGGGCGCGACGCTACAGAACATCTCCGCCGCGCTGCATTCGGTCGAGCTGACGCTCGCCGACGGCAGCCGGGTCGAACTCGACGCCGAGAACGACCCTGACGGCTGGCGGGCGGTGCGGGTCAGCGTGGGCGCGCTCGGCGTGGTCACGGCGGTCACCCTGCAACTGGTGCCCTCGTTCGTGCTCGAAGGCGTGGAACGGCCGGTGCCGGTGGACGAGGTGCTCGCCGACCTGGATTCCTACGTCGACGGCAACGAGCACTTCGAGTTCTACATGTTCGCGCACAGCCCGCTGGCGATGACCAAGCGCAACAACCGCGTCGACCTGCCGGAACAGCCGCGCGGCAAGATGCTGGACTGGCTCGCCGACATCCTCATGTCCAACTACACCTTCGACGCGCTGTGCCGCGTCGCCAAGCGTCAGCCCGCGGTCATCCCGTGGATCCACCGCGGCGCCGCCTACGCGGGCAGCTACCGCCGCCAGGTAGACCGGTCCTACCGGGTGTTCGCCTCCCCCAGACTGTTTCGCTTCACCGAGATGGAATACGCCATCCCGCGGGAACATTCGGTCGCGGCGATCAGGGAGATCAAAGAGGTGTCGGCGCGCTTCCAGACGCCCATGCCGATCGAGGTGCGCTGGGTCGCGCCCGACGACGCCTTCCTCTCCCCCGCGAGCGGCCGCGACACCTGCTACATCGCCGTGCACCAGTATCGCGGCATGGAGTGGGAGCCGTACTTCCGCGCCTGCGAAGAGGTCTTCGACCGCTACCAGGGCCGCCCGCACTGGGGCAAGCGCCACTTCCAGACCGCCGACACCCTGCGCGAGCGCTACCCGGACTGGGACCGCTTCACCGAAGTCCGCCGCCGCTTCGACCCCAAGGCCCGCTTCGCCAATCCGTACCTGGACCGCGTCCTCGGCCCGATCGGCTGATCGGACCGCAGGGGTCGGTCGGCTGACGGCCGCCGCCACCCCGGCCGCTCACTTCGGAACGCCGAAGGTGGTCAGGCGTCGAGGATTTCGGCGACGAGGCGGGGGACGGCGGCGCCGATGGGTTCGCGGATCACTTCGGTGGCGATGTCGTCGTAGGGGGTCGGTTCGGCGTTGACGATGACGAGGTCGGCGCCCGCGCGGACGGCGACGGCGCACATCGAAGCAGCCGGTTCGACCTGCAGCGAGGTACCGATGGCGAGGAAGATGTCGCTGGTCTCGGCGGTGATCGCGGCCTTGGCGAGAGTGCGCTGATCCATCTGCTGGCCGAACATGATCGTCGCGGCCTTGAGGATGCCGCCGCACGCGGGGCAGGGCGGATCGGGTTCGCCCGCGGCTACCCGCTCCAGGGTGGCGGCCATGCTGGTCTCGAAATCGCATTCCACGCAGACGACCTCGAACATGTTGCCGTGAATCTCGATGACCCGCTCCGGCGGCGAGCCTGCGCGCTGGTGCAGCCGGTCGATGTTCTGGGTGATGATCGTGACCGCGCGACCCGCCCGCGCCAGCTCGACGAGCGCCTCGTGCGCGGTGTTCGGCGTCGCCTGCCAGGCCGGGTTGTCGCGGCGCGCCAGCCACGCGCGTTCCCGCAGGCCAGGGTCGGCCAGGTAGTTGTCGTAGGTCGAGAGCAGTTCGGCGATGGGGTCTTTCGTCCACACCCCGCGCGGCCCGCGGAAATCGGGGATGCCCGAGTCGGTGGAGATGCCCGCACCGGTGAGCACGCCGATCCGGCCTGCGCGCTCGCGCCACTGCCCTGTCATACCCACTCCGTCCGCTCCGTCGCCATGGCAGCCAGCGTAGGTCGCGCGCCACAGAACGGGCCACCGGCGGATCTTGCACACGACAAGAGAATGAGAGATTGGTATGATAATCATCTCATCGTTCTAAGTTGGGTCGATCAAAGGAGATCGCACAATGACCGCGTCCGCCGCACTCGAGACCACCGCGCGGGAACTGCCCCCGCGCCGTCCCTTCGCGCCCGGCACCCGGATGTGGGACGAGACCGGCCTGATCACGTTCTCGCTGACCGCGGGCTCCGCCTTCCTCCTGCAGACCATGGAGCCGACCATCTCCGCCGTCGTCGACGAGCACTCCAGCTTCCGCACCGACCCCATGGGCCGCGCCGTGCGCAGCCTCTCCTCGGTGATGATGTGGGTCTACGGCGGCGAGGAGGCGCTCGCCGAGGCCGACCGGCTTCGCTCGATGCACGCCTCGCTGAACACCACCGACGCCGCGGGCATGCGACACAAGGCGCTCGCGTCCGGGCCGTGGGCCTGGGTGCTGCACACCGGAACCTTCGCCTTCACCGAGAGCGCCGAGTACTTCGCCCGCCGCCCGCTCACCTACGCCGAGAAGGAGGCGTACTACCAGGAGACGTTGCAGCTGATGCGCAACTTCTCGGTGGCGCCCAAGGAGATTCCGGAGAACTACGCCGCCTTCGAGAAGTTCTTCGACGACATGGTCGAGAACCACCTGCGCGAGACGAGCACCGCGCACGACTACCTGCGGGTGATCCGCTCGGTCGCGCCGCCGAAGCAGCTGCCGCGAGTCCTGACGCCGCTCTGGCGCGCGGCGGTCGCGCCGATCGGACGGATGCAGTACTTCGTCACCGTGGGCACCACGCCGGAGGCCGCGCGGCGCAAGCTCGGTCTCACCTGGACCGCCGCGGACGAGCGCAAGCTGCGAGCGCTGGGCTGGTTCATCGCGCGCGGCGTTCCGCTCCTTCCCGAACGGGTGCGCTACTTCCCCATCGCTTATGAGGCGCGGCGGCTCGAACGCGACCGGGCGCGGCTGCGCAAGGTGATCGACCTGCGCCCGATCTGACCCCGCACCACGACCCGCCGCCGCGACATCCTCGGATGTCGCAGCGGTTTCGCGTTCCCGCACCCCAACGGCGGGCCAGTCGTCAAGCGCGGCAAGAGTTCTCGTCCCCGCTGGCTGCCGCGCACGAATTTTGCGACCGACTGGTCTTTTCTGCCCGAGTGTAGACCTTCGTCACAGCAACGACTTTCGCGTCTCGATGCCTCTAGCAGCGCAAACGTCACGGCGCCGCGGATCGAGCGGGCGGGTACGGCCGCGAGAGGTCCCCCATCCTCGGCGCCCGACCGCCCGTATCCCTTACGCTACGACAGCGTTTCGGCCCAATCCTTCCGGACGGTACGCACCGGAACCACACCGCACCGTCGGACCGGTCCGGCCACCACCTAGCATCGCACCACCCGAAAGGCGGCCCGATGGCCCACAAGCCCAGTGTGCTGTTCGTCTGCGTGCACAACGCGGGCAGATCCCAGATGGCCGCCGGGTTTCTCACCGCTCTCGCCGGTGACCGCATCGAGGCACGGTCCGCGGGCAGCGCACCCGCGGCGACCCTGAATCCGGTAGCGGTGGCGGCCATGGCGGAGGTCGGCATCGATATCTCGGACAAGACGCCGCGCAAGCTGACCGACGAGGCCGTCGGCGTCTCCGATGTGGTGATCACCATGGGCTGCGGCGACGCCTGCCCGTTCTTCCCCGGCATCAGCTATCGCGACTGGGTGCTGCCCGACCCGACCGATCAGACCATCGAGGTGGTCCGCACCATCCGCGACCGGATCCGCATCCTGGTGGAGAACCTCATCGCCGAACTGGTGCCTGCGCCGACCCACTGACGACGTCCGATTCGTTCAAGACCGGACCGGCGCACCGTCCTTACGCTGCCGATATGACTCCGCAACTGGATTTCCTCGGCATCGTCACCTCGAACATGGCCGCCTCGCTGGCCTTCTACCGCCGTCTCGGCCTGGAATTCCCGGCCGACGCGGACGCCCAGCCGCACGTCGAAACCCAGCTCGCCGGCGGGATGCGGCTCGCACTCGACACCGAGGACGTCGTTCGCTCCTTCCACGACGAATGGGAGCCGCCGAGCAGCGCGGGCCGTATCGGTCTCGCCTTCCGCTGCGCCGACGCCGCCGAGGTCGATGCGATCTACGCCGATCTGACCTCGGCGGGCTACCGGGGCGAGCTGAAGCCGTGGGACGCGCCATGGGGCCAGCGCTACGCCGTGATCAACGATCCCGACGGCAACGGCATCGACCTCTACGCGCCGCTGAGCTGATGCCTCGACCGGGTGCGTCGGACTACGCGCCGCTCGGCCGGTCTCGCCCGCGGCGGGCCAACCATTCGCCGAGCGGCATTCCCGCCAGCTCCCGCATATCGCGCGCGAGATGCGCTTGATCCGCGTAACCCGTGGCGATCGCGGTGTCGGCGGGCGATGTGCCCGCATGGGCCGAGGCCAACGCCCGCTGTAGGCGCAGGATGCGGGCGAGCATTTTGGGTCCGTAACCGAAGGCGGCCAGCGATCGGCGATGCAGCAGCCGGGCGCCGAGTCCCGCGGCGTCGGCCGTCGCGGCCACCGACCGGCCCGCGTGCAGTGCCGCGACGATCTGGCGCAGCAGCGGGTCGGGCGGTCCGGCCTCGGCAGCCCGGCCCAGCGCGATGGCCTCCAGCGCGGCTGCCCGGTCGGGCGCGTCTTCGACTCGGCCCGCCAGCTCGCGCACGGTCGCCGCGGGCCACAGGTCCGCCAATTCGACTCGCCGGTCCCGCAATTCGTGTGCGGGCACGCCGAGCAGCGCGGGGGCGGTACCAGGAAAGAACCGCACGCCCGTGTATTGCGTCGCCGTCGGAGCGCCCGCGGGATGCGCGGTGGTGTCCGGGCCAGCGACCAGCAGCGTGCCGTCCCGCCACAGCAGGTCCATGCAGCCGTCCGGCAGGACCGGCAGCGGTTCTTCGACGCGCGTCATGGTCCGCGTCCACACCACGGCACCGCTCAATCGTGAGGGGCGCTCGCGATAGTCGATCAGGTCGTCACCCACGGTTCCGAGGCTACTCAGGCACACCGACAACGATTGCCGCAGAATCTCGCTCGCCATCGCCCCCGCCGATTGCGCAGCGCAGCTCCCGTTTCCTAATCTGAGGGCACCCGCCCTCGCCGAGGACGGGACCGGTGAATCAAGGACGACGAGGTCCGCGGGCACAGGGCGCGGACGCCGCGCGGACGATGGTGCGCCGGACCGCACGCGCGAAAGGACTCGGTCCCCATGACCGACAACAGCACCGACGACGCCCCTCCGTTCGTCGACATCATCAACGGCGCCCTGGAGTTCACCATCCCCGCGGCCGCCAAGATGGGCGTCCAGGCGGTCGAGGTGCGCCGCGGATTCGCCGCGACCACGGTGCCGCTGGAGGGCAACGGCAATCACTTCGGGGTGATCTACGCCGGCGTGCAGTTCACCGTCGCCGAGGTGCTCGGCGGCGCCATCGCCGTGGCGACCTTCGACAATTCCGCCTACTACCCGCTGGTCAAGGGCTTCGAGATCAAGTTCGTCGGCATGGCGAAATCCCAGCTGCGCGCGGAGGCCACGCTGCCGGAGGAGGAGATCGCGCGGATCGAGGCGGAGGCGGCCGAGCGCGGCAAGTCGGACTTCACGCTGGAGGCCGTCGTCACCGACGCCGAAGGCAACACCGTCGCGGTGACCAAGGGCCTCTACCAGCTGCGCGCCCACGGCAAGTAGCGCGAGCGCTGCCGCCGCGGCCCACGCCGCGGCGGTGGCTCAGCTCGGCTTCAGCCCGCGCGGGACGACGCGGATGTAGCGCAGCTGCGCGTCGGCGACCAGGTTGCCCACGTCCTGGCAGCCGACCGTGACCTCGGTGGCGGGCGGCGAGGAGAAGGACCACAGCGTGACCCACTTCCTGCCCGCGATGTGCTCTTGTTTCTTCGGCTCCGAGGAACGCAGATCCTCGTTCCTTCCGTTGCTGTCGGCTACCGTGCAGCGCACAGTGTTGACGGCCGCGCCCCATTCGGCGGGAACCGTGATTTCCATGATCGCGGCGGCGGGAATAGGAACTTTTCGCTCCTCGCCGAGCGGAATGCGAAAACCGCCCGCGGGATCGGCGTCCTTCGACGCGGCGGTCGTTGTCGCACCCGCCGAATTCGCCGGAGCGGCGGACGAGGTAGCAGCGGTATCGGCCGACGTGTCAGCGGAACAGCCCGAGACCGCGACAGCCGACAGCGCGAGCGCCGCCATCCAACTCGATTTCACAGATCGACCTCTCGTCATCCCGTGCGCGAGGCAGCGGGCCGGATCAGCGAACGAACAAGAGCATGACAGCTCCTCCTGCGCCTACCCGGTAATCCGCGCCGTATTTGCGCAACTGGTTGGCAAATCGAATGTCAGGCGGCCGGAATTCGAGTCGGACACCGCCGCGAGCGCGGCTGGCTATGATCGCGTTCGGCGGCGCGCGCACTCGACCGCCCCCGAAGGACGTGCGAGGGAGCCGAGCGGAGCCGGATGGACCTGAGTTACGCAGACATCAAGGCCGCCGCCGAGCGCATCTCGGGGCGCGTGCGACCCGTCACGATCGCCCCCGCCGACCCGCCCGACAAGGGCTCGGCCCGGCTCTGGCTGGCCCTCGAATTTCTCCAGCACACCGGGACCTTCAAAGCGCGGGGCGCGCAGAATTTCCTCCAGGCGCACCGCGAGGCGGGCAGTCTGCCCGACCGGGGCGTCACCATAGCCTCCGGCGGCAATGCGGGCATGGCCTGCGCCTGGGCGGCGCGTAATCAGAACGTGCCCGCCACGGTGTTCGTGCCCGCCACCGCGCCACCGGTGAAGATCGACAAGCTGCGCGGCTACGGCGCCGACGTCCGGCTGGTCGGCGAGCAGTACGCCGACGCGCTCGCGGCCTGCCACGCCTTCGCCGAGTCCAGCGGCGCGCTGCTCTCGCACGCCTACGACCACCCACTGATCGCCGCGGGCGCGGGCACCCTGTTGACCGAAATCCATCGGCAACTGCCCCGCCTCGACACCGTCGTCGTCGCGGTCGGCGGCGGCGGCTTGTTCGCCGGAATCGCAACCGCCGCAGCACATTACGGCGTCCGCGTGGTGGCCGCGGAACCGCGGAACTGTCGGGCGCTGCACGCCGCGCTCGCGGCGGGCGCACCCGTCGACGTCGCGGTCGACTCGGTGGCCGCCGACGCTCTGGGCGCGCGCCGCGTCAGCGAGCTGGCCCTCGCCGCGGCGCACGCGGCGGACTCGGTGTCGGTGCTCGTCCCGGACGAGGAGATCGTCGCCACCCGCCGTGCGCTCTGGGCGGAGCACCGGTTGGCGGTCGAACACGCCGCCGCGACCGCCATGGCCGCGCTGACCGGTGGCGGCTACCGTCCCGCGCCCGGCGAGCGGGTGTGCGTCGTGCTGTGCGGTGCGAACACCGATCCGGGCGATCTCACGAAGTAGGCGCACCTCCGGCTGTCGCTCCGGCCGCGCGGAACCTGTCCACGAACTCTCTCCGACAGGGTCCACAGGCCCTCGTCGCCCGTTACCCTCGAAGTGAACCGGACGGAGGCAGATATGGCTCTCGAATCCCTGATGGTCCCGCTTGGCACGCCCGCCCCGGAGTTCGCCCTGCCCGATCTGGACGGCCGGATCCACCGGCGGTCCGATTTCGCGAACGGTCCGGGACTGCTGGTCGTCTTCGCGTGCAATCACTGCCCGTATGTGCGGCACATCGAGGACCAGCTCGGCGCGGTGATCGACGCTTCGAACGTGCCCGCGGTGGCGATCTGCACCAACGACGCCGACGCGTACCCGGACGACAGGCCGGAAGGGCTTCGCGCACAAGCGAAACGGGCGCGATGGTCCTTCCCGTACCTCATCGACGAGTCGCAGTCGGTGGGGCGCGTGTTCGGCGCGGCCTGCACCCCGGACTTCTTTCTCTACGACGCCCGTCTCGCCTTGGCGTACCGCGGCGCGTTCGACGAATCCACTCCGGGCAACGGCAAACCCGTCACCGGCCGCGAACTGCGCGCCGCGCTCGCGGCGGTGCTCGCGGGCGAAACGGTACCGGAACCGCAGCGTCCGAGTATGGGCTGCTCCATCAAGTGGCGCGCCGTCTGAAGCACGCCGGGCGCGGACTCAGCCGACGACCGCGTTCATGATGGTGCCCGCGCTGGTGGCGACGGCGCCGCCGAGCATGGCTCCGGCCACCATCTTCGGCGACTGGAGGCCGCCGCCGGTCCACTTCTCCCAGGCGAACCGGCCGCCCGCGTAGGTGATGGCCGCGATTCCGGAGAGCAGCACGAACCAGGTGAGGTAGCGAACCATTTGGAGGATCTTGTCCGAGATGGGCGGGGCCTCCGGGGTCGGATTGCCGACCTGGGCCAGAACTGTGCCGTACATGTCATGTGCCGTAGCGAGAATCATGCTCACAGCCGTACCCCTCTTCGAATGTCAGCGACGGTTCGAGAACGCCGAAGAGGATCGTACCCCGTTCCGGCCGGAAACATTGCGGTGCAGTGTATTTCACGAATCGAAACGGTCTGGAATCGAGAATTCCGGCCAGCGCACCTTGATTCAAACATACGACCGGACGTATGTTTGAATCGTGAGTATCGCGCAGCATTTCACGTCCGAAGAGACAGACCCGCACTGCGTGCCCGCGCTGGAGGCCGCGGCACTGTTGTTCGACGCGCCGTGGCGGCGCTTCGGCGTGGTCGGCGACAGCCTTTCGGCGGGCACCGGCGACCCGCGCCCCGGCTACGCCAGCCAGCCATGGGCCGATCGCGTGGCCGATGCCCTGCGACGGGTGGCGCCCGACCTGACCTACCGCAACGTCGCGGTCGGCGGGGCGACGACCGAACACGCACTGGACCAGCTGGATCGCCTCACCGACTTCGCCCCCGACCTGTTGCACCTACCGAGCGGCGCCAACGACATCGTGCGCCGCGCCCCGGACTACGCGCGGATCGAGAAGGACCTGCGCGAGCTGTACCGCCGCGCGGCCGCGACGGGCGCCCAGCTGACGACCTTCACGCTGGGCCGCGCGTACCGAATTCCCGAGTTCGACGACTGGACCGAACGGGTTCGCACGGTCAACGCGATCACCCGCATGCTGGCTGCCGAGTATCGGGCCGTGCTCGTCGACATGTGGGACCACCCGGTCAACGACCGCGCCGATCTGCTCAGCGCCGACCGAATTCACTTCGCCGCCAACGGCCAAGCGGTACTCGCCGCCGAAATGGTCAAGCAGCTCGCCCATCGCCTCGGCCAGCGGGTCCGGTCGTCGTGAGCACCGAACGGCTCTGCCGAGTCGACGGCCGCGCCGGTGCCGACGCTCGCATTGTCCGGGGCGAGGCCACACTGTCGAACAGCCGCGCGCGCTCTGCCACGTGCGACGAATACGGCTCTGCGCCGGGGCATTTCGGACGATCCGGCAGCTACCGCCCGCTCGTTTCTCCATGACCGGCGGCGAGCCCGGACCTGGCGCGCGGCCGACGTCTCAGCGTGCGCAGCCGGTCGCCTCGAACTCCGCGGTCGTCATGAGGTCGGTGCGCGGGTAGTAGGGCCCCATCCCCGCAGCAGGGTCGTCTTCCGGCGCGCGCTGAATGGAGTGCGCGAAATCCTTGTCGGGCAACATGTTCCGCATCAGCAGCGTGGTGTCGAATCCGGCGGTCGGCAGCCAGGCGACGCCGCAGTCGCGGGTGGCGTTCGCGGGTCGGTCGGCCGGGTCGGAGACCACGACGGTGAACCAGCCCCGCTCGTCGACGGGCGTCTCGTCGTCGACTACGCAGGCCGAAACACGGGTGCTGGCAAGCTCGTTCGCGCACAGGGACCAGTAGCGCAGCTGCGCCGGAGCCATGGTCGCCTGGCCGCCGTAAGTCGCGGGGGTGCTCGGCAGCTGGGCGCCGACGACCGCGACCTGTCCAGCTCGCGGCGCGACGCGCGAGGCGAGATAGGTGTTGTCCGGATTCGCGAACACGCCGTTGCCACTCGTCTTGGACCAGGCGCGGTGATCGGGGCCTGGCACGCTCGCGGGCAGCCGGGGCCCGCCGGGCAGGTGCGCGGCGGACGGATCGGGCGCACCCTGATCCGCCGTGCAGGCAGGGAGCGCGTGCGGCCCGTCGGCTCGGTGCACGGTGAGCTCCGGCGGCGGTTCCCCGCCGAGCGGATCGAGACCCTCGTCGGTGCGGTAGACCCGGTAGATGATCAGTGCCAGACCGGAATCCGCGTAGAGGGTGTTCGGAGCCGGCTGTGCGGGACGGGGGCCGGGCAGCACCCGCACGGTGAAGGACCGTTCGGTCGCGGTTCGGTCCGCGCCGGGCCGAAACGGATTGGCGCTGCCCGGATCCGGTTCGATGCGCAGATCGTCCAGGCCGTCCATGGTCCGCGAACCCTGGTAGCTGGTGAACGAGATGTACCGGCCGTGCGGATAACGGCCGCGCAGCGTCAGGCCATCGGCGGGCAGCGCGGGCAGGGCGGCCATCCAGTAGTTGGCGAAAGTGTCGGGCAACGCGACGTTCAGCGTGTCGGCCCCGATCCGCCTGCTCCATCCGCAGTCCGTCAGCGGCCCGGCCTGCGCGGGCGGCGTCAGCGCCAGCGGCGCCGCGACGGAGCAGACGACAGCAGCCATCGCGAGCAGACGGCGCAGCACGGCGATCATGTTCACGCGGGCCAGTATCACCCGCGCCGTCCGGCACCGCCCTTGACACGTCCCACCGTGCGGCATGTAATTCGGACAACTGAACGCGCGTCCACGTGAACGCGTTCGCGCCACGAGAGGGAGTCCGATGAACGAGCAGCCCGGCGACCGACCCCGGTACACCGGCGTGCTCGGCCAGGCCGAAGCCGTCCGCACCGGCCTGATCTCGGCGGTCGAGCTCACCGAACAGACCCTCGCGCGCATCGATCGCCTGCAACCGCGGCTCAACGCCTTCACCTCGGTGCTCGCCGACGAGGCGCTGGCGCAGGCCCGAGCCCACGACGAGACGCGAGCGGCAGGGCGTCCGCTCGGCCCGCTGCACGGCGTGCCGATCGCGATCAAGGACGAGGTCGACGTCGCGGGCGTCCGCACCACTTACGGCGGCGCGGCGACGACCACTCCGGCAGAGGCCGATTCGGAGATCGTGCGGCGGCTGCGCGCGGCGGGCGCGATCATCGTGGGCAAGACCGCGATGCCGGAATTCGGCACCTGGCCGTTCACCGAGTCCGCGGCACACGGCTACACGCGCAATCCCTGGGACGTCACGCGCAGCACGGGCGGCTCCAGCGGCGGATCGGCGGCGGCGGTCGCGGCGGGCATCGTCGCGGCGGCCACCGGCGGCGACGGCGGCGGTTCGATCCGGATCCCGGCGGCCTGCTGCGGATTGTTCGGCCTGAAACCGCAGCGGGGCCGGGTCAGCACCGTGCCGCACGGCGATCTGTGGCGGGCGCTCGGCACTCTCGGCGTACTGACCCGTTCGGTCGCTGACAGCGCGCTGCTCTACGACGTCATCAGCGGCAGCTGCGCCGCGGACCGCTGGCACGCGCCCGCGCCGACGACCCCGTTCACGTCGCTCGAGCCGGTGCGGCCGCTGCGGATCGCGGTGTCGTCGCGCCCCGCCGTGCCGCTGACCCGATTGGCGCCCGAGTGCGCGGCGGCGCTGCGCTCGATGGCCGACACCCTGACCGAACTCGGCCACGAGGTCGAGGAGTTCGAGGTCGACCACCCCGAGGCCACCCCCGCGTTCTTCCCGCAGTTCCTCGGCGGCATCAGGGAGGAAGCCGAGCGCGTCGATCGCCCGGACCTGCTCGAGCAGCGCACCAGGACGCTCTCGGCCGCCGCGCGCCTGCTCGCGCCGGAACCGCTCCGGCGGTGGGCCGAGCGCTACGGCGAACGGATCGCGGCGCGGGTCAACCGCGTCTTCGAGCGCTACGACCTGGTGCTCACCCCGACCCTGCCGCACCTGCCGCCGCCGATCGGCAGGCTCGACGGCACGGGCGCGGTGCACGCGATCCTGCGCAGCATGCCGATGACCGCCTACACCGCGCTGTGGAACGTGTGCGGCAATCCGGCGGCCGCGATCCCCGCGGGCTGGTCGGACTCCGGACTGCCGCTCAGCGTCCAGCTGATCGGACGACCCGACGACGAACTCGGAATCCTGCGCGTCGCGGCCCAGCTCGAGCAGGCCAGGCCGTGGGCGCAGCACTGGCCGGAAGAAGCCGACGCCGTCGCGGGAATCCGCTGATAGCGGCATCGGCGCTGTCCTGGACGCACGATTGGCCGGCCGCACTGGCCTGAGCAGCCGATTCTCAGCGGAATCACAGAGAACCGGGTGCTCTGGGCTCAGGAACGCACCGTTGAATCAATCGCGGCTGCCCCGCCCGGTTCCTCTACACCGGGCGGTAGGCAGCGCCAAACTTCGTTCGCCCCACCACCGCACCGGTGATCGGCATCCTTCCGGTCCCGTCGAGCAGTGGGAGATCGGGCGGGCGCCTCGGGATCGAACGGTGCCGACCGCTCACGAAACCGGCTGCGGCGCTTCCGCACGGACGGGCTCCGGATCGGCGGCGGCCGCCGGACGCCGAGACGTCGCCAGGAACAAAAGCACCAGCAGCACGCTGAGCCAGACGTAGGTATTGCCGATCACGTGCTGCCACGGCGTCCACAACGACTCGCGCTGTTCACCGTTCGGTAGCCAGTTCTGCGGCCCGTAGACGAACACCGCGCCGGTGCCCGCGGCCACCGCGTACCAGCCGAGCGCCCGCCGCAACGGCAGCCGGATCGCGTAGCCGAACATGGCGAACAGCGCAGGCGCGATCCAGACCCAGTGGTGCGACCACGAAATCGGCGAGACGAGCAGGGTGAAGACCGCGTTGATGGACAGCGCGAGCGCGGGCGCGTCGGACGCCCGCCGCATCGCGAGCACGACCAGCGCAAGCAGGGCCGCGCCGACCAGCAGCCAGACGATCGTGAACGCGGGTTCGGGCACGCGCAGCCGGGCGAGCACCGCCTGGATCGACTGGTTGGTGTGGAAGGCCGAACCGCTCAAGCCGTCCACGTTGCCGAGCCCGCCGAACCAATACTTCACCGAGGTGCTCGGCAGCGCGAGGAAGCTGAGCGCGGTCGCGGCGGCGCCGGTGGCCGCGGCGGTGATCGCCGACTTGTAATCGCGGCGAACCAGGAAGAACAGGACGAACGCGGCGGGCGTCAGCTTGATCGCCGCGGCGATACCGATCAGCATGCCGCGCCGCCACTTCGGCTTCTCGGTCAGGCAGTCGGCCGCGACCAGCGCCATCAGCAGCAGGTTGACCTGCCCGAAATCCAGCGTCGATCTGGTCGGTTCCAGCAGCATGGCGAGCGGAGCCGCGCACGCGGTGGCGAACAGCGCGACCCGGCGCGCGTTCTCGCCCGGCCAGACCCGCCTGGCGACCAGGTACAGCGTCAGGGTCAGCGCAGCCACCGAGGTGACGAAGAAGGCGAACGCCGCGACGTCCCACGGCAGCAGTGCGAACGGCGCGAGCACCAGGGCGGCGAACGGCGGATAGATGAAGGGCAGTCCGATGCCGATGGTGGTCTGCGGAAGTTGCCCGTACATGTCGCCGCCGTGGCGCAGCGTCTCGACGCCGAGGCGATAGACCTGCAGATCGATGAAACCGCCGGTAATCTCCTTGAACGGCCAGAGCGGCTCCGTCAGACACAGTGTCGTGAACGCGACGAGCAGCGCAGGCACAAGCCAGACCACACGCCCGAACCGGCGGGTCGACGACATCGGCACATCACAGGCGGCGGAACTACTCATCCGCGGCGACTATACCGACCTACGCGCCGGTGTTCGACGGGTGGCGCGTGATCACCCCCGCCCGATGGATTGCCGGTCAGTAACTACTGTCCCGCCGCGGCACGGTCCCGCTCAGCGTGATATCCGCCCAGCCGGGCAGTTCTTCGCACCGCCGCAGCCATTCGTCCGGGATCGCGGCGTCGCGCGCACCGAGAATGCCGCCGACGATGGCGCACGTGGTGTCCACGTCGCCGCCCGCGCTCGCGGTGGCCCAGCACGCCTCGGCGAAGTCGTCGAACCGAGCGGCGATCCACAGGCAGAACGGCACGGTGTCGGGCGCCGAGACCTCGCGTCCGTTGCCGAGCGCTCGGGCCGCGGCGTCGGGATCGGCGTCGAGCAGGCCACGCGCCGCGGTGATTCCGTCGCGCACCGCGCCCGCCGGGGTGCGCGCGACGATCGCGTCGAGCAGTTCGGCGCCGCGCAACGTCGTGAGCGCCGCGCCGAGCGCCACCGCGATCGCGCCCGCGACACCCTCGGGATGGGCATGGGTGATCTCGGCGGACGCGGCGGACTCGTCGATCACCCGGTCCAGATCCTCCGCGAAGTAGGCGCCGAGCGGAGCCACCCGCATGGCCGCGCCGTTGCCCCAGGAACCCTTGCCGCCGAACGCCTCCGTCGCCAGCTCGCGCCAGTCCCCGCCCTCCTGCCGGATGAGCCGGAGCATCCGATTGGCGCTCGGACCGTAGCCGCGGTCGAAGTCGTGGTGCTCGGCGAAGGACGCGGCGAGCGCGTCCTGGTCGACGCGCCCGTGGCGGTGCAGGACGGCCACGACCGAGCACGCCATCTCGGTGTCGTCGGTCCACCACCACGGGTCGGGCGGCAGCGCACGCGCCCGCAGTGCGGGCAGGTTGTCGGGGACGAAGAAGCAGCCGCCGAACGCGTCGCCGACGGTGAGCCCGCGCAGCGACGCGACGGCGCGGGAACGGCGGTCGGCGATCACTCCCGCGATTCTGCCCAGCCACAGTGATATTCGCCAGGTGTCGAGATCGCGGCGACCGGCACCGGTTATCTTCGCTCGGGGTCGTCGGGCTCGCGGAGCACTGCCGCAGCGCGCCGCGCCCGGACTCGCCCGCGCCGACCATGAGGACCCACCGTGCCGCAGTACCGGAATCGCTGACATGTGCGCGCCCCGAATCGTCCGGCTCGCCCACGAGAACGCCGCCCGCCCCAGCCGCCGCGCGCTCTTCGCCGCCGCGGGCCTCGCCGCTCTCGCCTCCGCCGCGCCGCCTGCGCGCGCCGTCCCGGCGGCACGCGGCGTCATCGACCTCACGCACACCCTCAGCCCACTGCTGCCGACCTGGCCGGGCACCCCGCCGTTCACGACGGTCCCGGTCGCCTGGCACGCCCTCGGCGGATTCGGCCAGAACGCACTCGCCTTCTGGGAACACTCCGGCACGCACCTCGACGCGCCCGCGCATCGCGTGCCCGGCGGCGCCACCACCGACGCGCTCGCCGTCGCGGATCTCGTTGCGCCACTGGTGGTCATCGACATCAGCGCGCGAGCCGAACGCGACCCCGACGCGGCGCTCACCATCGACGACATCGAGAACTGGCAGACCGAACACGGCCGCATCCCCGAACGCGCCTTCGTCGCCGTGCATTCCGGATGGGAGCGCCACATCCACGACACCGCGGCCTTCCTCAATCTCGACTCCGAGGGCGTGCCGCACGCGCCGGGCATCTCTCCCGATGCCGCCTCGTATCTGGTGCAGCGGTGCGGAGTCGTCGGCGTCGGGGTGGACACGCTGAGCCTGGACCACGCGCTCAGCCTCGATCACGGCGCGCACACGGCGATCCTCGGCGCCGGTCGCTACGGGGTGGAGATGCTGGCGAATCTCGGTGCGGCGCCTGCTGCGGGGGCGACCGTGGTGATCGGTGCGCCCAAGCATCTCGGCGGGACCGGCGGGCCGTGCCGGGTACTCGCGCTCACCTGAAGCCTGCCGGGTTCGGGTGCCCGGCGATCCGCAGCGCGTGGTGCGCCATCGGGTGCTGATCGTCGCAATCGGCCACCGGCAGTCGAATTGCCAAGGGTCGCCGAGCGTGATGCCGGCGGCAGCGGCGGCGCCCTGGTCGGCTGCGCTGACGGCAGTCGAACGCTCGAGGGCGCCGAGCACGATGTGGGGCTGGGTGCTACCAGTCCGGCCGACCGATCGACAGGGCGTGCTGGAAGACGCCGCGCGGATCCCACTGCTGCTTGACGCGCAACAGTTTCGGGTAGTTGTCGCCGTAATACAGGCGGTGCCATGGCACGCCGGAGGTGTTCCAGCGCGCGTCCGCCGAATCGGGGTCGGGGTAGTTGACGTAGCTGCCGCCGTTGTCCGCGTTGGGAACCGGGACGCCGCCGGTCGCCGCGTACACCTCGCGGAACAGCTCGCGCGACCAGCGCAGGTGTTGCTCGTCGCCGTCGGGTAGTCGCCACGCGGCGTGAATGAGCATCTGGGCGAAGGAATTTCGTGCGGGAATAGCCGCGGCATCGGGGGCGACGGCATTGATGGCCCCACCGAAGGGCAGGAACTCGACCTCCGTCTCGCCGAGCACCGCGAGATCGGTCAGATACCGATAGAAGACCCGCAGCTGATCCTCGGAGTACGCGCGCCGCAGATAACCGGCCTTCACCTTGACCCGAGGCGTCAGCGGGCCTTTCGGGTAGTACACCTGCGCCACCGTGTCCGCATACGACAGCTGCGCGACCGGCTGCACCACCGGAACGGCGTCCACGCCGTCCAGCACCGTGCCGAGGAATTCGTCGAATTGCGCTCGGGCATCAGCGGAATCGGCATCCAGCAGGACGAGCAGCTGCGCGAACGCGGTGCCGACCGTCCGAAAACTCAACGGCGCGTATAGCCCTGCGAACCGGTTGTCGGGCGTGCTGTACCGCTCGAAGAACGCCAGATAGTTACTCAGCAGCCGCACGAACGCGGCTTCGCTCATCAGCGGGAGGATCACTCGCGAATTCAGCATCGCGCCAGGCGGTTTCGGCAGCGCCGTTGTCGGGTCCGCACCGTCCGACCGCGGCGAGCGCAGCAGAAACCGCGTCACCACACCGAAATTGCCGCCGCCACCGCCGGTGTGCGCCCACCACAGGTCCGCGTCGGGCCCGTCCTTGGTCGCGAGCACGACCTTGGCGGCACCATCGGCGTCGACCGTGACGACCTCGACCCCGTACAGGTAATCGGCGACCAACCCGAGCCGCCGCGACAGCGGTCCGTATCCGCCGCCGCTGACATGCCCGCCCATGCCGACCCCGAGGCAGATCCCCGCCGGAACCGTGACGCCCCAACGCTGGTGCAGCGCCTCGTACACCGCGCCCAGTTCCGCACCGGCGTCCACCGAGAACGCCCGGTGCTCCTCGTCCCAGCGCACCTGGTTCATCCGACCCAGATCGACGATCGTCCGGGTCTGCGCCGAGTCGACGAAATCCTCGAAACAGTGCCCGCCCGACCGCACCGCGAGCCGCGACCCCGCCGCAACCGCCCGCGTCACCGCGACCCGCACCTCCTCGGCCGACGTCGGCACATAGATCTGCTCCGGCCGCGCCGTGAACCGCCGGTTGTACCCGCGCATCACCAACGACAGATACTCCGGATCCCCAGCCCCCACCACCCGCACGTCCGCCGCCCCCGCCTCCGGCGCTCCCACCACGGCCGCGGCCCCACCGACCGCCGACGCCGCCAAGAACCGTCGCCGCGACAGTGCCATGAACTCTTCCCCCTAGCCGTGAACATCGAAACGCAATCCGATCTTGCACGGACTCTATTTCAGACTCACGGCCGATCGAAACTTGCCCGGGCTGTGGACGACACGAGCGAGTGAGGCCCACGCCCCGCGTGGACAAGGGCCTCTAGCTACGGGTTCAGTACAGCGTGTAGCCGCCGTCGACGGGCAGGGTCACGCCGGTGACGAAGGACGACGCGTCGGACAGCAGCCACATGGCGGCCTCGGCGTCGCCGATGCCACTTGCGCCGCCCGTCACGATGATCGAGCGTCCTTCGATTCCAGCCACGCCGCGCCCTTCTGTCATGCCGCGCCTTTCTGTCATGCCAGCGAAGCCAAGCCGTATCGACGGCGCCGAGTGTCCAGAAACTTGGACACTCGGCCTGCGTGGCTAGCTCTTGACCGACAGTCATGAGATGCTCTTAACTGTTGTTCAAGAATGGCTCGATGGAGAGGCGCCGACTCATGACCGAACTCGTCACCGAAGTGACCGCACCCGCACTCGACCCCGTCGCCCGCGCGGCGTTGTTCACCACGGCGCGGACCGCGAACACCTTCGCCGACACCCCCGTCACCGACGCCGAGCTGACGGAGATCTGGGAACTCGCCCGCTGGGCGCCGACCGCGGCGAACACCCAGCCGCTGCGCGTGCTCTTCGTCGGCAAGGGCGAGGGCCGCGCGCGACTGGTCGAGCACATGGACGAGGCCAACAAGGCCAAGACCGAGGCCGCCCCGGCCGTCGCCGTCCTCGCGGTGGACACCCGTTTCCACGAATACGTGCCGACGCTGCTGCCGTTCAAACCCGAACTGGCCGGGCTTTTCGAAGCCGACGCGGATCTGCGCTCCGGCACCGCCCAGTTCAACTCGGCGCTACAGGCGGGCTACTTCGTTCTGGCTGTGCGCAGCGTCGGTCTCGCCGCAGGCCCGATGGGCGGATTCGACCGCGCCGGAGTGGATTCGGCGTTCTTCTCCGACGGCCGCTGGCGATCGATCCTCGTCGTGAACATCGGACATCCCGGCGAGAACGCGTGGCGCGAGCGGCTGCCTCGTCTCACCCACGAGGACGTCGTCCGCTGGGCGTGAGGCCCGCTGTCGAGACTGCCGAATCCTTCACGAGGAGAACACAATGACCGACCTGCGCCATCACTATGTCGAGGTCAATCGCATCCGACTGCACTACGTCGAGGCCGGCGAAGGCCCGGCCGTCATCCTGTGTCACGGGTTTCCGGAACTCTGGTACAGCTGGCGCCATCAGCTTCCCGCGCTGGCGCAGGCAGGTTACCGGGCCATCGCCCTGGACATGCGCGGTCACGGCGAGTCCGACGCACCGGCGAACATCGAGGATTACGACGTATGCCGCACGGTCGGTGACGTCATCGGCCTGATGGACGAACTCGGCATCGGCAGAGCGGCTTTCGTCGGCCACGACGCGGGCACGTCGACGGCCTACACCGCCGCCCTGATGCGGCCCGATCGAGTACGCGGCGTGATGGGGCTTTCCGTTCCCTACATCCCCAGGGGGCCGCTCAGCATTCTCGAATCCTTCGACGGCGCAGTGCCGCCCGGCTTCTACATGGTCTACTTCCAGGAACCCGGCCGCGCCGAACAGGATCTCGAACGCGACGTCACCGAAAGCCTGCGGCGCATCGTCTACGCCAACTCCGGCGAGAATCCGCACACCCCCTTCCTCATGACCGTGCCGGAAGGCGGCACCCTGATCGACGGACTGCCCGCACCCGTGGGCGCGATCGGCTTCCTGTCCGACGCCGACCTCGACGTCTACGCGACCGCCTACTCCCGCAGCGGATTCCGCGGCGGCCTCAACGGCTACCGGGTGTTCCATCGCAACTGGGAGCTCACCGCCCCTTGGCACGCCGCCGCACTGCCCGTGCCCTGCGGCTATATCGGCGGCACCGCCGACACGGTGTTGCACTTCCCCGGCTTCCGTGCCGCGGCGGAGGCAATGGGGACGGCCACCTTCCTCGACGGGGCCGGTCATTGGATTCAGGCGGAGCGACCGGACGAGGTCAACACCGCACTGCTGTCGTTCCTCCAATCGCTCCCGAGCTGACCGACCCGCACTCACCGCAAAGCTTCGCCGAGGAGACATCATGCGTCTTTACACCACAGACCAGGGCATCGCCCGAGAGGACAGCACCGGTGTACTCACCGTGCTCGACCTCCCGTTCGCGGATGTGGGCGAACTTGTGCGCGGACCGGGGATCGAGCTCGCCGCGGCGGCACGGCCGAGACAGGTCGTGCCGCTGCACCGAGCGAACCTCCGCCCCGTTCTGCCGCGCCCAGGCAAGATTCTGGCGGTCGGCCTCAACTACCCCAGTCACGCCGAGGAAGCGCTGGAGAAGTTCGCCGAAGCCGGACGCCACGACGTGACGCTGCCGACCGAGCCCAATGTCCAAGTCACGGCCGGATCCGCGGCGGCCGCGCACGACGGGCCGATCGTTCTGCCCGCGGTGGCGCCCGGCCACGTCGACTACGAGGGCGAGGTCGGCGTGGTGATCGGCCACCGTGCCACCGATGTCGGCGCACACGAAGCATGGCGATACGTCGCCGGGCTGACCGTGGTCAACGACATCACCGCCCGCGACATCCAGCGCCGCGCGTACGCGGGCGACCCCATCGCCTCGATCGCGATCGCCAAGAGCTTCGATACGTTCAAGCCCATCGGCCCCTGCCTGGCAACGACCGACGAGTTCACCGAACCCCTCGACCTGCGTATCCGCACCTGGGTGAACAGTGAACTGCGCCAGGACGATCGGACGAGCAACTTCCTCCATCGGATCCCGGAGCTGGTCGCGTACCTGTCGCGCTATCAGACATTGGAAGCTGGAGACGTCATCGCCACCGGGAGCCCGCGCGGCGCGGGTCAGTTCACCGAGCGATTCCTCCGGAACGGAGATGTCGTGGACGTGGAAGTCGAAGGCGTCGGGATGCTCAGCAATCGCGTCCTGACAGCTTGACCGCGCCAACCAGACGGCCCGCCCGGCGTTTTGCCGTGGCGGGCCGCAGCCGATCAGGGCCCGAGAAACAACCGTTCACACGGCAGGCGCGGCAAGAGCCGACAGTCGTCGATAGCGTGCTGGATCAATTCGATCGTGCACCAACGCTTTTTCCGCCAATCACGGACCAAGTTGGGTATCGCCGCGACATCGGCCCAATAGTCGAATGCGATGTCGGCCAGCCAAATCCGCAGGTACACATCACTCTCGGATCGGAATCGCACTTCGGCGGTCATGCCTCACCGGCCATTCCGCCACTTCCACCGGCAACACCGGTGGAAGTGGCGCAACACCGCCAGGTCGACTCCGGACGAGGCACTACGCCACACCAACCACCGGTTGGGCGGCGCGGTAGGTGTCCAACAGTTCAGCCACTCGGGCGCGATAGCGATCGACATTCGCCAGCTTGATGGATTCGTATCCGCGAATCATGTCCGGCAGATCGGCGATTTCGACAGCCAGAGCATGGTTTTCGGGTCGCAGCTCCGCCAGCAGTTCCTCGACCAGCGCACGGTACTCGGCGATCAGCGCGCGTTCCTGCTTGCGCACTTCGGCCATTCCGAACGGATCGAACCTGGTGCCCCGGACCCGGCGCATGGCCGTCAGCAGCCGGTACACCGGCCGGAACCACGGACCGAGTTCGATCTTGTTCCGCAGGCCCATCGCCCGCAGGATCGGCGGGTGCAGGCGGTACGACATGCGGGCGCCGGGCCCGAACTCCGCTTCGATGGCCGCACGCAGGGCGGGGTCGACCGACAGCCGGGCGACCTCGTACTCGTCCTTGTAGGCCATGAGCTTGTAGAGGTACCTGGCAACCGACTCGGTGAGCGCGGTCGAACCGGGAATCCGCTCGTCTTCACGCCGCCGCACGTGCTCGATGAACCGACTGTATTCCCTTGCGTACGAAAGGCTCTGGTAACCGACGAGGTCGGGGATACGGACGGTGACCAATCGCGTCAACTCGGTCTCCCGACCGGACGTCACCTGGGCGATCACCTGCCGAACTCCGTGCGACAGTGCATGATTCGTGCGATCGACGGGTGACTTCTCCGCCACCGCGGCCTCGAAAGCCGCGGCATCCGCGACGGACAGACGGCCGTAACGGAACGCTTGAACGTTGGCCTCGACCTGCACGCCATTGAGGGTGATGGCGTGCTCGACATCCGAGGGTGACAGTGGCAACGAACCGGATTGCACTGCCGCGCCGACAAGCAGGAAGTTGGCGTACTGGTCCTCGCCGACCAAGGCGTGTGCCGCGTGACGGGCGTCGAGGAAGATCGCCTCGCGCGTCGTCGCACGCAAGGCGTCCCGGATGGGTCCGACGTCGGGGAAACCCACGGCGGTGTCGATGACCATCTGCCCGGTCGGCACCTCGCTGGTGGAGATCACCGCGGTGGTCCGTTCGGCGCTCGCCGCCGCCAGATGCCGTTCCTCGGCGGCGACCAGGATGTCGCATCCGAGATACAGATCGCACTCCTCGGCCGCCGCCTTCCCGGCCTGGTCGGTCGGGTCGGCGGAGATCTTGAGGTCCGAGACGACGGCTCCGCCCTTCTGCGCGAGGCCGGTCTGGTCCAAGGTGCGGACATGGCGACCGGCCAGCGACGCGGCGGTGCTGAGCACCTGCGCCAGCGTGACCACACCGGTCCCGCCCACGCCTGTGATGCGCGTGGTGTGGGTTCCGACGAGCGCGTATACCGGCTCCGGCAGGGCGTCGGCGTCGAGCAGCGGCGCCCCGGTCCGACCGGCGCGCTTCCCCGCGGGCGCCACGGTGATGAACGACGGGCAATCGCCCGACAAGCACGAGAGGTCCTTGTTGCACGAGGACTGGTCGATTCGCGTCTTGCGCCCGAACTCGGTGGCGACCGGTTGCACCGACAGGCAGTTCGACTTCTCGCCGCAGTCTCCGCAGCCCTCGCACACTCGTTCGTTGATCACGACTCGCTGCGCCGGCTCTGGCGCGAGCCCGCGCTTGCGTTTGCGCCGCAGTTCGGTCGCGCATTCCTGGTCGTGGACGAGCAAGGTGACACCGGGCGTGCCCGCGAGGACCTCTTGGGCTTCGATCAGCCGGTCACGATGCCAGACTTCCACTCTGCTTGGGAGTTTCGTTCTGCGATAGCTCTTGACATCGTCGGTGGTGACGATGATGCGGGCGACTCCTTCGGCGACCATGGCCTCGCAGATGGCCGGTACCGTCATCAGCCCGACGGCCTGCTGCCCACCGGTCATGGCCACGGCCGAGTTGTAGAGCAGCTTGTAGGTGATGTCGACTCCGGCCGCGATCGCGGCCCGGATCGCCAGGCTGCCGGAGTGGTGGAAGGTGCCGTCGCCGAGGTTCTGGATGAGGTGGTCGCGCTCCAGAAACGGCGCCATGCCGATCCATTGGGCGCCCTCGCCGCCCATCTGGGTCATCCCGGCCACCTCGCCCACCTGTTTGGCATCCATCAGCGTCACCATGGCGTGGCAGCCGATTCCCGCGCCGACGGTGGCCCCGGCGGGGACCTTCGTCGAGATATTGTGCGGGCAGCCCGAGCAGAAGTACGGTGTCCGGGTGACGAGCGGCAGCGCGATCGGACCACGACGGCGGCGCGACTTCCCCAGCCAGTCGTCGACCGTGGGAAAGCCACCGATTTCGGAGAGCCGCGCGGCCACATGGGTCGCGACGATGTCGGGATCGAATTCTCCGTCGGCCGGGAAAAGCGCTGCGCCACCGGGCATCTGCTTGCCCGAGATCGCGGGCGCGTCGGGCCTGCCGTAGAGCAGACTCTTCACCGCCGTCTCGATGAGTGCGCGCTTCTCCTCGACGACGATGATCTCGGACAGTCCGTCGGCGAACTCGTCGACGACGGTCGGCTCGAGCGGGTGGATCATGCCGAGCTGGAGCAGTCGCACGCCTCGCAGCGCCAGCTCGTCGTCGTCGAATCCCAAGGCGCGCAGGGCCTGCCGGACATCCAGGAAGGTCTTTCCGGCGGCGACGATGCCGACCCGGTCCGATGGACCGGACTGCGTGATGCGATTGAGCCCGTTCGCCGCGGCGTATCGGCGGGCGATCTCCAGGCGCGCGCCGTCCCGGCTCCGTTCCAGCACACCCAGCGCCGGTTGCAGGACCTGGCCGGTCACCTCGTGCCGGTACTCGGCGCCGTCCACGGTCAGGTCGGGAACGATCGGACGGACCCGGTCCGGGTCCACATCCACCGTTCCCGAACCGTCCGCGACGTTGGTCACCACCTTCATGGCCACCCACAACCCGCAGGCGCGTGACATGGCGATGCCGTGCAGGCCGAAGTCGAGCGCCTCCTGCGGATCGGCCGGATAGAGCACCGGCAGTCCGAGATCGGCCAGGAGCAGTTCGGAGGCTCCCGGCACGGACGACGACTTCGCCGCCGGATCGTCGCCGACCAGGGCAAGCACCCCGCCCTCGGGATGGGTGCCCATGAGGTTGCCGTGCCGAACGGCATCGGCCGCGCGGTCCAGCCCGGGGGATTTTCCGTACCAGATCGCGCTGACGCCGTCGACGCGCTTGTCGGATTGCATGGCGGCGAGCTGAGTTCCTTGCACGGCGGTCGCCGCGAGTTCCTCGTTCACGCCCGGTCGGAACACGATGTCGTGCCGGTCGAGCAACGCGGCATGGCGTTCGAGTTCGGTGTCGTATCCGGCGAGCGGTGAGCCCTCGTATCCGGAGATGAAACAGGCGGTGCGGCGCCCTGCTCGTTCGTCCGCACGGCGCAGATCCACGGGAATCCTTGCCAGCGCTTGGATTCCGGTGAGATGAACTCGCCCGTGTTGCACGGTATATCGGTCACGGGGTGACGCCACCGGCGCTGATTGATTCGTCACGACAGAGGAATTCCTAACGGAGAGACGGTCAAGAGACGGAGTGGGTCGCCCCGCACGCGGCGTCGAGCGCGACCACCAGGTCCCGGACGGGCGTGGCGGACATGCGATCCGCCCGCCAGGCGATGTGCCCGTCGGGGCGAACCAGGATCGCGCCGTCGTCGGGGATCCCACACAGGCCGGGTCCGGCGATCTCGAAGTCACGACGCGGAACGCATGCCTGGACAGGGACGTTCGTGTCGATTTCGCCGAGAGCGTCGCCCCAGGCAGCGCCGTCACGCCCGGTGATGAGCGTGAACCCCGGCACCAGGAGATCGTGCGTCGAGATCGTGACGCCGTCCTTGTTGATCCACGCGTGCGGGAGCCTGCCACCCTGAACCGCCACGGTGAGCGGGTCCGCCTGCGCCTCCGAGGGACAGCCGACGCCGTACACGTAGCCGATCTCGAGCTCGAGATAGTCGAAGTGGGGACGCTGCGCAGGGACGGACTCCGCCAATCGCTTTCGCTCGGCCGCGGCCACCGCCGGATCCCAGCTCTCGAGCCGGGCGGCGACGTCGATGGTGTTGGGCCCGATACCGGCATCGGCCATTTTCACCGCGTTGGCGATGCTGCTTTCCGCGTTGGCCACCGCGATGGGCCTGCGCTCGGATTCATAGGTGTCGAGCAAGGTTTCGGACGCCCAGCCGTTGAGCACCGCGGCCAGCTTCCACCCGAGGTTGTCCGCGTCGACCAGTCCCGTGTTCATGCCGAGACCGCCGGTCGGCGGAAATCGGTGCGCCGCATCGCCCGCGAGGAATATTCGCCCCTTGCGGTACTGCCGCGCCGTGCTCGCACCGAGGGTCCAGGTGCCGACCGAGCGGACCTCGACGTCGAGGTCGGGCGCGCCGATCCCGCCCCGGATCAGGTCGGCACAGCGCTCCGCGGTGTAGTCGGCCACCGACTCCCGAGCCGGGTCGTATCCGAGGTGGAACGTCCAGCGATCGCCGCCCATGCGGATGAACACGCCCGGGGAGGCGGTGTTCAGCACCCAGAACAGCAGGGCGGGATCTTTGTCCGTCCAGCGCGACAGATCGGCGTGAAAGTACACGTTGATCAGATGCCCGAACTCGGGAACGCCCTCGATCTCGATGCCGAGGCCGCGCCGGATCTTTCCGGACGCTCCTTCGGCGGCCACGACGTAGTCGACGCCGAATCGCTCTTCCCCCTCGCGGGTTTCGACGCGTACATCGACCGACTCGCCGAGATCGTGCACGGATGTGACGCGCGCGCCGTAGCGGACGTCGGCCATGCCCTGCCGGTGCACCGCTTCGAGCAGCCGCCGCTGCACCCGATCCTGCGCGCACGAGCCGACGGTGACCGGTGACGACCCGAGCCGTCTCGCGAGATGCTCCTCGGGTGCGTCCGCGAGGTCGATCCGCCCGAACTCCTCACCGGCGACGGTGTGCTTCCAGACGAAGCTGAGCCCGCAGTTCAGATCGACCGCGTCCTCGATGATCTCGTCGTAGATGCCCCAAAGGCGCAGCAGCTCCATCGATCTCGTGTTCACCACATGCGCGCGCGGGTGCGGATTGATGTCGTCGAACTGGTCGCAGACGATGCTGCGCACGCCGTGCCTGCCGAGCACGTACGCGGTCGCGAGCCCGACCGGGCCCGCGCCGACGATCAGGACCGGAATGTGTTCGTCGCTCACGGCCGGCTCACCAGCTCCGCGAACGGTTCGCCGGCCTCGAATCGGGCGATCAGCTCTTCCGGAACGAAGTCGACGCCGATCGGATTGGTGACGAAGGCGTCGGACTCGAAGAACGCCTGCGTCTCCTCGTCGGTGGCGAAACTGTCGATCTGCAACTCGATCTGGTTGCCGTCCGGGTCCTGGTAGTACATCGACATCGTCGGACCGTGGTTGACGGTCCAGAACGGCTGCACGCCATCGGCTTTCAGCCGCTTGTAGTTGTCGAGCAGGTCCCCGAGGGAGGCGTAGGTGAAGGCCATGTGGTGCATGCCGGTGTGCGCGTCGGTGGGCTGCTCCGACGCACCGGTCGCGATGAAGGCGACCCGATGGTGTTCGTCGTCGTAGGTCATGAACGCCAACATGTCGTTGGCGAAGGCCACGCGGCCTTCGAGCACGTGCAGGTACCAGTCGGTCATCTCCTGCAGCCGATTGGTTCGCAGCACGATGTGGGCGAGTTTGACGGGTGACGCCATCGTTGGCACCTCCGGACGGTGTGGCGAGAAGAGCTCTCTTGAATGTGACTCGAGACACGCTAGCGTGCTCATGAATGGCAGTCAAGAGCTGTCGCGGACCGATGCCCGCGCAGGACGGACACACCTAGGCGAACAGCCGGACGAACAAGTGCGGTCGACAAGATCGACGCCCCGGACAGCGGCGTCACACAGGCCCGGAACGCCTCGCGCCCGGGTGAATCACCGAACTAGATGGCCGCGACCAGCGGCGACAACATCAGCGAGCGGCTTTGGCGGTCGCGGAAGCGACCAGCGCGTCGGTCACCAGGTCGATCAGATCGCCGACCGGTCGATCCAGGCGGCGCGTGCTGACCAGGACCCCCTCGAACAACACGTGCCCCGCATCGGCGATCAGCGCCACGTCGGCGCCCTTGGGCAGCCGGTTCGTGATCGCGGCGAACAGGCGTTCCTCGAGCCATCGCTGGATCTGCTCGTAGGCGACCCGAACCGACTCCGAGTCCGCCATCCGCTCGTACGCCTCGCGATGCAGCGCCCGGTACGGCTGCACCGCGGCCAGCAGCCCGACGAGCTCGTTGCGCGGATCGCCGCCGAGCTCCGAATCGGCCTCCACGCTCTCCCTTGCGCTGGCGAAGATCGAGGTCAGCGCCGCGGCGAACAGGTCGTCCTTGGTCGGGAAGTACCAATGCACCGCCGCGGGCGCGATACCGGCGGCGCGGCCGACCGCGGCCACGCTCGTCCCCCGGTAACCGTTGGCGGCGAACAGTTCCACAGCGTGTTCGACGACCGCCGCTTCACGCTCGGCCTTCGGGATCTGCTGTCGATTCCTGGGCATGACGTGAGCTTACTGCCCCGCGAACACCTCTTGACTGCGCGTCATGACTGCTCTTAACTGTCAGACAAGAGCGGTGAGGTTGCCGCCATCGATCGCGGAGGTACCGAGATGCGTCTGTACACAACCAACGATGGAATCGCGCGCGAGGACCGGGCGGGCGTGCTCTCCCTGCTCGACCTGCCGCAACGCGATCTCGGCGAGTTGCTCGACGGCCCCGGCCTGGACGCCGCGCGAGCGGCCGGAACACTCCGCGACATCCCCTTGGACACCGCGACGCTCCATGCTCCGGTGCGCAGACCGGGCAAGGTCGTGATCGTCGGACTCAACTACCCCAGCCACGCCGAGGAAGCCTTGGCGGCGTTCGCCGCCATCGGCCGCACCGACATCGAGATGCCCACCGAACCCAACCTCCAGATCACCGCGGGGTCGGCCGTGACCGGACCGATGAACCCCATCGTCCTGCCCGGGGTCGCCGCCGCCGAAGTGGACTACGAGGGCGAGCTCGCCGTCGTCATCGGACGCGCGGCCACCGCTGTGCCGGTCGAGGACGCCTGGGATCACGTGGCGGGACTGACCGTCGCGAACGACGTCTCGGCGCGCGACATCCAGCGCCGCGCCATGACCGGCGACGCGGTCGCGTCGATCGGCGTCGCCAAGAGCTTCGACACCTTCAAACCGCTCGGCCCGTGCCTGGTCACCGCGGACGAGTTCACCGACCGGATCGACCTGCGTATCCAGACCCGAGTGAACGGCGAACTGCGCCAAGACGATCGAACGAGCAGTTTCATCCACTCGATTCCCGAGATCGTCTCGCATCTGTCGAAGTACCAGACGCTGCTGCCCGGCGACGTGATCTGCACCGGGACCCCGCGCGGCGCCGGACTGTTCTCCGGGAGTTTCCTGCGACATGGCGACATCGTCGAGGTCGAGGTCGAGCGGATCGGCGTCCTGACCAACTCGGTGGTCTCCGCGTGAACGCCGTAACCAACGACCTCGCGCAGGCCGGCCCCGGCATCGATCGACTCGGCGATGTGCCGCTCGCCGACCGCGATCTGCCCGCCACCACCTACGACTTGCTGGAACGATCCGCGCGACGGCACGGCGAGAAGCCCGCTCTCCATCTGCTACCCGGCGGAAACCGCTGGGACGAACCGGAGACCTGGAGCTACACCGAACTGCTTCGACGGACGACTCGGGCCGCGAATCTGTATGCCGCACTGGGACTCGAGCCCGGCGGCGTCGTCGGCCTCATGCTCCCGAACACCGGGACGACCTACGCGGCGCTGCTCGGGGCACAGGCCATCGGCATCGCCAACCCGGTGAATCCGATGCTCGCCACCGAACACATCATCGAGATCCTGCGTCTCACCGAGGCACACATACTCGTCGCGCCCGCGCCCGCGCTCGATCCCGTGAGCTGGGACAAGGCGTGCGCGGTGGCCGAGGCGCTGCCCTCGCTGCGAGCGCTGGTCTCCGTCGGCGGGCCGGTGCGCACCGCGCCGGGCAACTGGGTCGGCGATTTCGAACAACTGGCCGCCTCCCGGCCCGCGGACGCCCTCACCTTCGAGTACCGGCCGGGCGCATCCGACATCGCCGCCTACTTCCATACCGGCGGCACGACCGGAGTGCCCAAAGTGGCCCCGCACACCCACGCGAGCGAGGTCTACATCGCCTGGGCGCTCGGGCAGCACGGCGCATTCGGCGGTGACACCGTCGTGCTGACGGGTCTGCCGCTGTTCCACGTCAACGCCATCCTCATCTCCACCCTCGCACCCTTCCTGAAGGGCGGCACCGTGGTATCGCTCGGCAGCCTCGGGTTCCGGGATCGCGCGGCAGTGGCGGATTTCTGGCGAATCGTGGACCGCTACCGGGTCACGACCTTCTCGGCGGTTCCGACGGTGTACGCCTCCCTGCCCCCGGTCCCCAACGATGTCGACGTCTCCAGCTTGCGCGCCGGAATCGTCGGTGCGGCTCCGCTGCCGGGCCGGGTCCGGGCCGAATTCGAGTCCGCCACCGGTGTTTCGATGATCGAAGGCTACGGGCTCACCGAGGCGACCTGCGCGAACACCATCGGCCCGATGGTCGGCGGCAAACCGGGGTCCATCGGGCTTCCCCTGCCCTACCAGCAGGTCAAGGCCGTCCGAATCGGGACGGACGGACTTCCGTCCGGCGACTGCGGTCCCGGTGAGGTCGGCGTACTGGCGATCGAGGGCCCCAGCGTCTTTCCCGGATATCTCCGGCCGGGGCCGGACGGTCCCGCCCCGGATCCCACGGGTGTGATCGTCGACGGTTGGTTGATCACCGGCGATCTCGGCAGGGTCGACGCGGACGGCTTCGTCTATCTCACGGGGCGCGCCAAGGACATCATCATCCGCGGCGGCCACAACATCGACCCGCGCCTGGTCGAGGACGCGATGCTGGCTCATCCGGATGTCGTTGCGGCCGCAGTGGTTCCGTGTCCCGACGCGCATTCGGGCGAAGTCCCGGCCGCCTACCTCGTGCTTCGATCGGGCGCCGATCCGGATCACCGCGAGCTCAGCGACTGGGCCGCGCAGCACGCACCCGAACCGGCCGCCGTCCCGAAGTTCATCCACACCATCCCGGCCATACCGGTCACCGCGGTCGGCAAGGTGAACAAAGTCGCCCTTGCGCACGACTCGGTCAATCATGTTGTGCTGCGGGAACTCCGGGACGCGCGCCTGTCCGGCGAGGTGACGGTGACCGATCGCGGCGGCCGCGCACACGCACTGATCGACCTGAACGATGCCGTCCCGGACCGCCTCGGCGAACTCCGCGAACGCTTGAACGCCTACTCCTTCACGCACGAGATCGTATGACGACGAAGCCGCTCACCCACGCCGTCCGCGACGATCGAGCCGCGATCGACAAGGCGATCAGCCTGCTGGTCTCGTTTCGCGACCAGGCGAACACCGGGGTCGGCGTCAGCGAACTCGCTCGACGCGCCGACCTCAACAAGTCGACCGCGTTCCGGGTGCTGAGCATCCTCGAGCGCAACGGCGTGGTGGAGCGGGTCGGGACGAGCTACCGACTGGGGCCGCGGCTGCACGAACTCGGTCGCGGCGCCTACACGCCCGATCACGAAGCACTGCGAGATCGGTTGATCCCGTTCGTCACCGACGTCTACGAACGCACCCACGAAACCACGCATCTCGCGGTGCTCGTCGGCGCCGACGTGCTGTATCTGGCGAAACTGTACGGATACCGCCAGATACGGTCCCCCTCCCGGATCGGCGGCCGCGCGCCCGCCTACTGCACGGCGGTCGGCAAGGTCCTGCTGGCCTACGACAGCGACGCGGCAGCGACCGCGGCCGCCACGCTGCGTCCCTTCACCTCACACACCGTGACCGACGAGGCCGCGCTGTCATTGCAACTCGCACGCGTGCGTCGCGACGGAATCGCGTTCGACGACGAGGAAATTCAACGCGGGCTCAGCTGTGTGGCGGTGCCGATGTTCGGTTCCGCAGGCCGTCCAGTCGCCGCGCTGTCGATTGCGGGGGCTACCGGGCGCATCGATACCCGCCGGCATGTTCCGACCCTGCGCCGCGTCGCCGCCGCCGCGGGACAGATGTTCGCGAAGTCGAGCGGCGAGCTCTGAGTATCCTCCGTGACCGCCGCCGGAGCGCTCGCCCTGCCGGTAGCGCCACTGCGCCGAATCGGGGGCGGCGAGCAGCTCGCCGAGGCAGCCATGGAGCTTGCGCAGTAGGGCGCGCTCGGCGGCGGTGAGGGTCGGGTCAGGCAACCCCCGCGACGCCGCCACGGGCCGCTCGACGATCATGTGCCCGGAACGTGCTCGTTGTCGATATCGGCCGCGGTGACCCACGCCGGTTCCACCACGAGCAAGCCCAGCGACTGCCCTGGTACGTCGACGTCGACCACGTGCCGGTAACCGGCGAGCTCGGCGGCGGCCAGGCCGGCTTCGTCGCCCTTCGGAACCGCGAAAACCACACGCCGACAGTGCGGGTCGGCATCGAGGATCGCCGACGTCGCCGCGGCGAGCGCGTCGGTGAGAACCTGCGCGCTCGGCGCCCCGGTGATCCGAACCTCCACATCATGGGCGCCGACCGGGTACGCGACCCGCAGCCTGCCGTCGGCGCAACGCGCGACATCGACGGTCACCGGTGTGTTCGCCGGACCGGCCCACAATTCGTATGTCCCCCGTTGTTCCTGCGTCACCCTCGGCCCCTCCGGTCAGGGGTGGTCACCATCTGCGGATCCGGACGGGTCAACGAACCCCTGGGCGGACCGAGGGCGGTGCGCGGGGATTCGCCCGCTGCGCCGCAGGCATCGGAGGCGGCGGGTCGCATGGTGGTGGTCATGGTGTCAGACAACCGCCTGCGAGCGTGCTCATCCACAGCACGTTCCGCTGTAGGGAACGCGCGCTGTGGTCCGGCTGGGCTATCAGGGCAGGGTTGCGACCATGCTCGCTGCCACCGCAATTTCGCAGAGCGCCGACGACCCGCCGTCCGGTCTAGTGCTCGGCGAGATACCTGGAACGCCCGGATGGTTCGCGGTGATTCTTAAGGGTTTCATGATCGACGGCGCGAGGACCGGAAAATTCGTCGTCCATCCGGACCGGGAAGGAGCATGCTCATGACCGCCGCTCTCGTGGGACTCTCGCATTCACCCCTCATCGGGAAGAACGATCCGGCCCCGGACATTCTGCAACGTGTCTATGCGGAGATCTCCGCCACGCGCGCTTTCGTCGCCGAGTTCGCGCCGGATCTGGTCGTCCTGTACGCACCGGATCACTACAACGGCTTCTTCTACCGTCAGATGCCGCCGTTCTGCCTCGGGACCGAGGCGTATTCGATCGGCGACTTCGGTTCCCGAGTCGGCTCGCTCTCGGTCGACTCGGCCGCGGCGAAACAACTGGCCCGCGGTGCACTGGAGCGCGGCATCGATCTGCCCGTCTCCGCGCGTATGGCGGTGGACCACGGATTCGTCCAGCCGCTGGAGATACTGTTCGGCGGGATGGACCGCATTCCGGTCGTCCCGGTCTTCGTCAACGGAGTCGCCGCGCCGTTCGGTCCCCTTCATCGCATCCGCTCTCTCGGAACAGCTCTCGGTGCGGCCGCGCGGGAACTCGGCATGCGGGTCATGTTCGTGGCATCCGGTGGACTGTCCCACGACCCGCCGGTTCCCGTTCTCGAGAACGCACCGCGCCGCGTCGCGGACGCCCTCATCGATGGCCACCCGCCGACTCCCGAACAGCGGGCTCGCAGCGAGCATCGAATGTTGCAGGCCGGCCACTCCTACGCGGCGGGATCGACCACGATGATGCCGATCAACCCACGCTGGGACAACCTTGTCCTCGACACCTTCGAAGACGGCAGGCTCGCCGATATCGACGAGTGGACCCCCGAGTGGATGGGCGCCGAGGGCGGCGGCTCCGCGCACGAGGTGCGCACCTGGATCGCGGCATACGCCTCGCTGGCCGCGACCGGCCCTTACCGGATGACGTCACGCTTCTACGTGCCCATTCCCGAGTGGATCGCAGGCTTCGCCATCACCACCGCGATGACCCACGGATCGCGCTGAGAGCGACCTCCACCGTCGTCCGATCGGCAATCGGACATCCGAAAGACTCTGCACCACCACTCTCGCTTGGCCCGTGCGCGGTCTGGATATAGGCCGGACACCCACCCGGGCCCGTGGAACCCTGCAGCCAACCTGCTGACCGGCCACCCCAATTTGCCCGAAATCCGCTGATCAACGGCCAACAACCAATCCGAACCCGATCGCAGGGGCCGAAGGCCCGACGAAATATCGAGGCTGAATCCTTCCGCCCCGCCGTGAGACGAAGCCTCTCCCTCCGCGCCCGTCGAATCCGGCTCCGCCCGAGGTCGCTACCGCTCCGACGATTCAGGCAGCATAAGTTCCACCAGCTTCCACACACCCGTCGACGGATTGGCGCGATGCTCATCGCCGGCGTCCACGCTCCGCGACTTCGCGCGGCGCACGGCTTCCTCGACACCCTCGATGTAGTCCGCGAAACGGAGCGCAGACTTGTCATAGGCCGGGAGGTGCTTTTTGAGCCGCTTCTCGACGTCTCGAAAACCTGTCAGGGTGGCATCGCAATTCTCGAAATGAAGTAGCAGCCAGTACTCGAAACACGGATTCGACACCGCCAGATCAATTTTCGACGTCCGTGCCATTCGGATCGTTTCGGAGTAGTCGAACTCGTCGACGTCGAGAACGCACCAGATCTGGTCGTAGTCTGCGCGTTGCCTGGCCGCGAAGGCAACGACGCGCTTGGGATCCTCGGGGCGCACCGTCACCGCGGACTTGGTTGCCGGATTGCGCAGGTGTCGACGTAGACCGTGGAAGTACGCGGGCTCGGTGACTTCGCCGCCACACACGATCAGAATCAGCGTCACCGGATCGCGGAACGGCGCTCGTCGACGGCGCGAGTTCTCACGCCGGGTGGGCATGCCGCAAAGCCTCTGCGAGTCGATGGAAGTCGACCCGCGGGATCGCACCGAAACTTCCTCCGAGATAGCGACGTTCGAGATTGTGCTCGCTGCGCGGCTTGTAATCGGTCAACGGATACAGTGAGCTGGCCCCGTTCGCGTCCTTCTCGACGAACCACACCTGGTCGCGGCGCAGCAATCCATCGGGACGAACGACCGTACCGAGAAGGGAGGAGTCGTGCGTCGTCAGGATCAATTGCGCGCCATGAGGATTGGTCTCATCCGACTGGAACAGTTCGATCAGCGACGCGGTGAGCAGCGGATGAAGACTGGTGTCGATCTCATCGATGACCAGAACCCGCCCGTGATCGAGCGCGTCCAGAACTCCGGGCAGGATCTCGAGCCAGGCGATGGTGCCCGCGGACTCTTGCTCCAGCGGCAGCACGGCCCCTTCGCTGCCGTGATGAACGAATACCAGCGGAGGCAACGCGCGAGCAACTCTATCCCCGTACACGTCGTGCACCGCAGGAATCCTATCCGTCGAGTCATCGACTTGCGCTTCACTTCTCGAAGCGAACTCATCGAACATTTTCAGCCCTGTGATGTCGAGCCGTTGCCCGGGCGGGATGGAATCGAGCAGAGCCTCCGGAACAACAGGTGTATCGATGGCGGCAATTCCGAAGTCTGCTTCTTGAACCAGCTCCACCAGACGAGCCCCCTCCGCCGCCGTCCCACGAAGTAGAACGCCACGCAGGCGACGTGCGATCGCATCTGTCGAAGCACGTTGCCCGTCCGGAAGAATCAGCGTTTCACGGAACCAGCGGTGTACCGGCTGGAACATATCCGGCCTGGCCTGGGCAACAGCACTCAGGAACAGGGAATTCGGTCGGGTGAGCTCCTGCATGATTTTGAGCTGAGCCCGATGCTCGGCCATCACCGACCCCGAGCTGTACTCGTCCCCGGTCCGCTGGAACAGCACCCGCCTACGCTTCTCCGGATAGCTGAAAAGCCATTCCTCGAGCACCCGCTCGTTATCGACCGTGAACCCATACGTCCACGGAATTCCGTCGGCCACGATCTCGACGACGTAAGTCGACGCGACAGAGAATATGTGACTCGTCCGAAAGCTGTAAGGAGCGCGCGGAACACCTGCGAAGGGCTCCCACCGGGAGAACGACTGGGTCACCGCCCGCTGCATGAACCGGAGCCCATCCAACAGGTTGGACTTCCCAGAGGCGTTCGCCCCGTACACCGCGGCAACCGGAACCGCAGGCCGATCGTCAGCGGCAGGCATCAGCAGCAGCTCGTTCTCGTCCGCGAACGAACGATGGTTGCCGACCCTGAAGCTACGAAGCATCTGCCACCTCCCGACACCGAGTTGAAAGGCATTTTGGACAGTATACCTGCAAGATCTGCCCCGAAATGCCTCAGATATCATACTCAAGGCGATCCGATCGGCGGGGGAACGGCATCGACTAGGCAGCCCTGGAGTAGAGGCCCGCAGGGCGCGCAGCATTTGGATCGGCAGCCCTGGGGGTCATGGCGCGACATGCCAGTGGGTAGGCGGCCATGAGCTGGGGATCCGAGGCGGCATGGCACTGGGTAGGCAGCCCATCGGGTGGGGGCCCGGGGGTGGCGCGCCATTGGGTAGGCAGCCATGGGACGGGGGTCCGGGGGCGAAGCCCGCCGGGCGGGGTGTGGGGGTTGCACCCCCACAAACACTCAGCGGAACGAGCAAGGCCCATGCCCTCCATGGGCATGGGCCTTGCACTCGTGGAGCTGCCGGGAATCGAACCCGGGTCCTCCGCCGTGTCTTCAGGACTTCTCCGTGTGCAGTTCGCTGTGTCTCTGCTCGGATCTCTCGGTCACGCGAACAAGCCGAGATGACGATCCCAGTCGCTGTTAGATGTCCCGTCCGGCTCCGCGACCGAGTCGGACGGTGAGCCCTCTAGCTGATGCCGGCACCGGGACCGAGGGCATATCCCGGGCCGACAGAGACGCTATCGCTTAGGCAGCGAGAGCGTACTCGCGCTGATGAGAATCGGCGCTTAATTGGTTGCAACGACGCTTACGGTGGTCTCTTGCCTGCACCGACACGCTTCCCCTGAATCAACGTACGCAGTCGAAACCGTTCAGCCCCGTACGCGCCCGCACCTTGCGGGCTAGTAATGCTAACACTCACCAGACGTCGGATCATCCCGATTATTTGCGCGCCTAGCGGCTCATATCGATCAGGTGCGATCACGCTCGAGCCTGACCGGCCGGTTCGCGGCACGCTGTCGGGCAGGTGTCAACAAGTCCAACGGCCGCATCGACGGAACAGTTCCAAGAGATCGGCGCACCGCAGCGAGAGCCCCACCGCAGGAGGATGCACCGCTGGTGGACACCACCTCCGACCAGCCACGATTTGCCCCCCCACCTACCGAAACGGGCACCCGATCCACCCCGCCTCATACTGGTCAGTCGTCCGATTTGTTCACCCCGCGCCAGACGACGCCACGGCAACTGCGAAACCGCCTTCTTGCCGACCCCCTGACCGGTACTGTTCCTGTTCGGCCGTACCGGAATCGAGAGCGTCCGGTGGCTGCGACAGGAGCAATAATGGGCAACACCAGCAGGCGGCGTCGTCGTCTGTTCCACGCCGCGGCGGTTCCGATGATCGTCGGGCTCGTCTTGGCCGCGGCGTGTTCCACGCCGAGCGAAACCATTGGACCCGGCGTCACCAGCGCGCCGTGCCCGAACGCAATCGACAGAGACAAAGGCTGCATCTACCTCGGCGTGCTGTCCGATCTCGGCGGCGGGCCGTTCGCCGTGATCGGCAGGGCGATGCAGGACGGGCAGACCGCATTCTGGACCGAGGTCAACAAGGCAGGCGGCATCGGCGGCTACGAGGTCGACATCTCGACCTACGCCAGGGACACCGCCTACGATCCGCACCGACATCTGGAGGCGTTCCGCGAGATCCGGCCGAACGTGCTGGCGCTGGCCATGAGCCTCGGCACCGCGCAGACCCTCGCCCTACTGCAGGAGATGGACGCGGCCGACATCGTGACCTCGGCGGGCACACTGTGGTCGGGCTGGGAGTACCCCGAAGCCGACCTGAATCTGGTTCTGGACACCGGGTATTCGTACTGCACCGAGGCGATCATGGGTCTGGACTGGTTCGCCGAGCACCAGTACCGGCCGCACAATCTGGCCGTCATCGGGTTCCGGGGCAACTACGGCGGTGACTACTCGAACGGCGCGCTGCGCTGGGCGGCGCACAACAACGTGCTGGTCACGTCGCGGATCGACACCGGACCGAACGCCGAGGTCGGCAACCAGGACCGGCCGGTCGCCGAAATCCTCGCCAACCCACCGGACCTCGTGCTGCTGGCCACCGGGCCCGCCGAAAACGCCGAGATCGTAGGCAAACTCGTCGCGGCGGGATACAAGGGACGATTCCTCGGCTCGGCGCCGACCTGGAGCGGCGCGCTGCTGAAAACACCCGCCGGGCCGGCGCTCTCGGCGCTCTACAACTTCACTTCGCCGGTCGACGGCTGGGGCGGGGACAGCACGGGTGCGCGCAGGGCCCGCGCCGCCGCGCCACAGGAGCCGTCGAACTGGGGCTACAGCCTCGGTTGGGCGGTCTCCTACACGATGCGGGCGCTGCTCACGAAGGCGGCGGCGAACGGCCCGCTGAACCGGGTCGGCGTGCGCGCGGCGCAGACCGCGCTGACGGTCGATTTCGAGGGAATGGCGGCGCCGCACACCTACAACACAGGCGCACCGGATTACACCGCCCAGCGTGCCGTGATCGGCGCCCCCGATCCGTCCGCGCCGCTAGGCTCGCGCACGGTGGCCACCGACTACCGCGGACCGACCCTGCCGCAACTGCCGATGCACGGGCCGTGCGTCCGGCTGTGAACCGACCGACCACCGGGCAACGCATTTCCGTCTCCATCGAAGGAAGAGAACTTTGGGACCAATCCGCCGTCGCCGCAGGCTGTTCCGCGCCGCTGCGGCCGCGATCGCCTTCGGCTTCGCACTGGCGGCCTGTTCGACGGAGTCGACCGAGACGGGGCAAGGCGTCACCAGCGCGCCCTGCCCGCAGGCGGTCGACAAGAGCAAGGGCTGTATCTATCTCGGCGTGCTGTCCGACCTGGAGGCCGGACCGTTCGCCCCGCTCGGCAAGGCGCTCAACGACGGTCAGCTGGCCTTCTGGCGTGAGGTCAACAAATCGGGCGGCATCGGCAACTACGAGGTCGACATCACGACCTACGCCAGGGACACCGCCTACGATCCGCACCGGCACCGTGAGCAGTTCCGTCAGATCGAACCGCACGTTCTGGCATTGGCGATGAGTTTCGGTACGGCGCAGACGCTTTCGGTGCTGCCGGAGATGGACGCGGTGGACCTGCTGACCGGCGCGGGCACCCTCTGGTCGGGCTGGCAGTATCGCGAGACCGACCGGAATCTGGTGCTGGACACGGGATATTCGTACTGCACCGAGGCGATCATGGGCCTGGACTGGTTCGCCCAGTTCCAGTCCAGGCCGCGCACGCTCGCCGTCGTCGCCTTCCGCGGCAACTACGGCGGCGACTACGCCAACGGCGCACTGCGGTGGGCGTCGGAGAACAACGCGATCGTCACCGCCCGCGTGGACACCGGCCCGAATGCCGAGGTGGGCAACCAGGACGGGCCGGTCGCCGAGATCCTGGCCAACCCGCCGGATGTCGTGCTGCTGGCCACCGGTCCCGCCGAAACCGCCGAGATCATCGGCAAACTCGTCGCCGGCGGCTACGACGGCCGATTCCTCGGTTCCACCCCGACCTGGAACGGGGCCCTGCTGAAGACGCCCGTCGCGGCGGCGATCACCTCGCTGTACAACTACACCTCGCCCTACGACGGCTGGGACGGACGCAGCGTCGGCGCCCAGCATGCCCGCGCGGCGGCACTACAGCCGCCGACGAACTGGGGTTACAACCTCGGCTGGGCGATCTCCTACCCGATGAAGGCGGTGCTGAGCCGCGCCGAGGCGGAGGGCGATCTCACCCGCGCCGGTGTGCGCGGCGCGCTGGACGGGCTCTCGGTGGATTCGGAGGGCATGGCCGCCGTGCACAACTACGGCTCCGGCGAACCGGACCTCACCGCGCAGCGGGCGGTCATCGGCGTGCCCGACGCGAACGCGCCGATGGGGTCGCGGACTCTGTTGCCCGACTTCCGCGGGCCGACGCTGCAACGCGTGACGCTGCACGGACCGTGCGCGCGATTGTGAGACCGAACTGACGGAACCCCCGGCGCGATCCGCTCGATCGCACCCGGGGGTTCCCGTGTTCCAGGTCTACGATCTCAGCTCATGCCCTTGACGCGGCGGCCGAGCTCGCGAGTCACTTCGCGTTCGGCGGTCCGCCGAGCCAGATCCTGGCGCTTGTCGTAGTCCTGCTTACCCTTGGCCAGCGCGAGCTCGACTTTGACCTTGCCGTCGGAGAAGTACATCGACAGCGGCACCAGCGTCTGGTTGCCCTCGCGCGACTTGCCCACCAAGCGCTCGATCTCTCGCTTGTGCAGCAGCAGCTTGCGCACCCGGCGTGGTGCGTGGTTGGTCCAAGTGCCGTGGCTGAACTCCGGAATGTGCAGCCCGCGCAGCCACACCTCGCCGTTGTCGACCGTCGCGAAGGCGTCCACCAGCGAGGCCTTGCCCTCGCGCAGGCTCTTGACTTCGGTACCGACCAGCGCGATCCCGGCCTCGTAGACGTCCAGGATCGTGTAGTTGTGCCGCGCCCGGCGGTTGGTCGCGATGACCTTGCGCCCTTTTTCCTTCATAACGGTCAACTCTAAGTGACGCGGCAATCGTTTTATTCCAGCGCTGTGGCCGGTGCAACGCTGTGCGCTCAGCCGCCGGGCCGCAGCGCGATGTAGATCACGAGGACCGCGACGAAGGCGGCGAGCATGAGCAGGGTGGACACGCGCGGACGGCCGAGGTGCACGGGTGTGCGCCGACGACCCAGCCACACCGATTCCACCGCGGGATCCATCGGGCCGTGCGGCGCGGGGGCGGGAGTGTCGGGTGGCGGCGATCCACCGGACGTGTCGGAGCCGCCCTCGGGCGGGTCATCACCGGGTGCCATGCCTGCACGGTAACCGCCGGGGCGGAAATTTACCGGCGCAGCCCTCGGGGTGTTGTGATTCGGTGATGTGGGCTGTGCCGTCGGGCGGCGGTCTACGCCAGGCGACGGCCGAAGACCTCGGAGCCCACGCCCGTCGCCGGGTCCACAGCGACCACCCGCAGATCCACCGCGCTCGGGCTGAGGTCCATGACCATGAAGCCCAGTTGGTGGTAGTTCTCGTAGAGGGCGGGCGTCCCGGCGCCGCCTGGCGTCCGGCGCGGCTCGGCGCCAACGGTTTTCGCTGCCGCGCCGGACACCAGCTGGCGCGTGCCCTTGGCCGCCGCGGTGGGCTCGAGCACCTGGAGCGAGTGGTCGTGGCCGGAGAGGATGAAATGGCACTTGCCCACCACGTGGTCCTCGAAGAACCGCTTCACGTGCACGCCGTTGAGGGGTTCTATGGACAGGCCCTCGTAGTTGCCCGCGTCGCCGTGCGGGCCGTTGTTCAGGTACGGGTGGTGCGTGCAGGCGATCTTCCACGGTGCGGGTGATTCGGCGATCGCCCGGTCCAGCCAGGCGCGCTGCGCGTTCATGAATTCGCCGTCGACCGCCCAGTACGGCGCGAACAGCGGCGGCAGGTAGGCGGCCAGCGGGTTGAGGTCGAGCACGAAGAACTCGACCACCGGCCGTTCCTCCGGCACCCGGACGGAGTAGTAGCGGCTCGGCATCCACCAGCGTGGCGAGTTCGCGTGGTACTCGACCTCGTGATTTCCGCGCAGCAGCCAGCCGCCGTCGCCGCCGATGACCGAGCTGGTGTCGTGGTTGCCGAGCACCATCGCCCACGGGAAGTCCAGCCCGGTGTTCGGGTTCTCGAATTTCGTCGCGAACTGGACGTCGTCGCCGCTGTTCGGGCCGCTCTCGTAGATGTTGTCACCGAGGCCGAGCGCCAGCGAGAACGGTTCACGGGCGTGGAACGCCCGGGCGGCGTCCGCGACCGCCCACTGGGTGCGCGTGCCAGTGCCCGCGTCGCCGGTGACGAGCGCGCGCACGGCGCGATCGGCCGGGAGCCCGAACTTGGCGATCCCAGCGGCGACCGGAACCGCCTGGGCCGGCGTGAGACCGACCAGGGTGGCTCCCGCCGCGATCCCCGCGGCCCCCGCCAGCAATTCCCGACGACCGATCCCCTGCGCACCACTCATGCCGACCTCCGCGACTCCGATTTCCCGGACCATCCTGGCCCACGGCGGCGCGACAGTCGATCTGAGGGGTCAATATTTCACAGTCCGTGCACCCGGACGTGCGCATCAGGTCACTCGGCGGCGAGCACCTCGAGCACCTGCTCGCCGTACTTGGCGAGCTTGTTCTCACCGATGCCGCCGATCGCGCCCAGCTGCGCGAGGCTCGCCGGCTTGCGGGTGGCGATCTCGCGCAGCGTCGCGTCGTGGAACACGACGTAGGCGGGCACGCCCTGCTCCTTGGCCGTGGCGCCGCGCCACTCGCGCAACTTCTCGAACAGTGGCACATCGGCGGCGGCGAGGTCGGCCGCGGCGGCCGCCTTGCCCGGCTTGGCGGACCTCGACGGTTTGGTGACCCGCTCCGGCTCGCGACGCAACCGCACCTGGCGGCCGTCGAACAGCACCTCCTGGCTGGCCTCGGTCAGGGTCAGCACGCCGTAGTCACCGTGCACCGTGAGCAGCCCCTGCGCGAGCAGCTGCCGGACCACGCCGCGCCACTCGGTATCGCGCAGATCGGTGCCGATGCCGAAGACCTTCAGCTCGTGGTGGTCGTACTGAACGACCTTGGGGTTCGTCTTGCCGAGCAGAATGTCGACGACATGGCCCGCGCCGAAGCTCTGACCGCGCTCACGCTTGAGGCGCAAGACGGCCGACAGCAGCTTCTGCGCGGCGACGGTGCCGTCCCAGGATTCGGGCGGGGTGAGGCAGGTGTCGCAGTTGCCGCACGGCAGACCGGCCTGCCCGAAGTAGGCGAGCAGCTGGGTGCGACGGCAGGCCACGGTCTCGCACAGGGCCAGCATGGCGTCGAGGTGCAGTTGCAGCTGCCGACGGTGCGCGGCGTCCCCCTCGGAGGAGTCGATCAGCCTGCGCTGCTGCACCACGTCGTTGAGTCCGTAGACCATCCACGCGGTGGACGGCTGTCCGTCGCGTCCCGCGCGACCGGTCTCCTGGTAGTAACCCTCCACCGACTTCGGCAGATCCAGGTGGGCGACGAATCGGACGTCGGGCTTGTCGATGCCCATGCCGAAGGCGATGGTGGCGACCACGACCAATCCGTCCTCGCGCAGGAACCGAGCCTGGTTCGCGGCGCGGGTGCGGTGGTCGAGTCCGGCGTGGTACGGCACCGCGCCGACGCCGTTCTCGTTGAGGAAGGCCGCCGTCTTCTCCACCGAATTGCGCGACAAGCAGTAGACGATGCCCGCGTCACCGGCGTGCTCGGCGCGGATGAACTCCAGCAGCTGCCGGTCCGGGCGGTTCTTCGGCTCGATCCGGTATTGGATGTTGGGCCGGTCGAAACTGGCCACGAACCGGCGCGCCCCGCCCAGATCGAGGCGCTCGATGATCTCGTCACGGGTCTTCTCGGTGGCGGTCGCGGTCAACGCGATGCGCGGCACGTCGGGCCAGCGCTCGTGCAGCATCGACAGCCCCAGATAGTCGGGCCGGAAGTCGTGGCCCCACTGCGATACGCAGTGCGCCTCGTCGATGGCGAACAGCGCGACCTTGCCGCGATCGAGCAACTCGGCCGTCGACTCCAGCCGCAGCCGCTCCGGCGCCAGATACAGCAGGTCGAGCTCACCCGCGAGGAACTGGGCCTCCACCGTGCGCCGCTCGTCCGGGAACTGCGTCGAGTTGAGGAAGCCCGCGCGCACACCGAGCGCGCTGAGCGCGTCCACCTGGTCCTGCATCAACGCGATCAGCGGCGAGACCACCACGCCGACGCCGGGCCGCACCAGGGCGGGCACCTGATAGCACAGCGACTTGCCGCCGCCGGTCGGCATCAGCACCAGCGCGTCCCCGCCGGAGATCACGTGCCCGACGATCTCGGCCTGGTCGCCGCGGAAACTGTCGTACCCGAAGACCCTGCGTAGAACCTCTTGCGCCGCAGCGCTTTCGGCGCCCGCGGGGGCGACGGAGACGGTCACGTCGGCAGGGAGGGGTTCGGGGGGATTCACGGGGCCCATCCTACGAGCGACCCCCGACCACCACGCCGCTACATCGCGGTGGATCGGGCCGTATCGGCCGAGTTCTCCCCATGGGGATGAACGACTTTCCGCCTCACTCGTGGACCCGTCACTCGCGGACGTAGTACCGCAGGGTGCCGTAGGCCGCGACGGCCGCGACCAGGATGCCGACCGGCGCGATGGTCAACGCGACCGTGGCGATGTCGTCACCGGTGATCCGCGGGAACACATTGCTGTCGAACAGCGGTCCGAGCGCCCGGTCGATGACAAGCGGCCGGGCGAGGAGCAGCCCGAGGATCGCCAACACCGAACCCGCCAAGGCCGCGACCACGGCCTCCAGCAGGAACGGCAGCTGGGTGTACCAGCGCGTCGCACCGACCAACCGCATGATGCCCACTTCGGTGCGCCTGGTGAACGCCGCGATCTGCATCATGTTGGCGATCAGCAGCAGCGCCGCGAGCGCCATCACCACGGCCAGACCGAACGCCGCGTTGCGCAGGCCGTCGAACAGCCGAAGCAGCCGGTCGACGAACTCGCGGTCGTTGGCGACGGTGCGCACGCCGTTGCGGGCGTGGTAGGTGTCGTAGATGCGCTCGTACTGGTCGCCGTCGGTCATCTTGACCCGCATCGAGGCGGGCAGCGGCGTCTCCGAGATGTACTGCACCATCTCCGGCTGATCGGCGAAGAGCTTCTTCGCCTCGTCCAGCGCGGCGGCGCGATTGAGGAACTGGACGCTGACCACGCCCGAGGTGTTCTTCATGTCGGCCAGCAGCGAGCGGCACGGATCGGTAGCACAGTCCGGGTCGTTGGCGGAGATGTTCTCGTCGAGGTAGAAGCGCACCTCGAGGCGGCCGGTGAAGTACTGCTCGGTCTTGTCGGCCATCCGGACCGAGAGCAGGCCGCCGCCGAGCATGGCGAGCGACACCGCGGTGGTCAGGATCATCGCGACGGTCATCGTCACATTGCGACGCAGACCGGTGGCCACCTCGCTGAAAAGGAAACTCGCGCGCATTACCGATCTACTCCGTACACGCCGATCGCGTCGTCGCGCACCAGGCGGCCGTGGTCGAGCTCGACCACCCTCCTGCGCATCGAGTCGACGATGTGGTTGTCGTGGGTGGCCATCACCACCGTGGTTCCGGTGCGGTTGATGCGCTCGAGCAGCACCATGATGTCGAAGCTGGTGTCGGGGTCGAGATTGCCGGTGGGCTCGTCGGCCAGCAGCACCAGCGGCCGGTTCACGAACGCGCGGGCGATGGCCACCCGCTGCTGCTCGCCGCCGGACAACTCGCTGGGCAACCGGTCACCCTTGCCGCCGAGACCGACCATGTCCAGCACCTCGGGCACCGTGCGGTCGATGACCTGGCGACGCTTGCCGATCACCTCCAGGGCGAACGCGACGTTCTCCTGGACCGTCTTCTGCTGCAACAGCCGGAAGTCCTGGAAGACGCAGCCGATGCGCTGGCGCAGCTTCGGCACCTTGCGCCCGGGGAGCCGATCGACGCGGAAGTCCGCGACGCGGATCTCCCCGGCGGTCGGCGCCTCCTCTTTCAAGAGCAGACGCATGAAGGTCGACTTGCCGGAGCCGGACGGTCCGATGATGAAGACGAACTCGCCCTTGCTCACATCGACCGTGATGTTGTCCAGCGCGGGTCGCGTCGACGTCTTGTACGACTTGGTGACGTTCCGCATGGTGATCACGGGGAGCCAGTCTAACCAGCTAAACCCGCGCATCCACCCCAGAGTTGCAGCTACTGTCCGGCCTGCTCCGTATTCACCAGCGCCGGTATGGTGTTCACGACCTGAGTGATCCCGGTCGCAGCCGGTTGATCGGGCTTGACGAACAGGTACAACACGAATGTCGCGACCCAGGTCGCCCCCAGGATCGCGGTCGACTTACGTGGTTTCACTGATACCTTCCCGGCGCAAGGCCGCGGCCACTCGGACCCGCAGCTCACGTCCGACCTCGAACTGCTTACCCGGCAATGTTCGAGCAACCATTCGGATGTTCATCTGATCCATCGTGAGGTCGTCCACGCCCATCACGGTGGGTTCGTCGAGCAGCAGCGGCTCGAGCCTGCGGTCGCGGAACGCTTCGGCTCCTACCTTGTGCAAAATCTCGTTCACCCTGGTGATGTCGGCGCTGGCCGCCACCGGAACGTCGATCGCGGCGCGAGCCCAATCCTTGGACAGATTGGTCACTTTCACGATCTGCCCGTTCGGCACGGTGATCACCTCGCCGTCGGCGTTGCGCAGCGTGGTGATCCGCAACGTGACGTCCTCGACCGTACCCTCGGCCATCTCCGCGGATCCAGCCACGGCGATGCGAACTACGTCACCGAATCCGTATTGGCGCTCGGTGATCAGGAAGAATCCGGCCAGAATGTCCTGCACGATGCGCTGCGCGCCGAAACCGAGCGCGGCGCCGAGCACCGCGGCGGGCGCCACGAGCCCGGTCACCTGGAAGCCGAGCCGCTGCAACACCTCCATGCCGACCAGCACGTAGACGACGGTCAGCACGACCCAGGTGAGCACCTGGGCCAGCGCGTGCCGATGTTTGGCCGCCTCGGTCCGCACCAGCGCGTCGCTGCTGCGGAAACCCGCGTCGATCTTGCTGGTGACCCGGTCGCGCACGAACGTGGCGAACCGGCTGAACAGCATCACGCCCAGGATCAGCAGCACGATCTCCAGGCCGCTGGATCGCAGCCAGGCCGTGGAGTCCGCGGCGGACGCCGCCGCGATCACCTCGCCCATCCCGGTTGCCGTTTCACACCATCCGCAACACGCACGCCAGACAGGCTACAACGGAGTAACGACCGGGGCCGCGCGTCGCACCGGAATGCCACGCACCGCAAACTGATTCGCCTGCTCCCGTGTGCGCCAGCGGATGCCGCAACTTCTGAGCGGGTTCCGAGAACCAATTCGGCTCAGCCTTCGCGCATCCGCCGGCGGATGCTGCGACTTCTGAAACAGCTCACTGGTTCTGGCTTTCTCGCATGCGCCACCTGATGCCGGACTCGATGAAACCGTCGATGTCGCCGTCCAGCACCGCGGTCGGGTTGTTGACCTCGTAGCTGGTGCGCAGGTCCTTGACCATCTGGTACGGGTGCAGCACGTAGGAGCGCATCTGGTTGCCCCAGGACGCGCCCTCGTTGGTCTTCAGCGCGTCCATCTCGGCGCGCTCCTCCTGCCGCTTGCGCTCCAGCAGCTTGGCCTGCAGCACGCGCATGGCCGAGATCTTGTTCTGCAGCTGGGATTTCTCGTTCTGGCAGGTCACGACGATGCCGGTCGGGATGTGCGTGATGCGCACCGCGGAGTCGGTGGTGTTGACGCTCTGGCCACCGGGACCCGAGGAGCGGTACACGTCGACGCGGATCTCGGTCTCGGGCACCTCGATGTGGTCGGTGGTCTCGACCACGGGAAGCACCTCGACCTCGGCGAAGGAGGTCTGGCGGCGGCCCTGGTTGTCGAACGGGCTGATCCGCACCAGGCGGTGGGTGCCCATCTCGACCGACAGGGTGCCGTACGCGTAAGGCGTCTTCACGGCGAAGGTGGCGCTCTTGATGCCCTGGCCTTCGGCGTAGGACGTGTCGTACACCTCGACGGCGTACTTGTGCCGGTCCGCCCAGCGGATGTACATGCGCATCAGCATCTCGGCCCAGTCGGCGGCGTCGTCGCCACCGGCGCCGGAGCGGATGTTGACCAGCGCCTCGCGCTTGTCGTACTCGCCCGAGAGCAGGGTGCGGACCTCCATCGCCTCCACGTCGGCGTGTAGCGCGGCGCGTTCGGTGTCGGCCTCGGTGAGCGCCTGGGTGCGGGCCTCGCCCTCCTCGCCCTCGGCGAGTTCGTAGAGCACCGGCAGATCCTCGAGCCGCTGGCGCAGCTCCTCGACCCGGCGCAGCTCGCCCTGCGCGTGGGACAGCTGGCTGGTCACCTGCTGCGCGTGATCCTGGTTGTTCCACAGGTCGGGATCGGCCGCCTGGTGCTCGAGCTCATCGATGCGGCGGCGCAGTTCCTCGATGTCGAGGACCGACTCGACCGTCTTCAGCGTGGCGTCGAGTTCGGCGAGATCAGCGGAAACGTCAGGATGCACGATGTATTAGACTACCGGCCCCGCCGAGGCGGGAAAAAGCGCGCCCGCCGTTTGCGGGGGATGTCTCAGCCGGAGACCGCGCGCAGCTGCCTGGGGCGGCGGCCCGCCAGCGCGTCCAGCGCCGCGGCCGTGGCGTCGTCGGCGGGCAGGTGGACGATGAGCTGCTGGTCGTCGTCGGCGAACAGGTCGAGGGTTTCGTAGGCCAGGCGCAGCGAGCCCGCCACCGGGTGGGCGAGCCGGGTGATGCCGGTGGCGGCGGGCAGGCTGGGCACGTTCTCCACGCGCCGGGTGAACTCGTCGCCCGCGATCACCGTGAGTTCGTCGGCGAGCGCCGCGATGGCCGGGTCGGCGCGGAACGGACCCTGCTTGAGGGCCGCGACCCGCTGGTCGGCCACGTCGTCCCAGTCGGGGTAGACGAGACGGGCGCGCGGGTCGGCGAAGACGAAACGCGCCAGGTTGGCCAGCGGGTCGTCGTCGAGCAGGCCGGTCGGGCCCATCAACCTGCGGTAGCCCTCGGTGCACGCGAGCACCTCGCCGAGCCGGTTGACCACGACCGCGGCCGCCGGGTCCAGGTGATCGAGAACGGCGCGCACGGTCGGGCGCACCTGCCGCGTCGGCTGCGCGCCGCCCGTGCAGCTGAACCCGGGGTCGGCGGATTTGGTCAGGCGATGCAGGTGGACGCGTTCGCTCGGTGTGAGCTGGAGCGCGTCGGCCAGCGCCGAGAGCACCGGCGGCGAGGGATGACGGTCGCGCCCCTGCTCCAGCCGGGTGATGTATTCGACGCTCACCCCGGCCACGGTGGCCAGTTCGGCGCGGCGGAGTCCGGGGGTACGCCTGCGCGGACCCGCGGGCAGGCCGACCCGCGCCGGACTTACTGCCTCGCGCCTGCTCCGGAGAAACAAGCCAAGCTCGTTGTCGCTCACCCTCCGAACGGTACAAGCACGGCCCGCCGCAAGGGTGGCCCTGCCACTACCACTCTCCGCGCGGTCTACCAGTCCCACGCGGTCCGGCAGCAGATTGAGACGCGGCGGTCGCACCGACCGCACTCGATCGAAGGAGAGCAAACATGTCCGCTCTGAAGCTCGCGGTGATCATCGGCAGCGTCCGCGAGGGCCGGTTCGGTTCGACGGTGGCCGCCTGGTTCGCCGAACAGGCTGCCAGCCACGGCGGCTTCGAGGTCGACGTGATCGACCTCGCCGACGCCGACCTGCCGCTCGCGCTGCCCGCGGTCCCGCCCGCCATGGAACCGAACCCGCCGCGCCCCGAGGGCATGGTCGACCTCAGCGCCCGGCTGGCCGCCGCCGACGCGTTCGTCATCGTCACCCCCGACTACAACCGCAGCTACCCGGCCGCGCTGAAAGCCGCCATCGACTGGCACTTCACCCAGTGGGACGCCAAGACGATCGGATTCGTCGGCTACAGCGGAGCCAGCGGCGGCCTGCTCGCGATCGAGCACCTGCGGCAGGTCTTCAACGAACTGAACGCGCACACCGTCCGCGAGTACGTCTCGTTCCCGCGCTACTACCTGCTCTTCGACGAGGAAGGCCGGCTGCGCGAACCGAACGAACCCGCCGCCGCGGCGCAGACGATGCTCGACCGGCTGCACTGGTGGGCCGCCGCGCTCGCCGCCGCCCGGACGGCGTCGGTCGCCGCCTGAGGCGCTCGATCGAGTGCAGTGGGCGTGCAGGGTCTCCGGTCCGGTCGTGCGCATGCTGCCGACGGCGTCCGTCCGACAGTTCTCAGTAGGCGTACTTCCGCCTCCGGCCCGGCTGTGCGCGAGCCGACGACGCGCTCCGTCCGGCCGCGTCCGGCAGGCGCGCCCCGCCTCAGCCCGGCCATACGCGAGCCTGCGACGAACTCCGCGGCACAGTCCGTCGGGCGTGCCACGCTTCGGTCCGGCCGGACGCGGGCTGTCGACGGCCCGCGTCCGGCCGCGTCCATTAGGGTTTGCTGACGTGGCTGCTCACTCCTCTGACCTCGAACTCGCGTTGCGGCTGGCCGACGCGGCCGACACGATCACCAGGGCGCGGTTCGGCGCGCTGGATCTGAAGGTGGACGCGAAGCCGGATCTGACGCCGGTCTCGGACGCCGACCTCGCGGTGGAGCGGGCGATCCGCCAGATGCTGACGCACGAGCGGCCGGAGGACTCGGTGCTCGGCGAGGAGTTCGGCGGCGACGCGGAATTCCGCGGGCGCCAGTGGGTGGTCGACCCGATCGACGGCACCAAGAACTTCGTGCGGGGCGTGCCGATCTGGGCCAGCCTGATCGCTCTGCTGGAGGACGGCGTGCCGGTGGTGGGCGTGGTGAGCGCGCCCGCGCTGGCGCGGCGCTGGTGGGCGGCGGCGGGTTCGGGCGCTTGGACCACCTTCCATCCCGGTGCGCCCCACCCGATTTCGGTGTCGGCCGTCGCCGGGCTCGACTCGGCGAGCCTGGCCTTCTCCAGCCTGTCCGGCTGGCGCGAGCGCGGGATGCGCGAGGACTTCCTCGCACTCACCGACGACGTGTGGCGGGTGCGAGGATACGGCGATTTCTTCAGCTACTGCCTGCTCGCCGAGGGCGCGGTCGACATCGCGACCGAACCCGAAGTGTCGCTGTGGGATCTGGCCGCCCTCGACATCCTGGTCCGCGAGGCGGGCGGCGTCTTCACGTCGCTGTCCGGCACGCCGGGCCCGCACGGCGGCGACGCCGTCGCGACCAACGGACTCCTGCACGAGGCGGTGCTGTCCCGCTTCGCGCGCTAGACAGGGCGCCTAGGTCAGCAGCTTCTCCATCAACACGACGCGGTCGGTGCCGTGGAACTGCGGCGGCAGCGTCGTCTCCCGCAGCTCGGTGAAACCCTGTGCGGCGTAATACTTCCGCAGCCCGGGGTTGTCCGCGGCGGTATCCAGGCGCTGCCGGTCGAGCCCGCGCGCACGGGTGCGTTCGGCGCAGAACGCGAGCACCCGCGCGCCCATTCCGCGGCCGCGGTGGCCGGGCGCGACCATGAGTCCGTGCACGTACCCGGCCTCGAGCTCGCCTGCGCCCCAGAAGTCGGGGTCGTGCCAGACCAGCCGCACGGCCGCCACCACCTCACCGGTCGGCTCGCGCCGCACGTACCACTCGCCGCGGGTCGCCTCCCGCGCGAGGATCGCGACGGGGTATTCACCGGGTAGCCACTGCCTGATGCCGTTGGCGACCATCCAGCGCGCCAGGCGGTCGCGGAGGGCGATGAGCGGGGCGGCGTCGGCCGTGGTCGCCGGAACCATGTCGAGGGGTTCGAGCGTGTGGGAATCCACCATGCCAGCCAACCTACTGGCTGCGCGGGCGTCCGTTCCGGCTATCGCCGCCGTTCGTCGGCTGGAGTGAGGTCGAGCCCGGCCGGTGGACGCAATCGGCGCAGGGCGCCGTCCATGCTCGTCACGTACAGCGCCCAGCCGTCGCCCTCGCGCACGATGCGCACCGATGTCGCACCGTCCGGCGGATTGCGGAGCGGGCCAGGCTTGATCAGTCCGGTGATGATGGCGCAGGCCGCGCCGGTCGCGGTGTCGATCTTGTAGACGGCGCCCAGCGCGTGATCGGCGACGAACAGCTGACCGTCGCGGGTGGCCTCCATGTCGTCGGGCAGCGCGAGCAGCTGCGGAATGCCCGAGACGACGGTCGAGGTGCCCGGGGCGTCCAGCGGAATGCGGAAGATCTTCAGCTCCAAGCTGTCCGTGAACACGGATCGGCCGTCGGGCGCGAGCGCGAGTCCGTTGGTCAGCGGCAGCGGGGACCAGGTTTTGGTGTACTCGCCGGTGGACGGGCGATAGCGCGAGATGCCGGTCGGGGCGGACTTGATGCCGAGGGTGGTGAACAGCAGGTCCCCGTCGGGAAGCACCAGCAGGCCGTTCGGTCCGTTCAAGTCGGTCAGCAACACCTCGACCGCGCCTGTGTCGAGGTCGTAGCGCTGCAACGTGCCCGGCGGGGCGTCCAGGCCGTCGCCGGTCAGGTAGTACACCGAGCGTCCGACCACCCGCACGCCCGCGGGGTGATCGAGTCCGGTGAGCAGCGGTTCGAAGCGGCCGGAGGCGTCGACGTGGGCGAGGAATCCATCGAGGATGCCGGTGACGTAGAACCCGCCCGCGCCGTCGCTGTCGAGATTCTCCAGATTGCCCACGCCCGCGACCACGGTCTCCGCGATCCACCCCTGCGCGCACGACGCGGGCACGAAATCCGCTCGCACCGTGGGTGATCCGATCGTCAGTCCAGCCACGATCGTCAAGACCGCGGCGCCGAAGCGCTTACTCCCCATCCGTGATGGCATGCGGCATACGCTAACACCGCCGCACACCGAACGACCTGGTCGAAGACTCCTGCGCTGGAGTCACTCTCGGTCGAGCCAGTCCCGGATGGCGTCGCGCTGCACCTCGAGCAGGGCGCGCTGCCTGGTGAGTTCGGCGATCTTGCTGCCGAGCTCGGCGTAGCGCTGTTCGACGATGTCGAGCGACTCGTCACAGGGCAGCACCCACCGCGTCGGATCCGACATACAGGGCAGCAGACCGCGGCTGTCCTCGGTCGACATTCCGGCCGCGAGCAATTCGCGAATGCGGGCGACCCGCGCGGGCGCGTCCGCGCCGTAGGTGCGGTAGCCCTTCGCGTCCCGGCCGGGCACCAGCAACTCTTGTTCCTCGTAGTAGCGCAGCAGTCGCGGGGCCACGCCGCTGACGCGCGAGAGGTCTCCGATCAGCATGTGACTCCGCTCACTCCGGGTTGGCCTTCACATCCATGTGAATACCTAACTTCGGCGGCATGACAGCGATTCCCCTGACCACCACCGTCTCCGGCGCCGGGTCCGGCATCGTTCTCGCGCACGGGGCGAGCGGCTCGATCGCGAGCAATTTCGGCGGCATCATCCCGGCGCTGGCCGCGACGCACACCGTGGTGGCCTCCGATTACCCCGGCGACGACACCCGGCTCGACCTCGACGCACTCGCCGACGCACTGGTCGCGGCCGCGGTGGACGCGCGCGTCGAGACCTTCACCGTCCTCGGGTTCTCGCTCGGCACCGCGGTGGCGGTGCGGGCCGCCGTCCGGCATCCCGACCGGGTCCGCGGATTACTGCTGGCCGCGGGCTTCGCGAAGCCGGACAACCGCGCCAGGATTGCCGTCCAGGCGTGGCAGGATCTGCTGGATCTCGGCGACACCGAGACGTTCGCGCGGCTGTCGGCCCTGGTCGGTTTCTCGGCGGACCATCTCGGCTCGCTGCCCACCGCCGCTGTCGACGCGCTGATCCGGCAGACCGCCGCCGCCGTGCCCGGCGGGACGAGGCAGCAAGCAGCCCTCGTCGAAAACGTGGACACCACAGCCGATCTGGCGCGCATCACGGTGCCGACGCTGGTACTGAACGCCACCGCCGACCTGCTGATCGACCCGGCCAATTCGCGCATGCTCGCCGCGGCCATTCCGGGCGCGGAGTACGTCGAGATCGACGCCGGGCATGCGCTCATGGTCGAGCGGCCCGCGCAATGGTGGAAGGTCATCGACGAGTTCCTGCGCAGGCATCGGCTCTAGATTCAGCCGAGATGCTTTGCGCGCGGCCAGAGTTCGTGCCACGGCGCGCGCGGCTCGCGGCAGACGAACAGCGGCTCGCCCTGTTCGTCGTTGTCGATGCCGAGGCCGTTGTCGATGCGGCCCGCCGGTTCGACGACGGCGCACAGTTCGGCGAGTCGATCACGCTCGATGCCGACCATGAGCACCTCCGTGGCGGTGCCGGGCGGTGGGCCCCACCACCAGTAGGCGTTGTGGCCGGAGTGCGGTGCCGGCAGGTCATAGGGCGCGCCGAAGCGCTCGATCGCGCCCGCCTCGCCGTAGTTGGCGGTGAGCACGGCGACGTCACCACCCAAACCGGCACGGACAGCGCCGATTCGACGGACGAACTCCGGCCATCCGATGGTCTCCCCCGCGTCGTAGTTCACCGCGAGCACCGGCGACCCGGGCAGCGCCGAGACCGGGAGGATCGGAAGGAACAACACGGCCGAGCCGATCGCATTCACCGTCACGACCGAGCAGGCCGCCGCCCAACGCCAACGCCGCAGGCCGAGCATGCCTGCCAACGGCACCGCGCCCGCGGCGAGCAGGATCGGATACATCCCGCCCAGGTAATACGCCTTCCCGCCGGTCAGCAGGAAGACGACGAACAGCAGACCGTAGGCGACCGGGATAGCGCGATAGCGCGGCTCCCGCCAGAGCCGCCACAGTCCGTAGATCCACAGCGGCGTCAGCAGCGGACCCATCAGCCCGAATTGCAACAGTACGAACATGATCGGCGAATCGGACGTGCCGGACGAACCGCCCGCGATCGCCCGCCCGACGTCCCACTGCGGCCACCCGTCGCGCGCCTGCCACCACAGATACGGCAGCCAGAGCAGGGCCGCCAGCCCGACAGCCACGGGAAAGTACCTGGTCGCCAAGACCTTTCGCGGGCCGACTACGAGCAGCGCGACCACCAGCGCCGCGCCGGGAAAGATCAGCAGCGACTTGTTCAGCAGGCCAGCCCCCGCCACCAGCCCGATCGCAAGCCACCAACGGGGATCGGCGCGAAGGACAGCCGCGCCGTCGACGGCCGATTTCGCGGCTATGACCGCATCGGCGGATTCCACGACGGCAGGGTCCGCCGCGGCGACTGGGACCGAATATTGTGCGACCGTCACCGATTTCGCGCCTGGGCCGGGCCGAGCGGGGTAACGCAGCAACCGCAAAAGCAACAACCCCAGCACCGACCACGCCGCCAGATCGAACACCGCCGTGCTCAGCAGATGTCCCGCACCCTGCACCAGCGCGGCGCTCGCGACCGCCGCCGCGGCCAGCGCCCGCGCCGCGCGACCACCGCCGAATTCCCGGGCCATCAGCCCGGCGCAGACCACCACGAGGGTCGCCGCGAGCACGGCGGGTGCCCGCAGCAGCGGTAACGATTCGGGATCGATGGCCGCCATCGCCCTGGCCACCAGCGGCGTGAACGGCGGCTGATCCGCATAGCCCCACGCGGGATGCCTGCCCGCCGCGAGAAAGTAGAGCTCATCGCGGTGGTAGCCGTACCGATTCGAGAACGCGACCAACACGGCGGCGAAAACCCCCGCTACCCAGTACATCCGGCCACGATGACACAGCGCCGCGCATCCGGCCACATCACACGAACCCCGCGTCTCCGGCGACCGACGCACTGCGTACCGCAGAAATACAGCATCGCGAGGAAACACAGCGTCCCACACAGAGTCGCGAGAAACACAGTGTCTCGAGAGCACAGCGGCCCAAGAAACACAACACTCCGAACGGACGGCACCACCGCGGCCAGCCCCGCGGGACCCTCACATCATCCGACACGACGGTCCCACGGAGCCGTTTCCGTCAGGGCCGCGCCGAGCCGGTACCCGACCCCGACGCGGATCCGGATCCGCCGGAGCCCGAGCCCGCCGAGCCGGACGGGAAACCGACTTCGCCCGAACCGAGGTCGATACCCGTCCCCGCTTCACCGGAGCCGAAGTCCACCACCGGTGCGCCGGAACCGAAATCGACCCGCGGCGGCCCGCCGGGATCCACATCGATGGGCACCAACGGCAGACCCGGCGCGGCGATCGCCGCCGGTGCGCCCAACCCGACCGCCACCGCGAACCCGGCCACTACCACAAGCCGCTTCATGAACAAGACCTCCATCTCGGGGGCAGACAAACGTGCCGACACCGTAGCCGAATCCAGCGCATTGTGAAGTACATTCGTTTCACTACGTGGCAATCGTGAGCCGTCACGAAGAATCGGGCCCACACCTGGGATCGAGACGCGATTCGCGCACCGGAGCGTCGGCCACGGCCAACCTCCGGCAGCATCGGATCGACGGCCGCTCGACGGCCTTCTTACTCTGGAGTAAGATAGCCTTACTCAGGAGTAAGATAGCTGGGGCAAGACCTCACCCACCCACCCGAGAAAACAGGTGATGATGAGCACTCGAGACAGCGCAACGACGCGACGTCCAGACACGTCCGCCGTCGGCCTCAATCAGCCCAAGCGGGACTGGATGGGTGCCGCCATGCGGGCCATGACGACTCTCACCGGGTCGGAACTCGCCGAGAAGTACAACTTGCGCAAGCCGATCGAGCGGGTCACCTACGAAGGCACCAAGACCGGCTTCCGCACTCTGGGTGCGGCCACCCGCGCGTTCAACAAGATCGCGGGCGGCGGTGCGCCGAAACGGCTCGCGGACAACGAGTCGAAGAAGAAGGACCTCTTCGACATCACCCCGTCCGACGAGCAGCAGATGATCGTCGAGACGGTGCGCGAATTCGCCGCCGAGATCCTGCGCCCCGCGGCCTACGAGGCCGACCACGCCGCCAAGGCGCCGCGCGACCTGCTCGAGCGCGCGGCCGAACTCGGCATCACCCTGATCAACGTGCCCGAGGAGCTCGAGGGTGCGGCCTCCGAACGCGGCGCGGTCACCAACTCGATGGTCGCCGAGGCGCTCGCGCACGGCGACATGGGTCTGGCGCTGCCGATCCTGGCGCCGAGCGGCGTCGCTGTCGCGCTCTCCCAGTGGGGCACCGACTCGCAGCAGAAGACCTACCTGCCCGCCTTCACCGGCGAGAACGTCCCGCAGGCCTCGGTCGTGATCAACGAGCCGCGCGCGCTGTTCGACCCGTTCGCCTTGCAGACCAAGGCCACCCGTTCGCCGAGCGGCTACCGCCTCAACGGCGTCAAGAGCCTGGTGCCCGCCGCCGCGGACGCCGAGCTGTTCCTGATCGCCGCCGACCTCGACGGCCGCCCCGCCCTGTTCATCGTCGAGTCCGACGCGCCGGGCCTTGTCGTCGAGGCCGATCCGAGCATGGGTCTGCGCGCCGCGGGCATCGGCCGTCTGCTGCTCAACGACGTGGCGGTCGGCGCCGACGCCGTCCTCGGTGACGGCGACGCCAAGACCCGCGCGGAGGAGTACGCCGACGCGGTGCGCCTGGCGCGTCTCGGCTGGGCTTCGCTCGCCGCGGGCACCGGCCAGGCCGTGCTCGACTACGTGATCCCCTACGTCAACGAGCGCGAGGCGTTCGGCGAGCCGATCTCGCACCGCCAGGCGGTCGCGTTCATGGTCGCCAACATCGCCATCGAACTCGACGGCCTGCGACTGGTGACCCTGCGGGGCGCGTCGCGCGCCGAGCAGGGCCTGTCCTTCGGCCGCGAGGCGGCGCTGGCCCGCAAGCTGGCCACCGACAAGGGCATGCAGATCGGCCTGGACGGTGTGCAGCTGCTCGGCGGCCACGGCTTCACCAAGGAACACCCGGTCGAGCGCTGGTACCGCGATCTGCGGGCCATCGGCGTCGCCGAGGGTGTCGTGCTCATCTGACCGGCTTGTTCGTTCCTTCAGGAGACCTTCCACAATGATCAATCTCGAACTCCCCAAGAAGCTGCGGGCCAGCGCCAACCAGGCCCACCAGGTCGCCTCGGAGATCTTCCGGCCGATCTCGCGCAAGTACGACCTCGCCGAGCACCAGTACCCGGTCGAGCTGGACACCATGGCCGCCATGGTCGAGGGCCTGGCCGACTCCGGCACCCAGAAGATCGGCGGCGCCGCGGGCGGCCGCTCCGAGGCGTCCGATACACACGCCACCGAGCTGCTCGGAAACACCAACGGCGGCAACATGTCCGCGCTGCTGAACGCGCTGGAGACCTCGTGGGGCGATGTCGGCCTGATGCTGTCCATCCCCTACCAGGGTCTGGGCAACGCGGCCATCGCGGCGGTCGCCACCGACGAGCAGCTGAAGCGGTTCGGCAAGGTGTGGGCCGCGATGGCCATCACCGAGCCGTCCTTCGGGTCCGACTCCGCCGCCGTCACCACCACCGCGGTGCGCGACGGTGACGAATGGGTGCTCAACGGCGAGAAGATCTTCGTCACCGCCGGTCAGCGCGCCACCCACATCGTGGTGTGGGCGTCGGTCGACAAGAGCCTTGGCCGCGCGGCGATCAAGTCGTTCGTCGTGCCGCGGGACGCTCCGGGTCTCTCGGTGGCGCGGCTCGAGCACAAGCTCGGCATCAAGGCCTCCGACACCGCCGTGCTGCTGTTGCAGGACTGCCGGATTCCCGCCGACAACATCCTCGGCAGCCCGGAAGTCAACGTGGAGAAGGGTTTTGCCGGGGTCATGCAGACCTTCGACAACACCCGTCCGCTGGTGGCCGCGATGGCGGTCGGCGTGGCCCGTGCCGCGCTCGAGGAGCTGCGCGCCATCCTGACCGGCGCGGGTATCGAGATCTCCTACGACACCCCGGCGATCAACCAGCACGCCGCGGCGGCCGAATTCCTGCGCATGGAAGCCGATTACGAGTCCGCCTACCTGCTGTCGCTGCGCGCGGCGTGGATGGCCGACAACAAGAAGCCCAACTCGCTGGAAGCCTCCATGTCGAAGGCCAAGGCGGGTCGCACCGGCACCGACGTCACCCTCAAGGCCGTCGAACTGGCGGGCACCATCGGCTACTCCCAGCGCACCCTGCTGGAGAAGTGGGGCCGCGACTCGAAGATCCTCGACATCTTCGAAGGCACCCAGCAGATCCAGCAACTCATCGTCGCACGCCGGGTGCTCGGCAAGACCAGCGCCGAACTGAAGTGACGCGCTAGCGGCAGACACGGCGAAACCGGTGCGGGGTTGGGTGGCCCCGCACCGGTTTTCCGGTTTCGGGGTGGGGTTGTGGAGGGGGGTCGGGGATCGGCTAGGGTCTCGAGGGTTACCGCGATCTGCGGGCTGATTTCAGTAAGGGCTGTACCAAGGACTCTGGCAAGGAGATTGGTTATGCGTCGACTGAGTTTCAAGCGTCATCTCACTGCGGCAGCGGTCGTTTCGGCCGTTCTCGCGACGGTGTTCAGCGGAAGTGCAGCGGCGGAGCCCGAGCTTCCGACCGTGGATTGGGGCATCGCGGTGCAGAAACTGCGCGAGGCCGCGGAGGGCAATCCGATGGCGGAGGAGGCCATCGATCGCCTGCTCGCCATGCCGGGCATGATGCCCGCGAACAGCCGGGTCGCGCTGCCCGCCCAGCCGTTCCAGGTTCCGGCCCAGTCCGACATCGGGCGCGGTGAAGGGCCAGGCATGTACGGGTCGGGCATCGCGCTCGGCATCGACGGCTTCCGCCTCGGCTTCTTCGGCGGCCCCGGCACCATCTCGCCGAACCAGGGCGGCGCCAAGCTGGAAGCGCTGTGGGTCAATCTGTCCAACGGCCGCAGCGGCACCGAGGTGCTCTACGAGCACGAGGACGTTCCGGTGGACACCACCATTCGCTCCAGGGCGCTCGCCCTCGGCCCCGGCATGATCGTCTCGGCCGTGTACGGAACCCTGTGGCACCGTTGGTCGGTCCCGGTCAGCGACACCAACCCGGACGGCTTCCAGTACCAGCGCGGCACCATCTCCATCCCCTCGATGGGCGCCATCTACAACTGATCCCGCCGTGCGTCGCGGCGGCGACCGCCACGCCTCCGCGACGCACACCCGAGCCCCCGCCGCGCACAGCCGCGCCCCGCACACCAGTACTTCTCATGCCCGCCCCGAATCGCCTGTCTCGGCCTCGAATCGGCGGGCGGCCTCCGCCATCAGAATGCGATCGCGCCGTTCCTCGAACCGCGCGGCATCGCGCTCCAGCTTCTCCAGAAACGCGCCCAGCTCCCCCCGGAAACGTTCACCACGATCGCCGAAATCATTGCGGCCGAACACATTCCATTGGCGCAGCACCGGCATCAGCACGTCCTCCAGATGCTGACGCAGATCGTAGATGCCGTGTTTGGCGATGAGCACGGCGTTGCGCCGGAAGTCGGGCATGCCGATGCCGGGCATCTGGAACTTCCGCACGATCGTCGCGATCGCCTCCAGCGTCTGATCCGGCGCGAGATCCAATGCGGCACCGCACATGTTCCGGTAGAAGACCATGTGCAGGTTCTCGTCGGCGGCGATGCGTTGCAGCATCTTGTCCGCGATCGAGTCGTCACACACCTTGCCGGTGTTGCGATGGCTGACCCGCGTGGCGAGCTCCTGGAACGTCACGTACGCCAGGCCGTAGAGCACGTTGGTGTCGTCCCAGGTGGCGGGAGTATCGGCGCCTTTGGTCATGTGCACCATGCGCGCGCGTTCCAGCGCGACCGGGTCGACTCCCCTGGTGACCACCAAGTAGTCGCGCATCGTGATGCCGTGCCGGTTCTCCTCGGCGGTCCACCGGCCGACCCAGCTGCCCCACGCACCGTCCCTGGAGAAGTTCTCCGCGATCTCGCGGTGGTAGGAGGGCAGATTGTCCTCGGTGAGCAGGTTGACCACCATGGCCGCCTTGGCCACCTCGGACAGCCGTGACTGTCCCGGTGCCCAGTCGGCGCCGCCCATCGTCGCGAAATTGCGTCCCTCGCTCCACGGCACGTACTCGTGCGGGTGCCAGTCCCTGGCCGTCGCCAGATGCCGGTTCAGCTCGCGCTCGGCGACCGGCTCCAGCTCGATCAGCAATTCCAATTGGGTCAGATTCCTCGACACGCTTCTTGTCTCCTCCGGGCGGCAGCGTCTTCCAGCAGGTCGGTCAGGTGGCGAGGTCGCAGGTGCAGGACAACGGCGCCGCCCGGAGAGACCCGCGCCGGCTGAGCCCCGTCAGATGCCATTGTCCGCTTTGTCGGCTTTAAATGTGACCCATCACACGTTCGCTGCTACGGTAGGCATCCACATAGCCGAGTTCGCGTGGTCGAGTGCCCACGCGAAGTTCAGTGGAGGTGTTCGGATTGAGCGTGGCGCGTGCGCTGGAAACTGTGAAAGCTTTGGGGGTGCTCCGGTCTCGCGGAGTCAGCGATCCCAAGGCACCGCTGGAAACCCTGCGCACCATGAAGGAGACCAGGATCTACGGCCCGCAGGCCGCCCTGGTCCGGCATTCCGCCCGCATCGCGCCGGACCGGATCGCCCTCGCGGACGAACGCGGTGAGCTGACCTATCGCGAGCTGGACGAGCAGTCCACCGCCGTCGCCCGCGGCCTGCACGACGCGGGCATCACCGAGGGCACCGTGATCGCCGTGCTGGCACGCGACCACCGCGGCCTGATCATGTCGATGATCGCCGCGGGCAAGCTGGGCGCCCGAATCGCGCTGATGAACACCGGCTTCGCCAAGCCGCAGTTCGCCGAGGTGTGCGTCCGCGAGAAGGTCAAGGCGGTGCTGCACGACAGCGAGTTCCTGGGCCTGCTCGACGCGCTGCCCGAGGACCTGCCGCGCTACCTGACCTGGGTGGACGAGGGCGCCCAGCTACCGGAGGGCGCAAAGACCTTCGACGACCTGATCGCCGCCAACTCCAGCGAGCCGCTGCCCGCGCCGGCCAAGCCCGGCGGCTTCATCATCCTCACCAGCGGCACCACCGGCCTGCCCAAGGGCGCGCCGCGCACCAAGGTGACGCCGATGGCCACCGCGCAGTTCGTCGACCGCATCCCGTTCCAGAAGTTCGGCACGATGGTGATCGTCTCGCCGATCTTCCACAGCACCGGCCTCGGCACCTGGCTGGTGGGCACGGTGCTGTCCAACAAGATCGTGATGCGCCGCCGCTTCGATGCCGAGGCCACCCTGAAGATGGTGTCCGACCACAAGGCCGACATGCTGGTCGCGGTGCCGACGATGCTGCACCGCATGGTCGAGCTGCCCGAGGAGGTGCGCGCCAAGTACGACACCTCCTCGCTGAAGGCCATCGTGCTCGCCGGTTCCGCGCTGGCGCCCGAGCTGTGCATCCGCGCCGCCGAGGTGTTCGGCCCCGTGCTGCACAACCTGTACGGCTCGACCGAGGTCGCGATCGCCACCATCGCCAAGCCGGAGGAACTGGCGCAGGCGCCGGGCACGGTCGGCCGCCCGCCGATCACCTGCGACGTGCGGCTCTACGACGACAACGACCAGCTGGTCACCGACCGCAATGTCACCGCGCGCATCTTCGTGCGCAGCGGCGCCCCGTTCGAGGGCTACACCGACGGCAGGAACAAGCAGATCATCGACGGCTACATGTCGAGCGGCGACGTGGGCCACTTCGACGCCAACGGCCTGCTGATGGTGGACGGCCGCGACGACGACATGATCGTCTCCGGCGGCGAGAACGTCTTCCCGCAGGAGGTGGAGAACCTGCTGCTGGAACGTCCCGACGTGTTCGACGCGGCGGTGATCGGCGTGGACGACGTGGAATTCGGCAAGCGGCTGCGCGCCTTCGTCGTTCCCGAGCCCGGCCACACGCCCGACAGCGAGGAGCTCAAGGCCTACGTCAAGGACAACCTGGCTAGGTACAAGGTGCCGCGCGAGGTCGTTTTCCTGGACGATCTGCCGCGCAACCCCACCGGGAAGCTGCTGCGCCGGGTGCTCGTGGAGTACAAGATCGACGCCTGACCCGATCCGGGTCGCGAATCGGAGCCGTTGCGGCGCAACCCGATTCGCGACCCGATGGGTATCCGAAAGGCAAGACCGCCACGCGGTGAGATGGATGACACACTCGGTAACAGTTGCTTGCTATTGTTAGCACCAGCACTGGATCTCGAAGTTGCGGTCCACACCACCCCGAGTCCCGGTGGATGGGCCGCGGAAGGTTGTCCTCTATGTCTTTGTCCTTTCCCGCGCTCGGCGGATCCGTTCGCAAGGCCGGTGACCTCGCGCTAGGCGTGAACATCATGGTCAAGCGGGGCCTGTTCAACCCGCTGCGCCCTGACCACGCCGCCCGTTCGGCGTTCAACGTGCTGAAGTTCGGTCCGTTCGCCGGCGTCGTCATGCACGCCGCGCAGACCAGGCCGCACGCCGCCGCCATCGTGGACGAGCGCGGCGAGGTGACCTTCGGACGGCTCAACGAGCAGTCCAACGCCTTCGCGCGCGGGCTCGAAGCGCAGGGCATCCGGGCAGGCGACGTGGTCGCCGTGCTGGCGCGCGATCACCGCGGCATGGTGCTGAGCCTGCTGGCCGCGGGCAAGCTGGGCGTGCGCGCGGTGCTGATGAACACCGGCTTCGCCAAGCCGCAGTTCGCCGATGTCGCCACGCGCGAGAAGGTCAAGGCCGTGCTGCACGACAGCGAGTTCCTCGACCTGATGAGCGCCATTCCCGCCGAGATCCCGCGCATCCTCACCTGGGTCGACGAGAAGGACAACGCCGACCCGGCGATTCCGACCGTCGAATCGCTGTCCGCCGGCCGCTCCACCGCGCCGCTGCCCGCCCCGGACAAGCCCGGCGGCATGGTCATCCTGACCAGCGGCACCACCGGCACCCCGAAGGGCGCGCCGCGCGACCGGGTCAGCCCGTTCGCCTCGGCGCAGTTCATCGATCGGGTGCCGCTGCCCGCCAACGGCACCATGATCATGGCCGCGCCGATCTTCCACGGCACCGGTCTCTCCCAGTTCACCCTCGGCCTGGCGCTGGGCAATCGGGTCATCTTCCAGCAGCGCCGCTTCAACCCCGAGCAGACGCTGGCCAATATCGAGAAGTACCGGGCCGATTCGCTGGTGGTCGTGCCGACCATGCTGCAGCGCATCCTCGATCTCGACGACGACGTGCTCGCCAAGTACGACGTGCGCAGCATCAAGGTGATCTTCGCGGCGGGCTCGGCCATCGCGCCCGACGTGGTCACCCGCACGCTCGACCACTTCAACGACAGCCTCTACAACCTGTACGGCTCCACCGAGTGCGCGGTGATGACCGTCGCCACCCCGGCCGACATGCGCAAGGCGCCGACCACCGCGGGCCGCGCGCCCGTCGGCATCCGCATCGTGCTGCTCGACGAGAACCGCAAGCCGATCACCCAGCCGAACGTCACCGGAACCATCTTCGTGGACAACGGTTTCGCGTTTACCGGCTACACCGACGGACGCACCAAGGAGATCGTCGACGGCATGATGTCCAGCGGCGACGTCGGGCACTTCGACGCCGACGGCCTGCTCTACATCGACGGCCGCGACGACGACATGATCGTCTCCGGCGGCGAGAACGTCTTCCCGCTCGAGGTGGAGAACCTGATCGCCGGGCGCGACGACATCTTCGAGGCCGCGGTGGTCGGCGTCGACGACCGCGAATACGGAAAGCGGTTGCGCGCGTTCGTCGTACCAGGCCCGGAGTCCAAGCGCGATGCCCAGGAGATCAAGGAATACGTCAAGGCGAACCTGGCCCGCTACAAGGTGCCGCGCGAGGTGATCTTCCTCGACGAACTGCCGCGCAACGCTACCGGCAAGCTGTTGCGCAAGCCGCTGATCGACATGGAGATCGAGGGCTGAGAGGCACGAATACACGCTGATCGCCTGTGCGGCGCCCGTGTTCGACGAGCACGGGCGCCGCGCAGGCCGTCGACCGGCACCGTCGGCCCGTATTAGGCTTGCGCGCGAGGGCAATTCGAGGACAGGGGCGCGCGATGTCCAGTGTGATCGGTAAAGGTGGGAACGTCGCGCTGGGTGGCGGGCGATTGCACGTCACTGTGGCGCCCGCGGGCATCGATCTCTCGGTACTGTGCGTGCGCGACCACGGCAGGGTCGGCGACGACAGCGAATTCGTCTTCTACAACCAGCCCGTCTCGCCGGACGGGGCGGTGCGCCTGACCGACGGCGCGATCTGCATCGACCTACCGAGCGTCGGCGCGGTGACCGACCGACTGGTGGTCGCGGCGTCGGTGGACAATGGCGTGTTCGGCGGCATCTCGCTCGCGGTCCGCATCACCGAGGACGGCGGGCTCGCCCACGATCTGCCCATCACTGGACTGAGTTCGGAGACCACGGTCATCCTCGGCGAGGTGTATCGCAGGGCGAGCGGCTGGAAGCTACGCAACGTGGCGCAGGGTTACGCCAGCGGGTTGGCGGGGCTGGCAACCGATTTCGGGATCACCGTCGACGACGAGCCCGCAGCGCAGGCGACTCCGCCTGCCGCGCAGACCTTTCCGCCACCTGCCGCACAGCCCTTCCCACCGCCCGCCGGGCAATCCTTCTCGCAACCCGCCGCACAGCCCTTCCCACCATCCGCCGGACCGTCCGCGGGTGCGACCTCCCCGCCGCCCGCCGCACATCCTTTCCTGCCACCTGCCGCACATCCTTTCCCGCCGCCCGCCGGACAGTCCTTCTCGCCGCCCGCCGCCCCACCCGGCGGACCGTCCGCGGGTACGACCTCCCCGCCGCCCTCGTCACCGGCGGGTACGCCTCCCGCCCCGGTTTTCGGCCAGCCGATCGGCTCGTATCATCCTGCTGCGCAACCGCTTCCACCGCCGCCCGCCGCACCGCCGCCGATCCCGCCCGCACCGCCGCACGGGACGATGCCGCCGCCCCCGATGATGCCGCCTCAGCCAACAGCGCCGCCCCAACCGACAGCGCTGCCTCAGCAAACAGCGCCGCCCCAGCCGATGACGCCGCACCAACCGATGGCGCAGCCTCAACCGACAGCGCCGCACCAACCGATGCCGCCGCACCAACCGATGCCGCCTCAACCAACGGCGCCACCCCAGCCGATTGCGCCGCCGCCACCCGGCGTGAACTTCACCAAGGGCGCGGTCACGCTGACGAAGGACGCCCCGCCGGTGCTGCTGGAGAAGGCCCCGGTGATCCGACTACGGGTGGCCTGGGCCAGCGGCACCGACTACGAGGCCTACGCGCTGGTCGTGCTGAACACCGGCGAGGTGGTGCACGTGGCCACGTTCGACGCCATGAACACCCCGGCCACTCCGCAATATCGCGATCTGGTTCGTCATCTGGGCGACCGCGGCCGGGGCCACGTCCGCCGCGGCGGCGGGCATACCGAGGAGATCATCGAGGTCCGCTTCGCACCCGAGATCGTCGCGATCGTGCCGGTGGCGTACTCCGCGATCAACAACGGCACCGGATCGTTCTTCAAATACCGGGTCTCGCTCGCCATCGAGAACGGCGCCGACCAGGTGGTGATACCCGCCGATCAGGCGAAGAAGTCCAGCTGGATCTTCACCTGTGTGCCTGGCGTCGTCTACAACCGCCCCGAGGGCGTGCTCATCGAACGGCTGGAGCTCTACAGCAAACGGTTCTCCGAATCCCGGCCCGCGGTGTTCCTGCAACCCGACGGCCGGGTCGCGGTGCGGATGGACAAGGGCCCGATCAACCAGTTCAAGGCCGACCGGACCTGAGCCTCCCGAAAGCTTCCGGACGGAAATGCCTGGTCGAGACCGGTTTCCGGGAACTGGCCGACGTGGTCGGAGACCAGTAACACGTCCGTTATCATCAGCGGGTGAGTATCGAGTTCGACCGGTCGGCTGCGGGACGTCGCAGCGCCGTCGCGCGGCTGCGCGGCGGGTCGGCCGGGGCGATCTCGGGCACCGTCTCCATCGCGGCCCACGGCTGGGCCTCGGGCGGCATGGCCCCCGACAGCACCACCCTCGCGCTGCTCGCCGCGGCCTCGGCGGTCGTCGGCGCGCTCGTCGCCGGGCTCGCACCGTTGCGCGACACCGGGGCGGGTCTGATCACGGCGCTCGTCGGCGGTCAGCTGCTCGGCCACGTCGCCATGGGCTTCAGCTCCGGGCATCTGCATCACGGCGACACCCAGCTGACCCCGCAGATGCTGACCGCGCACATCGTCGCCGCCTGCATGGCTGCGGTCGTCATCCGCGGCGCCGAGGCTGCCTATCGGATCGGCACCGCCGTCCTGGCCCGGGTGCTGCCGGTGCGCCACCGCGTACTCGTCATCCCGGACGCGGCTCCGCTGCGCACCACCTACCGCGATCGCGTCATCCTGCGGATTCTCGCCGCCGAGACGCTGCGCACCCGGGGCCCGCCGCTCCTCGTTCACGTCTGATTTCACCCACACCCGGTGCACGAACGCGCTGTTCGTGTGCTGCCGCTGTTCCGCGTTCCGATGCGGGGCCGCCGCGCGCGTCCGGGCTCTCGCCCGCGGCGATGTCACACATTCCGTACGCCGAGCACTCCTCGGTGCTGCCGGCATGCGTCGCGCGCCGTCACAGCGCTGTTCTCGAGCGCACGCACCGGGTTCCAGAACCTCAGAAACGAAACGACCGTGAGCACAACAGAAACCATCACCCCCGACGCCGAATCCTCGGCGCCGCCACCCGAATCCGCCGGGCGCAAACCCGCGGCCCGCAACGGGCTGCAGGCGCTGGCCATGCGGCTGCACTTCTACGCGGGCGTCTTCGTGGCGCCCTTCATCCTGATCGCGGCCGTCACCGGCGCGCTCTACGCCATCTCCCCGACACTGGAGGCGTTCGTCTCCCGCGACCTGCTGACGGTCGAAGCGGGCGAAGCGGCCAAGCCGCTGTCGGAGCAGGTCACCGCCGCGGTGGCGACCCGGCCGGACCTGGCGCTCGCCGCGGTCTCGCCCGCGCCGGGACCCGAGGACACCACCCGGGTCATCTTCACCGATCCGTCGCTGGGCGAATCCGAGCGCCGCGCGGTGTTCGTCAACCCCTACACCGCGCAGCCGGTCGGCGAGTCCGTCGTCTACGGCAGCTCGGGAGCGCTGCCCCTGCGCACCTGGATCGACAGGCTGCACCGCGATCTGCACCTCGGCGAACCGGGCCGGATCTACAGCGAGCTCGCCGCCTCGTGGCTGTGGGTCATCGCGCTGGCCGGTCTGGTGCTGTGGTTCCGCCGCGTCCGCGCGCGCAGGCAGCGCAACTCGGCCGCCTGGCTGTTCGCCCCCGACCGCTCGAAGGGCGGCCGCGGCCGGACGATGAACTGGCACGGGGCCATCGGCGTCTGGATCCTGCCGGTGATCCTGCTGCTCTCGGCCACCGGCATGACCTGGTCCACTTATGCGGGCGACAACATCACCGAGCTGCGCAAACAGCTCAGCTGGACGACTCCCGCCGTCAGCACCGCCATGCCCGGTGCGTCCGCGCCCGACCACTCCTCGGGCGGCGACCACCACGGCGGCGGGCACGCACCGGCGCCGCAGCCCGCCGACCCGCAGACCCGCATCGCGCAGCTGGATCGGGTGTACGAGTCCGCCCGTGCCGCGGGCGTGACCCAGGCGGTGGAGATCGCGATTCCGGCGAAGCCGGACAAGGCGTTCGCCGTCAAGGAACGGCGCATGCCTGGCATCTACACCGTCGACGCGGTCGCGGTGGACGGTGCGACCGGCAGCATCACCGACCGGCTGGCCTTCGCCGACTGGCCGCTGATGGCCAAGCTCACCAACTGGGGCATCGCATTCCACATGGGATTGCTGTTCGGTCTGCCGAATCAGCTGCTGCTGCTCGCGGCGATGATCGGCCTGATCGTGGTGATCGTGTTCGGCTACCTGATGTGGTGGCGCCGCAGGCCCACTCGCGGTTCCCGTTTCGCACTCGGCCGGGCTCCGCGCCGCGGCGCGTTGCGCGCCAGCTCGCCGTGGCTCGCGCTGCCCGTGCTGGCCGCCGCGGTGGTCGTCGGCTGGTTCGTGCCGCTGGTCGGTCTGAGCCTGCTCGCGTTCCTGGCCGTGGATGTCGCGGCCGGGCTCGTCGGACGGCTGCGCGCCACCGCGTCCTGATCCCTTATTGAACACCGCGCCGGGCGGACCACCCCGGCGCGTCACTCAACGGCCTGCTGGTTCGTCATAGGTATGGCCGTCGTCCTGTCGCGCTCGCGACACCCCAGACAACACAAAGGAATTCACAGCACCATGAAGATCACGAAGTTCGCCGTGGCCGCCGCGTTCATGACCGGCGCGGTCGGTATCGCCGCTGGCACGAGCTCGGCCGCCCCGCTCGCCGACGCCGCCCCCGCCGCGATCAACTTCACGACGAACACCACGGAGACCTCCTCGATCGTCTCTATCGACGCGGGCTCGCTCATGGTCGAGGACAACGTCCTGAAGATCAAGGCCGCCGACGGCACCGTCGTCGCGGGAACCCCGCTCACCCTGCGCATCGACGAGTTCGAATTCCCCATCGCCGCAGACATTTCCGGCCGCACCGTCACGATGACCCCGCAGGTGTCCATGGACAAGGCCGTCTACAAGCCGGTCGCGCTGCCCTTCGAGGACAAGGCTCCGTGGAAGAGCGAATACGACAGGGAGAAGGACGCCTGGTCCCGCATGACCAGCACCATCAGCATGGGCGCGAGCATCGCCACGCTGGCAGGCGCCCTCGGTGGCGCGGCCGTCGGCTGCGTGCTCGGCGGCATCGTCGGCGGCGTCGCGATCGGCGGCACCATCGTCGGACTCCTCGGACCCTTCCTGCCCGCCGCCGCCGTCGGCTGCCTCGCGGGCGCGGTGGTGATGGGCCCGATCGGCGCCCTCGCGGGCCAGATCTTCATCACCGCACCGGTGGCGATCGGCGCGGCCATCCAGTACTTCACCACCATCAACTCGCCGTTCAACGCGGCCAAGTGAGCTGCTGAGAACACCCCCTTTCACCTGCGCGAACCCCGTTCGGCCGACGGCCGGGCGGGGTTCGCCGCGTCCTGGCCGCCCTGTTTGTCGGCCGCGGCCCTGGTTCCTGACCCGATTCACTCCGGCGGGGTCGGCTGGTCTTCGGTGCGGGCGGGTTCCGTGGGCTTGACCGGACGCAGCAGGACCCAGGTGAGGAAGGCCAGGGCGACGGCGATCATGCCTATGCCTGCCCAGAGGTTGACGTTGATGCCGCCGGTCTTGGCCTCCTCGGCGGCGGTGTCGTGGACCAGACCGGTGATCACCAGGACCACGCCGTAGCAGCCGAGCAGGGCCCCGACGATGGTGCGGATATCGAACAGCATGAGCGGTCTTCCTTATCCGACGAGGAGATTCAGGGCGATGACGAGCACCAGGGCGATCCCCGCGAGCAGGACGGGGCGCTGGTACCAGGGCAGCGTGTCGGCCTCCGGGTCGGTGCGCATGGACGCGGGGGTCTCCGAGTAGACCAAGCCGACGAGGTCGGCCGCGGGTTTCGGCTGGGTCACCTGGGTGACCGCGACGCTGACCAGGATGTCGACTACGAACGCCGTGCCCGCGGCCACGAAACTCGCTCCCTGACCGGACAATTCGAAGACTCCGGCCTCGTGCATGAGGAAAATGACGATGGCCGAACCGGTTCCGGCGACCAACCCCATCCAGCCCGCGGTGGGCGTCATGCGCTTCCAGAACATGCCGAGGATGAATGTGGCGAACAGCGGCGCGTTGAAGAAGCTGAACAGCGTCTGCAGGTAGTCCATCATGTTGCTGAAACTGCTCGCGATGAACGCCGTGAAGATGGCCGCGACCGTGGCGCCGACGGTGGCGACACGGCCTACGGTCAGGTAGTACCCGTCGGAGCGGTCCCTGATCACGTACTGCTGCCACAGGTCGAAGCTGAAGACGGTGTTGAACGCCGAGACATTGGCGGCCATGCCCGCCATGAACGCCGCGAGCAGACCCGCGAGCCCGACGCCCAACAGGCCGTTGGGCAGCACGTCTTTCATCAGATAGAGCAGCGCTTGGTTGTAGGTGACGTCGTCGGTGTAGTCCGGATCGGCCGTCACCGCCTGCTTGTACTCGGCCATCTGCGGCACCAGCACCGCGCTGATCATGCCGGGGATGACGACGATCAACGGAATGAACATCTTCGGGTAGGCGCCGATGATCGGGGTGCGCCGGGCCGCGGAGATGGAGTGCGTCGCCAGAGCCCTTTGAACCTCGACAAAATTGGTCGTCCAGTATCCGAAGGAGAGCACGAAGCCGAGGCCGAACACGATGCCGAGCACCGAGAGGAAGTCGTTGCCGAACCCGCTCAGCGCGTTGCCCGGCCACGACTCCAGTTGTTCCGCGCCGCCGGGTGACGCGGCCACCTTGTCCTGCAACCCATCCCAGCCGCCGACCTTGTGCAGGCCGACCAGGGTGAGCGGCAGCAGCGCCGCCACGATGACGAAGAACTGCAGCACCTCGTTGTAGATGGCGGCCGACAGCCCGCCGAGGGTGATATAGGACAGCACGATCACCGCCGCCACGATCACCGACACCCAGAGCGGCCAGCCGAGCAGCACGTTGACGATGGAGCCGAGTAGATAGAGGTTCACCCCGGCGATGAGGATCTGGGCTGTCGCGAAGCTGAGCGCGTTCACCAGGTGCGCGCCGGTGCCGAAACGCCTGCGCATGAACTCCGGCACGCTGCGCACCTTGGAGCCGTAGTAGAACGGCATCATCACCACGCCGAGGAACAGCATGGCGGGCACCGCGCCGATCCAGAAGTAGTGGAAGGTCGGGAAGCCGTACTCGGCGCCGTTGGCCGACATGCCCATGATCTCGACCGCGCCGAGGTTGGCCGAGATGAACGCGAGACCGGTGACCCACGCGGGCAGCGAACGTCCGGACAGGAAGAAGTCGATGCTGGACGACACCCGCTGCCTGGCCAGCAGACCGATGCCGAGCACGAACACGAAATACAGGGCTACCAGGGCATAGTCGACGGGTTCCGCGTCCAGCCGCAGGGTCGTGGCCGCGTCGAGACGCAGCGACGTCGCGCCGAAAGGGTCACCAGCGTGCGGCCGAACGGCGCTGAGGAAAGATGGATCGGCAAGCGGCACAGCGTCGTCCCTCCTGGCGTGAAACCGGGCGTCGAGCTAGGTCCTGCGTCGTGCGGTGTCCGTGACATCCACTGTGCGTGATTGTGCAGCACCGGTGGGGCACATTCGCGCACAAAATCTGGACGGTTGCTCAGCGAGTCCATCGGTCCGAGGATTCGCCGGAGCTCGAATCTCCCGAGCGCGGCGCTCAGGATTCCCGGCGCGCTCCGTCGGCCGGAACCACGGCGAACGTGCGCGGCTCGGGAAAGCCCGAGCGGGCGAACCGGTCGCCGACCGCGGCGGCCACCGCTTCGGTCCGCTCGCGGTCGACGAGCGCGATGGCGCTGCCGCCGAAGCCGCCGCCGACCATCCGCGCCCCGTGCGCGCCCGCGTCGAGAGCGGCCGCCACCGCCGTGTCGAGCGCGGCCGTCGAGACCTCGAAATCGTCGCGCAGCGAGGCGTGACCCGCGACCAGGATCGGCGCGATCTCGCGCGGATCCGCACCTCGCCGCAATTTCTCGGCAACCGCGACGACGCGGGCGTTCTCGGTGACCACGTGTCGCGCCCTGCGCCGGGTGACCGGGTCCGCGATCCGCACCAGGTCCGCCTCCGCGTCGACGTCGCGCAGCGCGCGGACACCGAGTTCGGCCGCCGCCGCCTCACACTGCGCACGCCGCAGCGCATAGCCGCCGTCCACCAGTTCGTGCGGCTGCCCGGTATCGATGACAAGGAGCTCGAGACCGAATGCGGCCAGGTCGAACGGGATCTGCTCGTAGCCTGCGGCGCCCGCGATGAAGCGGCGCACGTCGAGGAACAGCGCGTGCCCGGCGGTGCACAGCACGGCGGCCGACTGGTCGAGCACGCCCGTCGGGGCGCCCGCGTAGTCGTTCTCGGCAGCGCGGGCGATGTCGATCAGTTCGCGGTCGACGACGCTGGGCGCGCACAGATCACGCAGCGCGATCGCCACCGAACACGACAGCGCCGCCGAGCTCGACAGGCCTGCGCCGATCGGCACCGCGCCGTCGAGTTCCAGCACCAGACCGGGAACGGAATGCCCGCGCCGCACGAACTCGGCGACCACGCCCACCGGATATCGCGCCCAGCCCGGCAGCCGATCCCGCGCCGCGGCGAGCTCGCCGGTCCCGACCCGCACCGCTTCCCCCGGCCGCTGCCGTGACTCGACGCGGACGAGTCCGTCGGCGGTCGTCTCGGCCGCGCACCGTGTCACCAGGGGCAGCGCGATGGGCAGCACGAAACCGTCGTTGTAGTCGGTGTGCTCGCCGATGATGTTCACCCGGCCGGGCGCCACCCATGTCCGCACTGTTGCCTCGCTCTGTCGACTCGGAGCTCGCCCGTCGCGCCACACGTTACGAGACGTACCGCCCCAGCATCGCTTCCGGCCGGTGCGGGTGCGCGATTCGCAATCGTGCCGCACAGTCGAATTCGAAGCCACTATCAGGATGCAAAAGAGGCCGATAGTTTCGGGAGGGACACTATGATTCACAACACCCCACGCGGCGGCCTGCTCGGGCCGCAGTGGATCGATCGACTACTCCCGCCCTGGGCAGGCCGGAGCGTGACAACCGGCAGACCCCCGGGCGCCACTGACGATCGAGATCGGCGCGGCGACAGGGGTGAGCCCGACAGCGATGTCGGCCTTCGATGCGGCCCTGCGCGAGTTGGGAGTGGGTGATGCGAACTTGATTCGCCTGTCGTCGGTGATACCGCCGCGCGCCGTGCTCGAGCGCACCGCCCGAGTCCGCAAGCCGATCGCATGGGGTGATCGGCTCTCCGGTGTCGACGCCGCGCGGCACAGCTATTACGCGGGCTTCACCCTCGTTGTGCCAAGTGCACGACAAGGGGCTGTCTTCCATGCCATGATCAAATCAGTTGTCCAGATTTTGGTGGCCGAGCGCGCCGCGGTCGGCTGGGACATCTGCTCGTACAACAACACTCAGCTCTCGTTCGCCGACAGTATCCGCGCGGTGCTCGATGAGCAGACCGACGTCGAAGTCGCGGTGGAGGATTCACAGACGCACTACGCCGCACAGTTCACCAGGGACGGAGCGACCAAGGGGGGCTGATGGCATCCAGCGAAGAGCAGGCGAGCGACCGCGGCTACTGTACTGGAAACATCTGGTGCGTAGCGCTTCTAGGGGGTTGGACGGCGCTGATCTCGGTGCCGCTGGTGTTCGAGTCCCGTGTCCTCACCCTGTTGACGATGCTGGCGGTGGTCGCGGGGGCGCTCACCATGGTCGGCATCGGGCTGCGGCGCCATCGCCCCGCCCAGCCGCTGCCCTGGTACCTGCTGTCACTGTCGGCGGTGCTCTTCGCGCTCGGTACCACGCTGCGCGATTTCACCGACGACTCGATCAGCCCGCTCGACGACATCTGCACGCTGGCCGGGTATCTGGCCATCGGGGTGGCCGCCACGGTATGGCTGCGGCCCCGGCAGGTGCGCGGCAACTACGACCTGCTGCTGGACTCGGCGCTGATCGGGCTCGGCGCGCTGCTGGCCTCGTGGACCTTTCTCATCTCCCCGATCCTGCAATCGCGCGCGGCCACCACGACCACGCTGGTCGCGGCCGCCTATCCGATCCTCGACGCCCTGCTGCTGACCCTGGTCGCTCATTCGGTCGCCACGGCCACCCGCTCGGAGACGTCTCTGCGACTGCTGCACCTGGCCATGGTCGCCGTGCTGGTCGGCAATCTCGGCTACAGCCTGGAGACCGCGGGCACCGCGACGATAGGGCACGAAGTGCTGCTCACGCCGCTGCTGATCGCCTACGCCACGGTCGGTATCGCCGCGCTGCACCCCACCATGGCGAGCCTGGGCGCACCGCGCCAGATCCATCCGCACCATTCCCGGCAGCGCGCCTGCGCCATCGCGGTGGCGCTGATCGTGGCCTCGCTGGTGCCGGTGGTCGGCTCCAGCCTCGGCACGGTGGACAGGGTGGCGGTGTCCTCGCTGCTCGCGCTGCTGCTCATCGGCGTGCTGGTGCGCAGCGAACGGGCCATCCAGCGCAGCGCGCGCAGCGAGCGACGGGCTCAGTACCAGGCCGACCACGACGTGCTCACCGGCCTGCTCAACCGGTCGGCCCTGCTCCGGGTGCTCAACCGCAACAGCGCGCACTGGCGCGATCAGCCGTTGTGCCTGCTGTTCATCGACCTGGACGGCTTCAAGATGGTCAACGACAGCTACGGTCACGCCGTCGGCGACGAGTTGATCGCCAACGCCGCCTCCCGGATCCGGCGGGTGGTGCGCCGCGACGACGCGGTCGCCCGATACGGCGGCGACGAGTTCGTGGTGCTTGCTCCGCTGAACAAGCAAGGCGCGGCCGTGCTCGCCGAACGACTACTCGGGGCCTTCGTCCGCCCCTTCGAACTCAGCGCTGGCGAAGTGCCGATCACCGCGAGCGTCGGCATCGCGTGCGACAGTCCACGCGGCCCCGAGGCCACCGTCTACGACCTGATCCGAGACGCGGATTCGGCGATGTACCACGCCAAGGAGTACTCGCTCGGCTACGCCTTCCACGACGATCTGCGACACCCGCACCTGCCCGCGGGCCGCCCCGCCGCCGACAACCGATCCCGGACCTGGCGCTCCAACGCCGAGAGCACCGCGGTCTGACACGGGCACCACGCCTGACACAGCACCCTGGTCCGACAGAGCACCCCGATCCGATGCCGCGACCGTCGAGCAACCGCGCACCGCAGCACGATCCGGCACCGCCGAGCGACCCGCGCCGGGACGAGCCGGGCTCAGTCGGTCAGTTCCTCCAGCAGCCGCTTGGCCTCCTCGAGCTCGGCCCGCAACTGCTCGACCTTCGCCAGCTGCGCGCCCCGCGCCGCCTCGAGCACTCCGGAGACCACCTCGGCCACCTCCGGGTGCAGGATCTTGGCCGCCTGCGCGACCGCCGAACTGTTCACCGGGAGTCCACGCACCGAGCGCTTCTTGCCGTTGACCACCTCGACCGTCCACTCGCCGTCGGCCGTTCCGGACAGCGTCACAGTGACCTCGGCCGCCTTCGGCTTGCGCGGGGTCGCCTTGGCGGCCTTCGCCGCGGCAGCAGGCTTGGGCGCCGCGGCCGGACCGCTCGATTCCGCCACTGGCACAACGGGTTTCGGGGCGGGGGCGGCCGGAGCGGGGCTGACGGTCGGCGCCGGAGCGCTCGTCGTGGTCGACGGCTGGGTCACAGTGGAGTCCTTCCTGGTTGTCGACTTCGGCTGGCTGGATGGTGCGGTCGCCGCCTTGTCCCGCAGCGGCTTGGTCAACGTCACTTCGGCCGGAGAGAAGGACAGTACATCCTTCGAACCGGTCGGCCGCACCTGCAGGAAGTCGCCGTCGGACGGATCTCCGAGGGCGACCACCTTTCCCGAACGCCCCTCCGGCACACCGACGGCAGCGGCGGTGAACCAGACCATGGGCGGGCGACCACTCGCTATCTCCGCGGCGATCTGCTCGATCTCGGTGTCGGACAACGGCTTGAGCTTGGTTCTTGGCGACGGCATTGGGGCACTCCGAGCGGTCTTCGTTGGTGTCTGCGTGCACAGATGATGCCGCACGCCACCGACAGATTCACACGGCGTCGCGAATTCGCGCCGCCCGACCCCGGCTCACGGATCACAGCAAACGCGGGGCTACAGATGGTGCTACGTTGTGCGGCGCGCCGATTCGGGCGCTTGGAGGGCGGGGAACCAGATGTCGGTGAGCACCTCGGCGGCTTGGTCGGCGTCGACATCGATGGTGCCCTGCATCGCCCATCGGGTGAAGAACCGTTCCAGTTGCGCGACAAGCAGTTCCACGCGCAGCCGCGCCTCGTCCTTGCGCTCGGCGGGCCAGCGGGCCAGGTACGAGGTCATCGCGTTGGGCAGAGCCGCGATGCCCTGCCTGGCGATCTCGCGGAACTCCGGTTCCAGCGTGGTCGCCTCGTCCCAGGCGGGCAGCAGGTCCTTGTACTCGTGGAACCAGGCGATGGCCCTGGTCATCCAGCCGACGAAGGCCTCGCGCGTGCCGACATCGAGCACCCGGTCCAGATCCTCGTAGAAGTGCAGCGCGGTGGGCGCGGTGGCTTGCGCGGCGATCGCGCGCAGGATGTCCAGCTTGCCGGTGAAGTGCAGGTAGAAGGTGGCGCGGCTGCACCCGACGGCGGCGGCGATCTCCTCGACCCGCACCGCCGCGTACCCGTTGGCGCCGAACAGCGTCTTGGCGGCCTCCAGCAGTTTGGCCCTGGTCTGCAGCTTCTGTTCATCGCGCAGGCTCAGCCCTGCTGGGTTCGACTTGGTCGGCATGGTGAACGGTAACTCCGTCTCGTCGGGGCTTCCAGTAGACATACTGTCACTTACTAGACAGCCAGTCTAGCGAGTGTTAATTTGTTGCCTACGTCACTGCGGTGACGAACGGCTCCCGCGGTGTTCGCGGCCACCTCCCCGCGCCCACCGACGCCGGCAGCTCGAGACGAGGACATCGACTTTGACTCCACAACAACTCCCCCGGGTATGCGTCATCGGCGCAGGGCCGTCGGGGATCACTGCCGCCAAACGCCTGCAAGATCACGGCATTCCGTTCGACTGTTTCGAGGCGAGCGACGAGGTCGGCGGCAACTGGTATTTCAAGAACCCGAACGGAATGTCGGCCTGCTACCAGAGCCTGCACATCGATACATCCAAGTGGCGCTTGGCTTTCGAGGACTATCCGGTTCCCGCGGAGTGGCCCGATTTCCCGCACCACTCGCAGCTGTTCGAGTACTTCAAGAACTACGTCGACCACTTCGGCCTGCGTGACAAGATCCTTTTCGACACCTTGGTCACCGCGGCCGAACGACAGCCCGACGGGCGCTGGCTGGTGACCGCCTCCGACGGCCGCACCCGCGCCTACGACGCACTACTGGTGTGCAACGGCCACCACTGGGATCCCCGGTTGCCGGACTACCCGGGCGAATTCGACGGCGTGCTCATGCACAGCCACGCCTACAACGATCCGTTCGACCCGGTCGACATGCGCGGCAAACGCGTGATCGTCATCGGGATGGGCAATTCCGGGCTCGACATCGCCTCCGAGCTGTCCCAGCGCTTCCTCGCGGCGCGGCTGACGGTCTCGGCCAGGCGCGGCGTGTGGGTGCTGCCGAAGTACGTGCACGGCAAAGTGGGCGACAAACAGAGTGCGCCGCCGTGGATTCCACGCAAGCTCGCGCTGAAGCTGAAGCAGCGCTTCGTCCGCAAGTTCCGCGGCGACATGGAGTTCTACGGCCTGCCAGCGCCCGATCACAAACCCTTCGAGGCGCATCCCTCGGCCAGCGAGGAATTCCTGCACCGCGCGGGCTGCGGCGACATCGCGTTCAAGCCGGCGATCACCGCGCTGGAGGGGCCGCGCGTGCGCTTCGCCGACGGCAGCGTGGAAGAGGCCGACGTGATCGTCTGCGCCACCGGCTATCACATCAGCTTCCCGTTCTTCGCCGACCCGGAACTGGTGCCGGACAACCGGAATCGGCTGCCGCTGTTCAAGCAGATGATGAAACCCGGCATCGACAATCTCTTCTATCTCGGCCTCGCCCAGCCGCTCCCGACGCTGGTCAACTTCGCCGAACAGCAGAGCAAGCTGGTCGCGGCGTACCTGACGGGCCGTTATCTACCGCCGGATCCGGACGGGATGCGCGAGGACATCCGCACCGCCGAGGCCGCGCGCACGGGGCGCTACTACGACTCCCCGCGCCACACGATCCAGGTCGAGTTCGAGGCGTACGTGCGCGATATGAAGCGGGAGATGGTCAGGGGCGCCAAGCGCGCGGCCGCGGCCGGTCACGCACTGCCGGTGCCTGCTCGAGCGCTGGAACGGGTGTGAGGCCATGACGAACATCTCGGGATCCTGCGCCGAACGCTTCGACGGCGTGCGGCAGGAGCTGGAGCGTCAGCTGGCCTCCGGCGCCGAGCTCGGCGCGTCGGTCTGCGTGACCGTCGACGGCGAGCCGGTGGTCGACCTGTGGGGCGGGCACCTGGACGAGGACCGCACCGTGCCGTGGCAGCGCGACACCCTCGTGAACGTCTTCTCCATCAGCAAGACCATGGCCGCGCTGTGCGCGCTGCTGCTTGTCGATCGCGGCGAGCTGGACGTGCACCAGAAGGTCGCGCACTACTGGCCGGAATTCGGCGCGAACGGCAAGGGCGACATCGAGATTCGGCACATCCTCGGGCACACCTCCGGCGTGTCGGGATGGCAGCCACCGATCGGCTTGGCCGACATCTACGACGCGCGCGCGGCCGCCGCGCGCCTGGCCGCCCAGCCGCCGTGGTGGGAGCCGGGCACCGCCTCGGGCTATCACGCGCTCAACTACGGGCACCTGGTCGGTGAGGTGGTCCATCGCGTCACCGGGCGCAGTCTCGGCCGCTTCTTCGCCGAGGAACTCGCCGGGCCGCTGGGCGCCGACTTCCACATCGGCACCGGCCCCGAGCACCGCCCGCGCGTCGCGCCGCTGATTCCGCCGCCTGCCTTGCAGTTCGACATGTCGGCGCTGGACCAGGACAGCATTCTGGTCAAGACCCTCACGAGCCCGCTGCTCGACGTCGCCGAGACCGCCACCGCCGGGTGGCAGGAGGCCGAGATCGGCGCGGTCAACGGTCACGGCAACGCACGCTCGGTGGCGCGGGTGCAGTCGGTGGTGTCCTGCGGCGGCACGCTGGACGGACGGAAACTGTTGTCGGACAAGACCATCGACCTGATCTTCGAGCAGCAGTCCGACGGCGTCGACCAGGCGTTGCTCGTGCCGCTGCGCTTCGGCATCGGCTACGGTCTGCCGCAACCGCAGACCGCGCCCGCGGTGCCGGAGGGCCGGGTCTGCTGGTGGGCCGGGTACGGCGGGGCGATCGTCGTGAACGATCTGGACCACCGTCTCACTTTCGCCTACACCATGAACAAGATGGAGCCGGGCATCATGGGCTCGGCCCGCGCCGACGCCTACTTGCGCGCCACCTACGCGGCCGTGCGGGAGGTGGCGGCATGACCCGCCGCGCCACGATGCGGGCGCTCCAGCTGACCGGGCCCGGCACGCTGGAGTTGCGGGAGGTGCCGGTGCCGTCGATCGGGCCCGACGATCTGCTGCTGCGGGTCGGCGCGGCGGGCATCTGCCATTCGGACCTGCACGTACTGGAGATTCCGTTCCGGCTGCGCGATGATCCGCTGACGCTCGGCCACGAGGTCGCGGGCACCGTCGTCGAGATCGGCGAACGGGTGACGGGCCGGGAGGCAGGCGACCGCGGTGTCGTCTACCTGTGCTGGTCGTGCGGCGTGTGCCGCGAATGCGTGCGCGGCAACGAGAACGTCTGCCTGGCCGCGGGTCGCGCGGCGATGCCGCCGTGTCCCGGGCTCGGTCCCGACGGCGGCATGGCGGAGTACATCCGTGTCCCCGCGACGTCGTTCGTGCCGATCGGCGAGTTGGACTTCGCCCAGGCCGCGCCGCTCGCCGACGCGGCGCTGACGAGCTATCACGCGATCGACGGCGCGCGCGACCAGCTGCGGCCGGGCGCGACGGCCGTCGTCATCGGGGTCGGCGGGCTCGGTCATGTCGCGGTACAGATCCTCGCCGCCACCACCGCGGCGCGGGTGCTCGCGGTGGACGTCGGCGCGGACAAGCTCGCCGTGGCGAGCGCGTGCGGCGCCGACGAAGGACTGCTCGCCGACGCCGGGACCGCCGCGGCGATCCTCGAGCGGACCGGCGGACGCGGCGCGGACGCGGTGTTCGACTTCGTCGGCGTCGAGCAGACCGCGCGCCTCGCGGTCGAGTGTGTCGCGCCCAACGGCGCGTACCGGATGGTCGGGCTCGGCGGCGGCGCGCCGGAACTCACCGCGGCGCCCGCGGGCGGACCCGGCTGGCCGTGGGGAGCCACGGTGCGAAAGTCCTACGGCGGCACCAAATCCGATCTGATCGAGTCCGTGGCGCTGGCTCGATCGGGCAGACTCCGGGTCGAGGTCGAGACCTTCGCGCTCGACGACGGCCGCGAAGCGCTCGATCGCCTGGCGGACGGGCGGATCCGCGGGCGAGCGGTACTGATCCCGTGAACCCGAACCGCGCACGAACGACGAGGAACATCGAATGACGAAATCCATGGATCCGCAGGCGCTGGCGGCGACCGTCATCGGGCGGCTCACCGGACCGGGCGGCGCCTTCGAGATGACGGTCGAGAACGTGCTCGGCGCGCCGCTGCCGGTACTGAAGCACCGGGGCCGCGCGCTGCGCGAGGTGCTCGCCGCATCGGCCGCCCTCGGCGACCGCGAATACCTGGTGACCGAGGATCGGCGCCTGTCCTATGCCGAGCACGCGGCCGAGGCGGGCGCGCTGGCCAGGGCGCTGCGCGACCGTTACGGCGTCGGCAAGGGCGATCGCGTCGGCATCCTCGCGGCGAACACGCCCGAGTGGGTGGTGGCGTTCTGGGCCGCGCAGTGCCTCGGCGCGATCGCGGTCGGTTACAACGCGTGGTGGGCGCCGCGCGAGATCGAATACGGCCTCGCGCACACCACACCCTCGGTACTGATCGTGGACGCCAAACGGGCCGCGCAGGTCGCCGACCTCGGCGCCGACGTCCCGGTGCTCACCATGGAGCGCGACATCCCGGACCTGGTGGCCGAGTACGCGGCGGGCGAGCTGCCCGATGCCGCCGTCACCGAGGACGATCCGGCCGTCATCCTGTACACCAGCGGCACCAGCGGACGACCCAAGGGCGCGGTGCACACGCACCGGAACCTGCTGGCCGTCATCGACTATCACCGCTTCAACGACGCGCTGGCCGCAGCTTTCGCGGGCGGCGTCGACGACGGCTGGCCCAAAGGGCGACGCTTCCTGCTCACCTCGCCGCTGTTCCACATCGCCAGCCTGCACAATCTGGTGCTGCCGAGGATGGCCACCGGCGACACGGCGGTCATCTACCAGGGCGCGTTCGACGCCGACCGGGTGCTTCGGATGATCGAACGCGAACGCGTCAGCAACTGGGGCGCGATGCCGACCATGGCCACCCGGCTGCTCGAGGCGGACCTCTCCGCCTACGACGTGTCCTCGCTGGCCGCCTTCTCGCTCAACTCCGCGCCCTCCTCGGCCGCGCTGCAACAGCGATTGCGTGAGCAGCTGCCTGTCGCGCGCACCGCGCTGGTGACCAGCTACGGCATGACCGAATGCTCGACCGCCGCCACCATCGCCGCCCCCGCCGAGCTCGCCGCGTTCCCCGACACGGTGGGCCGCCCGGTGATCGGGGTGAGCCTGGAGATCCGCGACCCGCTGGGCGAGCCGGTCGGCGAGGGCGTCGAGGGCGAGATCTGGGTGCGCAGCCCCTACGTGATGCTCGGCTACTGGAACGATCCCGAGGCCACCGCGGCGGCCATCACCCCGGATCGCTGGTTGCGCACCGGCGACATCGGCATCGTGGAGGAGGGCAGGCTGCGACTGTCCGGCAGGCGATCGGATCTGATCCTGCGCGGCGGGGAGAACGTCTACCCGACCGAGATCGAGCAGTGCCTCGACGAACACCCGGACGTCAGGGAGAGCGCCGTCGTCGGCGTGCCGGACGCCGATCTGGGTCAGCAGGTCGCCGCACTCGTGGTGGTGGGCGAGAACGCGACGGTCACCGAGGCGGACCTGCGCGCGTTTGCCGGGGAGCGGCTGGCCTACTACAAGGTGCCCGCGCTCTGGCGCCTCACCACCACGCCGCTCACCCGGAACGCGACAGGAAAGGTCGTTCGCGCGGGCATTGCCGAAGCGCTCGCCGACGCGGCGGGGTGACGTCGTCCGGTCCGGCCCTGGGTTCGAGGGCTCGACCCGCCACCATATAGCGGTCTACCTTTGTGGATCAGGCGTGCACGTCGCACGCCTGCACCACTCGCAAGGAGGCGACGTGGCGACTTTCGCGCACCAGGGCCGGACCGTAGTCTTCGATCGGATCGGCAGCGGGCCGCCGATCGTGATGCTGCACAACGCGGGAACGCAGCGACATATCTGGGACGATCAGGTGGCGGTGCTGCGGCGCGACCACGAAGTCTTCGCCCTCGACCTCCCCGGCTACGGCGAATCCGACCAACCGGCCGCGGGCTACCGGCTCGAAGACTATGTGCGCATGCTCGGCGCCTTCCTCGACGCGCACGACCTGTCCGACGTGATCCTGATCGGCAACTGCCTCGGCAGCGCCACCTCGCTCGGCTACGCCATGGCGCATCCGTCGAACGTGCGCGCGCTGGTGCTGGTCAGCCCGCTCACCCGCAACACCGTGCGCAAGGGCGAACAGGCGGGCCTGGCCTGGGCGGACGCCAAGCTCCCGCTGGCGCCGCTGGCCAAGCGGCTCGCGCTGCCCGATCGGGTGGTCTCGCTGATCATCGCCAACCAGCTCGGCGCGCGCGGCAAGCGCCTCGGCCTGCAGCATTCGCGACGGCTCAAGGCGCACTGGGGCGATCGTGGCCGTTTGCAGGCGCTGCACGGTCTCGTGCAGGACTTCCCGTCGTTCCGCGTCCTCGACGAGTTCACCCCGGGGTCCGCCTTCCCGCCGATCTGCACGATCTGGGGCAAGCAGAACCACATCCTCTCGGCCTCGGCGGGCGCCGCGCTGGACCGCACGCTGCATCCGCACACCAATGTGGTGCTCCCCGACTGCGGCCATCTCCCGATGGTGGAGGACCCGACCACGGTGACGACCGTGATCACCGACTTCCTCGCCGCCCCCGAGATCCGCCCGCACGGCGGTCGCCGTCCGCATACCGACGCCTCGCTGCCGCGCAGTTCCTGATCCGGGCGGCCGGACGCGCTCCGATCCAGAAACCGCCGGAGCGCGCGGTCGGACCGTTGACGTGCGCTTTTCCCCGGGCACGACCATGCCCGGGGGTATGCTGATCTTGGTGTTTGGCGTTCTATGCCACGGGAACCCGGTCGATAAGCCATCGAGGAAAGGGTTGACGTTCATGTTGCTGCGCCGACTTGCCCGACCGCTACTGGCGACCGCTTTCGTCGCCGACGGGGTCGACACCCTGCTTCATCCCGAACCACGTACGAAGTCCGCCGCGACGCTGGTTCAGCGTGGCGAGCGTTCATTGCCGGACAGCATCGCCGCGAAGCTGCCCGCCGACCCGGCGACCGTCGTGCGGATCAACGCCATCGCGCAGGTTTCGGGCGGGGTCCTGCTCGCGCTCGGCAAGGCGCCGCGCCTCGCCTCGCTCGTGCTCGCGGCCACGGTCGTGCCCGCCACCCTCACCGAACAGGACTTCTGGGCCGAACAGGACCCCGACCGGAAGGCCGCCAAACGCACGGCCTTCCTCAAGGACATGAGCCTGCTCGGCGGGCTGCTGATCGCCAGCGCCGACACCGAGGGCAAGCCGTCGCTCGGCTGGCGCGGCAAGCGCGCGGCGCGCAACGCGGCGGCCACGGTCTCGGCGGCACTGCCCTTCGGCGCCGCCGACAGTTCGACCGGCGAGTCGCTGCGCCAGCACGCGCACGATGTCGCGGTGCGCGCCAGGTCGCTCGGGGACACCGCCGCGACCAGGGGCTCCGAATTCGCCGAGACCGTGCAGACCCACGGACCCGAATGGGCCGCCGCCGCACGGCAGCGCGGCGCGGCGATCGCCGCCGTGGCCAGGGAGCGCGGCGCTGAGCTGGCCGCCGCCGCCCGCGAGCACGGCGCCGAATTCGCCGACGCCGCACGCGGCCACGGCGCGGAGTGGGCCGAGATCGCGAAGGAGCGCGGCGACGGGTTCGGCGACGTCGCGAAGGCGCGCGGCGGCGGGTGGGCCGATTACGCCAAGGGACGCGGGTCGGAGCTCGGCGAGGTCGCGAGGCTGCGCGGGGCCGAGATCGGGGAACTCGCCAAACACCGCGGGGCCGAGTTCGGCGAGGTCGCCAAGCACCGCGGGGCCGAGCTCGGCGAGGCTGCCAGAGTGCTCAGGGCCGAACTCGACGAGGCCACCAAACAACGCCGGTCCGAGCTGGCCGAGCTCGCGAAACACCGCGGGGCCGAGCTGAGCGAGCTCGCCAAACACCGCGGAGCCGAGCTGGGTGAGGCCGCGAAGCAGCGACGCGCCGAGCTGCGCAAGGCCGCCAAGAAGCGCCGGTCCGAGCTGCGCAAGGCCGCCAAGAAGCGCCGGTCCGGGCTGGGCGAGACCGCCAAACACCGGCGCGCGGAGTTCGGCGAGACCGCTAAGCACCGAGGCGCGGAGTTCGGCGAGACCGCCAAGCACCGGGGCGCCGAGCTGAAAGAGGCCGCCAGGCACCGGGGCGCGGAGCTGGGCGAAGCCGCCAGGCACCGGGGCGCCGAATTCACCGAGGCGGCACGGCATCAAGGCGCCGACTGGGCCGCCAAGGCGCGCAAGCAGTGGTGAAGCACACCTAGGCCCTCGAAGTCCCATCCGACGCCTCCGGCCGGACTTCGAGATAGGGCCTGGACTAGCCGAGCGCGGCGTGCCTCGCCGCGCCGGTGGCGATCGGAATGTTTTGGTAGCCACGCAGATTCACCAGTCCGCGCCGGGTAGCACGGCCGGTGTGCCGCAGATCGGGATAGCGGTCGTAGAGGGATTGCAGCGCGATGGCCCCTTCGATCCTGGCCAGGCTCGCGCCGAGGCAGGAATGCACGCCGCTGCCGAAGGCCAGGTGATCCCTGGCGTTGGACCGGGTGATGTCGAAGGTGTCCGGGTCGAGGAACGCGGCAGGATCGCGGTTCGCCGAGCCGAGCAGCAGGGCGACGGTCTCGCCCGCGCGGATCGGTTCGCCCGCGATCTCGCTGTCGCGCAATGCCGTTCGCGTCGTCATCTGCACGGGGCTGTCGTAGCGCAGCATCTCCTCGATCGCGCCGGGCCAGCGGGCCGGTTCGGCGCGCAGCAAGGCCAGCTGGTCGGGATGGTCGCGTAGCAGCACGATGCCGTTGCCGATCAGGTTGACGGTGGTCTCGAATCCCGCGCCCGCGACGAGGGTGGCGGTCGCGAGCAGTTCGCGGTCGGTGAGTTCGCCGCCGGTGGCGAGGTCGCTGAGGATATCGTCGCCGGGCGTGCGGCGCAGCCGTTCGATGTGCCCGACCAGGAAGTCCTGGCTGTCGCGCAGTGCGGCGACGGCCGAACGGAACTGCGCCCAGGAGATGGCGATGTCCAGCAGTGGCGAGCCCGCGTTGCCGTACTCCAGCATGTCGTCGCGTTTGGCGGCGGGGATGCCGAGTATCTCGCTGATGATCGCGATCGGCAGCAGCAGCGCGAAATCGCTTATAAGGTCTGCGTTTTCGTGTCCGGCCAGACCGTCGAGCAATTCCTCGGTCACCTCGCGCACCCGGTCGCGCAGTCGACTCACCGCGCGCGGGGTGAACGCACCGGCGACCAGCTTGCGGTAGCGCGTGTGCCCGGGCGGGTCGACCATCAGCATGGACGGCGGCTCCACCGGGCTCGCCAACCGCAGATCCGTGGCGCGGATCAGCCGTTTCAACGGCGTGGGTAGGTTGAGTGCCTCCGGCGGCGAGGTGCCGAAGTTCTTGTCGCGCAAAATGTTCCGGCAGACCTCGTGGTCGGCGGAGGCCAGGATGTACGGCGTGCGGACGATCCTGCCCTCGGCACGGATGCGCGCGCCGAACGGATAGGGGTTCTCCCGTGCGTACGGATCGGTCAGCAGTTGCGCCAACGGTTCGCCACGTCGCGCCAGTACGCGCAGCGACATCGTGGGCACTCCGCTCAACGCCGCCCATCGAATCCAGGTCTTCATGTCGGCTCCCCCCGTCTCGTTGGAGTTCCTCCACGTTACGACCGCGTCACACCGCGCACATCCCACCGCAGTCGCAAAAGCGGCTCCTACCTCGGTATAGGCGGCCGATTTCGGCCTGGCGGGCCCGCCGCTCGATTGCCACGTCGACGACGTTTGTTGCGCGCTACTGGCGCCGAGCGGAAATCTGTGCGACCGTTTCGCCAACCCCAGTCGTCAGATTGTGAGCGCCCCCGTGGATCTCGATCGTCTCGACCAGCACCCAGCCGATCCCGACCTGCCACTGATCGGCCGACTCAGCAACCCGCGACTCAGCCGACTCGTCCGCATCAGCGTCGGCCTGTCACCCGAATCGCTCGATCTGCTCACGAGCCTCGCCGAACGACTGCGCACGGCCGAGCGGGCTTTGCCCGATCCCGCGTTCCTCTGAGGGCGCACCTCGGCGCGGATTGTCCGCACCCCGCACAGTTCCTCTCACGCGTCTCACGACGTCTGTGCCTGTGAGAAGTGTGCAGGCACAGGCGTCGTGAGACTTGCGTGCACGGGTGTTTCGAAGTACGGTCCGTCACGGCCGACCATGCGTGCGCCCGGCACGGTGCCTCTCACTCACCTTGTGCACACCCCACAATGGCTGCGCCTATGTGGGACGTGCGCAAGGGGTGTGGACGGGGTCGCGGCGGATTACGTGCGGTGGCTGACGATGTGCGCCAAGTCGTGCAGACGGTGGGCGCGGGCGATCTCGGCGGGGGTGAACGGTTCGTCGGCGCGGAGGAAGCTCAGGGGTCGCTCCGGCTCGTTCGGCAGTTCGAGCATCGTGCCCTCGGCGGGCTCGTCCTCGGTCGTCCCCGAAGACAGGTACCTGGCCCCGAGCAATTCGGCGATGGCCAGCGGTAATTCGTCGGGGTCGGCGACAACGCGGGCGGCGACGGCCAGCGCCTTGGTCTGTCCGTCGATGAGCGTGAGCGCGGACGCGGGCCACACCCGCACCTTCACGCCGCCCGCCTTGGTCACGGCCGCGGTGAGCGCGTGCGGGGTGACGTCGACCGGCGTGGCGACCACTAGTTCGTCCAGCACACCGGATTCCAGGTGGTGCACGTGGACGGTGAGGATGTTCGCGTCGCGGTCGGCGAGATGCGCGGCCAGCGCCTCCAGCTGGCCGGGCCGGTCGTCGACGTGCACGCGTATCCGCCACAGCGCAGGCGCCCGATCGGCACGGTCGCGGTCGCGCAATTCCGGGCCGTGCAGCCACGAGCCGAGAAACCGCATGGCCGAAGGCTCCACCACCCAGATCACCAGGATCGTGGTGGTGATCGTCAACAGCAGCACCGTCACCAGATACGGCGGATGAAGACGGATCACCAGTGCGTGCAACACCAGTTCCACCGGAAAGACAGCGGCCAGCTTGGCCAGCGCCAAACGGGTCCGTCGCGGATGCGGCAACCGGCCGCACACATCGCACGCCAAAGCGTGCACCGGGGGTCGAGCTGCGGTCGGCCTCATGCCCCGACGATCTTGGTGAAAGATTTCCTTTCCCGTGCGCATCTGTAACGCAGGCGTGAAACCTCACGGCAAACACCCTGAGCTGCAAGAACATTTACGGTGATACCGCACACATCCCCCCGCGAACCGTGGGCAACCGCACACCACACGAAGCTTTCCGAACACCGCCGACAGTATTCACACGACCGCCACCGCAAGACCACGCATGGAATCGTCGACCGCCGGCGCTGAACCACACCGGCGGCCGATGCTCGCCCTGACGTCGCTTACTTTGCGGGCGGCGTGAACGGCTGGTTGATCGTGCTGAAGTACTGGATGGCCGCGCCCACCGCGACCGGTGCTGTCACGAAGATTTGCCCAGCGAGGGTTCCGAGTGCGCCGACGGCGATGATGCCGCCCGCGCAGCCAACGGCGGCGGCGGGGATGAAGGGGCCGAACAAGCCGAGGATGGTGGCGGAGGCGACGGTGGCGCCGACGATGCCGCCGAGGAGGCAGCCGACGGCCCCGCCGCCGATGCCGCCGACCAGGGTGCCGATGGTGATGCCCATGGCGATGGTGCTGGCCATGCGCCCCCAGGCCGCCTGTTCACGCTCGTATTCGTTCTTCCACGGCGCCTTGTCCTCGAAGGGCAGAGCCACCGGCTTGTAGACGGCCCTGTCCATGGACAGCTGCGGGGTCAGGGTCGCGGTGCGGCCGGAAATGGCTGCGGCGATGGGGAATTCGAAATCATCGAGGCGGAACTTCAGCCGGGTGCCCGCCACCAGCGTGCCGTCGGCGGCCTCGATCTTCAGTGCGTCGTCCTCGACCACCAGCGAACCCGCGTCGATCTCGATGATCGAGGCGGTGTCAGTGGCGCGGGCCGTGAAGCCGATCGCCTCTCCCTCGGATGGTTGCGCCGTGGCCGTGCCCGCCACGATGGACAGCGCGGCCATGACCAGGGCGGTCGGTGCGGCCAGCTTCCTCAACAGCATTGATCCTCATCCCAGATACCGGCCGTGCGGTTTCACGGCCACATCGCATGCTAGGGACAACAGTTGCCCATAGCATGCCGAGCGCGGGTCGCACCCCGGCATCCACCATCGAAGAGCTCAGATCACATAGGGAATCAACGCTTTTCGCTCGGCCGGGTAGTCGGCGAACTTCTCCCGGTACCACCGATGCGTCGCGAAGGCGCGCGGCACCAAGTTGCCCGCGGTGATCAGGAAGATCACCAATCCGGCCAGCGACCAGGTCAGCAGCGCGAACCCGGCCCACGCGATCAGCTCACCGAGATACGCAGGACTGCTCACGAAACGGAAGCCTCCGCCGTAGGGAATCCGGTACTCGGCAGAGCCGGGATCGTTCTTGTCGCGCAGGTTGCGCACGATCGCCTCGGATCGCACCAGCAGCCCGAACCCGCACAGGTAGACGACCAGGCCGATCAGGAAACGCGGGTCGGTGAGCCAATCGACGCCGTACTGGTTCTTGAAGTCGTGACTGAAGAACGCGCCGTTGAGGTAGCCGTGCAGCGAGGTCACGAAGACGCCCGCGGCCAGCACCGAGATGTTGAAGCTGCTGCGCTTGCCGGGCACCTGCCGGATGGAGAGCGGGAAGAACCAGCCGCGGTTGCCGTAATGCAGCAACCAAATGCACGCCAGCACAAGCGGAGTCGGCTCGAACCGGTCCGGACCGCTCAGATAGAACACCGCGAACACGACGGTGGCGGGCAACTCCATGAGCCACCAGCCCAGCTTGGGATCGAGATTGAAGCCGACCTTCGTCGAGGCGAACCGGCCGTACGGACTCTGCGCGAACAGACCGCCGACCAGCACGAAAGCGGCGAAGGCGAAGGCGATCGCGAGCACGGTGTCGTAGGTGGCGTTCCCGGTGTACCAGTCCATCGAGATCCTTTGTCGAACGGGGCGCCGCGTGCGTCGAACGGTTCGGCGGCGCCGAAATTAGAACATGTTCTACCATGGATCCGAGCAGTGGCCACGACTATGGAGGACCCTCATGCCGCTGGACCCGACCGCCGAACATCTGCTGGCGGCCGTTCAGGCATCCCCGCGCGCCGTCGCGGCGCACGACAAGGCCGCCTGGGTGGACCTCTTCGCCGACGACGCCGCGGTGCACGACCCGGTCGGCTCGCGCGCGCACGCCGGCCGCGACGCGATCGCTCGGTTCTACGACACCTTCATCGGGCCGAACTCCATCGCGTTCCGCGTAGACCGCGACCTGGTCGCCGGGCAGACGGTGGTCAGGGATCTGCACATCGAGACGACCATGTCGACCGGCGCGACGGTCACCGTGCCGATGCACCTGCGCTACGACCTGGTCGACACCGGCGGCGGCTGGCGAATCGCTCGCCTCGCCGCGCACTGGGAGCTGGCGGTGATGATCGCGCGCCTGCTGCGCACGGGCGTGCCGGGTCTCCTCGCGGGCGCGAAGCTCGGTCCGCAACTGATCGCGAATCTCGGCGTCGGCGGCGCGGTGGGCATGCTGCGGGCGCTGCGGAGCGTGGGCGGGCCCGGCAAACGCGCCGCGCGCCAACTGTTCGACGCCGCGGCGGGGACCGATATCGGCCGCGTGCGCGCGCTGCTCGGCGAGCACGCGGTGGTGGAACTGCCCGCGGGCAACCCGATCTCGGTGGAGGAGTTCACCAATCGCGCGCGCACCATGCGGTGGGACAAGATGATCGCCGCTGGCCGCACCGTCAGCGCGAGCGTGCGGCTCGGCGAATCGCACGGCGTGGCCTTCGTGGAATTCGCGGCGAGCAGTCCGAGGATCGTCGGCGTGACGGTCTTTCTCGACGCGAATCTATAGGCCGCTCGCGGCCTGGACGCCCCAGACCGCCCGCGCACCCGAATCGCCGACCCGGTAGCACTGCACGCCAGCGGCGATGCCGACGACGAGCGCAAGGATCGCCAGCAGCGCCGCCGGTGCGCGGCCGACGGATCCACCGCGCAGTTCGACCACGTGCGCGGCGACCAGCAGCAACGCGACGACCAGCAAGGCCACCGCGAAATAGACCGTGACGCGCCCCAGGTCGATATGGGTCCGCAGCGCCTCGCTCGGAGCGGGGAATCGCTCGGCAAGCGTCTCCCCCGCGTCCGCGGTGATCGGCGTGAGCACCACGCCGACGACAGCGAGGGCCGCGACGAGCCAGATCAACCGCCGCCGCACCGCGGGCACGGCCGCCGCCAGCACGAGCAGCAACGCCGTCAGCGGCACGAGCACGACCACCCCGTGCACCAGAAGCACGTGCGCGGGCAATCCGTTGATGGTCGACATGAGGCGCTCTCCTCGGTGTGTGGCGGCGGCTCCCGATCAGTGTCACCCGTTCCCACGAATCGCGTGGGCCGATGGTTCACAGACCGGCGACGCCGCGCGCGGTGGGAAGAATTTCGGCCACACAGGTTGTCTCCCGCGCCAATTAACCTGCCGAGCTCCGCCGGTTACGTTGAGTGGGACCGCCGCGCCGGAATTCCCGGGTCGAATCCGCCGCACCGCGGCGCCCGAGCCGTGCGCCGCGCCGCGTGAAAGGACCAACACCGATGAGCGTGGGCACCACCTCGGATGCCGCCGGACCGGCCACCGCGTCGTCTGCGTACTCACCGTGGCCGCTGATCCCCGAACAGGATCCGTTCTACGCGCCGCCGCAGGACCTCGGCCGTCACGTCCCCGGCGCCGTGCTGCGCACCCGGCGGGTCGAACTCGCACTGTTCGGCATTGTCCCGCAGCGCATTTCGGCATGGCAACTGCTCTACCGGACGTGCGATCTGAACGGCGTGCCCGAGGTCGCGGTGACCACGGTGCTGCTGCCGTGGGGCGCCGATCCCACCGTGCCGCGCCCGCTGGTGTCGTTCCAATGCGCGATCGACGGCGTCTCCTCCCGCTGTTTCCCGTCCTATGCCCTGCGCCGCGGAGCGCGGGCTCTCGGCGCCATTCCGCAGCTCGAGTTGCCCGTCATCGGCGCCGCGCTGGCGCGCGGCTGGGCGGTGTCAGTGCCCGACCACGGGGGCATGTCGGGCCAGTTCGGCGTGGCGCGCGAACCGGGGTATCGGTCCCTCGACGGCATCCGGGCAGCGTTGAATTTCACCCCGCTCGGCCTCGGCGCGACCACGCCGGTCGGCCTGTGGGGCTATTCGGGCGGTGGGCTGGCCACCGCCTGGGCCGCGGAGCTGGCCGCCGAGTACGCGCCGGAGCTGGCGATCGTCGGCGCGGTGGCCGGTTCCCCGGTCGGCGACCTCGCGTCGGCATTCGTCCGGCTCAACGGCACCTTCCTGTCCGGTTTCGCCACCGTCTGCGTCGCGGCGCTGCGGCGGGCATACCCGGCGTTGGACCGGGTCCTGGTCGACGAGCTGCACCCCGACTTCCTCGGCCTGCTCGCCCAGGCCGAATCGCGCACCACCTTCGAGCTGATCCCGCGGTTCGCGGGCAAGAACATCGACAGGTACAGCCGCACGACCTTCGCCGAGCTGCTCGCCCGCCCCGAGATGCGCTACGTCCTCGACGACATCCGCCCCGGCGTGCAGGCGCCCACCATGCCGATGCTGGTGATTCAGGGCGTCAACGACGAGCTCATCGCCGTCGCCGACGTCGACGCGCACGTCGAGCGGTACGTAGCGGCCGGGGCCACGATCCGGTACCTGCGCGACCGGCTCAGCCTGCACCTGCCCCTGCTCTACATCGGCACCCCCTTCACCATGAACTGGCTGGCCGACCGCTTCGAACAGCGCGACACCGGGCCGACCGGCACCGACACCGTGTGGTCGCTCGCCTTCGGCAGGCGAGAAGTGGTGGGGCACTTGCGTTTCGCCCGGCTGTTCGGACGGATGCTTGCGGCGCTGCCCATCACGGCGCCCGCGCGGCCGACCGCTTCCGCGGCGCCCCGGCGAAGCGTGGCCTGACGGGACGCCACTACGCCGAGCGCGCGAAGGGCTGCCGCGCAGCGCGATTCGTACAAACGCGCTGACTCGTCGCGTAACGGCGCAGCAGCGGTCGCAGGTGATCGAGAAGTTCCCGCGGACGATCGAGCAGGGAAAAGTGATCGCCCGGCAGGATACGCACCTCGCTGGAGGCGGTGGTGTGCTCACGCCACGCGGTCAGCTCGAGTTCGTCGACCAGCGGATCGGCGTCGCCGCCGAAGACGTGGATCGGACACGGCAGCCGAGGCCGGCCGTCGCCTCGATGGTCGAGGCAGACGCGCAGGTCGTCCCGGATCACCGGCAGCACGCCGGACAGCAGCGACGGGAACTCCTGGATCGGCGAGGGCAGCCCGCCGAGGTCGATCAGCAAACGGATCAGCGCCGCGTCGTCGAGCGCTTCGACGGGAGGCAGCGGTGTCGGCAGGTGCGGGGCTGTACAGCCCGAAACCATCAGCGCCGCAGGCACTGTCGCGCCACGCTCGCGCCTGCGACTCGCCAGCCGGTAGGCGAGCAGCGCGCCCATGCTGTGCCCGAAGAACACATGCGGCACGGTGAGGTATTCGTCCAGCTGGGCATCCAGGTCCGCGATCAACGGCTCGATTTCCCGAAACCGCTCTTCTCCGTTGCGACGCTCGCGCCCCGGCAGCAACACCGGCCACACCGACGTGTGCGGGCCCAGTACGCGCTGCCAGTCGCGGTACAGCCACGAACCGCCGCCCGCGTGGTGAAAGCAGAACAGCCGCAACGGCGCCGACTCCGATACAGCGCGGTCCGCGGACCGCTCGACATACCCGGTCACCGGTTCACCCGTCCGCCCGCAGAAGCACGAGCTCCTCTGACGCTCGGCTCCAGCATGCGCGAGGCGCGCCGGCACACGATTCGCTCACCACGTTCACTCATGCGGCCCACTCGGACCGGTCGGCGACCTGGTCGGTGATGTAGACGGCGAGGTCGAGGATCGTCGGGTGGTCGAACACGATCGTCGGATCCACGTCGAGGTCCCACTCGAACTCGATCTCGCCGCAGAGGTTCACCGCGGACACGGAATCGATGCCCAGCTCGGCGAGCGGGAGGGTGGGGTCGATATCGCGCGGGGAGCGGCCGAGGTAATCGGCGACCCGAGCGGTCATCCAGTCGACGACGAGGGCGCCGTGCTGGGCGAGCACGAGTGTTCTCATCTTGCGGTATCTCCTGAGTCCTTCGGTTGCTGGTTCGGGTCGGCCAGACGGTGGCGAGCGCGCAGGCGCCGGACGGACGGTTCGACCTCCTTCCTGGTGTCGCCATACGCGCGGACCTGACCGCGAACATGTGCGACGAAGTTGGAATGCATCCGGTGAACTCCTGGCGGGCGCGATTCGTTTATGGGGGGTGAGAGGGAGGTCCGGCTGTCCGGGTACCAGCCTCGATAGCTATCGTCGTCCCGCAATCTCTCCGCAAATAGGCACCAAAGGTGTGGAAAGAGCTCACCCCCGGGGTCGCGCCGGCTCCAAGGGTGTGCATCGCGCGCAATCCCATTGCCTGTCCGATATTGCGTTCATTGCGAAAACACCTGCGCCTACCGCTGATTCGAGCGGTAGGCGCAGGTGGTCGTGTGATTGGTCCGCGAGCTGAATCCGTGGCGATGCCGCACCGGTGAGGATTAGGCCGCTACAAGAGTAAAATGATAGTGGTCCAGAATTCGACGCACACCCCGCGACACGATCAGCGATCGAATCCACGCCGCCGAGTTTCCGACGCCTCAACCGAACGGGTTCGCCCGTTACTCGTTCTCGGTGACGAAGAAATTCGCGGCGATGGGCTCGAGTGCGTGTGAATGCGCGAATCGGAGTGGATCGAACCGGGGACGGTCGAGTTGCGGCAGGACGAATTCACGCGACTGCCGATACACCGCGAGCACATACCGATGCGGTCCTGAACCCTTGGGCGGGGTCGGACCGGCGTAAGGCACGATTTCGGCGCCGGCGGCGATATCGAGTCCCGGAATATCTCCCACCGCCCAATGCAGCCAGCACAGTCCATGCGACGTCGCTCTCGATGGCGCGTCGACATCGAACATCAGGACCGTATACATATCGGAACCGTCTTCTCGCAGCGGCCATTCCAGATCGGGCGCGCTCGCCGTCTGCGCGACCGACAGCCGCGCACCCGGCGACACCCGCACGTTGCCGTACTTCACCGATGCTTCGTCGCCCGCGAAGGCGTCCATTCGATCCGGAACGAATCGCTCGCGCTGCAACGCGGTCAGGAAAGCGTCATTGGCGTTCACGTCGTGGATTATGACGCGGTCGCGCCTCTCGGTCCGGCAGGACGCGCCGCCCGTCATCCGCCGGACCTGCACAGATGGCGACCGGGGCCTGCCCCGTCCCGCAGGCGAGTCGCAATGCGGACGACGCCTGCCGAACTCAGAGCTCGGCGACGCAGACAACGAAGCGGCGCTGATTGTAAACGAATCCGTAATTGCCCGAGGCACATTGATTGACATCGGTGATGCCATGTTTGACCTCGAGAACGCGCACGCCCTTCGCCGCACCGCCCGCGCCACAATCGATGTGCTTCGGATTTCCGTGGCCGAGTTCCATGCAACCGCCGACCACCCAGTCGATGTCCATGCACAACGAGCCCTGTTGCTCTCCGCGCACACTTTCGCCATAGGCATGGTCGGCGTCGGCAGGACATTTGCCGTCGGCGGCCACTTTGTCGAAAACCTTGTAGCTGGAACCGCCTCCGCCACAGGCGGTTTTCTCGATCGCGTTCGCGCCGCCGTCGCCGACGAGCACGCAGTCACCGACGTTCATCTGAATCGCGGTCGGCGCCTTGCTCGCCTGGCTGAGCATGCCCTCGACGATGGGCTCCGAGGCGGCAGGATCGGGCTGAGCCGAGGTCATCGGCGTCGCCGATGTGGTTGTCGTCCGGCTGGTCTCGACGACGGTCGGGCTCGCGCTGCCCGTGGGCTCCGGGCCGTCCATGGAAAACGCGACCATGATGGTCAGGAACGTACACAGCGCGAACACCAGCATGAATGCGGCCAGGGCGAAACCGGCACGGACACGTTGGCGCGACATATCTCGCCCTCCACAGCTGTCACGCTTCGAATCTCGCCCTGACGAGATCTGAAGTCTGAAACTTTCACTCTGAAAACTCAGGGAATCCTTACATGCCCCCGAGTGCGGTGTCGAATCGACGCCCGCCGAACCCAATTCGGTCGCTCGACTAGGTCACGAATAGGCAACGATCCCCGGGTTCACCTGCCGATTATGTTTATGGGCAAACGTTTTCGGGCACTGGTCCGCCCGTGCGCTATACAGTCACGCGCCATCCGGCCGCAGGAGCCGGAGACCTCGTCAGAAGGAAATCCAGCATGAAGTTCGGCACGCTTGCCACGACGACCCTCATGGTCGCCGCCGCGGTGGGAATCGCCGCGGGTACCGTGAACGCCAATCCGCCCGAGAAGCAGGAAATTTCGGCGTCCGGCGTCGATCAGGGAGTCGGCTACCGCGCCGTCCTGTCCGATTCCTCCCGCGTCGTCACGACCACCGTCGAGGGCGGCCGGTTCGAGCTCGCCGACAATGGCGCCAAGGTATTGCTGAAGTCCGATCGCGGCGCGGTCGTCACCGACGTGCCGCTGACATACGAGCTGTCGGGGCAACGCCTGTCGGTGGCGAACGAGATCAGTGCCGACGGTCGAAAGCTCACGCTCACGCCGACGGCGGACGCGAAAGCCATCGGCGAGCTGCAGCAGGTCGACTCCATGGCGCGCCTCACGTCGGAGCTCAACAAGAACGTGGTCGGTGTGGTTGCCGGCGGGTTGTTGGGCGGTCTGATCGGAGCCGTGCTCGGCCTCGGCTTCTTCAGCATCATCACCGGTCCCATCGGCGCGGCCGTCGGAGCGATCGCGGGCGGGGCCATCATGGGCGGCCAACCGTTCATGGACGCGATGAACGCGGCCATCAGCGGCCAGCCCTGATCGTTACCCGGAGATCGTCGGCGGTCGGACGCTCCGCGCGCGTCTGGCCGTCGACCTCACCCACCGGCCGCCGCCCTTCGGCTCGGCCACTGATCGAACGCAACCGTTTCCGCGTGGTGTGATGCGGCGATCCCCGCCGAACGTCACACAAGATCCACGAAGCCGAAAATGACTCGAGGCCGGAGAGATTTGGAAATCTCTCCGGCCTCGAGCCGTTTGTAGCGGGGACAGGATTTGAACCTGCGACCTCTGGGTTATGAGCCCAGCGAGCTACCGAGCTGCTCCACCCCGCGTCGGTGAACACCAGATTACACACGTCTACACGGAGAAGGCAAATCACTTACCCGGAGGACTATTCGGCCAGGTCAGCGGCTTGCACTGGCCCGAGACACACGACGCGGGCGGACAATCTCCGCGGCACAGCGTTGTCGCCGCCGGTCGCGAGTGCGAGCACCGGTGCCGGGGACGAACCGGAGGCGCGAGACCCAAGCGGGGACGCGCCCACTTCGAGCGGGAAGACGGGGGTCATTTTCGATGACCAACCGTCCAGTTCTGCGTTCAAACGTGACGGCCATCACTATTTCGGAGTGATCTCGCCCACATAACGGTGCTATAACGGACCGTCCAGACTGCATACTCGAGGTGTTGACGACCAGTGTAAATGCCGATTTTCAGTTATTCGTTTCATGCAATTGCCGAAGTTATCAAGATGTGATCTGACCGAGATTCTTCGTTACGGTCGGTCCACGGCCCGGATCAACCGTGATGGGCACGAACTCGAACCGCCGAACACCGGCGACCCTGTCCCGCGGTTCGAGATCCCCGACCTCCTGGGGACAGGGACGCGATGCCTTCGTCGAGTCGGTGGGCGCAGGGAGGGAAACCACCATGTCTGAGAACCGGAAGTTCAGCACCCGCGCCCTCGGCCTCGCCGCCGTCACCGGTGCCCTTGTTGCCGTCCCGTTCGCACTCTCCACCGCCACCGCCGAGGCCGCGCCGACGCACAACTGGGACGGTGTGGCCCAGTGCGAGAGCGGTGGCAACTGGGGGATCAACACCGGTAACGGCTACTACGGCGGTCTGCAGTTCTCGCAGAGCACCTGGGCCGCCAACGGCGGTGCCGGCTACGCCCACAACGCCAGCAAGGACGAGCAGATCCGGGTCGCCGAGAACGTGCTCGCCACCCAGGGCGTCGGCGCCTGGCCGACGTGCGGACAGTACCTGCAGTCGGGCCAGTCGGCTCCGGAGCCGCAGCCCGAGCCCGTCGCCCCCGCGCTTCCCTCCCCCGCGCCCGAGCAGAGCCAGGACGTCGTCGAGCAGGTCAACGAGCTGGCCAAGCAGTACGGCCTGGAGGGCCAGTTCCAGCAGCTGCTGCAGCAGCTGCCGCGCTGATCGACTCGCTGGGCAACTGACGCCGAAACCCCGTCACCGCACAGCACACAGAAGCGGGGGGGGGGGGGGGGGGGGGGGGGGGGGGGGGGGGGGGGGGGGGGGGGAGGGGGGGGGGGGGGGGGGTGGGGGGGGGGGGGGGGGGGGGGGGGGGGGGGGGGGGGGGGGGGGG
>NZ_JBYIRW010000019.1:0-190294 GCF_057708325.1 Nocardia sp. bgisy134
GCAGAACATCAACCAGCTGCCGTTCGACGATCAGGCGGGCACCGTGCCCAACGAGGCGGGCCGCGTGATCGCCGACGAGAACGCCGACGGCCCGGCGCGCTACCTGCCCGCCACTTACGTCACCGGCTGGATCAAGCGCGGCCCGGTCGGCCTGATCGGCCACACCAAGGGCGACGCCAACGAGACCATCGCCTGCCTGCTCGACGACGCCCCCGGCTTCGCTCCGGCGGAGAACCCGGACCCGCAGGCCGTCCTCGAGTTCCTCGAGGGCAAGGGCATCCCGTTCACCACCTGGGCGGGTTGGTACCGCCTCGACGCCCACGAGCGCGCACTGGGCGAGCCCGAGGGCCGCGAGCGCGTCAAGGTCGTCGAGCGCGAGGACATGCTCCGCGCCAGCGAGCCGCACAAGGTGTGAGCAGGTGTACCTGCTCATGGTGTGGTTCTCCACATGAGCACCTGCCAACGGATAAGACCAGGTTGCTTGTGTGCCCTCTACGCACATGAGCACCTGCGGCACATGGGCACCTGCCGCACATGAGCACCTGCGGCACATGGGCACCTGCGGCACATGAGCACCTGCGGCACATGGGCACCTGCGGCACATGAGCACCTGCGGCACATGAGCACCTGCGGCACATGGGCACCTGCCGGGCGGCACATGGGCACCTGCCGGGCGGCACATGGGCACCTGCGGCACATGGGCACCTGCCGGGCGGCACATGGGCACCTGCCGCACATGAGCACCTGCCGGGGCAGGTGCTCATGTGCGTAGACGGCGCACGAGCAGCCCCTGTCTTTCCGTTGCAGGTACTCATCCGGAGAACCTCCCTGTGGAAAGGTTCACCTGTCGAACCTCCCTGTGGAAAGGTTCACCTGTCGAACCTCCCCGTGGAAAGGTTCACCTGTCCCTGGCATTCTGTACAAGTGTTCGATGCCCATGTCCACATCATCGATCCGCGGTTTCCGCTGATCGAGAACGAGGGCTACCTGCCCGACCCGTACACCATCGCCGACTATCGAAAGCGCATGTCCCGCTTCGACATCGGCGGCGGGGCCGTGGTCAGCGCGTCGTTCCAGGGGACCGATCAGGCCTATCTGAAAGCGGCGCTGGCCGAGCTCGGCGAGGGATGGGTCGGGGTGACCAGACTCGACCTGGATGCCTCCGACGAGGAGATCCTCGAACTCGATCGCGTCGGCGTGCGGGCGCTGCGCTTCAACCTCAAGCGCGCCGCCGCCGACATCACCCAGATGACATTGCAGGCGCTGCGCGCCCACGAGCTCGCCGGCTGGCACGTCGAGCTGTACATGGACGGCCAGATGCTGGCGTCGCTGCAGCCGGTGATCTCCAAGCTGCCCGCCCTCTCGGTCGACCACCTCGGGATGTCCGACGAGGGCCTGCCGTACCTGCTCGACCTCGTCGACCGTGGCGCCCGCGTGAAGGCGACCGGTTTCGGGCGGGTCGAGATGAATGTCGCCAACACGCTGCGCCGCATCCACGCCGTGAACCCGCAGGCGCTGATGTTCGGCACCGACCTGCCCGGCACCAGGGCCGGACGGCCGTTCCGTGACGCGGACGTCGATCTGATCTGCGACGTGGTCGGCGTCGACATGTATGCGGTCCTGGAGGACAACGCCCGCGCCTTCTACCGCCTCCCGGCCAGGGAGCGTCCGACGTACGACCCAGCTCCGACGCTGCCACTGCACCGCACGGAGCAGCCGACCCTCCCGCTGCGCCGCGACGAACTGCCGAGAATCCAACCGGCGGATACGATTCCGTTTCCCGTGATCGAATGAGCTTGTGCTGCGGCTGATCGGCGCGGTTCGGAGTCCGAATCCGCTGCCGCGCAGGTGATGTCCGCCGACGCGGCCGCCACCGTCCGGACGGCGGCGGTTATGGTCGAAGTTGATGAGGCTCGGTAACGAACGTCGCTGCGAAGGCTCCGTAGACACGGAGGACCGTCACGACGCAGGCATCGATCAGTTGCATCGCCACGGCTCGAACAAGGCTGTGCACAGGCGTTTTCCCTCGTCGCGAGCGGCGCGAAGACCGGGCGCCGTGCGCGAATCGGCCTGTGTGAATAGACAGGTCGCGCCGTCCGCCCGGCTCGTCGCCTCGCCGACCAACGCGACGCTGCTCCTTCTGCTCGGCTGCGCGATCGTCGCGGTGACATTGATCTTCACCACCGTCGATCCCTGGCTCGACAAGGCGGGCATCCTGGTCGGCGGGCTCGACGTGCACGTCTATCGGGACGGCGCCTGGCGCGTCCTGCACGATCAGCCCCTCTACACCGAGCCGACTCTCCGCGGGCTGCTCTACACCTACACCCCGTTCTCGGCGATCGTCTTCCTGCCGACCAATCTCATACCCTGGCAATTCCTCAGCCCGCTCTGGCTGACGCTCAACCTCGCCGTGCTGTTCAGTTGCATCATGCTGAGCTGGCGGCTGCTCGGCTACCGGTTCACCGGGCGGCTGGCGGCGGGCAGCGCCCTGCTCACGCTCACCTGCACCTTCATCGAACCGGTTCGCACCACGCTGTTCTACGGTCAGATCAATCTCGTCCTCATGCTGCTGGTGCTCTGGGATTTCTCGCGCGCGGATCGCAGCAGACTCCGCGGCATCGGCGTCGGCGTCGCGGCGGGCATCAAACTCGTGCCGCTCTATTTCGTCGTCCAATTGCTCGCGTCGCGGCAGTGGCGCGCGGCGGGCACGGCAGCGCTGACCTTCCTCGCCTCCGTCGTGCTGACCTGGTTCGTGCTGCCCGCCGATTCCAGCAGGTACTGGACGACGACCTTCTTCCAGTCCGAGCGCATCGCCCCGGACACTCACCCCGCCAACCAATCCCTGCGTGGCGTCCTCGCCCACCTGACGCACGGCCCCGCGCCGCTGTGGCTGTGGCTGCTCTTGGCGTTGCCCGTGCTGGCCGCGGGCATCGTCGCCGCCACGGCCCTGCATCGGCACGGGGAGCGGCTCCTTTCGGTCACCCTCGCCGGACTGACCGCTTGTGCGGTCTCGCCGTTCTCGTGGGGGCACCACTGGGTGTGGTTCGTACCGCTGCTCGTCTACCTGGTGCACCGGGCGCAGGTGAACCCGCGCTGGTGGATTGCCGCCGCTGTGCTGTACCTGTCGATCGGCGGCTGGACCTACCACTGGAGCGAAACCTGGGTGAGCGTCGGCGTTTTCCTGCTGCCGCCGTCCTGGCCCGTCGCGCCGCTGCTGATGAACGCGTACGTCATCGCGTATCTGGTGACGCTCGGCGCGGTCGCGTTCATGGTCCGCCGCCTGGCCCGGTCCGCGGCGCAGAGCGATCGAGATGAACCAACGAGACCGGGCGGCAAGAACTTCGACTGCTCGTCCGCCGACCGGTGAACGACAGCACCGATTCGCGCCGGGTCGCGCGTCGGCGTTCCGTTCCGCGCCGGTGGTCGCGATGATGGTCGGCATGCGGATCGCAGATCGTTTGTGGGACTCGGTCGCCTCGCAGTTGGGGCGGCCGGACGGGGTAGCAGGACGCGTGGTCGGCCGAATTCTCAACCGCGGCAACTACGCCACCGTGGCCGCCGCCGTCGCGGCCACGGAAGCGGGTGCGGGCGCGACGGTGGCCGATATCGGCTTCGGCGGCGGCATCGGCCTCCACGAGTTGCTGGCCACGGTCGGCGAGACGGGCGCTGTGCACGGCGTGGAGATCGCACCGACCATGCTCGATGAGGCGAGCAAGCGGTACCGCGCCGAAATCGCCGCGGGCAGGCTCGTGCTCCACACCGCGGCCATGCACGAAATGCCCTTGGCCACGGCATCACTGGACGCGGCGATCAGCACCAACACCGTCTATTTCATCGACGACTTAGCCCCGGCGTTCGCCGAGCTCGCGCGGGTGCTGCGGCCCTCGGGCCGGGTGGTGCTCGGCATCGGCGATCCCGCCGACATGGCCCGAATGCCGTTCACCGAGAACCGCTTTCGGTTGCGCCCTATCGCCGAGATCGCCGAACGACTGGAAGCCGCTGGTTTGGCGGTCCAGGAAGACCGACGTATCCGCAACGGCCGCATGGAATTCCACCTGTTGGTCTGCGAAAAACACTAGATCTCGCCCGGATCGGCACGACGTCGCTGCTGGAGTTCGTCGCGGCGAATCCGCATCGCGAACTGGGCTCCGTCGCGCCTACGCCATGCCGGGAAGCCAGAGTCTTCACGCGCTTCGCAGAGGCCGCAGCCCCTGCGAAGCGTGTAGAAGTTCTGTGAGGCTCAGCCGAGCTTGCGAAGGCGGGGGGCCAGGTCGCGCTGGAAGAGGTCGAGGAAGCGGCGCTGGTCGTGGCCGGGGGCGTGGAAGACCAGGTGGTTGAGGCCCGCGTCGAGGTAGGGCTGGATCTGGGCGACCGCCTCGTCGGGGTCGCTGGCGACGATCCAGCGCTTGGCGATCTGCTCGATGGGCAAGGCGTCGGCGGCGGCTTCCATCTCGATCGGGTCGGTGATGCTGTGCTTCTGCTCGGCGGTCAGCGACAGCGGCGCCCAGAAGCGCGTGTTCTCCTGCGCCAGTTCGGGATCGGTGTCGTAGGAGATCTTGATCTCGATCATCCTGTCGATGTCGTCGACGCTGCGGTCCGCCTTGGCGGCGCCCTCGGCGACGGCGGGCATCAGCTTCTCGGTGTAGAGGTCCATGCCCTTGCCGGAGGTGCAGATGAAGCCGTCACCCGCGCGGCCCGCGTAACGCGCGACCAGCGGGCCGCCCGCGGCGATGTAGATCGGGATGCCGCCCTCGGGCACGTCGTAGATGGACGCGCCGACCGTCCGGTAGTACTGGCCGTCGAAATCGACGCGATCGCCGGTCCACAGCGCGCGCATCAGGTCAACCGATTCGCGCAACCGGCCGAAACGTTCCTTGAATTCCGGCCATTCGCCGGTGTAGCCGGTGGCGATCTCGTTGAGCGCCTCGCCGGTGCCGACGCCGAGCATGACGCGGTTCGGGTATAGGCAGCCCATGGTGGCGAAGGCCTGCGCGATCACCGCGGGGTTGTACCGGAAGGTCGGCGTGAGGACCGAGGTGCCGAGCTGGATGCGCTTGGTGCGCTCGCCGACCGCGGCCATCCAGGCCAGCGAGAACGGTGCGTGCCCGCCCTTGTGCCGCCAGGGCTGGAAGTGGTCGCTCACCGTGGCGCTGTCCAGGCCGTGCTCCTCCGCGAGCACCGCGATCTCCACCAGTTCACGCGGTCCGAACTGTTCCGCCGACGCCTTGTATCCGAGCCTCAACTCACCCATGTGCGCCACTCCTGTCGCTTCGCTGTGCGGGTGCGGCCTTCCGCATCCCGTCGGTCGTTCGGACGAGCCGATCGGTGCCGCATCCCGTGGGCCGAGCGAGATCGCTCCGCCGCATCGGACGGACGGGCACGCGCGATCGGGTTCTCGCACGGCCTGCTTCGACCATAGTCAGGGCGGAGTCGGAGTGTGTGACCGGCCGCATCTGTGCCCGGTCCGATGCGCTCACGTGCCTCGATAACCGACAATTGTCTGGTGACCGCAGATGATGAGCCGATCCTGTCCTACCTGACCGATATGGACGGGGTGCTGGTGAGCGAGGAGCACCTGGTGCCGGGCGCCGACGAGTTCCTCGCCGAACTGCGCGCCAAGGAAACGCCGTTCCTCGTGCTCACCAACAACTCGATCCGTACACCGCGCGATCTGCAAGCGCGGCTGCGTCAGACGGGGCTCGACATCCCCGAGGAGGCCATCTGGACCTCCGCACTGGCCACCGCCACCTTCCTCAACGATCAGCGCCCCAACGGAACCGCTTACGTGGTGGGCGAATCCGGGCTCACCACCGCGTTGCACGAGATCGGGTACGTGCTCACCGACAGCGACCCCGACTATGTCGTGCTCGGCGAGACCCGCACCTACTCCTTCGAAGCCATCACCACCGCCATCCGGCTGGTGGAACGCGGCGCCCGTTTCATCGCCACCAATCCGGACGCCACCGGCCCGTCGCGCGAGGGCGTCCTGCCCGCCACCGGCTCGGTCGCCGCGTTGATCACTCGCGCGACCGGGCGCGAACCGTACTACGTCGGCAAGCCCAACCCGCTCATGATGCGTTCGGCGCTGCGGCGCATCGGCGCGCACTCGCAGTCCACCGTGATGATCGGCGACCGCATGGACACCGACGTGATCTCCGGACTGGAGGCGGGCATGCGCACCATTTTGGTGACCACCGGCATTTCGACCCGCGCGTCCGTCGAGCACTACCCGTACCGGCCGACGCGGGTCATCGACTCGGTCGCGGATCTGGTCGGGCGCACCGACAAGCCGTTCGATTGAGCCGATTTTCGCGTGCGCTCACCGCTGATCCGCGTTCGGTGAGCGCGGTGTCCGCCGCTGGCAGGCGCGCCAGTGATTCGGTGGTGCATGCGAGCTCCTGCGCGCCGAGTTCGGCGGCGGGCCGGTCGGCGGCGAGAGTCCGGCGACCGCTAGTCTTCGCGCTCGGTGATTGCGTCGACCGCCGCGGACAGCCGGGTCAGCGCCTCGACGACGCGGGCGAAGTCGTCCGCGCCGAGTTCGGCGGCGAGCCGGTCGGCGATCACCGCGTGCCGGGGATTGATGCGCCGGACGGCCGCATGGCCTTCGTCGGTGACGGCCACCAGCTTCGCGCGGCGGTGCGCTGGATTCGAGCGGTATTCGGCGAGTCCTTTGTCCACCAGCAGGTCCGCGATGCGCTGCACGCTCTGCCGGGTGATGCCCATGGCGCGCGCGATGCCCGCCACCGGCAGCGGCTCGCGAAGCACCGCGCCGAGCACCTGCCACCACGCCGCGGTCAGCCCGGCGGGCTTGGCCAGTTCCTCGGCGATGGCGAGGAACTGGCCGTTGAGCCGGAACGAGGTGATCGCGGCGATGCTGAACAGCTCCTGCTCCGGTGTCTCGGTCATGCCTGCGACGCCGCCCTGTCATAGGCGTCGAGCACCGCGTACGCCGCAGGATCGCTGTGCGCGAAGAGCCGGTACCAGGCGTCGAGGATGTGCGGTTCGTAGACGCCCAGCAGTCCGAGTACCTCGCGAGCGAACTCGAACGGCGCGGTCGCCGAGGCCGTGACGACATTGCCGTCGGTCACCGCGGGCTGCTCGACGTAGCGGTCCGCGCCCGCGTAACCGCTGTAGGCCAGGAACTCGGCCACGTTGCTGGTGTGCGCCTTGTCGTCCAGCAGGCCCTCGTTCGCGAGTCCGAAGGTCGCGCCGCAGATGGCCGCGACCGGTACGCCCACGTCGAGGAATTCGCGCGCCATGCGAGCGAAAGGTGTGAGTTCGCCGGTCATCCAGGTGTCGGCGCCCGGCAGGATCAGCATCGCGCTCTCGGCGGGGGACAGCTCGGCCAGCGTCAGATCGGGCGTGATCCGCATGCCGCCCTTGGTGGTGATCGGGTCGCGGGTGAGCCCGACGGTCTTGACCTCGAAGGTGCCGGGCGCGACCTGCCAGGCCGGATTGTTGATGTGCGCGGTGGCGGCTCCCACCTCCCAGTCGGCGAGGGTGTCGTAGATCGCGGTGTGCACTGTCTTCATCGGCATGACAGTATCCTGTCATATTTGACAGGATACTGTCAATAGATCGGGTATGCGATGGGAGTCGTGCGTGGTCCGTGAGCCGAGCTCAGTGCCCCCGCTCGATCTTGGTCAGGTGCGCGATATTGGCCCGGTCGGCCGCGTCCGTGCTGGGCTCGCCCGCGAACCAGGCGTCGAGAATCTCGGTGAGCTCGGCCGCCGAGGTCGAACGCAGGCTCAGCGCAAGCACATTCGCGTCGTTCCACTTGCGCGCACCCGCGGCGGTCGTCGCGTCACCACACAGCGCGGCACGGACGCCCGCCACCTTGTTGGCCGCGATGGACGCGCCGGTCCCGGTCCAGCAGCAGACGATCGCCTGGTCGGCGCGGCCCTCGGCGACATCGCGCGCCGCGGCCTCGCTGGCCCACGCCCAGTCGTCCCGCTCGCTCTCCGACAGCGCGCCGTGCGTGAGCACCCCGTCGAACCCGCGCCTCCCCAGCTCGTCGACCAGTTCCTTTGCCACGCCAACGCGCTCGTCCGCCGCCACCGAGATTCGCATGTCACCACGATAGGGCGCGACGTGGCTTCGGGGAGCGGGTAACGGATCGTCGTCCTCTTACTGGTGTCGAAGTGTTGGCGAGGACCGGCCAAGGCTGCCTCGATAGGTAACGAATTGATAACCTACGCGCTGAGGTGTGCACGCTGTTGTCGCCTGGACACCTGCTTTGAACTGGGTTTGGACGCCTGGGCAACCGCGGAAGCTCTGTAACAGTTTCATAACGACGCACCTTCGGCTCCGGCTATCCGAAGGTCGATGGACCGCACCTGATCGCAGCAGGCAGCGGCCGGAATCGAAGATCACCGCCCACAGCCGACACCCTCGGGGCAGGTTCCCTTCTGGGAGTTGTACGCGGCGGTCATCCTGGCGGTCCCCGTCGGCTTTCTGGTCGACTGGCCGACTGCAGTTCAGGTGCTGCTGACCATCTTCGCCGGCCTCATGGCCACCCGGATTCCCCGGCAGTAACAGGCGAAGAAACGCTGACACCGCTGCCCCGGGACATCCGCCCGGGGCAGCATGGCGCGAGCCTCCCGGCTCTGCTCTGCGTTCGTGGCCGGTGGGCGGCGGCGCAGGCTCTCGAGGCGGCGCCGCGTACGCCGACGGCGAAACCACTACGCGCTGAAGCCGATTCGCATCGATAATGAGCCGCGACTACCGATGCTCGAGAGGCCGGAGGGTGAACCGGATGGACGATGTACTGCTGACCCCGCCAGACCTCGACGAGGTGCAGCTCCTCGCGCGCGGTGTGGTCACGGCCGCGCAGGGGGAGGACGGTCTGACACCGTTGCAGCAGTTGCTGATTCCCGCGCTGTTCCTGTCAATGACCGGTCACCCGGTCGAGTTGGCGACAGTAGAGCCCATCACCGCACCGGAATTCGCGGTCCGATTGGCTCGGCGCAACCGGATCTTCCGTGCACGGATCGTGCAGACCATGCTGCTGTCTGCGCTGGTGGTGCGGCCGCTGCCGCCGGTGGTCGCGACCCGGTTGCGGGAGTTCGCCGACGCATTGGACGTCGACGACGACATGATCGCGGTGGCGCACAAGTACGCCGAAGGCGCCATCGATCTCGCCGCGGTCGATTTCGCACGCAACGGATACCTCGGCGGCCTCGACCCGCGCAGGCTCACCGCGCTGCACACCGAGAGCCTGGACAGTTCCTGGGGTCAGGTCGGCGACGATCCGGCGCTGGCCGCACGCTGGGCGTCGCTGCGTGATCTGCCGGTAGGGACCCTCGGCCGCGGCGTCGCGGACTTCTACCGCGATCGCGGCTTCGTCACCCCGGGTCTGCCCGGTTCGGCGCCGCCACTGCTGGCCCAGCACGATTGGGTGCATGTGCTCGCCGGATACGGCACCACCTTGGAAAACGAGATCGAGGTCTTCGCTTTCATGGCGCGCGCCAACGACGACCCGCGCGCTTTCAGCCTGCTCGCCATGGTGGTCTCCCTCTTCGAAACCGGCTACCTCCACGCCGGCGCCGGCCTGTTCGAGGCCAACGAGGGCCACCTGCGGACCGCGGGCATGGCCACCCGCCTCGCCGACGCCATGCGCCGCGGCGCCCTCACCAAGGGCAGCCACGATTTCCTCGACCTGGACTGGTTCACCCTCGCGGACCGCCCGATCACCGTGGTGCGCAACGAGATCGACCTGACGCCCAAGTCGTCTGCCGCGGTCGCCGCCGGATCGGTCGGCCCGTGGGACGGCGGCGGCATCACTCCGTTCCAGCTACATTCCGCCGAGCAGGCAGCGGAAGCCGATGGCCGACCCTATGTCCCATGGCAACCCGACCCCTCGCGCGATTGATCGGTGGCCGATCGAAATCCCGGCACCGCAAACCCGAGGACTTGCGCCGGTACTTCAAACCCTCACCGGTGGTCATGCGCGATCTCACCGCGTCGTCGGACCCGGTCCACGCCGGGCAGCTCGCACCGGATCGCCCGTGGGCGGTGGACCGAGTGGGCGGTGTGCGCTCCGGTTCCGAGCCGACCGCCTGCCGGACCGAGCAGCTCACGGCCAATAGTGCGATGGGCTGATCCGGCGAGACAGGTCGACTCCGGCAGGGACGAGCGGGACCTCGCCGCCCGACCGACTCAGGCGCGAGTCAGCGCGAAGATGCGCAGATCGCGGGTGGTCCGGTCGCGGTAGGCGGCGTACGCGCCGGTCACTTCCACGAACCGCTGGAAGATCGGCTCCTTGGCCTCGCCCTCGACCGAGGTCGCGGTGACGCGGATGCGTTCGCCCGCGATGGCGACCGTCGCGTTCGGGTCGGCGAGCAGGTTGGTGGTCCAGGCCGGGTGGTGCGCTTGGCCGAAGTTGCTGCCGATGACGTACAGGGTGTCGCCGTCGTGCACGTACAGCAGCGGCTGGGTGCGCGGCTGACCCGATTTGCGACCCGTGGTGGTCAGCAGGATGACCGGCGCGCCGATCGGTCCCAGAATCGTGTACTTGGCGTCGGTGCGCTCCAGCACCCGGCGGTCCAGCGGGGTGATCTTGCGAATCACCCAGGACCCCGGTTCGGTCGCCGCGAAACGGTTCGCCACGCGGGACAGGATGCTGGTGCGCGAACCCCACTGCCGGTCCGGGAACTGCGTCGTCATACGCCGGAATATAGGCGAGGTCGCGGCCGAACGTGATTTCCCGAATATTTGCCATCGGTTGGCCGGGCCTCGGCGTGGCGGCTCACTAAGCTCGGGATCATGGTCGAATCCGCTCCGTCCACCGTCTACATCGCCTCGCCGGAGGGCGACACCGGCAAGTCGACGGTCGCGCTCGGCGTGCTGCAGATGCTGTGCGCCACCACCGCGAGGGTCGGGGTGTTCCGTCCGATCACCCGCTCGACCACCGAGCCCGACTACATCCTGGAGCTGCTGCTCGAGCACAGCACCGCCGACATCGACTACGCCCAGGCCGTCGGCGTCACCTACGAACAGGTGCACAGCGATCCGGACGCCGCCATCAGCGAGATCGTGATGCGTTTCCACGACGTGGCCAAGGTCTGCGACGCGGTGGTGGTGATCGGCAGCGACTACACCGACGTGGCCAGCCCGAGCGAGCTGCGTTTCAACGCGAGGATCGCGGTGAATCTCGGCGCGCCGGTGCTGCTCGTGGTGCGCGGTTCCGATCGCACTCCGGCCGAGGTCAGGCAGCTGGTCGAGCTGTGCGCGAGCGAGCTGCACCAGGAGCACGCGGCGCTGGTGGCGATCGTCGCGAACCGTTGTGATCCGGACGATCTGAACGAAATCTGTTCCGTCCTGAGTGATTTCGATGTTCCGTCCTGGTCGCTGCCGGAGGTGCCGTTGCTGATCGCGCCGACCATGGCCGAGCTGTGCGAGGCGGTCGACGGCGAAATGTACAGCGGCGACCATGAATTGCTGCAGCGCGAGGCGCTGAAGGTCATGGTCGGCGGCATGACCGCCGAGCACATCCTCGAACGCCTCGTCGACGGCGTCGTGGTGATCGCGCCGGGCGACCGCTCCGACGTGCTGCTGAGCGTCGTGAACGCCCATGAGGCCGAAGGCTTTCCGTCGCTGTCCGGCATCATCATGAACGGCGGCATGCTGCCGCATCCCGCGGTCGCGCGCCTGATGGCGGGCCTGAAACAGAAGCTGCCGATCCTCACCACGAGCTTGGGCACCTACGACACGGCCAGCGCCGCGTACCGCACCAGGGGCCGGATGTCGGCGGGCAACCCGCGCAAGGTGAACACCGCGCTCGCCCTGATGGAACAGCACGTGGACGCGCCGGAGTTGTTGCGGCGCGTCAGCGTTCCGCGCAGCTCCGTGGTCACCCCGCAGATGTTCGAGTACCAGCTGATCGAGCAGGCCAGGGCCGATCGCAAGCGGATCGTGCTGCCCGAGGGCGACGACGACCGCATCCTGCGCGCGGCGGGGCGCGTGTTGCAGCGCAAGATCGCCGATCTGGTCGTCCTGGGCGACGAGTCCGCCATCCGGGCCCGCGCCGCCGAACTCGGCGTCGACATCTCCGAGGCCGAGGTGCTCGACCCGCGCACCTCCGGCTACCTGGACGAGTTCGCCGCCGAGTACACCGAACTGCGCAAGCACAAGGGCATGACGCTGGAGCGGGCCCGCGAAACCGTCTCCGACATCTCCTATTTCGGCACCATGATGGTCCACAAGGGCATCGCCGACGGCATGGTCTCCGGTGCGGCGCACACCACGGCGCACACCATCCGGCCCTCCTTCGAGATCATCAAGACGGTGCCGGGCGTCTCCACCGTCTCCAGTGTGTTCCTCATGTGTCTGGCCGATCGGGTGCTCGCCTACGGCGACTGCGCTGTCGTCCCCGACCCGAGCTCCGAACAGCTGGCCGATATCGCGATCTCCTCCGCGCAGACGGCCGCGCGGTTCGGCATCGACCCGAAGATCGCCATGCTGTCCTACTCCACGGGCGAATCCGGCAGCGGAGCCGACGTGGACAAAGTGCGGGTGGCGACCAAGCTGGTCCGCGAGCGCGCCCCGGAACTGTTGGTGGAGGGCCCGATTCAGTACGACGCGGCGATCGAGCCGACGGTAGCCGATACGAAGCTGCCCGACTCCGAGGTGGCCGGGCGAGCCACGGTGTTCGTGTTCCCGGATCTCAACACTGGCAACAACACCTACAAGGCGGTGCAGCGCAGCGCGGGCGCCATCGCGATCGGCCCGGTGCTGCAGGGCCTGCGCAAGCCGGTCAACGATCTCTCGCGCGGCGCGCTGGTCGCCGACATCGTCAATACCGTGGCGATCACCGCCATCCAGGCGCAAGGGCAGTGAGGCTGCGTACTCGCGTGGAGACTGGGCACTCGCCCACCAGGAACAAACGTGCGGTGAGCAGGGTTGCCGCGGGTAGGGGCCGCGCGCCGGGACGGTGCGAGGTCGCAAGGAGACGCAGGAGGCATGATGAGCAACGCGGCCGATGACCTTGTGCTGGTGATCAATTCCGGCTCGTCGTCCATCAAGTACCAGCTGCTCGACCCGGAGACGGGCGCCGTGGCGGCCTCCGGTCTGGTGGAACGGATCGGGGAGCGGGAGGGCGCCGTCGAGCATCGCGCAGGGGGCCGCACTATCGAGCGCACCGAGGCGATCGCCGATCACAAGGCCGGGTTGCAGGTGGTGTTCGACCTGTTCGCGGAAACCGGTTACGACCTGAGCGGCGCGGGCGTGCGGGCCGTCGGGCACCGGGTGGTGCACGGCGGGGAAGTGTTCTACGAGCCGACGCTGATCACCGACGCGGTGGTCGAGGAGATCTCGAAGCTGTCCGCCCTCGCCCCGCTGCACAATCCGGCCAATGTCACCGGAATCGAGAGCACCAGGGAGCTGCTGCCCGGTGTGCCGCAGGTCGCGGTGTTCGATACCGCGTTCTTCCACGGTCTGCCCGAGGCGGCCAGGACATACGCGATCGATGCGAAAGTCGCCGCCGCGCACGGCATCCGCAGGTACGGCTTTCACGGCACCTCGCACGAATACGTGTCGGGCCAGGTCGCCCAGGTGCTCGATCGCGACCCGGAAACCTTGCGCCAGATCGTGTTCCACCTCGGCAACGGTGCGTCCGCGTCGGCGATCCGCGGCGGCAAGCCGATCGACACCAGCATGGGTCTGACGCCGCTGGAGGGGCTGGTGATGGGTACCCGGGGCGGCGACATCGACCCTGGCATCATCGGTCACCTGGTGCGCTCGGCGCACTTCGACATCGATCGGATCGAGGAACTTCTCAACCGCAACTCCGGCATCAAGGGCCTGTCCGGTGTCAACGACTTCCGTGAACTGCAACGGTTGATCGACGCGGGCGACGCCGCGGCCCGGCTGGCCTACGACGTCTACATCCACCGGCTGCGCCGCTACCTCGGCGCGTATCTGATCGAGTTGGGCGGCGTCGACGCCATCACGTTCACCGCGGGAGTCGGCGAGAACAGCCCCCAGGTCCGCGCCGACGCGCTGGCCGGTCTGTCCGGTTTCGGCATCGAGGTCGACCCGGCGCGCAACACCGCCGCCAACCGCTCCGCCCGGCTCATCTCCCCGCCGGACGCCCCGGTCGCGGTCCTGGTGGTCCCGACCAACGAGGAACTCGCCATAGCCCGCGCCGCCAGGCAGGTGGTTTCGGAGCGGTAGGACAACAGCTCTAGAAAACCTCACGGATTCCTCATGGTCGCCCCGCCAGCATGGACAGCGGATCGGGGTCCAGGTATCCGAGGAGCCCCGCGAGCCGTAGGGAGCGATGCCCTCGCCTCCCACAGCCGCTCCGGCTGCCCCCGGACCGGCGCGCCCCGCGGGACCTCCCGGCCGCCGACTGCTCCCGCGCCCGGATCCGGCCCGGCCGCTGTTCCGCCGCAGCGGCCGGGTTTCTCGGGTCAGAACCAGGTTTGGGCGCGGATGCTGTTGGCGAGATCCACCAGGGCATAGCGATGTTTGCGCCCGGGCGCGTGGCGAGCGAGGGCGCGCAGCCCCGATTCGGTGCCGTCGCGCAGATCCCGTTCGGTGAACGTCGCGCCGAACAGCTCGGCATCGGGGCGTTTCGGGGTGTTGCCCGCTTGCAGCCAGGTCAGTGCGGCGCCGAGGACCAGCACGCGCATCTGGAGCGCGCGGCTCTCACCGGCGGGCAGCGTCTGCACGCGCGAGGCCGCCACGTGCAGCGTCGACTCGTCGAGCTCGGCCACCGGGGACGCCGTGAGCTGCAAGAGCACTGCGGTCATCCGCGCCGCGGCGTAACACCGTGAGAAGCTGGGGACCTCGTCGAGCGCGTCCACCGCGGCCTCGACCCCTCCCGCCGCCGCGAGCTGCCTGGCCAGCCCGAATGCCGCGCTCACCACCGCCTGGTCGGTGCGCCAGACGGTGCCGTAGAACTTCTCCGCGTAGGCCCGCCACTGCTCCGGGTCCTCCGAATCCCAGTGCTGCAGAATCAGTTCCGCAGTCGCGGCGAGGGCGAGCTTGGGTGCGATCTCGCCGGGCAGCACGTGCAGCACCGCCTCGAAGGCCGCGAACGCCCGCTCGTAGTTCTGCTCTCGCAGCTCGGCGAGCCCGGTGTACCAGTCGATCCGCCAGTCGTGCGCCGGTATTCGGGACAGCAGGTACAGCACCGCGGCCGACTCGTGCATGTCGAGCCGCAGCCTCGCCTCGGCGAGGGAGAGTTCCAGATCCAAAGTCTCCGGGGCGTTCTCGGGGTCGGCGGCGGCGCGTTCGCGAGCCTCGTGCAGCGCCTCGAGCGCCTGCCGTGGCTCCGTGTGCACGGCGACGGCGAGCAGGGGAGCGGACGGGTCGGCGGCGTCCATCAGCGGAATCGGCAGCGCCGCCGCGATGTCCGCGGAGCGCAGCAGGCTGCTGCGGCCGATGCCGTCGGCGTAGGCGTCGGTCTGGCTGATCAGTTCCTCGGTGCCGAAGCTGGAGCGCTGTGGACTGAACACTGTGGACAACTGTGGATGCTCGGCGCCGGTGTCCAGCGCGAGGATCTCCCGCAAGACGCCCGACAGCTGGGCGGCCATCGCGCGGGCCGAGCCGAACCGGCGCGCAGGGTCCGGATCGGTCGCGGTGAGCAGCAGGCGGTGGAAGAACTCGTAGCGTTCCAGCACGGGTTGTTGTGCCGGATCGGGAATGCCGTCCAGGTAGCGGCCGTGCTCCATCGGCAGGTTCAGGGTGAGCACGGCGAGCGTCCGCCCGACGGTGCAGATGTCGGAGGCCACCGTCGGACCGGTCCTGGCGATCTCCGGGGCCTGGAATCCCTTGGTGCCGTATAGGTTTCCGTATGCCTCGATGGTGGTGACCGCGCCGAGGTCGATCAGTTTGACCTGGTCCTCGGTGATCATGATGTTGTCGGGCTTGAGATCGTTGTAGGCCAAGCCGATCGAATGCAGGTAATCCAGCGCGGGCAGGATCTCCAGCACGTAGGCGATCGCCTCGGCGACCGGCATCCGCGTCGGCCGCTCGTAGCTGTCGAGCACCGCGCGCAGTGAACGCCCGCCGACGTACTCCATCACGATATAGCCGATCGGGGAGCCGTCCTGGCCCGGGTGCTCGACGAAGTTGTGGATCTTGACGATGCTGGGATGGGCGACCTCGGCGAGGAATTGACGCTCGGCCACCGCGACCGCCTGCGCTTCGGCGTCGCCCGCGTGCAGCAAGCCCTTCAGCACCACCCATCGGTCGCTGACGTTGCGGTCGATCGCGAGGTAGATCCAGCCGAGTCCGCCGTGCGCCAGGCAGCCCTGGACCTCGTACTGGCCGGAGACCATATCGCCGGGGTGCAGCGAAGGACGGAAATCGTAAGGCGCGTCGCAGGTCTCGCAGGCGCCTGCCGTCGTCGCCGGGCGCACCGCGGTCGCTCGGCCGACGGGATTGCCGCAGCGCCAGCAGAAGCGCCTGCCCTCGGAGACCACCGGATTCGTGAGCACCGCCGCCATCGGGTCCGTGGGCGGGACCGTCGGGATCGACACCAAGCCGCCGCCGAGCCTGCGCACCGAGGGCCGGGACCGCGCGGTGCGCACGCTGCGGCCCGAAGTGCGCGATGCCCCAGCGGAATCCGGCTCGGAGCGGGGGGTCTCGTCGCTGACTTCGGCGGCCATCGTGCCCGGCGGTTCGGCGAACGCCATGGTGCCGGTCGGTTCGACGGTTCGGTCCTGAGGTCGCGCCGCGGCGGTCGCGGCTGCGCGTGCCGCGGTATCCCCGGACGCCGTCCGGTGGTCCCGTACCGGCCCGGTGGGCCCGTCGTCGTCGGTGTGCGAGGACGAGGGACTCAGCTGGGTGGCCGGTCCTTCGTCCTCGGAATGCGCTGTGCCGCTGGCTGTTCGGCCACGGCCCGGCACGGGCGTGTCGGACGAGCGGATCGTCGGCGGCGCTTCGGCGTTCTCGGGTTCCGAGCCAGAAGGCCCGGAACCCATCGGCTGGTCGTCGTCCGGTCGCGGGAAGGGGAGGTATCGCGTGGTCATCGCTCCTCAGTCCTGATACGTGGGAGCGGGTGGAGTGGGCGTCGGGTCGAGTGTGGCGAGCCACCGCTCGTGGATCCGCACCCAAGTGCCGTCGGTGCGCAACCGCTCCAGGGTGCCGTTGACGAAACGCACCAGATCGTCGGCTTCCTTGGCGATGCCGATGCCGTACGGTTCGACGCTGAGGCTGCCGCCGACCACCTCGGTATACGGGTCCTGGGCGGCCAGGCCGACCAGGATCGCGTCGTCGGTGCTCACCGCGTCGACTTGCCGTTGTTGCAGCACTACGAGGCAGTCGGCCCAGGTCGGCACGGTCAGCAGGCTGGCGGCGGGCTGTTCGCGCCGGATGCGGTCCAGCGAGGTGGTGCCGAGCACCACGCACACTCGCTTGCCCGCCAGATCGGTGATGCCGGTGATGCCGGAGTTCTTCATGGCCAGCACCCGATGGTCGGCGCGCAGGTAGACGGTGGAGAACGCGACCTTCGTGCGCCGTTCGCAGGTGATGGTCATGGTCTTGGCGACCACGTCCACGGTGTGGTCCTGCAGGGCGCGCTCCCGGTCGGCCGAGCCGAGGATGCGGTATTCGATCAGATCCGGGTTGCCGAGTAGGTCGCGTGCGATCTCGCGGGCGATGTCGACGTCGAAGCCGACGAGGGTGCCGCTGACCGGATCGCGGAAGCTGAACAGGTTGCTTCCGGCGTCGAGGCCGACCAGCAACCGGCCGCGGGCCCGGATGGCGTCGATGGTCGGGCCGCTCGCGGCCGGGCCGGAACCCGTGGGCCGCAGGCTGGCGGTGGGGTCGCCGCACTGCGGCTCGGCGGTGTGCGGCAGCGGCGTATCGGTCTCTACTGGAATGGCTTTCGCGGGCAGCGGCGGCTCGGTGTAAGAGCCGGATTTGGTGGTGCCCACGGTGTCGGTGGACGACGCGCAGCCGCCGAGGAAGGCGGTGGCGGCGAGTGCGGCGGCCAGCAGGCCGCGCGCCGTACGCATCGGGGCCGTCGTGGTCGATGATGCGCTCATCGATACTCCCGTAGTCGAGGCCACAGGCCGATGCCGACATAGGCGGCGGCGACGATGCCGAGCACCATGGCGCCGGTGGCGAGGAGGTCGAGCACGCGAATCGCCCGGGAGATCTCCCAGCGCAAGGTGTTTCGCGTCTCGGTGATGCCGCTGTCGAGCGAGCTGTCGAGCGCGTCGACGTGCGCGGTGGACTGGGCGGCGCCAGGACCGGTGGCCACCGCCGCCGCGCCGTGGTAATCGCCGTGCGCGAGCGCGTCGTTCATCCGCTGATGCGAAGTACGCCAACGCTCCAGTGCGGCACGGGCATTCGCGACCTCGTCGGCGGCGGGCGCGGAACCCGGGTAGCCGGCGAGCAGCTCGTCGAGACGGGCGACGTCGGCGTCGAAGGTGCGGTCGTAGTCGCCGGTCACTTCCCGGCGCACCAGCTTCAGCGTCTCCGCGGCCCTGGCCTGCTGGACAAGGATGCGACCTTCGATCAGCCGGGAGGCGGGCACGGCCGCGTCGTCGCGGCCGCTGATCATCGCGGCGGCCGACAGCGATCCGGCGATCACGGTCCACGCCAAGAGGATCAGCATCGCACCGGAGGCCAGTAGCAGACCGACATTGAAGGTGCGGCGCCACCGCCTCGCCAGTTGCGTCTGTGCCCATACCAGCACGACCAGCGTGAGAATCAGCAATCCGATAGCCGTCCACGGCGGGCGGACATGGGCGCGCTGGGCGGCGTCCACCGCGTCCGAACGGTGCTCCTGGAGTTCCTCGGCCATCGGCAGCAGGCTGGTCTGCATCTGGTTCGACGCTTCGCTCAGATACGCCGCGCCGACGGGGTAACCGCTGCGGTTGTTGGTGCGAGCGGTTTCGACCAAGCCGGAGTAGATCGGCAGGCCGGTCGCGATGCCGGTCCGCAGGCGCACGTCGGCGCCGGTGTCGGCGTACCCCGCGGTATGCCCGGACTGGATGACCAGCTCGGCCGCCGCCTCGCCGACCGCCTGGGAATATCTGTCGCGCACCGCCTCCGGCTCCACACCGCCCGCGATGAAGGCGGTGCTCGCGGCGGCGTCGGCGATGGACAGCGACGTGTAGAGGCGGTGCGCGGAGTGCGCGTCAGGCTCGGTGTCGTCGAGCAGAATGTGCAGTGCCTCTTGGCGATCGCCCACCGTCGACGCGGTCACCGCGCCCGCGGTCAGGCACAGGCCGATGAGCAGCAATCCGAGGGCTATCAGCCGACCCGGCGACGAGTGCGCGAAGGATCGCAGATTGGCGGGATCGAGGTGCTCGCGGACGGCCGCGGCGGACACGCCGCCGAGGTGTTTGCGCGGGTGCTCGGCGGCGACCGACGGCGGCCGCGGGGCCGCAAGCTGCTCGGTCCGAGCCATTGTCCACCTCCGGGTCCGCGCCCCACCTGTGCGCCTGCGTCGCAGTTTATTGTGGTCCTACCGGTGCCGTGGCGTGTGAAACACCCCCTGATGGGGTGCTCGGGATGCGCACACGACCGCGGCTGGATGAGGATGGTTAGCGATGCGCGGTGACGGCGACGGGTGGTCGCGAGGTCCGGACGGACTGAAGCACTGGGGCAAGTTCGGTGCTGCCGGATTGTTGCTACGCGCGCCGCTCGCGGCGGGCGGCTCGGCGGTGCTGCTCCAGCATCGCGCCCCGTGGAGTCATCAGGGCGGGACCTGGGCGCTGCCCGGCGGTGCGCGCGACAGCCACGAGACGCCGGTGCACGCGGCGGTGCGCGAGGCTTGGGAGGAGGCGGGCATCCATCCCGCGGACGTCCACGTGCGCGCGGAACGCGTAACGGCGTCCGCGCTGAGCGGCTGGACCTACACCACGGTGATCGCCGACGCGGTGATGACTTTGCCGACCAGCGCCAATCGGGAGAGCACCGAGCTGGCCTGGGTGCCGGAGGAAGAGGTCGAGGCGCGGCCGCTGCACCCCGGTTTCGCCGTCGCCTGGCCCGCGCTGCGCGCCGTCCCGGCCCGGGCCTGTCTCACCGAACTCGACGATTCGCAGGCCGTCGCCGCGGCCCTTCCGCGCACCGTCGACCTCGCCGACCAGGGATTCATCTGGCTGCACTCGGATCCGGAAGGACCGGGCGGCGTCGCACGAATCGTCGACGCGCCCGTCGAGGAACCGGTTGCCGAGGAGCTGCCGCCCCCGGTCACGGCGCTTTCGCTGACCAGGGGACAGGTGCTGTCCTGACTACGGCCTCGCGTTGGCCAGCAGCGCGGACTTGAGTTCGCGGGCGGCGGCCTCCGGGTCGCGGGCCTCGGTGATGGCGCGGACCACCACGATCCGCTCGGCGCCCGCCTCCAGTAGCTCGGGCAGTCGCCGCTGATCGATCCCGCCGATGGCGAACCAGGGCCGGGTCGGATGCGCGTCGGCGGTCGAGCGAATCAGATCGATGCCCGCGGCCTGGCGGCCCGGCTTGGTCGGGGTCGACCACACCGGGCCGGTGCAGAAGTAATCGATGTGCTCGTCGATGGCGGCGAGCCCGGCCTGGGCGCGGTTGTGCGTCGAGCGGCCGATCACCACGTCCGGCCCGAGGATGCGGCGCGCGTACCAGGGCGGCAGGTCGCCCTGGCCCAGGTGCAGCACGTCGGCGCCCGCGGCGAGCGCGATGTCGGCGCGGTCGTTCACCGCGAGCAGCGCGCCGTGCCTGCGGGCGGCGGCCTTGAGCTCGGCGAGCGCGCCGAGTTCGGCCTTGGCCTCCATCGGCCCGAATTCGGCCTCGCCCGGCGACCCTTTGTCTCTGAGCTGGATGATGTCGACCCCGCCCGCGAGCGCGGCTTCGGCGAACTTGGCCAGATCGCCCTTCTCGCGCCGGGCGTCGGTGCACAGATAGAGCCGCGCGGTAGCCAGGCGCTCCCGTGGCGGCAGCGTTCGGTTCGGGAGGGAGGGTTGCACGCCTTCGACGGTAGCCGCGCTACCGTGGGGATGCGAACAGAAGGCGGGACGAGCACGGCGGCCGCGGCGCGCTGAGACGGTGCGCGAGTACCCCCCCGCACGGATGAGGTAGGTGGACAGCATGCGGACTCTCGCCGTCGTCGGTGGCGGCGCCATCGGGCTGTCGGCGGCGTGGCGGGCCGCCGAGGCGGGATGGCAGGTCACGCTGTTCGATCCCGCCGTCGGATCGGGCGCCTCGTGGGTGGCCGGCGGGATGCTGGCTCCGCTCTCGGAAGGCTGGCCCGGCGAGGATCGCGTACTCGAATTCGGCGCCGCCGCGCTGGCCCGCTGGCCGGAGTTCGCGGCCAGGCTGGAATCCGTCTCGGGCGCACAGGTCTTCGTCGCCGACGAGACCCTGACCGTCGCGCTGGACGGCGCGGACGCCGCCGACCTGCGCACCGTCGCGGACTGGGTGGGTGGACACGGTCACGAGCTGCGCGTGCTGGATCGCGCGGGCGTGCGCGCACTGGAACCGGCGCTCGCGCGCACCGTGCGCGCCGGTTTGCTGGCCTCCGCCGAACCCGCCATCGACAACCGGCGTCTGCTCGACGGCCTGCGGCACGCCGTGGCCGCGGCGGGCGTCGAGCTGCGCGCCGAGGAGATCACCGACCTCGACGCGCTCGCCCACGACCAGATCGTGCTCGCCGCGGGCGCGGCCTCGGCGCGGCTGTGGCCGGGACTGCCGGTGCGGCCCGTCAAGGGGGAGATCCTGCGGCTGCGGCACCGGCCGGGCGCCGCGCCCGCGCCGCGACGGGTGATCCGCGCCAGGGTGCACGGCAGACCGGTGTATCTGGTGCCACGCCGGGACGGAATCGTCGTCGGCGCAACGCAATACGAGGCCGGCTTCGACACGGCGGTGACCGTGGCCGGTGTCCGCGACCTGATCGCCGACGCCGAGGCCGTGCTGCCCGGCATCGGCGAATACGAACTGGCCGAGGCCGCGGCGGGTTCGCGGCCGGGCAGCCCCGACAACCTGCCGCTGATCGGCAGGCTCGCCGACCGGGTGATCGCCGCCACCGGGCACGGCCGCAACGGCATGCTCACCGTCCCGCTGACCGTCGACGCGGTGCTCGCCCTGCTCGACGGCACGGTGCTTGCCGAGGCGCAAGCCGCTGACCCGCAACGCTTTTCGACGACGCCGGGAGCGCCGTCCCTATCCACCGCAGGAGGAGTTCGATGACCGCGACATCCGTTCCCATCGGCGTCACAGTGAACGGGCAGGATCACGAATTCGCCGAACCGCTCACCGTCCGTGAGCTTTTGGCCCGCTTGGAGCTGCCCTGTCAGGGGGTGGCGCTGGCCGTCGACGGTGCGGTGTTCCCGAAGTCGCGCTGGGACGAGCAGGTCGGTCGCGGTTGGAACATCGAGGTGCTCACGGCGGTCCAAGGTGGTTGAGCCGGCGCCGTTCGACAGTGCTACGGAGGCAATGTGAGTACGCAGACCCCGCTACGGATCGCCGACCGCGAATTCGGGTCCCGGCTGATCATGGGCACCGGCGGCGCGGAGAGCCTCACCGTGCTGGAGGAGGCGCTGGTCGCCTCCGGCACCGAGCTCACCACGGTCGCCATGCGCAGGGTGGACGCCGCGGGCGGCACCGGCGTGCTCGACCTGCTGAAGCGTCTCGACATCATGCCGCTGCCCAATACCGCGGGTTGCCGCACCGCCGCCGAGGCCGTGCTCACCGCGCAGCTGGCCGCCGAGGCGCTCGACACCAACTGGGTGAAGCTCGAGGTGATCGCCGACGAACGCACCCTGCTGCCCGATCCGATCGAATTGCTCAGCGCCGCCGAACAATTGGTTGACGCAGGCTTCGTCGTGCTGCCCTACACCTCCGACGACCCGGTGCTCGCGCGGCGCCTGGAGGACGCGGGATGTGCCGCGGTCATGCCGCTCGGCGCCCCGATCGGCACCGGGCTCGGTATCGGCAACCCGCACAACATCGAGATGATCGTGGCCGCCGCCGGCGTCCCGGTGATCCTGGACGCGGGCATCGGCACCGCGAGCGACGCCGCCCTCGCCATGGAGCTCGGCTGCTCCGCGGTGCTGCTCGCGACCGCAGTCACTCGCGCCAAGCGCCCCGAACTGATGGCCGCGGCAATGGCCGACGCCGTCCGCGCGGGCCATCTCGCGAGGCAGGCGGGCCGCATCCCCAAGCGCTTCTGGGCCCAGGCGTCCTCCCCGGAGCTCTGAACCGGGGTACTCAGGGGCAACGAACCAGGGGCCTCAGGGGCAACTCATCCGCAAGGATGACTGAATCGACAACTTTGTAGTGACGCGCGACGCGCGGTTTTGCGGAATGCTGGACACCATGATCGAACTGAGGGGCCTGACCAAACATTACGGCCAGACCGCCGCGGTTCAGGATCTGTCCTTCACCGTGCGACCCGGCCAGGTGACGGGCTTCCTGGGACCGAACGGCGCCGGTAAGTCCACCACGATGCGGATGATCCTTGGCCTGGACACGCCGACCGCGGGTACCGCGCTAATCAAGGGCAAGCAGTACCACGAGCTGGGCCATCCGCTGCGCACCGTCGGCGCGCTGCTGGACGCCAAGTGGGTACATCCGAACCGTTCGGCGCGCTCGCACCTGCAATGGCTCGCCGCGTCCAACGGCATCGCCAAGTCGCGGGTGGACGAGGTGCTGCGGCTCGTGGGCCTCTCCGAGGTCGCGGGCAAGAACGCGGGCGGCTTCTCGCTCGGCATGTCGCAGCGGCTCGGCCTGGCGGGCGCCCTGCTCGGCGATCCCGAGGTGCTGCTGTTCGACGAGCCGGTGAACGGTCTCGACCCGGAGGGCATCCTGTGGATCCGCCGGTTCATGCAGCGATTGGCAGCCGAGGGCCGCACGGTGCTCGTGTCGAGTCACCTGCTCTCGGAGATGGCGCAGACCGCCGAGCACCTGGTGGTGATCGGTCGCGGTCAGCTGATCGCCGACACCACGACGCAAGAATTCATCGAGCGAGCCTCCGAGCAGTCGGTGCGGGTGCGCAGCCCGCAGCTGGACCAGCTGCGCAGCCTGCTCACCTCCAACGGCATGACCGTGCGCGAGGACGGTGCGGGCCAGGACGGACCTGCGCTGCTGGTCGCCGGCGTACCGAGCGACGCGGTCGGCAAGCTCGCGGGCGCGAACGACATCACGCTGTTCGAGCTCTCGCCGCAGCGGGCCTCGCTGGAGGAGGCGTTCATGCGGATGACGGGCGGTTCGGTGCAGTACCACGGTGAGGGTTTCGACCCGGCGGGAGCGACGGGCCCGGAGGCGGCAGCTGGCGTAACCACGAAGGGACCCGCGGACGCCGCGTCCTACACAGCGATGGGAGGTGCGCTCTGATGGGCGTGTTGGCAGCGGAACGGATCAAACTCACCTCGACCAGGTCGCCCTGGTGGTGCGCCGCTCTCACGGTGGTCTTCGCCCTCGGCATCACGGCCCTGTTCAGCCTGCTGCTGAACGTGTCGATGAACGCTTACCGGGAAGACCCGTCGATCACGCCGGATCCGCCGTACGCGGAGAACGTGATGGCGGGCCTCGGCATCACCGGCGTCTCGTTCATCCCCGGCTTCGGCTACATCCTGATCATGATCCTGGCCGCGTTGGCGGTGACCAGCGAATATCGCTTCGGCACCATCAAGGCCACCTTCCTCGCGGTGCCGCACCGTTCCGTGGTGCTGGCCACCAAGGCGAGCATGATCGCGGTCGGCGCCGCGGTGCTGTCGGGGATCCTGACCTTCCTCAGCTTCCTCATACTCGAGGGGCTGACCGACAGCGATGTCGGCAGCAAGCTCAGCCTGACCGACGGCGACCTGAAGGTCTTCTACGCGGTCCCGATCTTCGCCGCGCTGGTCGTCTTCCTCTCGGTGGGCGTCGGCGCCCTGATCCGCCAGTCGGCGGGCGCGCTGTCGCTGCTGATCGTGTGGCCGGTGCTGATCGAGCCGATCATCGGCGCCTTCGGCAAGTACGGCCGCAACATCCAGGTGTTCCTGCCCTTCCAGAACGCCAACCGCTTCCTCGGCCTCGAGGACACCGCGCTGCCGTGGCACTGGGGCGCCTGGCCCGCGTTGCTCTACTTCGCGGCCTTCGTCGCCCTGGTGTTCGGCGCGGCGCTGGTCGTGGTGAACAAGCGCGACGCCTGAGAAAATCGAAGAGCTGCCCGAGTTGCCCTCCCTCGCTACTCGGGCCCGGGGACGCGACCTTGTCGGGAGGTTCGCGACCCCGGTAGCACTGTCCGCCACTGCCCGGCGGGCTGTGCGGGTCACCGGCCCGGTGCGTGAAGCAATCCCCCTTCACCGCCGGGCCGGTGGTTGTTTTTCGGCGATCATTGGTAACCGGCCGACGCTCCTTCGGCTGAGATACGCTCGGGGCGTGAGCGATACACCGTCCGGCGGTCCCAGACCAGGGTCGCGACCGGAGGACGATGGCGGCGCCGAACCCGAGGTCGTGATTCCGTTGTCGCCCGCCGACGAGGCCAACGGCGCCCGTCGTTCGGGGCGGGCTCTTCGCAAGAAGCAGATCGCGGCGTTGATGAACGCGGCCAATCAGCGTCCGGATCTGATCGACGTGCTGCGCAAGGCGCGCGAACAACTTCCGGGTGATCCGTCCTTCGGCGATCCGCTGTCCGTGAGCGGGCCTGGCGGCGCCCGCGCGGTCGCCAGGGCCGCCGACAAACTCGTCGGCGACAATCCGAGCGCGGCCCGCGAGATCGGTTTCGGCGCGTTGCAGGTCTGGCAGGCCATGCTGGAGCGTGTCGGCCGTGGAAAGGGCGGTGAAGAGATCACCGTCATGTTCACCGACCTGGTGGCCTTCTCCAGCTGGTCGCTGACGGCGGGCGACGAGGCGACCCTCGAACTGCTGCGCGAGGTGGCCAAGGCCATCGAACCGCCCATCGCCGACCGTGGCGGCCGGGTGGTGAAGCGGATGGGCGATGGCGTCATGGCGGTGTTCCCCTCCGCCGATCGCGCCGTGCGCGCCGCCGTGCAGGCCAAGCGCAATCTGAGCCAGATCGACCTGCGCGGCTACCGCCCGCGCATGCGGATGGGCCTGCACACCGGCTCGCCGCGCGAGATCGGCGGCGACTGGCTCGGCGTCGACGTCACCATCGCCGCGCGCGTCATGGAGGCGGGCGGCAACGGCAACACCATGCTCTCCGAGGCCACCCTCCAATCACTGGAGCCCGAAACCCTCACCGAACTCGGCTTGACCGTCAAGCCCTACCGACGCAGCTTCTTCGCGGCCCCCCTCAGCGGCGTCCCGGAAGACCTCCGCATCTTCCGGTTGTCGAAGAACTAGCCCAGTCGCCGCGTGTGGCCCGTTCCGGCCGAATTCGCAGGCGGGACGGTCGGTGCGGGCGGGGCCCGCAGTTTCGCGACAACCGTCCGGACGTGAGGTGTCGCTCAGATGCGGATGAGGCGGCTGGCGGCCGAGACTAGAGGAAGCCCCAGGCGATCGCGCCTGCCGCGGCGAGTACCGCACAGACCGCCAGGGAGATGGAGAGGGGGCGGGAGGTCTTCCACGTGGAGTACGCGCCGCCGATCAGGAAGCCGGCGAGGGCGAGCAGCAGGATCACGGTGACGTCGGTGGACATGGGGCCATTCTGGTGGGTCGCAGGTGCAGTGGCCGAGGGCGGGTATGCGGGCTGTGTTTTTGGCGCGCTGGCGCGCGCGTGTTCGCGGCCCCTGGTGTCTCGCTTCCGAGCGGTCGAGACTCGCGACTGCGTCGCATGCATCTCGACCGCTCGGAAGCGAGACGGGCCGCGAACGGGCTCGTAAGACTCGCCCTGGGAGTGCGTTGTTGGCACGTTCGGGCTGCACGCTCATGGGTGTGACCTGCTTGAACAATTAACAAGCACGCACGCTTGATTTTTTCTCGATCGGATGTGATGCTGAACTCCGGAACGTGAACTCCACCGCAAGGGAGGCCTCCGGCTGATGAGTAGATTGGCCGCCGATCCGGATGTCATCCGCATCGGCAACTGTTCCGGGTTCTACGGCGATCGGCTCAGCGCCATGCGCGAGATGCTCGAGGGCGGGCAGCTCGACGTGCTCACCGGCGACTATCTTGCCGAGCTGACCATGTTGATCCTGGGCAGGGACCGGATGAAGGACCCGAGCCTCGGCTACGCCAAGACCTTCGTCAAGCAGATCGAGGACTGCCTCGGGCTCGCTCTGGAACGGAATGTGCAGATCGTCGCCAACGCGGGCGGCCTGAACCCGGCCGGGCTGGCCGAGAAGCTGCGCAAGGTGGCCGCCGATCTCGGGCTGGACGCCAAGGTCGCGCACGTCGAGGGCGACGATCTGCTCTCGCGCGCAAGCGAACTCGGCCTCGGCAGCCCGCTCACGGCCAACGCCTACCTCGGCGGGTGGGGCATCGTCGAATGCCTGAACGCGGGCGCCGACATCGTGGTCACCGGCCGGGTCACCGACGCCTCGGTGATCGTCGGCCCGGCCGCCGCGCACTTCGGCTGGGGCCGAACCGATTACGACGCGCTCGCGGGCGCGGTGGTCGCTGGCCACGTCATCGAGTGCAGCACCCAGGCCACCGGCGGCAACTACGCCTTCTTCACCGAACTCGCCGATCTCGGCAGGCCGGGCTTCCCGATCGCCGAGATCCGCCGCGACGGCAGCAGCGTGATCACCAAGCACGAGGGCACCGGCGGCGCGGTCACCGTCGACACGGTCGAGGCGCAGCTGATGTACGAGATCCAGGGCGCGCGCTACGCGGGCCCGGACGTCACGACGCGGCTCGACAGCATCCGGCTGAGCCAGGAGGGCCGGGACCGGGTGCTGATCAGCGGCGTCACGGGCGAGGCGCCGCCGCCGCAGCTCAAGGTGTCGCTGAACACCCTCGGCGGCTTCCGCAACGAGATGGAATTCGTGTTGACCGGCCTGGACATCGCGGCGAAAGCCGCGCTGGCGCAACGCCAGCTGGAATCCTGGCTGCCGGTGCGCCCGGCCGAGCTGGAGTGGACGCTGGCCCGGCTCGACCGGCCGGACGCCGACACCGAGGAGCAGGCCAGCGCGCTGCTGCGCTGCGTGGTCCGCGACCAGGACCCGAACAAGGTCGGCCGCGCCTTCTCCAACGTCGCGGTGGAACTGGCCCTGGCCAGCTACCCGGGATGCACCTTCACCACCCTGCCCGGCAACGGCTCGCCGTACGGCGTGTTCACGCCCGGCTTCGTCGACGCGGGCGAGGTGCCGCACGCCGCGGTGCTGCCGGACGGCAGCCGCGTCGAGGTCGCGGCCGCGACGGAAACAACTGCACTGGAGAGTGTTTCGGAACCCGAGCTGCCGGAGCCGTTGGCCGCGAGCGAGACTCGCCGCGCCCCGCTCGGCACGGTCGCGCTGGCGCGCAGCGGTGACAAGGGCGGTGACGCGAACATCGGCGTCTGGGTGCGAACCGACGAACAGTGGCGTTGGCTGGTGCACACGCTCACCGTGGACCGCATCAAGGAACTGCTGCCCGAGGCCGCGTCGCTGTCGGTCACCAGGCATGTGCTGCCGAACCTGCGCGCCGTGAACTTCATCATCTCCGGCCTGCTCGGCAAGGGCGTGGCCTACCAGGCCCGCTTCGATCCGCAGGCCAAGGGGCTCGGCGAATGGCTGCGGTCCCGTCACCTCGATATCCCCGTGGAGCTGCTCTCATGACCAGTGCCGTAGTCAGTCCGTGGAACACGCCGGAGCGGCGCGAATTGCGCTCCACCGTGCGCGGTTTCGTGGAGCGCGAGATCCTGCCGTACCTCGAGGACTGGGAGCGCGCGGGCGAGATACCCCGCGAGCTGCACAAGAAGGCGGGCGCGCTGGGTCTGCTCGGCGCGCAGTTCCCCGAGTCGGCGGGCGGTTCCGGCGGCGACGGCGTGGACGCCATGATCGTCTGCGAGGAGATGCACCAGGCGGGCGCCTCCGGCGGGCTGTTCGCCTCGCTGTTCACCTGCGGCATCTCGGTGCCGCACATCATCGCCTCCGGCAACGAGGACTTGATCGAGCGCTTCGCCCGTCCGACCCTGGCCGGCGAGAAGATCGGTTCGCTGGCCATCACCGAACCGGGCGGCGGCTCCGACGTCGGCCACCTCACCACCACCGCGCGCCGCGACGGCGACCACTACATCGTCAACGGCGCGAAGACCTACATCACCTCCGGCTGCCGCGCCGACTTCGTGGTCACCGCGGTGCGCACCGGGGGCCCCGGCTCGGGCGGCATCTCGCTGCTGGTCGTGGAGAAGGGCACGCCCGGTTTCACCGTCAGCCGCAAGCTGGACAAGATGGGCTGGCGCGCCTCCGACACCGCGGAACTGTCCTACGTCGACGTGCGCGTGCCGGTGGAAAACCTGGTGGGCCAGGAGAATTCCGGCTTCTATCAGATCGCGGGCGCGTTCGTCAGCGAGCGGGTCGGCCTCGCGGTGCAGGCGTATTCGCAGGCGCAGCGCTGCCTCGAGCTGACGCTCGAATGGGTGCGCAACCGTGAGACTTTCGGCCGTCCGCTGATCAGCAGGCAGGCCGTGCAGAACACGGTGACCGAGATGGCGCGGCGCATCGACGTCGCCCGCGTCTACACCCGAGATGTGGTGCAGCGCAGCGCCAATGGCGAGACGGACCTGATCGCCGAGGTGTGCTTCGCGAAGAACACCGCCGTCGAGGCGGGCGAGTGGGTGGCCAACCAGGCCGTCCAGCTCTTCGGCGGGCTCGGCTACATGAGCGAATCCGAGGTGGAGCGCCAGTACCGCGACATCCGCATCCTCGGCATCGGCGGTGGTACCACCGAGATCCTGACCGCACTCGCCGCCAAACGATTGGGGTACCAGTCATGACGATCTTGCGCAGCACGCTCGACAGCGGTTCGGCGGAGTACAGCGCCGCCGCCGAGGCGATGAACGCCAAGCTCACCGAGATCGGCGCCGAGTTCGCCAAGAATGTCGCGGGCGGTGGTCCGGACAAGATGGCGCGGCACCGCAAGCGCGGCAAGCTGACCGCGCGCGAACGCATCGAACTGCTCATCGACGAGGACTCGCCGTTTCTCGAGCTGTGCCCGCTTGCCGCGTGGGGTAGCGATTTCCATGTGGGCGGCAGCGTGATCGCGGGCATCGGCATCGTCGAAGGCGTCGAATGCATGATCGTCGCGCCGGATCCCACGGTGCGCGGCGGCACCTCGAACCCGTGGACGCTGCGCAAGAACCTGCGCATGAACGACATCGCCATGGAGAACCGGCTGCCGGTGATCGGCCTCGTCGAGTCGGGCGGCGCCGACTTGCCCACGCAGAAAGAGGTTTTCGTCCCCGGCGGCCGGATGTTCCGCGATCTGACGAAGCTCTCCGCGATGGGCGTCCCGACCATCGCGCTGGTGTTCGGCAACTCCACGGCGGGCGGCGCCTACATCCCTGGCATGTCCGACTACACGGTGATGATCAAGGAGCGCTCCAAGGTGTTCCTCGGCGGCCCGCCGCTGGTGAAGATGGCCACCGGTGAGGAGTCCGACGACGAATCCCTCGGCGGCGCCGAAATGCACGCCAGGACATCGGGTCTGGCCGACTACCTGGCCGCCGACGAGCAGGACGCGATTCGCATCGGCCGCTCCATCGTCAAACGCCTGAACTGGAAGAAGCAGGGTCCCGCGCCGCGCGCGGAAGTGATCGAGCCGCTGCTCGATCAGGAGGAGCTGCTCGGCATCGTTCCTTCCGATCTGAAGATCCCGTTCGATCCGCGCGAGGTGATCGCGCGCGTCGTGGACGGCTCCGATTTCGACGAGTTCAAGCCGCTGTACGGCAGCAGCCTGGTCACCGGTTGGGCCGAGCTGCACGGCTATCCGGTCGGTATCCTCGCCAACGCGCGCGGTGTGCTTTTCTCCGAGGAGGCGCAGAAGGCGGCGCAGTTCATCCAGCTGGCCAACCAGTCGGATACGCCACTGTTGTTCCTGCACAACACCACCGGCTACATGGTCGGCAAGGAGTTCGAGCAGAAGGGCATCATCAAGCACGGCGCGATGATGATCAACGCGGTCTCCAACTCCAAGGTGCCGCATATCTCGCTGCTGATGGGCGCCTCCTACGGCGCCGGGCACTACGGGATGTGCGGTCGCGCGTACGATCCGCGCTTCGTCTTCGCCTGGCCCAGTGCGAAATCCGCGGTCATGGGCGGAGCGCAGCTGGCCGGTGTCATCTCGATCGTGGGCCGTGCTGCCGCCGAGGCGAAGGGCATGCCGTTCGACGAGGAGGCCGACGCGGGCATGCGCGCCATGATCGAGGCGCAGATCGAGGCCGAGTCGCTGCCGATGTTCATGTCGGGCAGGCTCTACGACGACGGCGTCATCGACCCCCGCGACACCCGCACGGTATTGGGTATGGCGCTCTCGGCCATCCACAATGCCCCGATCAAGGGCGCCGAGGGCTTCGGCGTCTTCCGGATGTGAGGCAGCCGTGAATTCAATTTCGACCGTTCTGGTCGCCAACCGCGGGGAGATCGCCCGTCGCGTCTTCGCCACCTGTCGGCGTATGGGCCTCGGGACCGTCGCCGTGTACTCCGACGCGGACGCCGCGGCCCCGCACGTCGGCGAGGCCGACGCCGCGGTCCGGCTCCCCGGCAATACGCCCGGCGAGACCTACCTGCGCGGCGAGCTGATCGTGGCGGCCGCGCTCTGCGCGGGCGCCGATGCCATCCACCCCGGCTACGGATTCCTTTCGGAGAACGCGGAATTCGCGCGTGCGGTGCAGGCGGCCGGTCTGGTGTGGATCGGACCGCCGATCGAGGCCATCGAGCAGATGGGCTCGAAGGTCGCGTCCAAGAAGATGATGGACGCCGCGGGCGTGCCGGTCCTCGCCGAGCTGGATCCCACCGAGGTCACCGAGGCGCACCTGCCGGTGCTGATCAAGGCGTCCGCCGGTGGCGGTGGGCGCGGCATGCGGGTGGTGCGCGATCTCGCCGACCTGGAACCGCAGATCGCGGCGGCCCGGCGCGAGGCCGAGTCCGCGTTCGGCGATCCGACCGTGTTCTGCGAGCGGTACCTGGAGACCGGCAGGCACATCGAGGTCCAGGTGATGGCCGATACGCACGGCACGATCTGGTCGGTCGGCGAGCGCGAGTGCTCCATTCAGCGTCGCCACCAGAAGGTCGTCGAAGAGGCGCCTTCGCCGCTGGTGGAGCGCATCGACGCCATGCGCGCTTCAGGCCCGGAGGCGGTAGCGGAGCGTGGCCACGGAGGGTCCGCGGGCATGGCCAATGGGCAGAGCATGCGTGAGCGGCTGTTCGAGGCGGCCCGGCTGGCCGCTGGCGCGATCGACTACACCGGCGCGGGCACCGTCGAGTTCCTGGCCGACGAGCAGGGCGATTTCTTCTTCCTGGAGATGAACACCCGTCTCCAGGTGGAACATCCGGTCACCGAGTGCACCACGGGACTGGATCTCGTACGCCTGCAACTGGAGGTGGCCGCGGGCGGCAGGCTGCCCGCGGAACCACCCGCCATGCGCGGGCATTCGATCGAGGTCCGGCTCTACGCCGAGGACCCCGCGCACGACTGGCAGCCGCAGAGCGGCACCGTGCACCGGCTCGACATCCCCTCGGTCACGGCGGAATTCGATCTGCTCGACCGTGCGGGCGTGCGCCTGGACACCGGCGTCGTCGACGGTTCGGTCGTCGGCGTGCACTACGACCCGATGCTGTCGAAGGTCATCTCCTACGCGGAGACGAGGACCGAGGCGGCGCGACTGCTGGCCTCGGCCTTGCAGCGGGCCCGCATTCACGGTCTGGTGACCAACCGCGACCTGCTGGTGCGGGTGCTGCGGCACCCCGCCTTCCTGGCGGGCGACACCGACACGGCGTTCTTCGAGACGCACGGATTGTCTACGCTCGCAGCGCCTTTGGTGTCCGAGGCCGACGAGGCGCTGTCCATCGTCGCGGCCGCGCTCGCGGACGCCGCGGCCAACCGTGCGGCGGCGCGGACCAGCGGCGGGCTGCCGAGCGGCTGGCGCAACCTGCCCTCGCAGTCGCAGCGCAAGTCCTACGAGAGCCGCATCAGCGGCGTGCACGAGGTCGGCTACCGGTTCACCCGCTCCGGCGTGACGGTGGACGGCCATGAGGGTGTCGAGCTGGTGGAGCTGAACCCGGAGCGCGTGGTGCTGAGCGTGCCCGGCGAACACGGACCGGTGCGGCGGGTGTTCACCGTCGCGCGCTACGGCGATCTGGTCTGCGTCGACTCACCGCTCGGACCGGTGAGCGCACGGAGGCTGCCGCGCTTCAGCGATCCGGCCGACCAGGTGGCCACCGGTTCGCTGCTAGCACCCATGCCGGGCAGCGTGATCCGGCTCGGCGCGGAGGCAGGCAGCCGGGTGGACGCCGGGCAGCCGATCCTGTGGCTGGAAGCGATGAAGATGGAACACACCATCGCCGCGCCCACCTCCGGTGTGCTGAGCGCACTCAATGTCACCGTCGGCCAGCAGGTCGACATCGGCGCAGTCCTTGCCGTCGTGGATCCCGACGACGCGGTCAACGAGAACCAGGAGCAGTAACCCCATGAGTTTCATCGAATCCGACGAGCGCAAGCAGCTGCGGGCCGCGGTGGCCGCGCTCGCCGCGAAGTACAGCTACCGCGACTACGTGTTGCCCAAGGCGCGCAAGAGCGAGCCGCTCACCGAATTGTGGGACGAGGCGGGCAAACTCGGCTTCCTCGGGGTGAACCTGCCCGAGGAGTACGGCGGCGGTGGCGCCGGCATGTACGAGCTGGCGCTGGTGATGGAGGAGCTGTCGGCGCAGGGCGCGGGCCTGCTGCTCATGGTGGTCTCGCCCGCCATCTGCGGCACCATCATCACCAAGTACGGCACCGACGAGCAGAAGCAGCACTGGCTGCCCAAGCTCGCCGACGGCTCGGGCAAGATGGTCTTCGGCATCACCGAGCCGGACGCCGGATCGAACTCGCACCAGATCACCACCACGGCCCGCCGCGACGGTGACGACTGGATCCTCAACGGCCGCAAGATCTTCATCTCCGGCGTGGACCAGGCCGAGGCGGTGCTGATCGTCTCGCGCACCGAGGACCACAAGACCGGCAAGCTCAAGCCCGCCCTGTTCATCGTCCCGACCGACGCTCCCGGCTTCACCAAGACGGCGCAGGAGATGGACATCATCGAGCCGGACCACCAGTTCAACCTGTTCCTCGACGACGTCCGCCTGCCGTCCAGCGCCCTGGTCGGCAAGGAGGACGCGGCGCTGATGCAGCTGTTCGCCGGTCTGAACCCGGAGCGCATCATGGGCGCCGCGATGGCCGTCGGCCTCGGCCGCTACGCCATCGATCGCGCGGTGGAATACGCCAAGGAGCGCACCGTCTGGAAGACGCCGATCGGTGCGCACCAGGGCATTTCGCATCCGCTGGCGCAGGTGAAGATCGAGCTGGAGATGGCCAAGCTGATGATGCAGAAGGCCGCCACGCTCTACGACGCCGGCGAGGAGATGGGCGCCGCCGAGGCCGCGAACATGGCCAAGTACGCGGCGGCCGAGGCCAGCATCAAGGCGCTGGACCAGGCGATCCAGACGCACGGCGGCGCGGGTCTCACCGCGGACTACGGACTCGCGGCCATGCTCGCGGCATCCCGTATCGGCCGTATCGCCCCGGTCAGCCGTGAGATGGTGCTCAACTTCGTCGCCCAGTTCTCGCTGGGTCTGCCGAAGTCCTACTGACGCAGTCGATCCCGCTCCGTCCGGAACCTCGAGCGCGGTTTCGCGACGATCCGAAAGACGGAGCGGGATCCCCCGATCGACGAATCACAGGAGACCCGATGACCGACACTTCCACCGCGCCGCTCGTTCGCTACGAGATCCGCGACGGCTTCGCGGTCCTCACCTTCGACTCGCCGCACAACCGCAACGCGCTGTCCTCGCGCCTGGTCGCCGACCTGCTCCGCGGCCTGGACGACGCGGCCGCCGATCCCGCGGTGCGCGGCATCGTGCTCGCGCACACCGGCAACACCTTCTGCGCGGGCGCCGACCTCAGCGAGGCCAGCGACGCCGACCCCGCGGTGGCCGCCGACCAGCGCACCCGCGTGATGATCGACGTGTTGCGCAGGCTCGTGGAGATCCCGAAGCCGGTGATCGCGCAGATCGACGGTAACGTGCGCGCGGGCGGCATGGGCATCGTCGCGGCCTGCGATCTGGTGGTGGCCGGGCCCGGCAGCTCCTTCGCGCTCACCGAGGTGCGAATCGGCCTCGCGCCTTTCATGATCTCGCTCACCCTGCTGCCGCGGCTGACCCCGCGCGCGGCGAGCCGCTACTACCTGACCGGCGAGAAGTTCGGCGCCGAGGCGGCCACCGAGATCGGGCTGGTCACGATTACCGCAGACGACCCGGCGGCCGAGGTCGCACGGCTGATCGGTGAGCTGCGCAAGGGTTCCCCGCAGGGCCTGGCCGAGGCCAAGCGCCTGGTCAACGCGGACATCCTGGCCGGGTTCGACGCCTCCGCCGAAGAACTCGCGCGGCGTTCGGCGAGCTTCTTCGGCACCCCCGAGGTGCACGAGGGGATGCTGGCCTTCCTGCAGCGGCGCGCACCGAGCTGGGCAGAATAGCGCCATGGCGACACCCCACGAACCCAAGCAGGACCGCAGCCGAGCGACACGGCAGCGGCTGCTAGAGGCGACCATCGACTGCCTGGCCGAGATGGGCTGGGCCGCCGCCACGGTCGCGGTGGTCGCCGAACGGGCGGGGGTGTCGCGCGGTGCCGCCCAGCACCACTTCCCGACCAGGGAGGATCTGATCACCGGCGCGCTGGAGTACATGTTCGACACCCGCATGGACCAGGCCAAGACGGAGGCGCGGACGATCGCGGGGGTGGCCGAGGGCGTGGGCCGGACGGAGGCCGTCGTGGCCGGACTGGTCGAGTCCTACACCTCGCCGCTGTTCAAGGCGGCGTTGCAGGTGTGGACGCACGCCGCCGCCGATCCGGTGCTCCGCGAGCGCATCGTGCCCTTGGAGGCGAAGTTCGGTCGCGTCGCGCACCGCAGGGCCGTCGAGGCGCTCGGCGTCGACGACTCCGATCCCGTCGCGCACCACTTGGTGCAGGCGACCCTCGACCTGGCTCGCGGGCTCGGTCTCGCCGACGTCCTCACCGACGACTCGGCCCGTCGCAAGGAGATCGTCCAGCAGTGGTCGGCGACACTGCATTCTGCCCTCACCACGCCACGCTGAGGTCTGCACTGCGCGGCTGCTGAACCATGCTCCTGCGCTGTGCGGCTCTCGCATGGCGCGGCTTCCGCGTTGTGCGGCTCTCGGGTTGTGCGGTTCTTACGCAGTGCGGCTCCCGAATAGTGCTGCTCCGCGCTGAGTAGCTCCTGACCTGCATGTTCTGCGCGATGTCACACTCGTCGGCCCCGTGTCGTCCTCCCTGTGAACGCGGAACACCGCCGCAGCGGAACACAAGGAGCAGGACATGAACGCCAGCAAGAAGATCGCCGTCGCCGGAGCCACCGGACGTCTTGGCCGTCACGTCGTCGACGTGCTGAACGAGCAGGGACACGAGGTGGTGGCCTTCTCCCGCGCCAACGGCGTGGACATCGAGACCGGCGCGGGCCTCGTCGAGGCGCTGGCCGGGGTGGACGTGGTGATCGACGCCTCGAGTACGCCCTCCGCCGACAAGGACGTCGCCACCGCGTTCTTCACCGCCGCCGCGCGCAACCTGCACGAGGCGGGCAGCGAGGCAGGGGTCGAGCGGTTGGTCGTGGTGTCCATCATCGGCATCGACAGCACGGTCGCGGGCTACAACGCCGCGAAGCTGGCGCACGAGCAGGAGCTGGCGAAAGGCCCGCTGCCGGTGCAGATCCTGCGGGCCGCGCAGTTCCACGAGCTGGTCGAGGTGATGATGCAGTGGGGCACCCAGGGTGAGGTCGCCTACCTGCCGAACATGCGCACCCAGCTGGTGGCCGCCCGCGCCGTCGCCGAGAAACTCGTCGAGTTGGCCGTGAACCCGGCCCCGGAGACCACCGACGGACCGTTCCCTGAGATCGCCGGACCCCAGCCGGAGACCATGGCGGGCGCGGCCGCGCTGCTCGCCGCCCGGCGCGGTGACGCGGTCCGGGTGCAGGAGATGAGCGACCCGGCCAACCCCGACCGCGAGCGGTTCGAGGACGGCACACTGCTGGCCGGTCCGCACGCCACCCTGGCGGGTCCGACGTTCGCGGAGTGGGTCGAAGCGACGTACTCGGCCGCCAACTGAATGCTCGACGCCGCCGCGCTGAATGTTCGACACCGCTGTGCGGTGTGCGAGCTGCTGCGCAGTATTCGATGACGCCGCGTGCTGTTCGATGACGCCGCGCATTGCCCAACGCCGCTGCGCACCGGATCTCGAAAGAGCCTGTGCGCAGCGGTTTTTCAGCGTGCCGTCAGGTCGTAGACGGTGACGCCGTCCACCTCTTGGGCGGTGAAGTTGCCCCGCACCCATGCGGTGATCTTCGCGCCCTCCGACGACTCGCCGCCGTTCGGGCGGTTGTCCTCGCCGCCGAGGAAGTAGTGAATCTTGCCCTCGGCCACGTACTGCTGGAACTGGGCCAGCGTCGGCGACGGATCGGTGCCGTTGAAGCCGCCTATCGGCATCACGGGCAGCTCGGTGGCGAGCTGATAGCCCGCCGACTGATTGGAGCTGACCGTCGCCGCCACCCAGGTGTAGGCGTCGCCGTCGTCTTCGAGCAACGCGATCAGTCGATCGCCGGGCATGCTTGCGCTCATGAACCCGCCGCCCGGACCGCCGAAACCGGCTGGGCCGCCCATAGTTCCGTCACCCGACTGCGACGGCGCCGTGCCGTTCGGACCTGTGGCCGTACCGCCCGGAATCGCGGGGGCGCCGCCCCCCGGAGTCATGCCGGGCGCTCCTGGCGCGCCGCGCAGTGCCCCGTCGCTTCCGTTGCGCCCTGGCATCATCGGTCCACCACGCATACCGCCACCGTCGCCCGGTCCGCCGGGGCGACCGCCGAAGCCGAAGCCGACACTCGGACCCGCCGACGGGATCGGACCGGAATGCGGTGTGGCCAACGTGTGCGCGGTGTACGCGACCGGACCGGCCAGGCCGACGAACGCGACGGTCAACGCGGCCGCGAGGGAACGCTTGCGCCCCAAGGGAAACAGCAGCGCCACCGTCGCGGCGACACCCACCGCCAGTACGGCCCACCGCAGCCACGGCACGAAGTCGACACTGCGCGAGAGCAATATCCAGGCGGTCGCGGTCGTCACGCCGGTAGCGAGGGCCAGCGCCACCCGAGCCAGGACCCGGTCCCGTTCGCGCCAGAGCAGGACCGCACCGGATCCGGTCAACGCCGCGATCGCGGGCGCCAGCGCGACGGTGTAGTACTGGTGGAAGATCCCCGCCATGAAGCTGAAGACCAGGCCGGTCACCAGCAGCCATCCGCCCCACAGCACCAGCGCGGCTCGTCTGCCGTCGATTCGAGGACCTCTGCCGCACAGAACGATCCCGGCGATCAGCGCTACCAGAGCCGCGGGGATCAGCCAGGCGATCTGCCCGCCCTGCGCGGGTTCGAACAGCCGGGTGATGCCGGTGTCTCCCCACATCATGCCCCGGCCGCCTTCCGCGCTGGGGCCGACGCTGCCGGTCTCGTTGCCGTTGAGGCGGCCGAGTCCGTTGTAGCCGAGCGTCAGCTCCAGGATCGAATTGTTCTGGGAGCCACCGATCCACGGCCGCGAGGACGCGGGCCAGAGCTCCACCGCCAGCAGCCACCAGCCCGCCGCCACCACCATCGCGGCGCCCGCCGCGCACAGCTGCGCGATCCGCTTGCCCAGCGCGGGCGGACCCGCGATCAGATAGGTCAGCGCCAGCGCGGGCACCACGAGCAGCACCTGCAACTGTTTGGCCAGGAATCCGAAACCGATGAAAGCGCCTGCGAGCACGAGCCAGCGCCAGCGTCCGTCCGCCACCGCGCGCAGCATGGCCCAGGCCGCGGCGACCATCAGGAACACCAGCAGCGCGTCGGGGTTGTTGAACCGGAACATCAGCGCGGCAACGGGAGTCACAGCGAGGACGAGCCCGGAGAGCAGGCCCGCGGCGGGCCCGAACGAACGGCGCACCGTCGCCCACAGCAATGCCACCGTGCCGACGCCGAGCAGCACCTGCGGCACCAGAATGCTCCAGCTGCTCAGGCCGAACAGGCGCACCGCGAGTTCCATCAGCCACAGCGAGGCGGGCGGTTTGTCGACGGTGATCGAGTTCCCCGCATCGGAGGAGCCGAAGAAGAAGGCGATCCACGACTGCGAACCCGCTTGTACGGCGGCCGAATAGAAGGCGTTCGCCCAGCCGTTCACGCCGAGGTTGTAGAGGTAGGCCACGCCGGTTCCGATGAGCAGCGCGGCGAGCGCCGGGTACTCCCAGCGATTGCGCTTCGGCAGCCTCGAGTTCTGCTGAAGCGAAATGGATTTCGGCGGGGTCAGCGTCGCGGTGCTCATCAGCGGCCCTCGTCCACCACGGTCGTCCGGTACTGCCGGCCGCCCGCGTGCCGGAAGACCCAGCGCAATCCGACGAACCGCGCCAGGGTCGCCACGAGATTGGCGACCACCAGCACCAGCAGTTCCCAGTGCACGGGCGCGTCCGGCGCCCAGCGATGCAGCGCGAACAGCGAACCGCTCGTGACCAGCAGGCCGAACCCGAAGAGCAGCAGTCCCTGGAATTGGTGTGCGACAACGCCGTTCGTGCCGCGCATACCGAAGGTGAAGGCGCGGTTGGCCGCGGTGTTGCCGACGGCCGTCACCAGTAGCGCGAGGAAATTCGCCGCCTGCGGCCCGGTCAGCGGTTGCCACAACAAGTAGAGCAGCAGGTACCCGACCGTCGAGGCGACGCCGATGAGCGCGAACCGTACCACCTGACCCACCATGCCCAGCGGCACGCCTGGTACCAGCGGTTCCCGCCCGATGGCCCGCCGCACGTCGTCCAGCGGCAGCGCGCCGGTGGCCATGGCCCGGCCGAGCCGCCAGATGCCTTGAAGATCTTTGCGCGCGGTGTCGACGATGTCGACGCGGCTGTCGGGATCGTCGATCCAGTCCACCGGCACCTCGTGGATGCGCAGACCCGCGCGTTCGGCGAGCACCAGCAGTTCGGTGTCGAAGAACCATTCGCCGTCCTGCACCAGCGGCAGCAGCCGCCGAGCGACATCGGTGCGCGTCGCCTTGAAACCGCACTGCGCGTCGGAGAACCCGGTGCGCAGCGCGGCCTTCAGGATCAGGTTGTAGCTGCGGGAGATGAACTCGCGCTTCGGTCCGCGCACCACCCGCGAGCCCGCGGTCAGGCGGGTGCCGATGGCCAGGTCGGAGTGGCCGGAGACCAGCGGAGCCACCAGGGGCAGCAGTGCGTCGAGGTCGGTGGACATGTCGACGTCCAAATAGGCGACGACCTGCGCGTCGGAGTGCTCCCACACGGCGCGCAGCGCCCGGCCGCGGCCCTTGGCGTCCAGGTGCACCACGCGCACGTCGTCGTATTCGGCCGCGAGCAGCAGGGCGACCTGGAGAGTCGCGTCGGTGCTCGCGTTGTCGGCGATGGTGATACGCGCCGGGAAGGGGAAGCCGCCGCCCAGGTACGCGTGCAGTCGCTGCACGCAGATGCCCAGGTCGGTCTCCTCGTTGTAGACGGGAATCACCACGTCGAGCACGGGCGGTCGGCCCGTGGCTCGATTCTGCTGCGCCGCGCTGGCGACGGCCACGGTTTCGGTCATGCTCCCACCGTCGGCGGTGTAGCTGCCGTGACGCTGGGACCGGGCTGTGAGGTTGCTGGGTACGTTAACGTCCACGCGCCGGACGTCCCCAGCGCCGCGGCATGGCGGAAGCGAAGGCGGAGGTACGCCCACTGCCGCAGTCCATCCTCAGCCCTGCGCGTGGCCGGATGTACGCCTAGCGCAGGCGGCGGATACGCAGCACCGTGTCCTCCCTGCGGCCGTCCTGCCCCTCGGGACCGGGCCATTCGCGACCGACGACCTCCTCGGTCTCGACCCGCCATTCCCCTGGCTTCGGATCGAGGGCGGCGAGCGTGCCGGGGATGGTCGGGAATTCGAAGAACGGCGGCTCGGTCATCCAGGTCGGCCAGCCCGCGTGCGCCACGACGATCAGCACACCGCCGGGCGCGACGGCCTCGGCGGCGAGCCGCAAGATCTTGTCGCGTTCGCCGTCCGCGGCGACCGGCGAATGCAGGAACTGGGCCGACACCAGATCGAACGAGCCCTCGGGGAAGGAATGCGCGAGATCGTGCCGCTCCCAAGTGATTCGGTCCCCGACGCCCGCCGCGGCAGCGCGCTCGGCCGCCCGTTCCAACGCGGTGGCCGACACATCGGCCGCCAGCACCCGCCAGCCACGCTCGGCCAGCCAGATGGCGTCGCCGCCCTCGCCGCAGCCCAGGTCGAGCGCGGCGCCAGGCGCGAGATCGGCGGCTTCGCGGACCAGCAACACATTCGGTTTCCCGGTCCACATCTGCTCGCGCTCACGGTAGAAGTCTTCCCAGTACTCCTGAGCGGTGGTTTCGGTCATCGAACGCCTCTCCTGACCTGCGTATGCCGGTGATGGACCGCGGGGGAACCCGCAAGAGCATGGTGCACGCAGGTCGAGAAGCCGTGCCAGATTCTTTGCCGTTTCGGCAATCGACTACTGATCGAAGTCGATGTGGACGCGGTCGGAGACAGGCACGGACTGGCACGCGAGGGTCAGGCCGAGTGCGAGATCGGCGTCGACCAGCGTCTCGTTGCGCAGCATCCGCACCTCGCCCGCGCGGACCGTGCACGCGCACGCACTGCACTCGCCCGCTCGGCAGGAGAACGGCGCGTCGTAGCCGTTGGCCAGCAGCACCTCGAGCAGCGTGCGGGTGCGCGGCCACGGCAGTTCCAGCGTGCGTCCGTCGAGTGTGACGGTGGCGGTTGCCGCGCCGGATTCGGTGGGCGCGCCGGGCAGTTCGATGTCGGCGAACGGATCGCCGGTCAACGACTGGAACTTCTCGTGGTGGATGTGCGACTCCGGCATGCCGATCGCGCGCAGCGCAGCGGTGCACGCTGCCATGAAAGGCGCTGGGCCGCAGAGGAACGCGTCGTAGCGTGGGTAGGGGAGCAGCAGGTCACGCAGCGCGGGCGTCGTCGGCACGCCGCGCTCGTCGACCAGCCAGTGCACCACCGTGAACCGATCCGGGAATTCGACCGCGATGTCCTCCAGTTCCGCGCCGAAGATCACCGCGCCCGCGTCGTCGTTCGCGTAGATCAGCAGCACCGTGCCCGAACCTGCGATCAGCGCCGACTTCGCGATGGACATGATCGGGGTGATGCCGCTGCCCGCCGCCAGCAGCAGCAGATCGGCGTCCAGCGATTTCGGCACGAACACCCCGGACGGCGCGAGCACCCGCAGCCGCATGCCCACGGACACGTTGTCGCACAGCCAATTCGAGGCGTAGCCGCCGGGCGTGCGCTTCACCGTGACGATCGCGTCGTCGTCCGAGTGCGGTGAGCTGGACAGCGAATAGCAGCGGGCCACCGATCCGGTGCGGTCGCTCGGCACCTCGAGGGTGAGGAATTGCCCCGGGTGGTAACGGAATCGAGAGACGAGCGCGTCGGGAATCTCGAACACCAGCGAAACCGCCGCATCCGTCTCCTCGATCACCTCCACCACTTCCAGGGTGTGCACATGGGAATTGGCCCGCGTCATCGGTCCCGCCTACAGCTCGATGCCGAACCGGCTCGCGGCCCGCTTGCCCAGCCGGTACAGCGGCACGCCGAGATCCTCGTAGTGCGGCCCGAGCAGCCGCGGGATCAGGTCGAAGCCGCGGGCGTCCGGCCCGATGAGCACGCGCGCCTTGTTCTTGCGCACGCCGCGCAGGATGATCTTCGCGGCCGTTTCCGGGCTGGTCATGGTGATCAGCTCGAAGCCGCGGCGCACCGTCTCCCGATCGACGTTGTCCGGTATGCCGCGCGCGTTCACCGCGATCTCGGTCGACACGCCGCCGGGATGAACGCAGGTCACCCCGACCGGATATCCGGCGATGCGCATTTCCTGCCGCAACGCCTCGGTGAAGCCGCGCACCGCGAATTTGGCGGCGTTGTACGCGCTTTGGGACGGTATTCCCATCAGACCGAAGACCGAGGAGATGTTGACGATGTGTCCGTCGCCGGAGGCGATCACATCGGGCAGGAAGGCCTTCGTGCCGTGCGCGACGCCCCAGAAGTCGATGTTCATCACCCAGTCGAAATCGTCCCAGTCCATGTCGAGGACGTCGGCGCTGAGCGCCACCCCGGCGTTGTTCACCACCAGGTCGACGCCGCCGAACTCGGTGCGGACGTCCTCGGCGTGCGCGTAGACCGCGGTCCGCTGCGCGACGTCGAGCTGATAGGGAATCGCGGTGGCGCCGAGCTTTTCGCAGCGACCCGCGGTGTCGGCGACCGCGCCGGTGTCGATATCGGACAGCGCGAGGCGGCTGCCGTGGCGGGCCAGCTCCAGCGCGAGCGCCCGGCCGATGCCGGAGCCCGCGCCGGTGATGACGGCGACCTTGTTGTCGAAGTGGCGCATGAGATATCCCCCTTCAGCTACCGGTGATCGTGGTCGGGAAGGTTTGGGCGGGACGGTTTTCCAGCACGACGGTCGGTCGCGCCGGGACGCTCGGCGCGGGTCCGATGAACTCGTACTCGTCCGGCCGCAGCCGCCTGGTCTGTAGCCAGTACTGCCAGGTGAAGCCGGACCACAGCGTTCGGTTGTTGCCGTGCTCGTCCAGATACCAGCTGCGGCAGCCGCCGGTGTTCCACACCGAGCGGCCCAGCTTCCGCTGGAGTTCGGCGTTGAAGTGGTCCTGCGCCGTCCGCCGGGGCACCAGCGCCGCCGCGCCGCGCGCTCGCACCTGCAGGATCGCGTCCAGCACGTAGTGGATCTGCGACTCGATCATGAAGATGACCGAGTTGTGGCCGAGCCCCGTGTTCGGGCCGAGCAGGAAGAAGGCATTCGGCATGTCCGCCACGGTGATCCCGCGGTGTGCCTGCACGCCCTCCACGGTCCAGCGCGCGGCCAGGTCGACGCCGTCGCGGCCGGTGATGGACAGGGTGGTGAACGAATCGATGACATGGAATCCGGTGCCGTAGACGATCACGTCGGCCGGGTGCTCGACGCCGTCCGCGGTGACGATGCCCCCGGCGGTGAAGTGGTCGATGCGGTCGGTGACCACCGTCGTCTTGGGATCGGCCAGCGCCGGATAATAGGTGTCCGAGCCGAGCAATCGCTTGCAGCCCGCGCGGTAGTCGGGCGTCACCGCGGCGCGCAGCGCGGGATCGGCGATCTGGCGCGCGATGTGCCGCTTGCCGAACCATTCCAGCGTCTTCAGCAGGTCGGGCCTGCGGGTCATCGCGTAGGCGGCGACCTCCGCGCCCCAGTAGATGCCGTTGCGCAGCGCGAAGCGCAGTCCGGGCACCCGTCGCAGCGCGGTGCGGAACCGATCGGAGAAGACGACGTCGGCGCGCGGCAGCACCCACGGTGCGGTGCGCTGGAACACCGTCAGCGCGCCCACTTCGTCCACGATCTCCGGCACGAACTGGATCGCGCTCGCCCCGGTCCCGATCACCGCCACCCGCTTGCCGCGCAGGTCGGCCCCGTGGTCCCACTGCGCCGAATGGAAGGCGGCGCCCCCGAATTCGGAACTGCCCGGGAACTGCGGGATGCTCGGAATGTGCAGCGCTCCGATGGCCGAGACGATGAAACGCGCGACGTACTCCTGGCCGTCGGCGCCGAACGCGTGCCAGCGCCGTTCGTCCTCGGCCCAGTACCCGCGAACCATGTGCTCGCCGAATCGGATACGGTGGCGCAACCGATACTTGTCCGCGACTTCCTGGAGATAGTCGAAGATCTCCGGCTGCTCGGAGAACAGCCGTCGCCAATTCGAGCGTGGCTCGAAGGAATACGAGTACAGGTGGGTCGGCACATCGCAGGCGCAGCCCGGATACGTGTTGTCTCGCCAGGTGCCGCCGATGTCGTCGGCCTTCTCCACGATCAGGTAGTCGCCGAGTCCCGCCTTGTCCAGCGCGATCCCCATGCCGAGGCCGGAGAATCCACTGCCGATGATCAGTACCCCGGTGCGCACCGGAGCCGAATGCCGCGCCGACATAGCATCACTTCCCTCGGGTCATGCCGCCGCGCGGCGGTCGAGGTCGTCGAGAATGTCCTGCGGCACACTGCGCGACATGCGGTAGAGCCGCCGCGTCACCGCGCCGTCGAGCATGCCCACCTCGTGGGCGAAACGCAGCAGCGGCTCGCCCGCGAAGGTCGCGTTCACCTGGAAGTTCGGTGAGGTGAACGCGGCGAGGAAGCCGCGTAGCGGATCGATGCCCACCGACCGGTACACGCGCGGATTGATCAGCACGGGATACACGCCGAGCACCATCACCGCGAAGACCACGCGGTGGAAGGCGTTGGACACCTTGCCGCGCGCCTCGATGGCGCGCACCAATTCCTCACGGGCGTAGGTGATGTGGCGCGCCTCCTCCAGCACGTGGATCTTCATCAGCTGGCGCACATGGGGTTGCAGGTCCGGATCGTTCATGGCCTCACGCTGCAACCGGTCCAAGATCTCCTCGATCAACAGGGTGCCCGCGTAAGCAGAAGGGCCGAGCGGGATGAAGGCGGCGAGGCGGCCGAGCTTGCGCCCGGTCTTCGGCAGCAGATACGGCCGCAGTCCGGTGAGATTCACCAGGCGGCTGAACATCGTGGAATGCCTCGTCTCCTCGCCGATCTCGGCGAGCGCGTAGCGGGTGTGATCGTCCACCAGCTGCTCGCTCTCCAGCACGGTGCGCAAGAGCATCGTGCTCAGCCCCGCCTCCGCGAAGATGCCGAAGCTGAGCACGCTGACCAGCTCGTGCAGTCCGAGTTCGGTGCGCTGCTCCGGGGTGAGTCGTTCCCACAGCGCGGTGCCGTACAGCGACTGCCGGTGTTCCGGCATCCAGTGCTTGCCCGGCTCGATCGGCGCGTCCCAATCGATGTCGACCTCGCCGTCGTAGGCGCGCTCGGCGGAGGAGCGCAGCAGGCGCTGGGCTGTCTTCTGCCGGTCGCCGACGGTCTTGCGACGTACCGTCGAGGCGCCCGCGGTGGTGACGATGGGTTCGGCTTCGGTGGTCATCGCACCGCTCTCCCGTTCGTGATCGAGCGAACGTCCGACATGCCCTGGGGCCGGTGCGTTTCGCGGAGGAAATCGCGCACGGTCGCCGTCGCGGCGCGTGCGTTGCGTCGATAGGCGCCGGTGGTGACCGCGGCCGCGGCGCCGGCGAGCGGATGGATGCCGACGGCGCGATACACCGCCGGGTGCACGAGCGTCGCGTAGGCGACGGCGACCACGGCGCTGAGCATCCAACGATGCAATGCAGCGCGAATCGGGCCGCGAGAGTCGATGGCGCGCAACAACTCCGCGCGCGTCGCCTCGATGTGGCGCGCGCTGGAGGCGGCGTGCAGCACGGCCAGCTGGCGCAGGTGGGGCTGGATGTCCGGATCGGCGGTGAGCTCGCGCAGCAGCTGAGCCGCCATCTCCTCGACGAGCAGGCGGAAGCCGAGCGCGGTGGGACCGTCCGGGATCCACAGCGTGAGCTTGGTCAGCGCGCGCAGCGGCGCGGGCAGCCGGTAGGGCGGCAGGCCGGTCGCGTTGATCAGCCTGCTGTACATGGTGGAGTTGCGGCTCTCGTCGTGAATCGCCGCGAGCGTGAATCGCGTGTGATCGTCGACGGGATCGCGGCTTTCGATGACGTCGCGGAACATCAGCATGGACAGCATCGACTGCGCGTAGATGCCGATGCCGAGCATGCTGACCAGCTCGTGCTTGCCGAGTTCGCGCCGCTGCTCGGGGGTCAGCCGCTCCCAGAGCCTGCTGCCGTACAGCGAAACACGTTCCGGCGGAAGCCAATGCTTCGCGGGATCGGGCGCCGCGTCCCAGTCGATGTCGAGATCGGGATCGTAGGCGGCCGCGGCGGCGCCCGCGAACAGCAGCCGCCGCGCGGTGGTCTGCCGATCGCCGATATGACGGCGCCGCCGCACGGCCGCACCGGACGGCGTGGTGGCGGGCCGGAAGCCGTAGTCGTGGCTGGACGTCATTGTCCCCACCAGCTCTCTGTGCTGGGTTTCAATCCGCTGTGCCGGAACGGCGGAGGAACGAGGTTCCCGCGAATGCGGAACTCCTAGTACCCAGTACCGCTAGTTCCGTGTACATTGACGAGTGTGTCCTACGTCTCACTCGATGTCAACGGTCGAGGTCGAGTGGGGCCTTACGAGCGAACGCAGGAGCCGGGATGAACAACGCCTTCGCCGACAGTCCGCACGCGGGATCCGATTACCTGGGCGCGGCGACCCTCGTCGTGCACGGCCGCGAGATCCCGGTGCAGGTCGAACTACGCGGCTATCGGGAACCGATCGACGGCATCTACCGGTGGTTCGGCCGGATTCGCCCGAACGACGACCTCTCCGCCGCGCTCGGTGACGAGCCGCGCACCAGGGTCACCATCCGCACCGAACACAGCGCCCGCGAGGGCTATGTCGGCGATCCCGATCCGTGGCGGCGCTTTCGTATCACGGGCAAGAGCACCCCGCCTTTTCCGGTTCCGACCGAGTTGCCCGAGGTCGAGTAAGGAATTGGTACGGTCGGAGCCGTGATGCACAGCCGCCGGGAAATCGACAAGGCGCGGCCCAAGCGGGTCGACGCCCGCACCGAGCGGTGGCGTGCGCATCGGGTGAAGGTGCGTGACGAGTTCGTCGACGCGGCGTTCCGTGCGCTGGACAAGTTCGGCCCCGACGTCAGCATGGGCGATATCGCCAAGGAAGCGGGCGCCGCGAAGCCCAAGCTGTACCGGCACTTCGAGGACAAGACCGACCTCTACAACGCCATCGTCGACCGGGTGCGCGACATGCTGTGGGAGCGCATCATCTCGAGCATCGACCTCACCGACGACTCGGCTCGCGAACTGGTGCGCCGCGGCGCGGCGGAGTACGCCCTGGTGGTCACCGAGCACCCGAACGTCTTCCGTTTCATGCTGCACAGTCACTTCACCCAGCAGGCCGACGAGTCCGAGCGGGCGTTGCAATCGGCCAGGCAGTCGGCGCGCCGGGCCGCCGAGCTGTTCGCCGGTCTGGTCGAGGACGAGTCGATCGACGTGGCGAGTGTCGAGCTCGTCAACTATTCGATATTCGGTGCGGTCGCCTCGGCCACCGACTGGTGGCTCGGCGCGAATCGACTCCAGGCCAACACGATGCCGATCGAGAAGTTCGTCGCCTACATCGCCGAGATCGTCTCGGCGCTCGCCGAGGCCAACGCCCGTCTCAACGGCATCGTCATCGACGCCGATCTACCCCTGCACCGGGCCTTTTCGGCCGAATCGTCCTGACCCCGGAGTGCCGCCGCGGACGGCACAGGGGCCTTGCCGCGTCCACTGTGAACGCCGTTGTTCCTGGCCGAGCCGCGCCGTTGAGGCCGGCCGTGTTCGCGACAACCTCAGTATGGACCCGCCCACCGACAAGTTTTCGCGGCCGGACTGCTGGACGAACGAGGCGTGGACGTCAGGAGTGACGCAGCCGCCACAGCGGCGAGACCGGGCCGTGGCCCGCGCCGAGATCGTAGGAGGCGGCCAGGCATCGGCGGGTCCATTCCTTGGCGAACTCGACCGCCTCCGGCACCGGATAGCCGTGCGCGAGGGCGCAGGCGATGGCCGCCGCGAGGGTGTCGCCGCCGCCGTGGTCGTTACCGGTGGTGAGGCGCGGCGCGGTGAACTCGTGGAAGTTCTCGCCGTCGAAGAGCAGGTCGGTGCTCGTCTCGGAGGAGCGAAGGTGTCCGCCCTTCACGATCGCCCAGCGCGCGCCGAGCGCGTGCAGCGCCTCGGCCGCGCGTCGCGCCTCGGCCTGGTCGGTGACCGTGATTCCGGTGAGCAGCCGGACCTCGTCGAGGTTCGGCGTCACGACCGTGGCGAGCGGAATCAGCGTGTGGCGCAACGCATCCAGTGCCTCCATGTGCAGCAGCGGGTCGCCGTGCATGGACGCCGCCACCGGATCGACCACCAGCGGAATCGTGCCGTCGCGGCCGATGCCCACTTCGCGGCAGACCTCGGCGACCGCCTCGATGATGGCCGTCGAGGCGAGCATGCCCGTCTTGGCCGCGCCGACGCCGATATCGCCGACCACCGAACGCACCTGGTCGGCGACGATCTGCGGCGGAATTTCGTGGAAGCCGCTCACGCCCACCGAGTTCTGCACCGTCACCGCCGCGACCGCGACGCACGCGTGCACCCCGCACATCGCCATCGTGCGCGAGTCGGCCTGGATCCCGGCGCCGCCGCCGGAGTCGGTGCCTGCGATGGTGAGGACGCGGACCGGAGTCTGTCCGTCGGCGGGAAGGGGCAGCAGTTTCACAGTCCCGACCCTAACGCCTGGTGGGCGGTGCCCACCCGCCCGCTACGAAGCAAATGAAAACCATTACCATTAATCCGTGACCACTTCCACGCGCTCCGATCTGCTGCCCGTCACCGTGCTGTCCGGTTTCCTCGGGGCGGGCAAGACGACGCTGCTCAACCACATCCTGGCCAACCGCGAGGGCCGCCGGGTCGCGGTCATCGTCAACGACATGAGCGAGGTGAACATCGACGCGGCCCTGGTGGCGGGCCAGGGGCACCTGGACCGCACCGAGGAGAAGCTGGTCGAGCTCACCAACGGCTGCATCTGCTGCACGCTGCGCGAGGACCTCATCGAGGCGGTGGGCAGGCTGGCCAGGGAGGGGCGCTTCGATCAGCTGGTCATCGAATCGACGGGGATCTCCGAGCCGATGCCGGTGGCGGCGACCTTCGACTGGGAATTCGAGGACGGCTTCACACTCGGCGACATCGCGAGGCTGGACACCATGGTGACGGTCGTGGACGCCTCGACCTTCCTCGGCGAGCTGGTCCGCGGCCAGGCGCTGGCGGAACGGAATCTGGAGGCGGGCGAGGGTGACGAGCGCAGTATCGCCGATCTGCTGGTCGACCAGGTGGAATTCGCCGACGTGCTGTTGATCAACAAGACCGACCTGGTGAGCGCGAACGCCGCGGGGACGGTGGAAGCCACGGTGCGACGGCTGAATCCGCGCGCTCGCGTGCTGCGCATCGAGCGCGGCGTGGTCGAGCTGGGCGAGGTGCTCGGCACCGGACGGTACAACCCGGTGGTCGCGTCCGAGACGGCAGGTTGGGCGGAAGAGCTTGCGGGCGGCCATGTTCCGGAGACGGACGAGTACGGCATCCGCAGCATCACCTACACCGCCGAACGTCCGTTCCATCCGGGTCGATTGGCATCGGCTCTCGACCAGCTGCGAGCTATTCTGCGCAGCAAGGGATTCTGCTGGATCGCCAGCAGGGCGAGTCTGGCGGCGATCTGGTCGCAGGCCGGACCGAACCTGACCTTCGAGCCCGCCGCGTGGTGGTCCTCGCTGGAAGTGCCCGCGGGACAGGAGATCGTCTTCATCGGCGTGAAGCTGGACGGCGACCGGGTGCGCGCACTCTTGGACGCCGCATTGCTCACCGACGCCGAATTCACTGCGGGACCGGAGGTCTGGGCAGATTTCGACGACCCGTTCCCGGCGTGGGGCGAGCTGCACGAGCACGCCTGAATCGTGGTGGCCGCGCCGCTGAAGTGCCGCGTCCGCTTTCCCGGCGCCGCTCGGGAACCGAACCTGCCGCGACCCACGCGCGATTGAGGGGGCGTGGGTCGCGGCAGGTGATCGCACACAGGTTTCACACGCCCCACATAAGCATTGGCGCTGTGAGGGGCGTGTGGCCTGTGTGGGAACTGCCGTCGATCGCTTTCGATGCGCGGCATCAGTGCGAGATGCCTGGCGTCCGGCGCAGATAAGTCGAATCGGTGAGCTGTTCGAGCAGGAATTCGGCGATGTCGGCCCGTGCGATCTTGAGCGTGAGGCCGCGCTCGGAGCCCGGGAAAGCGCGGCGGTAGCTGCCGGTGCGCGGGCCGTCGGTGAACGCGCTCGGCCGCACGATGGTCCAGTCCAGGTCGCTGGCCCGCACGTACGCCTCCTGCTCGACGTGGTCGTTGTAGGCGCGGCGCAGCAGCATGCCGAAGAACACGTGCTTCCACAGGAAGTTGAGGTTGTCGCGGCTGTCGCCGACGCCGAGGGTGCTCTGGCAGATCAGCCGCTTCACCCCGGTCCGGTGCATCGCCTCCACGACCGACTTGGTTCCGGCGTAGCGCACCAGGCCCTTGCGGCCGTCGCCGAGCGCGATCAGCACCGCGTCCTGACCGGCGACCGCCCGCTCGGCCTGGTGCGTGTCGAAGACGTCGCCCTCCACCACGCGCAGGCGCGGGTGTCGCTGGGTGACGCCCGCCGCGTTGCGGGTGAAGGCGGTGACCTCGTGGCCCTGCTCGAGCGCCTGCTCGACGACCAGGCGGCCGACGCTGCCGGTGGCTCCGAAGACTGCGATTTTCATGGTGTTCTCCCTTGCGGTGAAAGCTGGTGTGCCGTTGGTGAATCCAGTACATCAACGCGAAGCGAGACGAACCATGGCCGTGACTCTCGATGACATAAGCGAACGTCCACACGCCCCCGGTGCACATCCGGGACGGATGTGCACCGTTTCGGGGTGCGGGGTTACCGGTACGTCGCGAAGAACGAGCTGATCTCACCCGCGATCAACTCGGGCGCCGAGTGGTGCAGGTAGTGGGTCGCCACCTCGTGGGTCCGCCAGGACGCGATGGCCTTGTGGTCGCGCTCGGCGAAGCGGCGGATGCCGTGGAAATCGCCGGTGGAGCCGCAGAGCCCCAACGGCACGGTGGTCGGCTCGGACGGATGCTGCGCCTTGGCGTTCTCGAAGTACTGCCGGATCGCCGTGCCCGCGGTGCCGGTGAACCAGTGGATCGCGATGTTGGTGAGCACGAATTCGTCGTCCAGCTCGGGGCCGAGCAGCTGGGCGTTCCAGCCGACGAGCCCGGTCGGCGAATCCGTGATCGCGTGCGCCAAGGTCTGGGGCTGCTGCGCCTGGAGGATGTTGAAGCTCATCTTGTTCTGCGCGAACCACTCCAGCGTCGCCAGCGACTGCTGCTCCTCCTCGGTCAGATCGGTCAGCTCGGCCGGATCGCCGGACGGGAACGAGTACACCTGCGAGACATGCACGCCCGCAACGTGTTCGGGATCGATCCGGCCGACCTCCGCGGAGATCTGCGCACCGCCGTCGTTGCCGACCGCGCCGTAGCGGGAGTACCCGAGCCTGCTCATCAGCTCCGCCCACGCCTTGGCGATCCGGGCGTTGTCCCAGCCGGATTCCTTTGTCGGGCCGGAGAATCCGTACCCCGGGACGGACGGGATCACCAGGTCGAAGCCCGCGGCGGAGAGCGGCTCTATGATGTCGAGGAACTCGACGAAGGTGCCCGGCCAGCCGTGGCTGAGGATCAGCGGGAAGGCGTTGTCCCGAGACGATTTCACGTGCAGGAAGTGCACGGTCTGGCCGTCGATCTCGGTGGTGAACTGAGGGTGGGCGTTGAGCTTCGCCTCGATCGCGCGCCAGTCGAAGCCGGTGCGCCAGTAGTCGACCAGGTGACGGACGCGATCGACGCTCACGCCATAGGCATCGCCGGAGCCGGGGATCTGATCGGCCCACCGGGTGCGGGCCAGCCTCGACTGGAGATCGTCGAGCTCGGCCTGCGGGATGTCGATGCGGAAGGGGGTGATGGCGACCATCGGATGCTCCTCGTTTTTGAAACGGAATGCTTCGTTCTGTTCAAACAGTAACAGAACGGATCATTCCGTTTCAAGTGCTAGGCTGAAGTCATGCCGAAGACGCAAGAAGTCCCAGCTCGCAAGGGCCTGCCCGGCCGCAAGGCGCAGGCCGCCCGCAACGACGGGCTGATTCTGGACGCGGCGCGAGCCGTGTTCCTCGCCGACGCCAACGCCCCGATCGCCGCCGTCGCCGAGCGCGCGGGCGTCGGCATCAGCGCGCTGTACCGCCGCTATCCGAGCAAGGAAGTGCTGCTGCGCACCCTCTGCCACGAAGGGCTGCGCCGCTACAACGCGGAAGCGGATGCGGCACTGGAGGATTCGGACGGCTGGCGCGGGCTGGTCGGGTTCCTGGAGCGGGTGGTCGACGCCGACGTGCACTCGTTGACCGTGCGCCTGGCGGGCACCTTCACACCCGACGACGCGATGTGGCCCGACGTGCTGCACTCGGGCGAGGTCAACGCCGAATTGATCCGTCGCGCGCACGCCTCCGGGCGGCTACGGGCGGAAGTGAATCCGCAGGACCTGGGGCTGATCCTGGAGGCTTGCTCGGCGATCGCCATGCCGGACGCGGAACGCACCGCCGAGCTGCGCAGGCGGACGCTGGCGCTGCTCGTCGCGGGTCTCGAGGCGGAGGGTGACCTGCCGGGGCCGCCGCCGGAGCCGGGTGAATTCGCTTGGCGCTGGCAGCCGCGCGTTTGAATGCGCGCCCGCGACTCCGTCTGTGGCAGCTGCGGCACGAGTGCCAGGCACACCACCGTCCGTGGCATGCCTACGGTGGTTGACAGAACATTGCCGCACCAGAGCAATCGATCGACGCTCGCTCAGCAAGCGATGGCGGCCGCGTGTCGGAATGCGGCGCGGCGCCCGGCGGGCTGGTAGGAACGACGCATTCGTCGGACGCAAAGGGGTTCGCCATGAATTGGACGCTCGAGGTGGTCGTGGTTCCGGTCTCGGACATCGACCGGGCCAAGGACTTCTACGCGTGGCAGTTGGGCTTCACCGTCGACCACGACACCGAGATCGGCGACGACATCCGCATCGTGCAGCTGACCCCGCCGGGTTCCGGCTGCTCGATCGTGATCGGCAAAGGTGCGGTGCCCTCGATGACGCCCGGTTCGTTGCAGGGCTTGCAGCTGGTTGTCCCCGACCTCCACAAGGCGCGCGCCGAATTGGTCGAGCGCGGTGTGGAGGTCGGCGAGATCCAGGTGCTCGGTGAGAGCCCGACGACAATGCCGGACCCACTCGACAACGTCGGGTTCGTCTTCTTCGCGGACCCCGACGGCAACGGCTGGGCAATCCAGCAGATCTCGACTCGGGCCTAACTCACCGAGTGCCGAGGTAGAGCGTCTGGGTGCTGCGCCCGAGCGGGCCCTTCTCGTCGAACAGCGCCGACTCGGCCAGGCCGATGCCGTGCGGCTGGGGATAGGTGACCGCGTCGAGGCAGACCCATTCGCCCACCGGCTGGCGGTGCAGGGTGACGGTGAGATCGGTGTTGATGAACAAGTAGCGCGACCAGTCGAGCACCGAGCTCACGCCGTTGCCCGAATCGGCGGCGGCCAGCGTCCTCTCCAGCGGACTCGGATCGGTGCCTGCGACGATCGGATACTTCAGCCGGATCCAGCAGATCGCGGGCCCGGGTTCTTCGAAAGCGCCGGTGACGAAACGGTATTCGATGGCGGTGTGGAAGCCGACCTCGTGCGCGGCGGGGAAGGGAGCGGGAGCGGGCGCGTGCTCCGGACCGGGACGCACGCCCGTCGGCTGGATCTTCTCGGGCAGCGACAGTTCGGGTTCGGCCAGCTTGAATCGCCACGCATTGGCCTTCATCACCGGACCGCGCTCGGTGGACAGCGTCGCCTCCAGCAACTCCACACTGCGCCCCGGCCGGGTGACGCGGGCCTCGGCGATCAGCGGCTCCAGCGGCACGGGTCCCAGGATCTCCACCGCGACCCGCCCGATCTGGAATCCCTCGCGCGGCTCGCACCGCTCGATGACGTGGCCGAGCAGCGCCGACGGCGGGCCCGCGTGCTGCGCGTCGGGTGACCACGGCCCGCGCGTGAGTTCGGTGGAGAGAAACCGCTGCGGGTCGTCCGGATCCGGGAGGTAGAAGGCGTCACTCACGACTCCGCCTCGCTGACGCTCGGCTGCGTCGTGCGTGACAGCACACTGTGTCGATGGTTCGCTCGCTGACGCTCGCTCACGTTGTCGTCCGTCCCTCGGACCGGCGCCGCTGCCGGTCATCGAATAGTTCGTCCGGTTAACGATTCTGCCACGCAGGCCGAGTGGTCTGGTCTGCCGTATACCGCGCTCGGCGGCGCGACGCTCGAGTCGCGGCCCGTGCCACATCCCGTGCGTGCCGCACAGAGCCGGCAGCTCTGTGGGCGCGGGTGGGGCGAGTTCTGTCCTGGGCAGGGGGGTCAGGCGCGGCCGAAGGTCAGCGCGACGTTGTGGCCGCCGAAGCCGAAGGAGTTGTTCACCGCGTAGTCGATCCGCTGCCGTCGGGGCGCGCCCGCGACGATGTCGAGATCGATGTCGGGAGCCTGGTTGTCGAGGTTGAGGGTGGGCGGGACGACCTGGTCGCGCAGCGTGAGCATCGTCAGGATGGATTCGAGCGCGCCGACCGCGCCGATGGAATGCCCGAGCGCGGATTTCGGTGCGTAGACCGAGGCGTGCGGGGTGACGGCGGCGATGGCGTTGGCTTCCGAGGCGTCGCCGATCGGTGTCGAGGTGGCGTGCGCGTTGACGTGGGCGATGTCGGAAGCGTTCAGTCCGGCCGTCTCGATGGCCTTGCGCATGGCGCGGGCCGCGCCGATGCCCTCCGGGTCGGAGGCGACGATGTGGAAGGCGTCGGAGGTGATGCCCGCGCCTAGCACCCGCGCGTGGATCTCGGCGCCGCGCGCCCTGGCGTGCCGCTCGGACTCCAGCACCATGAGCGCGCCCGCTTCGCCGAAGATGAACCCGTCGCGATCCCGGTCGAAGGGGCGCGAGGCGCGTTCGGGTTCCTCGTTGCGGGTGCTCATGGCGCGCATCATCGCGAAGCTCGCGATCGGCACGGCGTGGATGTGCCCCTCGACGCCGCCGGTGACCACCACGTCGGCCTCGCCGGAACGGATCAGCCGCCACGCGTGCGCGACGGCCTCCGAGCCCGAGGAGCACGCCGATACGGGCGCGAAAATGCCTGCCTTGGCGCCGATTTCGAGACCGACCGTGGCGGCGGGACCGTTCGGCATCACCATCGGCACCGACATCGGAGACACCTTTCGGTAGCCGCCCGCGCGCATGGCGTCGACGGCATCGATCAGTGCGTCGCCGCCGCCGAGGCCGGTGCCGATGGCCACCGCCAGCCGCTCACCCTCGACCTCCGGTGCGCCCGCGGCCTGCCAGACCCGCCTGCCGAGGACCAAGGCCAACTGCTCGACGTAGGAGTGCCTGCGCTGCTCGATCCTGCTCAGCTGCGCGGACGGATGCGCCTTCAGCTTGCCTCCGATGCGGACCGGCAGGTCGTACTCGGCGACGAAATCGTCGTCGAGCACGCCGATGCCCGTCTGTCCTCGCAACAGCTCCGACCAGGTCGTATCCATGTCGTCGGCGAGCGAAGTGGTGGCCGCGTAGGCGGTGACGACGACGGAGTCCGCAGTTTCTGAAGCGAGTGTTACAGTCACGATGTCATGAATACCTGTAGCACTCGCTACAGTCAACTCATGGCCCGCCCACTCGACCACGCCAAACGCGCCGAACTCCTCTCCGGCGTCGTCGACTACATCGCCGCGCACGGCCTCGCCGAACTCTCGCTGCGCCCGCTCGCCGCCGAACTCGGCACCAGCTCGCGCATGCTCATCTACTACTTCGACACCAAGGAAGAACTGCTGGTCCAAGCCCTGGCCACCCAGCGCCCGAACATCAGAGCCCTGTTCGCCGACATCGCCGACGCCCCCGCCCTGCGCGCCCGCCTGTGGGATTTCTGGCGCGCCAACACCACCGGCGCCGGCGCGACCAGCGTCAAGGTGATGCTCCAAGTGCTCGGCGCGGCCTGCGCCTCCAACGGCCCCTACGCCGACTATGCCACCGACGCCATCGGCACCTTCGTCGCCGCGCTCGCCGACGGGTTGCGCAGGTTCAACGTAGATGACGCGGAAGTTATTGCGACTCTCCTGGTTTCAGGCTTACGCGGCATACTTCAAGATCGCATCATCACGGGAGACGTCAGCCGGACCGACAAGGCCGCGCACCGTCTGATCGAGAGCACCGTGCGCTAGGTTCGCTGTTCCGGCGTTCCCACACAGCGCGTGCACCCCTCGCATAGGCACCGCCTATGTAGGGCGAACGGCAAGCGTGTGACGTTGGACTGGCGCAGGGTCGCGCCCACAACGGCAAACGCCCGCCCAGACCGGCGAGGTCGGGACGGGCGCAACCGAGAAGGAACTACGAAACCACCGGCAGGTAAACCTGTTTCCCGTGGTCGGCGAACTCGGCGGATTTCTCCGCCATGCCTGCTTCGATGGCCTCCACGTCGGTGAGGTTGTTCTTCTCCGCGTATTCGCGCACGTCGGCGGAGATGCGCATGGAGCAGAACTTCGGGCCGCACATGGAGCAGAAGTGGGCGGTCTTGGCGGGTTCCGCAGGCAGGGTCTCGTCGTGGTACTCCCGTGCGGTGTCGGGGTCGAGCGAGAGGGCGAACTGGTCGCGCCAGCGGAATTCGAAACGGGCCTTGGACAATTCGTTGTCGCGCTGCTGAGCGTGCGGGTGACCCTTGGCGAGGTCGGCGGCGTGCGCGGCGATCTTGTAGGTGATCACGCCGACCTTGACGTCGTCGCGGTTGGGCAGGCCGAGGTGTTCCTTGGGTGTGACGTAGCAGAGCATGGCCGTGCCCGCCTGGGCGATGATCGCGGCGCCGATGGCCGAGGTGATGTGGTCGTAGGCGGGCGCGATGTCGGTGGCCAGCGGGCCGAGGGTGTAGAACGGCGCCTCCTCGCACAGCTCCTCCTCGAGCCGCACGTTCTCCACGATCTTGTGCATCGGCACGTGTCCGGGGCCTTCGATCATCACCTGCACGCCATGGGATTTCGCGATCTTCGTCAGCTCGCCCAGGGTGCGCAGCTCGGCGAACTGGGCCTCGTCGTTGGCATCCGCGATGGAGCCGGGACGCAGGCCGTCGCCGAGGGAGAAGGTCACGTCGTACTTCGCCAGGATCTCGCAGAGTTCCTCGAAGTGGGTGTACAGGAACGACTCGCGATGGTGGGCAAGACACCACGCGGCCATGATGGAGCCGCCGCGCGAGACGATGCCGGTGACCCGCTTGGCGGTCAACGGGATGTAGCGCAGCAGCACGCCCGCGTGCACGGTCATGTAGTCCACGCCCTGCTCGCACTGTTCGATGACAGTGTCGCGGTAGATCTCCCAGGTGAGCTGGGTCGGATCGCCGTTCACCTTCTCCAGCGCCTGGTAGATCGGCACGGTGCCGACCGGGACCGGGGAGTTGCGCAGGATCCACTCGCGGGTCTCGTGGATGTTCTTGCCGGTGGACAGGTCCATGATGGTGTCCGCGCCCCAGCGGGTGGCCCACACCATCTTCTCCACCTCCTCGGCGATGGAGGAGGACACCGCGGAGTTGCCGATATTGGCGTTGATCTTCACCAGGAACTTCTTGCCGATGATCGTCGGCTCCAGCTCCGGGTGCTTGTGGTTGGCCGGGATCACCGCGCGCCCGGCCGCGACCTCCTCGCGCACCAGCTCGGGCTCGACGCCCTCGCGTCCGGCGATGAACCGCATCTCCGGGGTGACGATTCCCTGCCGCGCCCACGCCAGCTGGGTGGGCGGGCCGTCCACCTGCGGCTTGGCCCAGGTGTCGCGCAGCTTGGGCAGCCCGGCCTCGAGGTCGATGGCCGCGTTGTCGTCGGTGTACGGGCCCGAGGTGTCGTAGACGTCGAAGGTGTCACCGTTGGTGAGATTGATCCGACGCACCGGAATGCGCAGGTCGTCGACTTCCTGGTAGTGCTTGACGCTGCCCTCGATGGGGCCGGTGGTCACGGTGTCGACGGGCGCGGCGGCGCCGTTGGCGGTGGCCATGCTTCTCCTCCCTACGCCGGCATTACCCGGTCAGGTTCATACGGTCGACGGCCCTTACCGCCCTCTTGGGCTAGCCGTCCTCTCAGCCCGCTGGTGCGAGCCCCCGTTGGCGATGTGAAATTTCCCGGTCGACCATACCCGCCCGCCGCGCGGACACGCCCGGCGATGACCCGAACCCGCGCGCGTCCACGTAGCCCAGCGCCTCACCGCGCGGGGATTCGGGGAGGTGAAATGCGGTGGTCAGACCGCCTCGTAGGCGTCCCGCATGGCCTGCACGTCGATCTTCTTCATGCCCAACATGGCCTTGGTGGCGCGCGCGACGGCGGCGGGATCGCCCTTCATCAGCTCGTTGGCCTGCACCGGCCAGATCTGCCACGGGATGCCGTACCTGTCGTTGAGCCAGCCACACTCGATCTCCTGGCCGCCGTCGGCGAGCAGCGCGAGCCACAGGCGGTCGACCTCGACCTGGCTTTCGCAGTTGACCAGCAGCGACATGGCGTGCGTGTAGTGGTACTCGCCGCCGCCGTTGATGGCGGTGAACTTCTGACCGTTCAGTTCGAAGTCGACGACCATGGCGAGTCCGGCCTCGCGCGGCCCCGCCTCGCCGTAGTACTGGATGTCGGTGATCTTGGAGTCCGGGAAGAGCGAACAGTAGAACTTCGCCGCCTCCTCGGCCTGGGTGTCGTACCAGAGGTTCGTGACGATCTTCTGCATGGCCATCTCCTGACGTGGGTCGTTCCTCGCCTGTGCAGACTTCCCAGTCCGGCCGAATTCATCGCACCATCCAGAAGGAAATGTGCGGCCTGGATCAGCGTTCGCTGGGACCGATCGGGAACCCGAGTGCGCCGAAGCCGGCGTTCAGATTGATCTCGAGCTGACTCAGCAGCGCGTCGACGTCGGCGAGCATGGAGACCACATTGTCGGTCCGGCAGCCGACCTGGTCCGGCGCGTTCGGCGCCAGCCTCTCCTTCAGCCAGTCGAAGGTGTCGGCCATGCCGAGCGACGGCAGCGTCAGATGCTCGCTGAGGTGGTCGCGTTTGTAGACGACGGAGGCGCCGTTCGCGCAATACCGTTGGGCGAGAGAGTCGTTGGTCCACACCGGCACCGCTTCGTCGAAGACGCCTTGGTACAGGTGGATCGGTGTGGTCGGGGTGTTGCCACCCAGCACCGTCGCATCGAACACCTCGCGGATCTCCGGCAGCGCCAGGTAGTCGGCAATCGGAATCGTCAGCAGCCGTTGGTAATCGACGAACATCTGGGTGAGCGCGTTGCGCGGTAGGCACTGCGCGTTGGTGCGGTCGAGCAGCGCACGGCCCTCGGGCGTGAGATGCCGGTAGGTCACCTCGTGGAAGCTCGGATAGGCGTTGGACAGCGAGGCGATTCCGATGCCGATCAGACTGGCGAACATGGATCCGTTGACGTGCAGCAACGATTCGACATCCGAGACGGGCGCACCCAGCGCCGCGCCCTTCAGGTTCAGCTCCGGGGCGTAGCTCGGCTGCATCTCGGCGGCCCACCCGGTGGCCATTCCGCCGCCGGAGTAACCCCAAAGGGCCACCGGCGTATTCGCACCGTCCAGGCCAATCGGCTCGAATCGTTGTGCGGCCCTGATCCCGTCGAGCGTCATGTACCCGGGTTCCTTGGCGACCGCGAGATGACCGGACGGGCCTTCGTAGTCCGGAATCGACACGGCCCAGCCCTGGCTGATCAGTGCGGCCAGCGCGATCAGCTCGCTGTTGGAATGGATGCCCTCGACGCCGGGCAGTCCCGCACCCTGCCGCAATACGTACGACGGTGCGCAGGAAGGGCTTGCGCTGTCGTAGTAGAACTGGAGCGACACCAGCGGGCGCGAGCGGGTCGGGTCCGCGCCCGCCGGAAGTACCACGGTCGTGACCGCGACGGCGGGTTCGTCGAACAGGTCGGTCGTGCGATACAGCAACTGCCAGGAACGCACGTTCAACGGCAGCAGCGTGAGCACGGCGAGTCGCACCTCGCGGGAGCGGAGGACGGTCCCGGGCTCGGCGCTCGCGAAGTCCTGCGGCGGCTCGTAGAACGAATCATGTTGCGGCAGTGGCATAGCCACCGCGACGGAGAGCGACCCACCGACCGCCAGCGCGACGCCAACGGTAACGATCACCGCGGCGACGACGGCGCGCACGAACGTGGGGCGCCTTCCGGCCGAATCGCCTTCGATCACCGACATCTCGGTCCCTCCTCATCGGTACAGCGATTACAGCACGGGTTCCGATTGCCAACAAGACTTCTTTCTGAAACCACTCCGGCTATCGTCGTGAGATGACCCGCAGCACACCCGCCGCGCGGCCCGGCCCGGCTCCGGCCCGGCGCCGGATTCGCGGCCTCGACGCCGAGCAGCGCAGCGCGCAGCGTCGCAGTCAACTGCTGGAGGCCGCGACCGAACTGTTTGCCGAACAGAGCTTTTCGGGTACTTCGATAGAACAGATCTGTCAGCGCGCCTACGTCGGCACGAAGGGGTTCTACGATCACTTCGACAGCAAGGAAGCCTGCTACGTCGCACTACTCGAGCTGATCACGGCGCAGATCCAGCAACGCGTGGCCGAGGTGGCGGCGGAGGTGGCGGGACGCGACTGGTCGCAGCGCGCCGCGGCGGTCATCGGCGCGTTCGTGCACGCGATCGCCGACGACCCGCGCCTGGCGAAGGTGACTTTCGGTGAGGCGGGCGGTATTTCACCGGCGGTGGAGAAGCAGCGCCGCGGCAACCGGCGTTGGGCGGCGGCGTTCCTGGACGGTGAGTGGTCGGCGGGTCCCGCGGCGGACGAGCGGGCTCAGCGCAGGCGGCTGGCCCTCGCTCTGGCCACCATCGGCGGCATGTTCGAGCTGGTCGCCGATTGGCTGCACCATCACGACGACGGGGGCGCGCGCGACGATGTGCAGACGTTGATCGACGACCTGACCGAATTCGTCGGCGTGGTCTACCTCGGACGCGGCATGCAGTCGTAATCCCCTGCGGTGCTATTCGCGAACCGCGGCGGGTACCGGATCGGCTTCGGCCCCGGTCGCCGGGGTGACGCCCGTGTCTCGCGGCGTCGGAACCTCTGATTCCTCGGACAGACCGAAGCGCCTGTGCAGCGCCGCAAGGGGTTTCGGCGCCCACCAGTTGGCGGTACCCATCACCCGCATCAGCGCGGGTGCGAGCAGCGCGCGGATCACCGTGGCATCGCTGAGCACCGCGAGCGCGCACCCGATGCCGAACAGTTTCATGGCCGCGACACCGGAACTGGCGAGCGCGAGAAAGACGATGCTCATCAACAATGCGGCGGCGGTGAAGATCCGGCCGGTCCTGGCCACGCCCATGGCGACGGCGTGGGTGTTGCCCGCCGCGGTCTTCTCGCCCGCCAGCCACTCCTCCCTGATTCGGGAGAGCAGGAACACCTCGTAGTCCATCGACGCGCCGAACGCGAGGCTGAACATCAGGATCGGCATCGCGAGGTCGAGCTTGCCGGTCGGGGTGAAGCCGAGCGGGCCGGACAGGTGCCCGTCCTGGAATATCCACACCATCGCGCCGAAGGTCGCGGCCAGCGAAAGAATGTTGAGCAGAAGGGCTTTCACCGGAAGCAGCAGACTGCCGGTGAAGAGGAACAGCAGGATCAAGGTGGTGACGGCGATGAGCGCGGCGGCGAGCGGGAGCCGGTCCGCGATCGCGGAGACCGAATCCTGGTTCAGCGCGGCGGCGCCGCCGAAGAGCACGTCGCCGGGCGCGGGGATCGCCCGGAACTGGGCGAGCTGATCCTTGCCGTCCGTCGAGTACGGATCGAGGCGGGTCCCAATGGACAGGAAAGCGCCCTCCGCGCCGGACATTCCGGGCGGTGCTGCGGCCGCGCGCAGTCCGTTGACGTAGACGCCTTCGCTCGACAGCACCGCAGGCACGTCGGCCACCTTGGACAGCGCCGCGGCGTATGCCCCGAGCTCGGCCTGGCCGCCGTGGAATCCGGGCAGCACCGCGTAGGCGCTCGCGCCGAGATCGGCGGAGAAGTCGCTGCGCAGCGCGTCGCCGACCTGGCGGCTCGGCGCGGACTGCGTCAGCGCGCGATCATCCGGGTAGCCGAAATGCGCGGACAGGAAAGGTGATCCGAGCAGCAGCAGCGCGATGGTCGTGATCACCGCGACCGGAGCGGCGCGCTTCATCACGCCGACGACCCACCGGTACCACAGGCTGCGCTCCGGCGCCTGCTCCGCGGGGCCGGGCCGACCGAGCATGCGGCGCAGCGGGACCCGCAGGTCCAGCGCGTTCACCCGCTCGCCGACCAGCACCAGAATCGCGGGCAGCACGATGACCGCGGCGCCTGCCGCCGCCGCGACCACCGCCATCCCCGCATAGGCGAACGACTTGAAGAAGTACTGCGGGAACACGGCGAGCGCCGCCAGCGAAAGCGCGACCACAAGAGCCGAATACACCACGGTGCGGCCTGCGGTCTGGATCGAGCGCACCACGGCCGCGCCGGAATCCAGGCCGCGGGCCAGCTCCTCCCGGTATCGGCTGACGATGAACAGGCTGTAGTCGATGGCCAGTGCGAGACCGAGCGCGGTGGTCATGTTCAGCGCGTACATCGAGACGTCGGTGACCGCCGTCAGCGCCCGAAGAATGCCGAGCGCGGCGGCGATGGCGAACAGGCCGATCGCGATCGGCAGCGCGGCGGCGACCACACTGCCGAACACCAGGATCAGCAAGAGCCCGGTCAGCGGCACCGCGATGGCCTCCGCGACGATCAGGTCCTCGCTGATCTGGGAGTTCATGTCCGCGAAAACGGCGGCCAGCCCGCCCGCGCGAACGGTGACGCCATCGCCGCTGGTCTGCACCGTCTCGCTGATCTTCGCGGCGCGCTCGCTGAGCTCACCGTCGTCGCCCTCGATACTGGCCACGACGATCCCGCTGTGCCCGTCCCTGCCGCGCAGCGCCTGCGCCAGGTCCGGCCGCGCCGACCAGTACGACTGGATGCCGCTGACCTCGGGATAAGTGCGCAGCTGGTCGGTCGCTCGCTGCGCTGCCGCCTTCGCCGCCGCGCTGTCGACCCCGTCCTCGGCGGTGATGAGCAGGATGTAGTTCGGGTCCCCGCCGGTGAAATGGTCGGCGATGAAGTCGGCGGCCTCGACCGACTCCAGGTCCCGAGTGACGAACCCGCCGGACTTCATGTGCGACTGCGCGGTCGCCCCGAACAGGCCGCACAGCAGCATGAGCAGCAGCGCGAGGCCGAGAACGACGCGCGGGCGCGCGACGGCGAACCGTGCGAGGGTGGTCAACATTGCCGCGGGCTCCCGTCCGATGGGTGATTCACCCGAACGGTAAACCGGTGGGTCGATCCAACTGAATCGGCGGGGGTGGTGATGCTGGCCACGTCTTGGGCTAAAAGTGCGTGGCGTCACGTTCTGTGCTGCTGGGCTATTTCCCGACGCGAGGTCGATGGTGGGCGGGCGCGAGCCCGCACAAAGACCCAGCCCGGCAAGCGAAGACCTGGGTAGGCGGATCCGCTGCGAACGGTGAGCGACGCGCACAGTCGACCAAACGCGCGCGCGACTCGAAACCCAGCCAAGCTGCTACCCATCCGCTGGGCGGGCGCACTCGCTGCGAACTACGAATACTGCGACCGCAATCCACAAGCAAGCGCCACACAAGACTCGACTCGAACTATGAGGCGGGACTCGATGCCTCGTGCAATCCCGCGAGGGACCGATCGCGCGCAGGCAGAATCCGCCCGCGCACCTCACCAAGCCCGATGCGGGCACCCCCCGCCGCAGGAGCCGACGCCGTGATCACCACCTCGTCACCGTCCTCCAGAAACGTCCGCAACTCCTCTCCCACCTCAACGGGTTCCTTTCCTCCCCAAGACAATTCGATGAACGACCCGCGTTGCCCGGCCTCCGGGCCGGAAATGGTGCCCGAGGCGAACAGATCGCCGGTGCGAGTCGCCGCGCCGTTGGCGGTCAAATGCGCGAGCATCTGCGCGGGTGACCAGTACATGCGTCCGTACGGCGGGTGGGCGACGGTGTGGCCGTTCCAGCGCACGGTCAGGTCGATGTCCAGCCCCCACGGCTGATCGGCGGTGAGGTAGGGCAGCGGTGGTGGGGACTGTTCCGGTAGCGCTATCCGCGCCGAGTCGAGGGCCGCCAGCGGCGTCACCCAGGCCGACAGTGAGGTCGCGAACGATTTGCCGAGGAACGGTCCGAGTGGCTGGTACTCCCAGGCTTGAATGTCGCGGGCGGACCAGTCGTTGACCAGTGCCACGCCGAACAGGTGGTTCTCGGCTTCGGTGATGTCGATCGGCCTGCCGAGTTCGGAACCGACGCCGAGGACGAAGCCGAGTTCGGCTTCGATGTCCAGCCGTCGTGCAGGTCCGAAATCCGGTGCGCCCGAATCGGTTCTGCGCTGGCCGTGCGGGCGGACGACATCGGTGCCGGAGACCACCACGGTTCCGGCCCTGCCGTGGTAGCCGACGGGCAGGTGCCGCCAATTCGGCAGCAGCGGTTCGGCATCCGGGCGGAAGAGGCGTCCGAGGTTGGAGGCGTGGTCGATGCTCGCGTAGAAGTCGACGTAGTCGCCGACGCGGATCGGCAGCGCCGTCGACACGTTCGCGAGGGAATGCACGGCCTCGGCGGGGATCTCGGAGTCGACCAGTTCGCGCACCCGCTCGCGCACCTCGCGCCAACGTGCGGGCCCCTGCGCCAGGAAGGGATTCAGGTCCGCTGCGGCGAAGGCCGAATCATCCAGCGCCAGAGCGAGATCGACGACATGTTCGCCGAATCGCACACCGACCCGATGTCCGCCGCCGCGCGGCGCGAACACCCCGTAAGGCAGGTTGTCCGAGCCGAACAGCGAATCGTCCGGCACTTCGAGGCGCGTCCTCACTGCGGACCCCGGCCGGACCACGTCCACGCGTAGGCGGGATCCTCGCAGGCCAGCGCGCCCTCGCCGAGTTCGAGCGGGCGGAAGGTGTCCACCATGACGGCCAGTTCGTCGAAGAATTCGATGCCGATGCTGCGCTCGTAGGCGCCGGGCTGCGGTCCGTGCGCGTAGCCGCCGGGATGCACCGACACCGAGCCTTGCGTGATTCCGGAACCCTTGCGCGCCTCGTAATTTCCGCCGCAGTAGAACATGATCTCGTCGGAGTCGACGTTGGAGTGGTAGTACGGCACCGGGATCGACAGCGGGTGGTAGTCGACCTTACGCGGCACGAAATTGCACACCACGAAATTGATCCCCTCGAACGCCTGGTGCACGGGCGGCGGCTGGTGCACGCGCCCGGTGATCGGCTCGAAGTCGGCGATGTTGAACGTGAGCGGGTAGAGGCACCCGTCCCAGCCGACCACGTCGAACGGGTGCGTCGCGTAGATCATGCGAGTGCCGACCACGCGGCCGCTCGCCCGATGCTTCACCAGTACCTCGACGTCGGTATCGGATTCGAGCAGCGGACCGGCCGGGCCGTGCAGGTCTCGCTCGCAGTACGGTGAATTCTCCAGCAGCTGACCGAATTTCGACAGGTAGCGCTTGGGCGGCGTGATGTGGCTCGCGGCCTCGATCGCATACGCGCGCAGCGGTTCCGGACCGGCGGGCAACCAGCGGTGGGTGGTGGCGCGCGGGATGAGGACCTGGTCGCCCTGGCGGACGGGCAGCGTGCCGAAGACGGTCTCGACGGTGGCCTCGCCCGCCTCCACGTACACCAGTTCGTCGCCGATCGCGTTGCGGTACAAGGGCGAGGCGCCTTTGGCCGCGACGTAGGAGATCCGCACGTCGGCGTTGCCGAGCAGCAGCCGCCTGCCGGTCACCGGATCGGTTTCGGCCGCGACGTCGCCGGGAAACAGATCGTGCAGGCGCAGATGCCGGTGGCGCAGTGGGTGGTTCGGCGTCGTCGTCTGGTCCGGCAGCTCCCAGACCGTGGCGTCGACGATGGCGGGCGGTAGGCCGCGGTGATAGAGCAAAGCGGAATCGCCGGAGAAGCCTTCCTCGCCCATCAGCTCCTCGTAGTAGAGCCTGCCGTGCTCGTCGCGGTGCTGGGTGTGCCGCTTCGGCGGCACCGCACCGACCTGCCGATAGAACGCCATGCTCGCACCTCCCGCCAGATCGCTGGTCGGATCAGTCGATCTCCATCGTAGTGAGCCGACGCCTGCGGCGATCGGGAAACGCGCCCCGTACGGAAGCAAATCTGCCGACTTATCGGCCTGTTCGTCGGTATCTCGCCGACGGTCGATCGAGATTGCAGGAGAAATGTCGGACCGACTCTGACCGCGTGGGCTTCGGGCGGACCGCATCCGGCGGCAATCGGGCGTGCCTCACTGCGGTATCGGCGGATTTCGTTCGAACGGCGAGTCAGGCCTGGCGCAGCGCGCGATAGACCGCCGCGCCGACGAACGCGCCGAGCGTCTGCGGCGTCCAGTCGCCCTCGTCGGCCAGCAGCGAACGCACCGCGCCCTCGCCGGCCGAGACCCACTGTTCCACCAGGATCGGCAGCTTCCGTTCGGCGTCCTCGGTGCCCCACGCGCGCAGCGTGGGACGCAGCAGTTCGGTGCACCGCTCGACCGCGAGCTTGCGGCCGCGGCCGAACGAATCCGCCACGGCGGGATCGGGATTGCCGTAGAGCAGCCGCCACGAGTCCGGCCGGGCTGCGGCGATCTCCAGCAGCGTCTGGAAGCCCTCCACGAAGACGGTCTCGCCCGCGTCGACCGCGCGGCGCGGGGTGGCCTCGAGCAACCCCTCGATGAGGTGGCCCTCTTCGCGGCGGATCAGTTCCTGGATGAGTTCGACGCGGTCGGCGAAGCAGGCGTAGATCACCGGCCTGGTGACGTTCATCCGCTCGGCGACGGCGGCGATGGTCACCGACGCGACGCCGTGCTCGACGGCGATGGCCAGCGCCGTGTCGAGCACCTGCGGGCGGCGGCGTTGCGGTCCGAGGTGCCGCGCCCGCTGACGCGGTCGTACGGCTTGCTCGGTACCCATGGGCACCAACATAGCAGCGACCTCCTCCGGTTCTCCCAGGTCGGGCGGCCCTTGCCGGGTTTCCTTCACTGATGAATAATAATGCTACATTCGTGAATGAAGTGGCCCGGTCGGATGCCGGGCGCCGTCCGCACGGCCGAGGAGCCACCGATGACCGAAACCCTGTTCAACCCGAAGACCTGCGAGTTCGCCGAGTTCGATGCCGAGACTCGGCGACTGCTGCGCGCGACCGTCGAGTGGTTCGAGGCGCGCGGCAAGGCGGCGCTGAAGCGGGACGACCGCGACCGCGTCTGGTATTCCGACTTCCTCGACTTCGTCAAGCGCGAGCGGGTCTTCGCGACCTTCCTCACCCCGGCGGCCGAGGCCAACGGCGATCCGAACAAGCGCTGGGATACCGGCCGGATCGCGATGATGAGCAAGATCCTCGGCTTCTACGGCATGTCCTACTGGTACGTCTGGCAGGTAACCATCCTGGGGCTCGGCCCGATCTGGCAGAGCGACAACAAGGCCGCCAAGCAGCGCGCCGCGGCGCTGCTCGACTCCGGCAGCATCTTCGCGTTCGGCCTGTCGGAGAAGGAGCACGGCGCCGACGTGTACTCCACCGACATGGTGCTGAAGCCCAAGCGTGGCGGCGGTTTCACCGCGAACGGCGGTAAGCACTACATCGGCAACGGAAACCTGGCTGGCATGGTCTCGGTGTTCGGCCGTCGCTCGGACAAGCCGATCATCGACAGCGCGCAGGCGCTGAATGCCAAACCGGCGCAGGAGGATTACGAGGGGTATCTCTTCTTCGTCGCGGACAGCAAGCACAAGAACTACAAGCTGCGCCGCAATGTGGTCGACAGTCAGATGTACGTGGCCGCTTTCGATCTGGAGAACTATCCGGTGGCCGAGGAGGACATCCTGCACCGGGGCGAGGCTGCCTTCCACGCCGCGATGAACACCGTCAACGTGGGCAAGTTCAACCTCGGCTTCGGCGCCGTCGGCGCCTGCGAACACGCCTTCTACGAGTCGATCACGCACGCGGAGAACCGAATCCTGTTCGGGCACAGGGTGACCGAGTTTCCGCAAGTGCGCTCGCTGCTGACCGACTCCTACGCGCGGCTGATCGGCATGAAGCTCTACAGCGAGCGCGCCATCGACTACCTGCGCTCCGCGTCCCAGGAAGACCGGCGCTACCTGCTGTTCAACGCGATCGAGAAGATGACCGTGACACGGCAGGGGCAGCGCATCATCGAGGATCTGGCCGACGTGATCGCCGCCCGCGGCTTCGAGAACGACATGTACTTCCCGATGGCCATGCTCGGCCTGTTCGGGCTGCCGCGCCTGGAGGGCACGGTGCACGTGAACATGGCACTGTCGCTGAAGTTCCTGGCCAACTACATGTTCCATCCGTCCGATGCCGGTCTTGCCGCACTGCGCGTTCTGCCCGGCGCAGCTGCCGCGCCCAAGGGCGCGGTGCGGGCGGTGTCCTCGGCGCTGAGCTGGTCGAGCCGCAGGCTCGCCCCGCGAGCGGGCGCGGCGGTGCCCAAGCTGCGCGCGGAACTGGCGGCCGCGTGGTACCCCGAGGTGCCGATCCGCCGCGACGCCGCCGACGACGAATTCCTGTTCCGGCAGGGTCCGAGCGCTGGTCTGGGCCGCATCCGGTTCGCCGACTGGCGCCCGGTGTTCGAGAAGTACGCGCACGTGCCGAACGTGGCGATTTTCCTGGAGCAGGCGCTCGCTTTCCAGACGCTGCTCGCCGCCGCCGCGCCTACCGCCGAGCAGCAGCGCGACGTGGACTTCCTGTTCGCGATCGGTGAGCTGTTCACGGCGATCCCGTACGCGCAGCTGATTCTCGAACAGGCCGCGATCGAGGGGACCGACGCCGCCGTGCTCGACCAGCTCTTCGACGTCTTCGTGCGGGAGTTCGCCAAGAACGCGCTCGCTCTGCACAGCAAGCCGAACGCGACCAAGGCGCAGCAGGCGAGGGCGCTGGATCTGGTGCGCCGCCCGGCGACCGATGCCGCCCGTTTCGACAAGGTGCTCGCCGAGGCTCGCGCGCACGCGGGCGGCTACGTCATGAACCCGTAGGCCCGATCACCACCGTCATGAAGGAATCTCCGGCAAGCCCGGAACATCGCATGCAAGGGAGCAGACGATGACCGCTACCGCAACGCGTCCGCAATTCGGCGCGCCTGCCCGGACCATCCGGGAGGTCGACTACGGATTCTTCGGACCCGATTCGCCGACCTGGAAGGTGTGGACCGCGCCGACCGCGGTCATCGGCTTCCAGCGCTCGGTGGTCCTCGAGCACTTCGATCCGGCGCTGACCGCGGCGGTCGCCGATGTCGAGGGCATCTACAAGGATCCGACCGGCAGGCTCGACCACACCTTCGCCTACTTCCTCATCGCGGCCGTCGCCGACAGCCGGATGGCCATCGAGGCGTCCGAGCACCTGATGGCGGTGCACGCGCAGGCGACGGGCATCGAGCCGATCACCGGAAAGCGTTACAGCGCAAACAATCCCGCGTCGCAGTTGTGGATCCACGTCACCGGCTGGCATTCGGTGCTCAAGTGCTACGAGGTCTACGGACCTGGCCCGCTCACTCCGGAGGAGGAGCGGCGCTACTGGGCCGAATGCGTGATCGCCGCGGAGTTGCAGACCTGCAAGCCCGCCGACGTGCCTTCCTCGCGCGCGGAGGTCCGCGAGTACTTCGCCGCGGTCCGGCCGACGCTGTGCACTTCCGAACGCGCGCACCGCGGCATGCACTACCTGCTGCACACCCCGCGCGACCGCGGCTTCAAGCTATGGGCGGGCAGCCGGCTGGTCGCACCGGCCGCGATCGCCACGCTGCCCGGCTGGATGCGGTCGACCGGCGGTTTCGATCAACCCGCCCTCGTCGACGCGGCCTACCGGCTGCCGATGCGCGCCGCGATCAAGGTGCTCGGCAACGAGCGGGCGAAGCTCGCCGTGCTCGGCAGCTTCCTCGGCCCGATGACCGCGCGCCTCTACCGCGAACACCTCGCCGCCGGGGTGCCGCAGCACCCGGTCACGGTCACCCCGCAACAGGCCCGCGCACGCTACGGTCGCGCCGCGCGCGGCAAGGCGTCGGCGGGCTGAGGCAGGACCCTGCCCGCTCGCTCACGAAATGTGATGGCAGACACGACACTTGATCTCGGCGGTGGCGGTCCGGTACGACTTGTGGCGTTCGAATCACGTTTGTAGACGTTCGATTCGCCTGGGGGAGATCATTTGCCATGGGGGTCGGGCGTCGCGTTTCGCGGCCGCCGCCGAGCCGATCGCCACCAACCCCGCGGCGCAGAACTCCGACCCGATCCAGAACGGCGCCGCCGCGGGTGCGGGCGTCGGCGCGGTGGTCGGCGCCATCACGGGCCTGCCCGGCATCCTCGCCTTCGGCGTCGGCGCGCTCCTCTCGGTGCCGCTCGGCGCGATCACCGGCGCCATCGGCGGTGCGGTCATCGGCGCTATCGTGGGCGCTGTCGCGCCGGACGTGGTGCCGCAGGTGCTGCCCTGATCGCAACGGGCTGAACAACTCGGCGGCCGCGCGTCGATCCACGGATCGGCGTGCGGCCGCCGCCGTCAGCGGCGCTCTACGGGAATGTCGAATTCGGCGATGACCGGGGCATGATCGCTGGCGCCCTTGCCTTTTCGTTCCTCGCGGTCGACGCTCGCGTCCGTGGTGGCGGCGGCGAGGGCGGGGGAGGCGAGGATGAAATCGATGCGCATGCCTTCTTTGCGCGGGAAGCGCAGCTGGGTGTAGTCCCAGTAGGTGTAGACGCCGGGACCAGGGGCGAAGGGCCGCATGACGTCGGCGAAGCCGGTGTCCACGACGGCGGTGAACGCGTCGCGCTCGGGCTGGGAGGTGTGCGTCTTGCCCTCGAAGAACGCGGGCGACCACACGTCGTCGTCGGTCGGCGCGATGTTCCAGTCGCCGACCAGCGCTATCTTGGCCTGCGGGTCCTCGGTCAGCCAGGCGGCGGCGTTGTCGCGCAGCGTCTCCAGCCATTCGAGTTTGTAGGCGTAATGCGGATCGGTGAGGGCGCGGCCGTTCGGCACATACAGGCTCCAGACCCGCACGCCACCGCAGGTCGCGCCGAGCGCGCGCGATTCGACGACCGGTGTGCTGATGAGGGATTCGCCCGCGTCCTTGTCGAAACCGGGCTGGTCGGTAAAGCCGAGCTCGACGTCCTCCAGGCCGATCCTGGACGCGATCGCGACGCCGTTCCACTGGTTGATGCCCAGATGGGCCACCTCGTAGCCGAGCTCCTCGAAGCGTTCGAACGGGAACTGGTCGTCGCGGCACTTGGTTTCCTGCATGGCGAGCACGTCGATGTCCTGGCGGTCCAGCCAGGCCGCCACCCGGTCGAGACGGGAGCGGATCGAATTGACGTTCCAGGTCGCCAGACGCACGAAAATGCCTTCCTTCTGCGGTCGGGGTCTATTCTCCGCCGTGCGGAGCGGCGTAGCGATAGCCGTGGTGGTCCAGGAAACCGAGGCCGCGATAGAGCTCGAGCGCGCTCGCGTTGTCGGCCGACACCTGGACGTAGGCGTGAGTGGCCCCGCGCTCGTGCCCCCAGCGGATCAGTTCGGCGCACACGAGCGTGGCCAGGCCGTGCCTGCGATGTTCGGCGGCCACCGCGACGCAGGTGAGCCCGATCCAGCGGCGCCCGTCCGGCGCGGTGGTGCACGCGCCCCGTCCTATGGCGATGGGGCTCGGCAGTCCGAGCGAGGCGAAACCGAGCTCGCCCTCGTGCACGGCGGTCAGCACCTCGGTCGACGGCTCCGGAACATGCTGCGCCGCAGGGTCTTCGCCGCGATAGCGATGGAGCCTGAGCCACGCCTCGTCGGGACGCTGCGCGATCCGCACCATCGGCGGGCCTTGCGGCAGTACGAAATTGGTGATGTCGATGCCGAGCACGAGGGTTTCGTTCCAGGTGCGCCAGCCGGGCGGCACCGGTGCGAGCCGATCGGGCAGCAGCAGTTGCAGCGGCAGACCGTGCGCGGTGTACCACTCGCCGATGCGGTGCAGGGTGTCGCTGGAGAGTTCGGCGGGTCGTCCGGATTCTCCCAGCGGCACAGCGGCATTGGCGCGATTGGTGTAGCCGTGCCCGGCGCGCAGCAGCCAGCCGTCGAGCCAGGCGGTCTCGATTCCCGGCCACGCGTCCGCCGCGGCCGCCTCCAGCGCCCTGATCTCCCTGGTCCGAATCGGCCTCGGCCCGATGGCTTTCAGCGCGACCACTCGGTCGGGCGACACCGAGATCACTCGACCGTCGGCGCCGCGCACCGTCGGCGGATCCAGCGAAACCAGTTCGCCGATCACGTCGGTCAGCGGTTGGGGATATCCGGCGGGCAGTTCGTAGCGCATCACCACCCGGCGGCCGAGCGGAATCTGCGCCGGGGCGGGCTCAGTCGTCATGCCCGAAGGGGTCGGGAACGGTACCCGGTACCCAGCTGAGACCCGGTGTGCCCCAACCACTTCGCTTGATCGCCTTCTTCGCGGCGCGGGCGTTGCGGCCGATCAGCACGTCCACGTAGAGGAAGCCGTCGAGGTGGCCCACCTCGTGCTGCAGCATGCGGGCGAAGAAGCCGTTGCCCTCGATCGACACCGGCTCGCCGTGCTCGTCGGTGCCGGTGACCCGCGCCCAGTCGGCCCGGCCGGTCGGGAACTGTTCGCCGGGCACCGACAGGCAGCCCTCTTCGTCGTCGTCGGGGTTCGGCATGGTCTCCGGAATCTCGGAGGTCTCCAGCACGGGGTTGATCACCGCCCCGCGGCGCCGGACGGCCGTGCCGTCGGCGCCGACGTCGGGGCAGTCGTAGACGAACAGGCGTAGCGGCACCCCGACCTGGTTGGCGGCGAGCCCGACGCCGTTGGCGGCGTCCAGGGTCTCGTACATGTCCGAGATCAGCGGGGCCAAGTCCTCCGGTGATTTGGTGACCGGCTCGGTCGGGTTGTGCAGCACGGGGTCACCGACGATCACGATGGGGAGGATTGCCATGGGAAAGAAGCCTACCTGCGCGGCCGAACGCGGAGTCCGTCGATAGCCCTGCATGGGCGAAGGCAGGAGGTACGCCACCTTGCGCTGCCGGACGGAGCCCGTGGATTGCGCTGCGCATGGCCGGAGCGAAGGCGGAGGTACGCCAACTTGCGCTGCCGGACGCAGTCCGTCGATAGCCGTGCGCATGGCCGGAGCGAAGGCGGAGGTACGCCTACCTGCGCACGGCCGGAGGTAGGCCTACCTGGGGGTCGTCAACACGCCGGGACGAAGGGAGAGCATCCCTGTTGGCGCGTGGTTGAATGATCCGCGACGTACAAGCACCATTTTTCGTCTGGTGGTAACTCGGCGAGGGAGCGAGATGGACGGCGCAGCGGCTCGGATCCAGGACAGCCCTTCCGCGAGCGAAGAGACGACGGCGGGCGCTGCGGCCTCGGCCGAGCAGGGCGACGGCAGCGGCCTCAGCCGCCGCGAACACGAGATCCTGGCCTTCGAGCGGCAGTGGTGGAAGTACGCGGGCGCCAAGGAAGAGGCCATCCGTGAACTGTTCGGTATGTCACCGACCCGGTACTACCAGGTGCTCAACGCCGTGGTCGACCGGCAGGAAGCGCTGGCCGTCGATCCGATGCTGGTGAAGCGGCTGCGCAGGCTTCGCGCGAGCAGGCAGAAGGCCAGAGCCGCACGGCGTCTCGGTTTCCAGGTATGACACGTCTTCGGGTCGTGATGCAGGCAGCGGCGCCCGATGAGCGACTAGGGTCGACAGCGTGAGTCAAACCAATCCCACCTCCGGCGGGCCGCCGTTGCGCGCGCTGGCGATGGTGTTGATCGCGCTGGCCATCGTTTTCGCAGGTCTCGGCGCGATGTCGTTGTCGAGTTCCGATTCCGACGCCACGAACGGCGAGGAGTCGTCGTCGGCCACCGCGGCCCAGCAGGTCACCTCGGCCGCGCCCGCGACGACGGCCGCGCCGACCACGGTGGCGTCGGCCACGGGCGCCCCGACGACGACCGTGGCGTCGACCACGTCGGCCGCCCCGACGACGACCGCGGGCGCGCCCGCGGGGACGGTCGATCGGGCCGTGCCGGTGCGCGTTCTGAACAACAGCCTGGTCGCCGGTCTGGCCGCCCGTACCGCCAACGACTTGTCGGCGAAGGGCTGGACCAACGTCTCGTCGGGTAACTACGCGGGTGGCAACATCGCGAAAACGACTGTGTACTACGGGAATACGGCTGGCGAGCGGGAGGCGGCGATGGTGATCGCCGCGGATCTCGGCGCGACCGCGGAGCCCAAGTCGGCGGGAGTCGGAGACGGGTCTGCGGGTGTCATCGTCATTTTGACGGGTAACTGAAACAAGAGTGCGACGCGCGCGGCCCCTTCGTGGCGCGACACGGCGGTCGTGGCATCATCTTGTCCGGTAACGACAGTGTCCACCCAGCTTTACTCGTAAACTCGGTACTCGTAAAGGAGTTCCCCGATGGCCCCGTCCACAACTCGTCGCCCGTCCTGGCGGACTGTGACCCCGGTGCTTGCGGTCGCGGTCTTCGGCCTCGCTGCCTGCTCGAACAGTCAAGAGTCGAGTGACGTCAAGGGAACGACTCCGCCGGTCTGGACCGGTTCCTCCGCCCCGGCAGAGGGCCAGGGGACCGGGACCGAGCACGGCAGCCCGGCCACCCAGCCCGGCACCAAGGTCGAGCTGAAGGACGCCTCCGGCGGCTCGGTCGCCACCGCGAACATCGCCAAGGACGGCAACCACCTCGTGATCACCGTCGAGGGGCACGGCCTGAAGCCGGGTTTCCACGGTCTGCACTTCCACCAGGTCGGCAAGTGCGAGGCCAACTCGGTGGCGCCCACGGGTGGCGCGGCCGGTGACTTCCTCTCGGCGGGCGGCCACCTCCAGGTAGGCAGCGCCAACGCCCACCCGGCCAGCGGCGACCTGACTTCGCTGCAGGTCCGCTCGGACGGCCAGGGCAAGCTGGTCACCACGACCGACACCGTGACCCTCGACGATCTGAAGAACCGCGCGTTGATCATCCACGCCGATGCCGACAACTTCGGCAACATTCCCAACCGTTACGTCCGTGCCGACGGCGTGGCAGGCCCGGACGACAACACACTGGCGACCGGCGACGCGGGCGGCCGCGTTGCCTGCGGTGTAGTCCAGTAGACAAGGTGTCGATATGGGCGGGGCAATCGAGAAAGTTCCATTTCCAGGTTCGCCCCGGCCGACCATCGGCATCGAATGGGAGGTCGCGCTTGTCGACAAGGTGACGCGCGACCTCTCCAATACCGCGGCGGCGGTCTTCGACTCCGTCGGTGACCTGCGCGCCTGGGACGGCACTCCGCAGGTCACCAAGGAGCTGTTGCGCAACACCGTGGAGATCGTCACCGGCGTGCACGACACCGTCGGCGCCGCGGTGGACGATCTGAGCGGCACGATGGACACGGTGCGCCGCGCCGCCGACCCGCTCGGCGTCGATCTGTTCTGCGCGGGCACCCATCCCTTCGCCCAGTGGTCGGCGCAGCAGCTGACCCGCTCGCCGCACTACGACGAGCTGATCGAGCGCACCCAGTGGTGGGGCCGCCAGATGATGATCTGGGGCGTGCACGTACACGTGGGAGTCTCGCACCGGGAGAAGGTCTTTCCGATCCTGAACTCGCTGCTGCTCACCTACCCGCATCTGCTCGCGCTCTCGGCTTCCTCGCCGATGTGGGCCGGTTCCGACACCGGATACGCGAGCAACCGCACGCTGATGTTCCAGCAGCTGCCCACCGCGGGGCTGCCGTTCCAGTTCGAGAACTGGATGCAGTTCGAGCATTTCGTGCACGACCAGATGCAGACGGGCGTCATCGAGCAGCTGGGCGGCATGCACTGGGACATCAGGCCCGCGCCCAAATGGGGCACCATCGAGGTGCGTATCTGCGACGGCATCTCCACCAGGGCCGAATTGGCCGCGCTCGCCGCGTTCATCCACTGCCTGATCGTGGATTTGGACCGCCGGGTCGAGGAAGGCGAGCATCTCGGATCGCTGCCGCCCTGGCATGTTCAGGAGAACAAGTGGCGGGCCGCGCGTTACGGCCTGGATGCGATCGTCATCACAGACTCCGACAACACCGAGCGGCTCGTCACCGACGACCTGATGGATGTGCTGAACCGGCTGGAACCGACGGCCAAACGGCTCGGCTGCTCCGACGAATTGTCTTATGTCGCCGAAATACCCCAGCGTGGTGCGTCCTATCAGCGCCAGCGCAAGGTGGCCGCGGCGACCCAGGGCGACCTGATCGCGGTGGTGGACGCGCTGGTCAAGGAGCTCGACAAGTAGCGTTTCGCTGCGGCGAGCGGTCGCTTGTCGTTCAGCTGGTCAGGGGGACGGCGTTCATCCCCCGTTTACTATGGTCGACGTGCTTGTCGAAGACCCGGGTTCCAGCGTAGGAAGTGCGGTGCGGCGGTTGAAGATACCGCCGTCCCGGGCCTGGGTGGCAGCGGCCGTCGCAGCGGTGCCCACGCTGCTGATCGTGCTCCAGATCGTGGCCTTTCAGCAGGGTTTCGAGGGTCCACTGGAGAGCGTGTGGCGTGATTACGTGGGCACGCCGAAATCGATGTCGGTGCCGTGGGCCGGGTTGATCCTGGCGCTGGTCGGTATCTCCATGCAGCGCAGGCTCGTCGCGCTCGGTGCGGCGGTGGGCATCGACCTGGTGTGCGCGGGCGGGCGTCTGCTTTCCGGTGACGCGCCGACGGTCGGCAACGGTCCGGTGATCGTGCTCACCGCGTTGGCCCTGATCGCCTGGCTGCGCTGGAACGGCACGGAGCGGCGCAACGCACTGCACGCCGCCGCACTCGGCGCGTTGCTGATCCTGGCCACCAAGGTCGGCGACGTGTGGCTGCACATCACCGTGATGAGCAGCCCGGAGGTGCTGGACGAGTACGTGATGCTGGCCGACCACGCGCTCGGCGATCCGTCCTGGGTGATGGGCCGGGTCGTCGACACGCTCGGCCCGGTGGTCTACGCCGTGCTGCACTGGGTCTACATCGAGCTGCCGGTGGCCGCGATCGTGGTCGCGGTGTGGCAGTTGCGGCGGGTGGTCGATTCGGGGCGGTGGCCGAGCCACTACCTGGTTCGCACCTTCCTGGTGCTCGGGCTGGTCGGACCGATCGTCTACGTGCTCTTCCCAGTGGTCGGGCCGATGTTCGCCTTCGGGGTGGACGGCAACGGGCTCCAGGTCGGCAACTACTGGCCGGGCGTGATCCCGCCGATCGACCGCAATCCCGCCCCGCTGCCCTTCGACGCCGCGACTCCGCGCAACTGCATGCCGTCCATGCACACCGCGTGGGCGCTGTCGGTCTTCCTGCACACCCGCCGCGACGTCGACGGTTCCCGCGCGCCACGCTGGCTGCGCTGGGGCGGCACGTTCTGGCTGCTCGCGACGCTGGCCGCCACTCTCGGCTTCGGCTACCACTACGGCGTCGACCTCGTCGCGGGCGCGGTGTTGTGCATGACTGTGGAATCCGCGCTGCGCGAGCCGGAGCGCGGCTGGGGTTGGTTCCGCATCCGCCTCGTCGCGGGCGGAGCGGCGGTGCTGGCCGTGCTGCTGGTCTCCTACCGCTACCTGGCGGTGCCGATGGCGGAGTACGCGGTGCCCGCGGGGACCATCGTGCTGGCGCTGCTCGCCGGCATGGCTGCGGCGTTCCACGCCACCTGGTTCGCGGGGCAGCGGGAGCAGGTTGTCGTGGTGCTGGAGATCGAGCGGGTCGAGCGCTGATGTTTCGTGCGAGAGTCGAGCCTCGCGGAACCAGGCGATCACTGGGTGTCCGAATTCGCTGATAGCGCAATAGGTCTGTGACCGTTCTGGCGCGAGTCGCCGTGGTGGCGGGTTAGCTTCCGGCGTGGCCGTTTCCCCGTCGAACCCGCATGATGCGTATTTCCGGCACGTCCTCGGCCGACCTGCCGATGCCGCTTCCGAGCTGCGCACAGTCCTACCCGAAGCGGTTGCCGCTCGGGTCGATTGGGACGAACTCGAACTGCAATCGGGCAGCTTCGTGTCCAAACAACTGCGCTCGCGCTACAGCGATCTACTGTTCCGAACCCGCCTGAACGGGCACGACGCCTACATCTACCTGCTGATCGAGCATCAGAGCCGCAGCGACGCGTTCATGCCACTGCGCATGCTGGACTACTTGGTCAACATCTGGAACCACTACCTGCGACAACACCCCGACGCCCGCACCCTGCCAGCAGTGGTCCCACTGGTGGTCCACAGCAACCACACCGGCCGCCCATGGAACGCGCCCACCGAACTGACCGAGCTCATCGATCTCGATCCGACAACCCAGCAGGCGCTGGGCCCCTACCTGCCGCGCTTCCGGTTCTTGCTCGACGACATCGCCGCCCTGGACCTGCCCGCACTGCGCGCCCGCGACCTCACTCCCGCGACCCGCGTGATGCTGGCCCTGCACAAGATCGCACCCGGCAATACCCGCCTGGGCGTCGACCTGCTGGCATTGACCGAGGATCTGCGTGCAATCCTCGACGGCCCCCACGGCACGGATGAACTTCGATGCGTCGCCACGTACATTTACATCGTCGGCGACACCCACGTAGACGACCTCGGACCACTCATCGATCGACTCGGTCCCCGAGCCAAGGAGGCCATCATGACCACCGCCGAACGGCTCCGCGCCGAAGGACACGTCGAAGGACGCGCGGAAGGACGCGCGGAAGGGCGCGTCGAAACCTTGATCGATCTGTTGACCGTGAAGTTCGGGTCGCTACCCGCCGAAGTCATAGAGACCGTCCACGCCGCGGACGCCACCCAGGTGCGAGCCTGGACCAGCCGCATCCTCACCGCCGACACCCTCGAAGACATCCTCGCCTGACCAACACCGGAGCGAGCGGAGACTGTTCGTCGCCGCCGACCTGCCGAATCCATCCGCCGTAAGTACCGAACCCGCCCGCTGACTGCCGGAACCGCTCATCGATCGACTCGGTCCCCGAGCCAAGGAGGCCATCATGACCACCGCCGAACGGCTCCGCGCTGAAGGACACGCCGAAGGCCGCGTCGAAGGGCGCGTCGAAGGGCGCGCGGAAGGGCGCGTCGAAACCTTGATCGATCTGTTGACCGTGAAGTTCGGGTCGCTACCCGCCGAGATCATCGACACTATCCGTGCCACGGACCCGGCGCTGGTACGGACCTGGGCCCTCCGCGTCCTCACCGCCGACGCCTTCAACGACGTCTTCGCCTGACCAACACCGGCGTGAGCGGCGAGGGTTCATCGCCGCAGCCTTCAACGGTGCGGCCGACCTGCCGAATCCATCCTCCGCGAGGAGCGGACCGGCCCGTGGACCGTCGAGAACACCTTCGGCGTGCGCGGCCGGTGCCCTCTCAGTCGAGTTCGTCGCCGAGTTCGTTGACGCGCAGGAGTCCGTCGCGGTGCCGCTGTTCGCGGTAGGCGGTGCGGCCGATGAGGTGCGCGATCACCGGGGCGGTGAGGAGTGTGAACAGGCCTACCAGCGCGAGCAGCCACACATTGCCCTTGCCGCGCAGTTCGATGGCGGCGCCCGCGAGCACCAGGAGCAGCCCGACCACCTGCGGTTTGGTCGCGGCGTGCATGCGGGTGAGGGTGTCGGGGAAGCGGACGATGGCGATCGCGGCGGTGCAGGCCAGCACGGCGCCGCTCAGGATCAGCGCGGCCGTGAGCCACTGCCAGGCCGTCATCGGTCGTCCCTGACGCGGAAGCGGGAGACGGCGGCCGAGCCGAGGAAGCCGACCAGCGCCAGCGCGACGATGGCGGGCAGCACCGTGGTGTCGCCGCTGTAGGCGGCCCACACGGCGAGCCCCGACGCCGCGATGGCCATCAGCGAGTCGATACCGACGACCCGGTCGAGCGTGCTCGGCCCGGCCAGGATGCGGTAGCTGGTGATGACGGCGGCGGCCGCGAGCAGGACGCCCGCGAGCACAGCGACGACAGTCATGCGTTCACCTCCGGTCGGATTTCGGGACGGGCCGCTCGAAGGCTGAGATCAGCAGTCGCTCCAGGCGACGGGTCTGGTGGTAGAACCGCGCCACCGCCGCGTCGCTGCCGACGTCGAGCACGTGCACGTAGACCAGGCAGCGGTTCCGGTCGATCTCCAGCACCATCGTGCCGGGGATCAGGTTCAGCAGATCGGTGGTGAGCACCAGCACCAGATCCGACTTCGTGCTCAGGCCGACTCGCAGCACCCCGGAGACCGGTGGCGGTGCGGGCCGGATCGCGAACCACGCGATCTGCAGGCTGGATTCGAGCGCGTAGTAGGCGCTCACCACCGCGGCCTCCGCCATGGCGAACAGGTTGAGCCGACCGCTCACCGGAATCCGGGGCAGCGGCAGCGCCACCATGATCAGCGCACCCACCACGAGACCGCCCACCAGATTGCCGATGCTCAGATCGCCCCACAGCGCCATGTAGACCGCGGCCAGCCAGAGCAGCACTCCGACGCGGACCACGCTGTCTTTGCCGATCCCTCGCGAGACGGTCTCGTCGAACGGTTCGCGGATATCGTCGTCGCTCATGCCCGCACCTCCGGCATACCCCACGAAATCCTCATCGGTACGCCTCCGGTTCGCCGAGCACCGCGCCGACGTACACCGCGGGATCGTGCAGGTCGGCCGCGGCGCGGTCGGCGATGCCGAGGATCGGTCCCGCCAGCACGGTGAGGCCGAGGCCGACCGCGGCCAGCGCCATGGTCGACAGCAGCATGAGCGGCGGGATACGGCCGGGATCGGTGCGTTCGTCGTAGAGCACGTCGGTCGAATCCTCGATCAGGGTGGGCGGTTTCGCCGCCGCGAGGTGTCCTTCCGGCGCTTCGGTGCGCGGCCGCCAGAACACTTTGACCCAGACCCGCGCGATCGCGTAGAGCGTCAGCAGGCTGGTGACCACCGCGCCCCCGACCAGTACCCAGGCCAGTCCGCTGCCGTCGGACGCGCCGGCCTGGAGCAGCGCGACCTTCCCGATGAACCCCGAAAAGGGCGGTATGCCACCGAGATTCAGCGCGGGCACCAGAAACAGCACGCCGAGCACCGGACTCGCCGCGGCCAGTCCGCCGAGCCTGCGCAGCGAGGTGGATCCGGCTTGTCGCTCGATCAGGCCGACGACGAGGAAAAGGGTGGTCTGCACCAGAATGTGGTGCGCCACATAGAAAACCGCGCCCGCCAGTCCCGCCGTCGTGGCGAGCCCGACACCGAAGATCATGTACCCGATGTGGCTGACCAGGGTGAACGAGAGCAGCCGTCGGATGTCGTGCTGCGCGATCGCGCCGAGGATGCCGACCACCATGGTGAGCAGGCCGCAGATCAGCAGGACGGTGTCGAAACCGCCGTCGGGGAACAGCAGTGTGTGCGTCCGGATGATCGAGTACACACCGACTTTCGTCAGCAAGCCGGCGAAGACGGCGGTCACCGGCGCGGGCGCGGACGGGTAGGAATCGGGCAGCCAGTTCGAGAGCGGGAACACCGCCGCCTTGATGCCGAAGGCTACCAGCAGCACCGCGTAGATCGCCGTGCGCACGCCGTCGGGGGCCGCGCCGAGTCGGACAGCGAGCTGCGCTAGGTTCAGCGTCCCCGTGGTCGCGTAGACCAGGCCGATGCCGGTCAGGAAGATCAGCGACGAGAGCATCGACACCATCACGTACCCCACGCCCGCGCGGATGCGTTCGGTGGTCGCGCCGACGGTCAGCAGCACGAACGACGCGGCGAGCAGCATCTCGAAGCCGACGAACAGGTTGAACAGGTCGCCGGCCAGGAAGGCCGCCGAAACACCCGCTGTCAGAACGAGATACGTGGGGCGGTAGATGGAGGTCGGCTGGCGCTGGTCGCCGTCGCGGATGTTCTGGCCTGCGCCGTAGACCGAGACGGCGAGCAGCACGATGGCCGAGACGAGCAGCATGGCGGCGGAGAGCCGGTCCACCACCAGCGTGATGCCGATGGGGGTTTCCCATCCGCCCACCTGCACGGCGGTGGTGCCGTCTCGATCGGCCAGGTACAGCAGCAGGCCGGTGATGACCACGACCGCGGCGAGCGCCCCCAGGGTGACGGTGCGCTGGATGCGCGGCCGGCGTCCGAACACCAGCGTGGCCGCCGCGCCGAGCAGCGGGACGAGCACCGGCAGCGGCGCCAGCGCGGGTAACAGATGCGGGGAGAGGGTCAATCCTCCGGATCCTCTCGGTCGCGCTGGGCGGCCACCTCCGCGTCGCCCGGATCGTTCTGCACGTCGTCGGTGGTGGTGAGCATGTAGGACCGGTAGGCGAGGGACAGCACGAACGCCGCGAGGCCCATCGTGATGACGATCGCGGTGAGCACCATCGCCTGGGCGAGCGGGTCGGCCATGCCCTCGTGCGCGCCGTCCTCGCCGCCGATGGGTGGCTCGCCGTCCGGGCCGCCGACGGTGAGGATCAGCAGGTTCACCGCGTTGCCGAACAAGATCATGCCGAGCAGCATCTTGGAGATGGCGCGCTCCAGGATCAGGTACACGCCGCAGGCGGTCAGGACGCCGATGAGGACGAGCAGGGTCAGGTTCGCACTCATCCGTTGCCGCCTCGCGGGGCCGGGGCCTGCTCGGTGGTGTCGCCGAGTTCGCTGTCCAGGCGGGCGCCGAGGCTGCGCAGCACGTCGAGGACCAGGCCGACCACGATCAGGTAGACGCCGAGGTCGAAGAACAGCGACGTGACCAGCTTGACGTGTCCGAACAGCGGCAGCGTCACTTCGATGATCGCCGAGGACAGCGGCGGCGCGCCGAGCAGCAGCGAGGTGGCCGCGGTACCCGCCGCCAGCGTGAGCCCGGCGCCGAGCACGTGGCCCGCCTCCAACGGCAGCGCCTCGCCGAGTTCGTAGCGGCCGCCCGCGAGGTAGCGCAGGGTCAGCGCGAGGCCCGCGGTGAGCCCGCCCGCGAAACCGCCGCCGGGGGCGTTGTGGCCCGCGAAGAAGAAGTAGATCGAGAGCACCATGATCGTCGGAAAGAGCAGGCGGGTGGTGATCTGCAGGACCATCGAGCGTTCCCGGCGATCCACCAGCCGTCCCGCGGGCAACCAGCTGACCAGGTCGGGGTTGTAGTTCGGCGCGTCGGCGGCGCGCGGCGCGGCGCCGAAACGCCTGGTGCGGAACACCATCGAGGCGACGCCGGTGGCGGCGACGATGAGCACCGAGATCTCGCCGAGCGTGTCCCACGCCCTGATGTCGACGAGCAGGACGTTGACCGCGTTCTTGCCGCCGCCGAACCGGTAGGCGGCCTCCGGGATGCGGCGCCAGATCGGTTCCGCGCCGCGCGCGGCCGTGGCGAAGGCGGCGAGCACCGCCACGGCCGCGCCCACCGCCGTGGCGAGCATGGCGCGGCGGGCCTTGAACGCGGCGGTCCTGCTCGGCTCGATCTCGGCGGGGAAGGCGCGCAGCACCAGCACGAAGACCACCAGCGTCAGCGTCTCCACGAGGAACTGGGTGAGGGCGAGATCCGGTGCGCCGTGCAGCGCGAAGACGACGCCGCAGCCGTAGCCGGTGACGCCGACCACGAGCACGCTGGCGAGCCGGTTGCGCAGCACGGTGGCCGCGAACGCCATGGCCGCCATGATGCCGGCGATGGCCAGTTGCAGCGGCGAATCCCACAGGCGCAGTTCGATTCCCGTCCTGCTGCCCAGCGCGAGCAGGGTCGAGGGCAGGATGATCGTGGTGCCGAGGATGGTGGCCTGAGTCAGTGGCAGCGAACCGCGCTGCACCGATCCGGTCATCCGCAGTGAGAGCCGGTCCATCGCGCGCAGCGTGGCGTCGTAGGCGCGGTCGGCATTGCCGAGGCGCGGGTGTGCGGTCTCGCCGAATCGGTTGCGCACCAGGAAAAGCGCGGAACCCGCGGCGATGATCAGGACCGACAAAGCCAGCGGCAGGGTGAACCCGTGCCACAGCGCCAGGTGCGAAACGAGTTCTCCCGGAAGCGTTTCCGGGTACCCGCGCAGAACCTCGTCCAGCCACCGCGCACTGACGCCCGCCGCCAGGCTCGCCACGGCCAGCGTGGCGGGCGGCGCGAGAAACAGCCATCCCGGCGCGTGCCACGACGGCTCCTCGTCGAGCGGCCTGTCGCCGAACGCGCCCCAGACGAAGCGGGCGCTGTAACCGACGGTCAGCATGGAACCGAGCACGATCGCCGCGCACAGCGCCGTGCGTACGGGCGCGGCAACGGTGTCGGCGTCCAGGATTGCGGCGAGCGCGCTCTCCTTGCCGACGAAGCCGAGCAGCACCGGAATGCCCGCCATGCTCAGCGCCGCGAGCGCGGCCACGCCGCACAGCACAGGAGCCTGCCGTCCCAGCCCGGACAACTCGCGCAGATCCCGGGTTCCCGCACCGTGATCCACGATCCCGACCACCATGAACAGGCACGCCTTGAACAGCGCGTGCGCCACGATCAGCGTCGTCCCGGCCAGCGCCGCGTCCGGTGTGCCGAGCCCGAGCAGCACGATCAGGAAACCCAGCTGGCTCACGGTGCCGAAGGCGAGCAGCAGCTTCAGATCGGTCACGCGCAACGCGCGAATACCCGCGAGCAGCATGGTCACCGCGCCGAGGACGAGCACCATCGGATGCCACGGCGGGCTGTTCGCGAAAACCGGCGCGAGCCGCGCCACCAGGTACACGCCCGCCTTCACCATGGCCGCGGCGTGCAGATAGGCGCTCACCGGGGTCGGCGCGGCCATCGCGCCCGGAAGCCAGAAGTGCAGCGGCACGATCGCGGACTTGCTGAGCGCGCCGACGAGCAGCAGGGCGACGGCCACCGATACCGCGACGCCGTCCGGCGGGCTCTCCATGGCCAGCAGGTCCGACAGCAGGTAGGTGCCGCTGGTCTGCCCCAGGATGACGATGCCGACCAGCATGGCCAGCCCGCCCGCCCCGGTGACCAGCAGCGCCTGCAAGGCGGCGCGCCTGCTGGTCGCGCGCTCGGCGTGGTGGCCGACCAGGAGGAACGACAGCACCGTCGTCGTCTCCCAGAAGACGTAGAGCAGCAGCATGTTGTCGCTGGTGACCAGACCGAACATGGCTCCAGCGAAGCCGACGAACTGGGCTGCGAACACACCGAGTCTGGGCTCGTCGTCCTCGAAATAGCGGATGCAGTAGAGCAGGATCAGCGTGCCGATGCCGAGCACCAGTGCTGCCATGACGGCCGCGAGCGAATCGAAGCGAAGATCGATGTTCATCGCGATGCCGGGCGCCCAGGTGAGCCGAACCTGCTGCGTGCTATCCCAATTCGCGATCACCCAGCCGAAACCGGCCAGCGGCGGCAGCGCGAGCACCGCGAACGCGTTGCGGCCCAACACCCGTACGCACAGCGGCGCGGCCAGTGCGGCAAGCGCATGCGCGAGCAGGATTACGAGCAAACTGCACTCCGTCAGGTCGTTGCGGGCGGTGGTGCGGGTTCAGCCTACGTGGAGCCAGGGCTTTTCGCGGGGCAGCTCACTATGGCGTCAGCCATGTCGGCGCACGTCGGCTATATGTCCGCTACCTTGTCCCGCGACTCAGGGGGCGCGGGTTTGCGGTAGCTGCGCGGCCGCAGCCGGTACACCAGGAGCAGGGCGGCCGCGCAGCCGAGCACGATCATCAGCGCCACCCGGCCCGGGGTTGCGGCGTCGGCCATGTTGTCCCGCGGCGGCCATGTCTCGTTCTTCACCGGCATGGCGGTGATGATGCTCGGCAGGTAGAGCGCGCCGAGGGCGAGCACGGCGCTGGGGCCGTAGCGGGGCTGGGCAGCGCCGCAGCTGTACCCGGCGGTCAACGCGAGCAGCACCGTCGCGACGGAGTAGTACACGGCGTCGTCGCCGTGCGCGTCGAGGAACGCGAACACGGTGACGCCCAGCAGCGCCAGCAGCGCCAAGAACGGCGACGGCGCGCGGAGACCGGCGAACAGGCCGAGCGCGGTGAGCGCGAGCACCGCGATCACGCTCCACCACGGCCGCGGCGCGTAACCGAGCGCGTCGGCGGTCGCGACCAGACTCACCGCGAGCAGCACGCCGATGCCGTCGCGGCCGGGCAGCAGCATGGCCGCGATCAGCGCGGCGATGATGGTGGCCACGACGGCGATCGCGATCTCCAGCCGGTTGTCGCTCGGGGCGGAGACGTTGTTGTACTGGCCCGCCAGCCATTCGGTGGCCGCGAGGACGATCAGGCCGAGCACGGTCGCCGCGAGGATCGGCGCGATCGGCAGATCGATGGGCACGGTCGAATCGCGCTGCCGTCCGGTCCGGGTGCGATGGCGGGCGATGGCGAGGAACAGCAGCACCACCGAGATGCCGATCATCCAGCGCGGCGGTGTCTCGAGCACCGACCACGGGTCCTGAGCGGGCAGGTCGAGGAAGTCGGCGAGGTCGCCGAAGACGAAGAAGGTCGCCGTGCCGAGCACGTAGCCGATCGCCGGGGCGGGCTTGCGCAGCGCGGCGATGCCCAATGCGCCCAACAGGATTCCGCCGCACACCGAGTCGATGTAGTTCTGCGTGGTGAGCAGGTCGGCGGAGGAGACATTGCGGCCGGCGAAGTGGTTGACGAAGAGGCCGAGCGCGGCGCCGAACGCCACGATCCATCCGGTGAGCGGCTTGGCGAAGGTGGCGATCAGCACCGCGACGGTGACCGCGACGACCATGCCGATCGTCGCGCCGCGCGGGGCGCTGTTGATCAGGCTGGCGATCCGGTACGGGGTGCTCTGCGCGGTCCAGCTGAAGGTGATCGGCAGGAACAGCGCGATTCCCGCGACCGCGGCCCCGAGGAAGGCCGTGACCACGTCGACTCCGTCGCCGATCCATCGCCGCACTTGGGCAACATACCCGCGCCGCGGCGTCGAACCGGTGATTGCCGACGGATAGCCTTCTGCATGTCGAACGTCGGTCAGCTGCGGTTTTCCGCGTAGCGGCGGAGGGCTTCGACCTGCTCCGGGTCCAGCGAAGGACGCACCACCGCGCGGGCGGCGGCGAGATCCGCAGCGGTGACGTCGGCGGCGTCCACGTCGCGGCGCATCGCCGCCAGCGCGGCCTCGCGCAGCAGCGCGGCGCAGTCGGCGGCCGAGTAGCCGTCCAGGTCGGCGGCCAGCGCGGTGAGGTCGACGTCGGCGGCCAGCGGTACCGAACGGCCCGCGGTCCGCAGGATCTCCAGCCGCGCCGCGCTGTCCGGCGGCGGGACGAACACCAGCCGCTCCAGCCGTCCGGGCCGCAGTAGCGCGGGATCGATCAGCTCGGGCCGGTTCGTCGCGCCGAGCACCACCACGTCGCGCAGCGGCTCCACCCCGTCGAGTTCGGTGAGCAGCGCGGCGACCACCCGGTCGCCGACACCGGAATCGGTGCTCTGCCCGCGCCGCGGCGCGAGCGCGTCCACCTCGTCGAGGAAGATCAGCGACGGTGCGGAATCCCTTGCCCGCTGGAACAATTCGCGGACCGCGCGCTCGGAAGCGCCGACCCACTTGTCCAACAGTTCCGCGCCCTTGACCACGTGCACGCTGAGCTGGCCCGAGCCTGCCAAGGCGCGCACCAGGAACGTCTTGCCGCAGCCGGGCGGGCCGTAGAGCAACACGCCGCGCGGCGGTTCGATGCCGAGCCTGGCGAAGGAATCCGGATGGCGCAGCGGCCAGAGCACGGCCTCGGTGAGCGCCTGCTTGGTCTCGACCATGTCGCCGACATCGTCCAAGCCGAGACTGCCGATGGCCAATTCCTCCATGCCGGAACGGGACAGCGGACGGATCACCTCCAGAGCGCCGACCAGGTCTTCCTGGGTCAGGCGCGCGTCGGCCTGTTCCTTGCTGACCCGCGATGCCGCGCGCAGGGCCGCCTCCCGGCACAGCGCCGCGAGATCGGACACCACGAAACCCGGTGTGCGTGCGGCGATCTCGTCGAGTTTCACATCGCCGGTCGGTACCTTGCGCAGTCTTTGCTCCAGCAGCGCCTTGCGTATCGCCGCGGTGGGCAGCGGAAGCGCGAGCTCCCGGTCGCACAGATCCGGCCCGCGCAGCCTCGCGTCCACACCGGCCGGATGCGCCGTCGTCGCAAGGAAAGCCACGGCGGTCTCGGCCATCGCCGCGCGCAACTGGTCCAGAATCAGCGTCGCCACCGGCTCGGGGTCGGCGGGCAGCAGCGCGTCGATATCGGCGATGAGCAGGATGCCGCCCCGACCGGAGCCCACGTCGGCCACCGCGGCAGCCACCTCGCGCAACCGAGCGCCGCCCTCCGCCGCGCCGACCGAGGGCCCGTCCAATTCGACGATGCGCCGCGGGGCGGTCACCGACCGGGCCAGGGTGGCCTTGCCGACGCCGGCGGGCCCGGTGATCAGGACCCCGAGATGCGGTGTGGCGCCGAGGGTTCTGAGCAGCTCGGGTTCGTCGAGCGCGAGGCTGAGCCATTCGGTGAGCTTCGCGGCCTGCGTGTGCACGCCGACGAGTTCCTCGACGGGCACCCGCGGCGGCGCACCGCGCACCAATGTCGCGCCATTGGTGCTCGTGACGGCCGCCAACGCGGCCGCTTCGGTCGCTCCGTGCACCGGGGCCGGGTAACCCGCCGCCGCGCGGTCGGCGGCGTCCAGCGCCGCTACCGCGCCCGCACCCCAGACGACGGCCGTGTTGGGCTGCACGCTCACCGGTCCGCGCACCGGATCGGTGGCCGTGACGGTCAGCAGTTCGGTGGTCCACGCGATGCCGAAGGTGCGCGACAGCGCCTGGCTGGCCGCCGAAGACGGAATGTCCGGCCCCAGATCGCGCGGCAGCAGCGACACCGCGTCACCCACCGTGACGACCTTGCCGAGCAGCGCCTGACGCAGCGTGGCGGCCGGAATGCTGCGGGTGGCGTGCACCGAACCGCTCACCGAGATCTGCTTGGCGCCGAACACGGTTGCCGGGGAGACCACCACCGTCGCGTTCTCGCGCAGGCCCGCGTTCGACAGCGTCACGTCGTCCAGCAGCGCGACGCCCGCCGGTGTGCCCCCGGGCGCGATGCCGATCACCGCCGAGGTACGGCGCGACCCGGCTAGCGTGACCCCGTCCCATTCACGCAGGCCGAGCGCCGTCAAAGCCTCCGGATGCAGGCGGACCACCCCGCGTCGCGCGTCGGCGGCGGACGGATTCAGTCGAGCGGTGAGCGCCAGTTCAGCCACTGTGCCATTCTGCCCGCGTCCGCGCGCGAGTGGGACGAGTCCGCAGGTGAAGTCGTCGGTTCAGCCGGACGACGGCCGTCCGCGGCGCTGCCGCACGGCCGTCGCGACCACGGAGATGGGCCTAGTTCACGCGGGTGCGATGATCCGGGCCGCCACGGCCACCGGCTTGTCGGCGTTGCTCGGCGACAGACACACCAGCTTGGCGGTGCCGAGCGCGACATTCGGGCTGCCAGCGAACTCGCTGTCCGGATTCTCGGCGAGGATCTCCTCGATGACCCGCTTCTCGGCGTCGCTGTCGAGCCCCTTGAACTCACCGCACGTGGTGCGCGAGGCCGGGCCGAGACCGGACGTATCGGCCTGCGTGGTGGCCGCCGCCGCGCTACCGGCCGTGGTCGGCGCCGAAGCGGTCGTGGTCGGCGCGTGCGTCGCGCTGACGCTCGCGCCAGTGGTGCCCTTGCGTAGACCGCTCGCGTCGCTGGACTCGTCCGACCCGCCGCAGCCGGTCGCCGCCAGTGCCACCGCGCCCACGGCCAGGACGATGACGGAAATTCGCTTCATTTGGTGCTTTCCCGATGCCACACAGCGCCGGAGGCTCCGGCGCGTCGGCAGCAGCGTACCGGACGGTCAGTGAGTGTGCGCCTGCCAATCCTCGGGCACGCGCCCGCGCGGGCCCGGCACGCCCTGATCGGCCGGATGACTGTGCGGAGGTGCGAGTTCGGGGCCGCCGCCGTACATCTCCTCGCTGCGGAAATCCCAGAACCAGTCCTCACCGGGCTCGAAGCTCTGGATGAACGGGTGGCCGGTGTCCTTCGCGTGCTTGGTGGCGTGCTGGGCGGGCGAGGTGTCGCAGCAGCCGACGTGGCCGCATTCGGCGCAACGGCGGAGGTGGACCCACCAGCCCTGCTCGCCTTCGCATTCGAGGCAGCCGGGGCCGCTGGGCGGGACGGCTGGGTTGATGCCTTCGATCGCTTCCGTCATCGAGTTACTCCTGTCGATGTCTCCAGTGCGCCTTCTTCATTTTGCTCCGGGCGGTGCAATGGGAGGCGGACCGTGAAGCGGGTGTCGCCGGGTTCGGAATCGACGCGGATGTCGCCGTTGTGCTTGTTGACGACGATGCGGAACGAGATGTCGAGGCCGAGTCCGGTGCCTTCGCCGACCGGCTTGGTGGTGAAGAACGGCTCGAAGACGCGGCGGCGGACGTCGTCGGGGATGCCCGGGCCGGTATCGCCGATCTCGACGACGGCGCAGTCGTTCTCCTTGCTGGTCCGCACGGTGAGGGTGCCTTCGCCGCGCATCGCGTACACCGCGTTGTCGATCAGGTTCGTCCACACCTGATTGAGCTCGGCGGCGTAGCAGGGCAGCGGCGGCAGAGTGCGGTCGTACTCCTTGACCAGGTGCACGCCGTCGCCGAGCTTCCTGTTCAACATGACCAGGGTGCTGTCGAGCAGCTCATGGATGTCGACCACCTGGAACGGGGCGCGGTCCATCTGCGAGTACTGCTTGGCGGCGCCGACCAGCGTGGAGATCCTGGCGGTCGAATCCGCGATCTCGTTCATCAGCAACTCGGTCTCGATGGTGTAGTTGAGCCAGCGGATCGCGCCCTCGAACACCTTGTTCGGGCAGCCCTCCAGGGTGCCCCACACCCGCTCCAACCAGTCCACGTCGAATCCGGCCTGCACGAAGTTCGGCGCCAGGTTCCAGGCGTCGCCGATCTCGTGCTCCTCGAGCCACTCGCCGAGCACGTCCTCCCGGTCGGCGGCCTCCATCGGGGTCAGCTCGGGCGCCTTGGCGACCTGGGCCGCCGCCTCCTCTTGCAGTCGCACCAGGGTGACGAGCACTTCCGGCTGGAACTTCCCGTCTGCCATCATGGCCAGCTTGTGCCGCATCCCCGCGACCCGCTCGCGCAGGCCCGAGGTGGCGCGCACCGCCGCGGCGGCCGGATTGTTCAGCTCGTGCGTCAGACCCGCCGACAGCGAACCGAGCGCGAGCAGGCGCTCCCGCTCGGCTACCCGCTGGGTGGTGTTGCGGCTGCCGAAGAACGCGCCCTCCAGCAGGTGCACCGCCATCGGGAACCACTCGTGCATCATGCGCGCGAAGGTGCCCGCGTCCAGCACGTAGAACCGGGACTTGCGGGTGACGTACATCGAACCGGTGTAGTTCGCGTCGGCCTTGTCGCCCAGGTACGCGCTCCACGCGCCCGCGTAAGCGCCCTTGTGATCGGTGCGGTTCAGCTCGATCTCGGTGCCGCCGGACAGCTTGGTCAGCCGGACCTCGCCGTCCATCAGAACGTAGAAGCAGGTGGCCGGATCGCCTTCGCGGAACACCAGTCCCGGCTCGATGTACTCGATGCGCCCGTCGGCGCACAACCAGGCCAGCTGGTCGTCGTCGAGTTTCTCGAACAGGAACAGAGTGCGCAGTTCCGCCGGATCGCAGACCAGATGCGAATGGCGAGCGGCATTTTCGAGTGTCACGACAGCCCTCCTGAATTCACGCCAGATACCGGTGCACGAGCATGACCGCCATCGCGCCCTCGCCGACCGCCGAGGCGACTCGCTTGGCGGACTCGGCGTGCACGTCGCCCGCGACGAACACGCCGGGCACGCTTGTTTCCAAATGATGTGGCGGGCGCGGCAATTCCCAGCCCGATGGCCGGGCGCCTTCGACCATGAGATCCGGCCCGGCGAGCACGTACCCGGCTTCGTCGCGCTTGACGATGCCGTCGAGCCAGTCGGTCTGCGGCGCCGCGCCGATGAAGAGGAACAGCCGCTCGGCCTCCGCCTTCTCTTCCGCGCCCGTGACCTTGTCGCGCAACACGATCCGCTCCAGATGATCGCTGCCGTCGGCGGCCGTGACCTCGGTGTTGGTGTGCACCTTGATGTTCGAGATCTGTGCGATCTGCTGGATCAGATAGTGCGACATGGACTTCTCCAGCGAGTCCGCGCGCACCACCAGGTGCACGGTGCGGGCATTGCGGGAGAGGAAGACCGCCGCCTGCCCGGCCGAGTTGGCGCCGCCGACGATATAGACCTCGTGATCGGCGCACTCGGAGGCCTCGGTCATCGCCGAGCCGTAATACACACCGCGACCGGTGAAATCGTCGACGCCGGGCGCTGGATGACGCCGATAGTCGACGCCGGTCGCGATGATCACGGTGTGGCCGCACAGCGTTCCGCCGTCGGCGAAACGCACGGTGCGCGCGGAGCCGTTGACCTCGAGTCCCACCACTTCGCGGGTGGTGATCACCTCGGCGCCGAACTTGGCGGCCTGCCGCCGCGCCCGGTCGGCCAGTTGCGCGCCGGACAGCCCGTCGGGGAAGCCGAGGTAGTTCTCGATCCGGGAGCTCTGCCCGGCCTGGCCGCCGGTCGCGGTGCGTTCGACGAGCACCGTGCGCAGGCCCTCGGACGCGCCGTACACCGCGGCGCCGAGCCCGGCGGGACCGCCGCCGACCACGATCAGGTCGTAGAAATCGCCGGTGGGTGTGACGTTCAGCCCGACGCTCTCGGCCAGCGCGCTGTCGGTCGGCTGTACCAGCGCGTCACCGGAGGCCGTGATCACCACCGGACATCGGTTCGGGTCGGCGCCCGCGGCCTCCAGCAGGCGGACGCCCTCCGGTTCGTCGGCCAGGTACCACCGGTAGGGCAACTGGTTGCGGGCCAGGAATTCGCGCACCTGCGAGGAGCGCGGCGACCAGCGATTGCCGACCACCTTGGTCTCGGTCACCGGCCGGTGCTCGCTGCTGCGCCAGGCGTCGAGCAGGCCGTCCAGCACCGGATAGAGCTTCTCCTCCGGCGGGTCCCATGGCTTGAGCAGGTAGTGGTCCAGGTCGATCACGTTGATCGCGTCGATCGCGGCGTTGGTGTCGGCGTAGGCGGTCAGCAGCACGCGGCGCGCGTACGGATGCAGGTCCATGGCCTGCTCCAGGAATTCGATGCCGTCCATGCCGGGCATCCGGTAGTCGGCGATCAGCACGGCGACCGGCTGGCCGCGAAGTTTCATCTCGCGCAGGGCCTCGAGCGCCTGCGAGCCGGATTCCGCGCGCAGAATCCGGTAGTCGGCGCCGTAGCGGCGGCGCAGGTCGCGCACTACAGCCCGGGAGACGCCCGGATCGTCGTCGACGCTCAGGATTGCCGGTTTCGGAGCAGCGGGTGCAGTCACCACAAAATTATGTCGCCTCGGCGTCGGGAGTGTCGCCGGAGTTTTTCCGCCCCCTGGTCATCCCCCGCGTCCCGGCAGGGACGCCGTCGCGCGGTGCGCGACCTGGCTCACACGCGGTGCTGGAGCACCATTTCGAGTTCGCTCGGCGTGAGCAATCGCTCCAGCCGTTCCTCTCGGGCGAGCGCCTTCTCGGTCCGACGCGTGATCGCACCGCGGTCCGCAGGCCCGTCATCGGGTTCTGAATAGGGAAGCAGCGGAACTCGGTCCGCCTGCCGACGATGAAGAAGCGAGCGAAGATTCACGGCCGATCACCTCACGCTGGACGGGAAAGCTGGCTGTGGCTTGTGCTTCGTCTATCCGTCATTGTGCGCGGACCATTACGACCGGAGGCAACCAAAAGGCCAAAATGTGACTTAGTTGTCTTCCAGGGTCCGCCGTTTAGGATGTCTGTTACTCGTCGTACACAAGGGTCCGGAATGTCCGGACCTCGCATCACCGGAGGCAGTGTTGCCCAACCATCTCGAAGCGACCGTCGACATCGCCGCATCCCCGGAGCGTGTCTGGCAGATCGTCTCCGATCTCGCGCGCATGCCCGAGTTCAGTCCGATGACGGTCCGGATGGTCCCGCTCGGCACGCCGAAGGCGGGCACCTGGACCGTGAACTGGAACAAGGACGGCTGGAAGCGCTGGCCGACGACCTCGCGCATCGTGCGGTTCGAGCCCAATCAGGCTTTCGCGTTCCGGATGAACGAGAACCACACCGTGTGGAGCTACACGCTCGAGCCCACCGCGACCGGCACCCGGCTGGTCGAGCGGCGCGACGTGTCCAACGGCGTGACCTGGGTGATCCGCAAGGCCATCGACGCCGTGCTCGGCGGTGAGCAGGCCTTCGAGGCCAACCTGGTCCGCGGCATGAACGAGACGCTCGCCAAGGTCAAGGCCGTGGCCGAGGCGAGCGCCTGACCCTCGCTCCGGCGGATAGGTCCACCGCGGCCGAACGCGGTCGTGCCCTCGCCCCGAGCGGGGTTGAGGGCACGACTCGCCGGACGGGCGGAAGCGTCTACTTCCAGTTCGGCAGGGTGACGACCTGCGACGCGTAGGAGAGACCAGCGCCGAATGCGATGAGCAGCGCGGTGTCGCCCGGCTTCGACTCGCCGTTGCGTAGCAGCGCCTCCATGGCCAGCGGGATGGACGCGGCCGAGGTGTTGCCGGTCTCCTCGATGTCGCGTGCGAGCGCGCAGTCCTCCGGCAGCTTGAGCACGCGCGCCATGATCTCGATGATCCGGCCGTTGGCCTGGTGCGGGATCATCGCCTGCATGTCGTCGGTGGTGAGGCCGGCGCGATCGATCGCGTCGCGGCACACCTTCTCCAGCGAGTGGGCGGCCCACCGGAAGACGGCGGTGCCCTCCATGGCCATGTACGGCCGGACCGCGTCGAGGCCCTGCTCGTCGATCTCGGCGAAGAACTCCATCCAGTCCTTGTCCTGACGGATCGCATGGTGCTGGGTGCCGTCCGAGCCCCACACGGTCGGGCCGATGCCCGGCTCCTCGGAGGGGCCGACCACCACGGCGCCCGCGCCGTCGGCGAACAGGAACGCGGTGGAGCGGTCGCGCATGTTGATGGTGTTGGTCAGTTTCTCCACACCGATCACCAGCACGTTCTTGGATGTGCCGCACCGCACGAGGTCCGATGCCAGCGCCAGCGCGTGACAGAACCCCGCACAGCCCGCGGAGATGTCGAACGCCGCCACGCCGTTCATGCCGAGCTCGGTGGCGATGCGCGGGGCGGCGGCGGGTGTCAGCAGCAGATGCGTCGACGTGGCGACGATGACACAGTCGACGTCGTCGTAGTCGACGCCCGCCGCCGCTAGCGCGTTCTGCGCGGCGGCCACGCTCATGCTCTGGATCGTCTCGTCCTCGGAGGCGAAACGCCGGGTCTTGATGCCCGACCGGGTCTGGATCCACTCGTCGCTGGAGTTGATCGGTCCCGCTACTTCGTCGTTCGTGACCACACGAGCCGGGCGATAGACGCCGAGCCCGAGGATCGCGGTGTGCTCAGCTCCGGTGGTCTGGGCGATTCGAGCAGACATGATGGATCTCCTATTACCTGCGGCGCTGCTGCCGGGGATCCGGCGGAGCCTCGAACTCCTCATCGGTGTGCCAGCTAGCTACGAGAGCGTAGACATGAGGCTCCCTCATATTACCCGAGGGTTGCCAGGGGGAGTGCTTATTCTCACAATCGCCGGGTATGTCTGCGGAAGCACACCATTCACCACTAGGGGTGCGTCCCAACTAATTTATGCGAGGTCACCATGCTCGGTCTTGGGATCATCGGCTGGATCATCATCGGCGGTCTCGCCGGGTGGATCGCCAGCAAGATCATGAAAACGGACGCCCAACAGGGCATCCTGCTGAACATCGTCGTCGGCGTCATCGGCGGTCTGCTCGGTGGATTCTTGCTCAAGCTGCTCGGCGTCGACGTCGAGGGCGGCGGGCTGTGGTTCAGCTTCTTCACCTGCCTCGGCGGCGCGATCATTCTGCTGTTCCTGGTCGGCCTCGTCACCGGTCGCAGGGCCATGCGCTGACCGGACGTACCACGGGCTCCTCCCGTAAGGTGTGAACGCTTGCGCCGGACCTATCGTTGAAGGGCGCAAACCGACTGCATCTAGCACGAAAGAGGAGCCTGTGGCACGCCGTCCCACCCCGCCCGGCACGCCCGAAACGACCGGCGTCGGCCACGTCGTCGACCTGGTCCGGGCCGCCGTACCCCCGCTGCATCCCGCCGGGCTGCCCTTCGTCGCCGCGCCGCTCGCGGTCGCGGTGCTCGGCGGAAAGCGCAAATGGGTGCGCCGGACGGGTCTGCTCGCCGCGGCGGCCTGCGCCACCTTCTTCCGTCATCCGACGCGGGTTCCGCCGAACCGGGCCGGCGCCGTCGTCGCCCCCGCCGACGGTGAGATCGCCCTGGTCGACACGGCCGCGCCGCCCGCGGAACTCGGGCTCGGCGACCAGCCGCTGCCCCGCGTCAGCATCTTCCTCTCCGTGCTCGACGTGCACGTGCAGCGCACCCCGGTCTCCGGCGTCGTGCGCGTGGTCAGCCACCAGGCGGGCCAGTTCCGCTCGGCCGACCTGCCCGAGGCCAGCTCGGTGAACGAGCGCAACAGCATGGTGCTGGAGACCCCGGCGGGCGAGCAGCTCGTCGTGGTGCAGATCGCGGGCCTGCTCGCCCGGCGCATCGTGTGCGACGCGCAGGTCGGCGACGTCCTGACCATTGGCGACACCTACGGTTTGATCCGCTTCGGCTCCCGGGTCGACACCTACTTCCCCGCGGGCACCGAGCTGCTGGTGCAGCCGGGGCAGCGCACCATCGGGGGCGAGACCGTCCTGGCCGTGTTGTCATGATGGAAGCGGCTGTGCCCACCCAACGGCGCAGGCGCCGCAGCGTCCGGCTGCTCCCGAGCATCGTGACCATCCTCGCGCTGTCCTCCGGCCTGTCCGCGGTGAAGTTCGCGCTGGACGGCGAGCTCGACATCGCGCTGGCCATGGTCGGCGCCGCCGCGGTGCTGGACACCCTCGACGGCCGCCTGGCCCGCATGCTCGACGCCACCACCAAGATGGGCGCGGAGCTCGATTCGCTCTCCGACGCGATCTCCTTCGGCGTCGCGCCCGCGCTGGTGCTGTACATCGCGCTGCTCGACCAGAACAGCGCGGGCTGGATCATCGCGTTGTTGTTCGCGGTGAGCATCGTGCTGCGTCTGGCCAGGTTCAACACTCTGATGGACGACGACACCCGGCCCGATTGGTCGCGTGACTATTTCGTCGGAGTGCCCGCGCCCGCGGGCGCGCTGATCGCGCTCGTGCCGATCGGGTTGTACGTGCAGTTCGGTGACGGCTGGTGGGTCGGCTTCTATGAGGTCGCCGCCTGGACGGTGTTCGCGGCGGCGTTGTGCGTCAGCACGATTCCGACGCTGGCGATGAAGTCGGTGTCGGTGGCGCCGCAGGCCGCGGCCGGGCTGCTGGTGCTCGTCGCGTTGGCGGGGGCACTGCTGGTGACCTACCCGATCGTGCTGCTGCTGGTGCTCGTCGCGCTCTACCTGGGACACATTCCGTTCGCCTGGTATTCGCAGCGCTGGGTGGCGGCTCGGCCGGAAACCTGGGAGCACAAGCCCGCCGAACGCCGGGCGCAGCGCAAGGCGCAGCGGCGCAGGCCCGCGATCCGGTCCGGCATCCGCAGCTCGAGCGCGCGGCTGCGGCTGCGCAGGCCGGGCGGCCGAAAGGAACAGGCGGACGACGTAGTTCGCTGAGGCGGACGAACGCGGCGGGCGAGCGCGGAGGAACGTGACGGTGGAACCCGACGGACTGCGCGAATTCCAGGCGCATCGGCCGCGGTTGTTCGCGCTCGCCTACCGCATGCTCGGCTCGGCGGCCGAGGCCGAGGACGCGGTGCAGGAGACCTACCTGCGCTGGGACGGCACCGACCGGGCCACTATCCGGTCCGCGGAGGCCTGGCTCACCACCGCCGTGGTGAATCTCTGCCGCACCTGGCTCGTTTCGGCGCGGGCGCGGCGCGAGACCTACGTCGGCCCGTGGCTGCCGGAGCCGGTGGCCACCGCGAACGGCGAACTCGGCCCGCTGGAGACCGTCGAGGAACGCGAGCTCGTCTCGCTGGCGCTGCTCACCGCGCTGGAGCGGCTGAGCCCGGTGGAGCGAGCCGTCTTCGTGTTGCGCGAGGCGTTCGGTTACGCCCATCGCGAGATCGCCGACATGCTCGACCTCACCGAGGCGAGTTCGCAGCAGACCTACCGGAGAGCCGGTCAGCGCGTGCGCGACGGCCGGGCGCGCTTCGATGTCGAACCCGGTCATGCCAGGGCGCTGATCGAGCGTTTCCTCGCGGCCGCCCGCTCCGGCGACGTCGACACGCTCGGCCGGATGCTCGCGGCCGACGTCACCGCCGTCGCGGACGGCGGCGGCCGGATCAACGCCGCGCGGCGGCCGGTGCGCGGCGCCGACCGGGTGGCGCGCTACCTCGTGGGCCTGTTCCGCTGGGAGGTCCCCGGCATGGCGATCGCCGTCGAGGAGGTCAACGGCGCCCTCGCGGTGGTTGTCCGGGTCACCGAAACTCCCATGCTGATAGTCGGCATCGAGCTGGACGGCGATCGGGCGCGCGCACTGCACCTCGTCGTCAACCCCGACAAGCTGGCCTATTTCGCCGCGGCCGACCGGTCGTCGTAGTCGCTCGGACGGTGTGACGCGGCTCATGCCGCAGGCTGTCAGGGATCGGGGGCCGATCCAGTCTGAGGGGTATCGGCCAACGAGAGGAGCCACATCATGATCGGGAAACAGCACATCGTCGTTCTGGGCGCCGGATACGCGGGTCTGGCCGCGGCGCGGCGGCTGGCCGGACGGGCGGGGGACGCGCGGATCACCGTTGTCGACGCCCGCGCCGAGTTCGTGGAGCGGGTGCGGTTGCACCAGCAGGTCGCCGGGCAGCGGTTGCGTCGCTGGGACTTGGCGGAGATCTTGGAGCGCAAGGGTATTCGGTTCGTCCTGGCGCGAGCGACGCACATCGACACCGCGGGTAAGTGGATCGAGCTGGACGGCGGAGATTCCATCGACTACGACGTGCTGATCTACGCGCTGGGCAGTCTCGCCGATCCCGGCGGCGTGCCCGGCGTCGCGGAATTCGCCAGGTCCGTTGCCACACCGGAGGATTCGGCGTGGACGGCGACCGACGGAACGATCGCCGTCGTCGGCGCTGGCGCCACCGGCATCGAGCTGGCCGCCGAAATCGCCGAGTCTCAGCCGGATTCGCGCGTCGTGCTGCTCAGCGCCGACGAACCCGGCGCCTGGCTCTCGGCGACGGCCGCCGCGCACATCCGGGCGGTGCTGGAAAAGCTCGGTGTCGAGATCCGCGCGGAGGTGAAGGTGGTCGAGGTGACCGAGGACGGTGTCCGGCTCGCGGGCGATGAATTCGTCGCGGCCGGGACCACGGTCTGGACCACCGGATTCGGCGTACCCGATCTCGCCGCCCGCGCCGGTCTCGCGGTGGACGGCGCGGGCCGGGTGCTGACCGACGAATCCCTGCGCTCGATCTCGCATCCGGAGATCTACGCCGCGGGCGACAGCGCGGTGATCGCAGGTCCGGGCGGACGGTCGCTGCGGATGGCATGCGCGACGGCGCTGCCCACCGGAAAGTACGCGGCCGACGTGGTGGCGGCCCGGCTGCGCGGGCGCGACCCGCGTGACCTGCGCTTTCGATACATCCTCCAGTGCATCGGCCTCGGTCGCCGCGACGCCGTCGTCCAGCTGCTGCACGCCGACGACACCCCGGCGCGGACCGTGCTGCGCGGGCGGCTCGGGGCGCGGGTCAAGGAGCTCATCGTGCGCGGTGCGGCGGGCGCGGCCGGGCTGCGATAGCGGCGCGGAGCTGCCGAACAAGATCGTCAACTAAAGGTTGACGATCCTCATGCGTCAACTTATGGTTGACGCATGACTTCCTCGATTCGTCTCGACGACCTCATCTCCGCCATCAAGAAGGCTCGGCCGGACAACGTGCTCGAGCAGCTCTCCGACGCGGTCATCGCCGCGGGGCACCTCGACGAAGTGGCCGATCACCTGATCGGCCACTTCGTGGACCAGGCCCGCCGATCCGGCGCGTCATGGACCGACATCGGCGCCAGCATGGGCGTCACCAAGCAGGCTGCGCAGAAGCGGTTCGTGGCCAAGGGCCCGGGCGACCCGGCCGAGGCCGCGGCGATGGATCCGAACGCCGGATTCGCCAAGTTCACCCCGCGCGCCCGCGCGGTGGTGATGGCCTCGCAGCAGGCCGCGCAGACCGCGGGCAACAAACTCATCGGGCCCGTCCACCTGGTGCTCGGACTGCTGAGCGAGCCCGAAGGCCTTGCCGCCAAGGAGATTCTCACCGCGGGCCTCGGCCTGGAAGAGGTGCACGCTGCCGCGACCGCCGCCCTGCCGCCCGCCGAGCCCGGCGAGGACGGCCCCGCCGCTCTGGTGCCCTTCGACCCCGAGGCCAAGAAGGCGCTCGAGCTCACCTTCCGCGAGGCGCTTCGCCTCGGCCACAACTACATCGGCACCGAGCACATCCTGCTCGCCCTGCTCGAACAGGAGAACGGTGCGGGCCTGCTGACCGGCCTCGGCATGGACAAGGCGAAGACCGAAGCGCACCTGGTGGAACTGCTTTCGGTGATCGCCGCCCAGAAGCCATGAAGAAGGGGCGCCGCGGCGCTCGGGTCGCGCTCGCCGCCGCCCTGGTCGCCGTGGTACTCCGGCCGGTCACCAGGACGCGTCGGCGCCTGAACGATGGTCGGATAGTGTTGCTGCTTAACGGTTTTCGGTACGCGTATGCCGAATGTGCGCGGCGTCGCCGGATCGTGCGGACCGCGCGTCGCCGTGCTCATGGCACGTTGCGCTCGAGCTCGTCCAGCCAGGCGGCGGCCGACGCGTCGCTCGGCGCGCGCCAGTCACCGCGCGGCGAGAGCGAGCCGCCGGAGCCGACTTTCGGCGCGTTGGGCAGGGTCGACCGCTTGAACTGGCTGGTCTGGACGAACCGCCGCAGGAATTCGGCGAGCCAGCGCTTGATGGTCGGCAGATCGTAGGCGTTGCGCTGATCGGCCGGGATCAAGTCGGGCCACGGTCCGCGTTCCGGGTCCGACCAGGCATGCCTGGCCAGGAACGCCACCCGGCTCGGCCGATAGCCGAAGCGCAGCAGGTAGTACAGGTGGAAGTCCTGGAGCTCGTACGGGCCGACGGTGGCCTCGGAACTCTGACTCGGCCCGTCGCCGTCGGCATCGGCGCCCGGCACGAGCTCCGGTGAGATCTCGGTCCGCAGAATGGACTTCAACACCTCCGACGCCTCGGGGCCGAACTGCCCGATGTCGGCGGACCAGGCGATCAGATATTTGATCAAGGTCTTCGGCACCGAGGCGTTCACGCTGTAGTGGGCCATGTGGTCGCCGACGCCGAAGGTGCACCAGCCGAGTGCCAGTTCGCTGAGGTCGCCGGTGCCGACCACCAGCGCACCGTGCTGGTTGGCCAGCCGGAACAGATGCGAGGTGCGCTCGCCGGCCTGAATGTTCTCGTAGGTGACGTCGTACTGCGGAACACCCTCGGCGGCAGGATGATTCAGATCGCGCAACATCTGCGTCGCCGAGGGGCGGATATCGATCTCCGCCGCGGTAACTCCGAGCGCCGCCATCAGCCGGTGGGCGTCGGTGCGGGTCCGCGTGCTCGTGGCGAATCCCGGCATGGTGTAGGCCAGGACGTTCGCGCGGGGCAGGCCGAGCCGGTCCATGGTCTTGGCGGCCACGATCAGCGCCTGGGTCGAGTCCAGCCCGCCGGAGACGCCGATCACCAGTCGCCGCAGGCCGGTCGCGCGCAGCCGGGTGCTCAAGCCCTCCACCTGGATGTGGTGTACCTCGGCGCAGCGTTCGTTGCGCGCGGCCGGATCGGCGGGAACGTAAGGGAAACGCTGGATTTCGCGGCGCAGACCCACCGCAGCAGCCGGCACCGGCAGGTCGAACTCGATGCGGCGCATGGCGCTCAGCCGCTCGCGATGGTCGTGCACGTTGTCGGCGAAGCTGGTGGTGCGGAGCCGGTCGGCGGCCAAGCGTTGCAGGTCGAGATCGGCCGTTACCAGCTGCGGGTGGTCGGCGAAGCGTTCCCCCTCGGCGAGCAAATCGCCGTTCTCGCAGACCAGCGCCTGCCCGTCCCAGGCCATGTCGGTCGTCGACTCGCCATGTCCCGCCGCGGAATACAGGTAGGCGGCGAGGAATCGCGCCGAATGCGAGGTGCACAGCGCCCTGCGGTAGTCGGCCTTGCCGATCACGATGTTGCTGGCCGAGAGATTCACCAGCACGGTCGCTCCGGCCAGCGCCGCGTAACCGCTCGGCGGCAGCGGCACCCAGCCGTCCTCGCAGATCTCGAGGTGAAAAGTGAAGGTCGCCAGGTTGGTCGCGGTGAACAGCAGATCCGCGCCGAACGGCGCGCGCTGCCCGGCGATCGTGAGGTGGCCCACGAGATTCTCTCTGGCGGCGGCGAATTGGCGCTTCTCGTAGAACTCGCGATAGCTCGGCAGATAGCTCTTGGGCGTGGCGCCGAGCACCTGCCCGCGGCAGACGGCGATGGCGCAGTTGAACAGTCGCCCCTGGGAGCGCACCGGCGCGCCGACCAGGAGCACCGTGTCGATGTCGGCGCTCTGGGCGACCAGCTCGGTCAGCGCCGCGTCCACCGCGTCGTCCAGCGCGTCCTGATGGAACAGGTCGTCGGCGGTGTAGGCGGAGAGGCCGAGCTCGGGAAACACTGTCAGCACCGCGCCGTCGGCGGCCGCCTGACGCGCCAGGCGCAGCGTCTCCTCGACGTTGTACGCCGGATCGGCGACCTGCACCCTCGGCACCGCGACCGCGACCCGGGCGAACCCGTGCCGGTACATCGAATCGAACGGCAGTCCGCCCATCTCGTCCCCTTTCGGGATCGAACGCGATCGTGTTCCACCGCGGAATCTACGCGCGCCCGCGCAATCCGCCGCCCCAACGTGGCCACTGCGCCTGCGGCTTGGGCGCGGCGACCAGCGATTCCCGATCGATATCGGTGACGAACAGCGGCAGCCGCGGCGCGAGGCCGTCCAACAGGGCGAGCAGTTTTCCGCCCAGCGCGGCCTGGTACTCGGTCTTCGTCAGGCCGACGATCTGGAGGAATGCGACCCGGCCGTTGGGGGTGGCGATGGCGCCCAGCTCCGGGTCGGTGACGAAGCCGACGGCCTGGATCGCCGAATCGGGCCGGTCGGCGGCGAGGGGCCCGTTCGCCTTGATGGTGTGGCCCGGCTCGAACCACTTGCCCGACTGGAAGACGTACCTGGCGAGATCCTGCAGGAAGTGTGCGGGCCAGATCGGCGCCTGCGCCGCGCCGATGTCGCCGGCGAGCCGGAAGGTGAACTCGAACCCCCACCCGGAGACCGCCGGGTCGTCCCATTCCTTCTCGCCGAGCTCGCTCATGCCGTACCCGATGTAGTGCCAATGCGGGACCGGATCGGTCCGCGGGTACGCGCTGACACCCTCCAGCGGGTCGGGTCCGCCCAATGACCAGGGGTGCCCGACCGTCCAGTGCACTGGTTGTAGCTCGCCGTACAGCTGTGCCAGGACTTCCTCGATCGCATCCCGGCCGGGTCCAACACTCACCTGGTCACTGTAGGGGGTCCGTGCGGACGCGAATTTCCGCAGACTCAGCCGTGAGCCCCTGATTCGGGTCCGGGGCGCTGCGGGAGGGAGGGTGCGGAGTGTGCCCGCCGGTTGCTCGGCCGAATGTCGTCACCGTCGACCGCTAAGCTATAGCGATGGCGGATGAATCGGCAGACACGGATTCCGACCTAGTCGCGGGTGAACATCGCGCGGACCTGTTGCTCGCCCTGTCGTATGTTTCCACCGAATCCGGGCCGGACGGCGAATACATCGTGAACGGCGATCTGCCGCCCGAAGTGGCGCCACCGTTCATCCGGGCCATCATGCGCATCGAGGCCGAGCTACTGCTGCACGACGCCGAGCTCGTCACCGTGGACAACGAGGAACCGAGGACGCCGGAGGATCGCCGCACCGACGCGTTCGTCGCGCTGGTTCTGCGCATCGACGACCGGCACTGAGACCCGAGCCCGCCCGGGGACCGCGCACCGCCGGAGGTGCGCCCGGTCCGCCCCGAACCTTGCACTCGCCACCCTCGAGTGCTAGAAATGGCTTTGGCACTCTCGACCTGTGAGTGCCAGGGTCGGGACGGTGAGACCGGGTTTCATCGACACCCTCGGTCGTCCGTCGCGGGCACCGAACCTGGCCAGCGTAAATGGGGCGATCCGAAAGGGGTCGTCCTGTGTGTCAGCCCCATTACTAATGGAGGATCTCAACGCAATGGCCAAGACAATTGCGTACGACGAAGAGGCCCGTCGCGGCCTCGAGCGGGGTCTGAACAGCCTCGCCGACGCGGTCAAGGTGACGCTGGGCCCCAAGGGTCGCAACGTTGTCCTGGAGAAGAAGTGGGGCGCTCCCACGATCACCAACGATGGTGTGTCCATCGCCAAGGAGATCGAGCTGGAGGACCCGTACGAGAAGATCGGCGCCGAGCTGGTCAAGGAAGTCGCCAAGAAGACCGACGACGTCGCGGGCGACGGCACCACCACCGCCACCGTCCTGGCTCAGGCGCTGGTGCGCGAGGGCCTGCGCAACGTCGCGGCCGGCGCGAACCCGCTGGGTCTGAAGCGCGGCATCGAGAAGGCCGTCGAGGCCGTCACCGCCAAGCTGCTCGACACCGCCAAGGAGGTCGAGACCAAGGAGCAGATCGCTGCCACCGCCGGTATCTCGGCCGGCGACGCGTCCATCGGTGAGCTGATCGCCGAGGCCATGGACAAGGTCGGCAAGGAAGGCGTCATCACCGTCGAGGAGAGCAACACCTTCGGCCTCCAGCTGGAGCTGACCGAGGGCATGCGCTTCGACAAGGGCTACATCTCCGGTTACTTCGTCACCGACCCGGAGCGTCAGGAAGCGGTCCTCGAGGACCCGTACCTGCTGCTGGTCGGCTCGAAGATCTCGACCGTCAAGGACCTGCTGCCGCTGCTGGAGAAGGTCATCCAGGCCGGCAAGCCGCTGCTGATCATCGCCGAGGACGTCGAGGGCGAGGCCCTGTCGACCCTGGTCGTGAACAAGATCCGTGGCACCTTCAAGTCCGTCGCCGTCAAGGCCCCGGGCTTCGGTGACCGCCGCAAGGCCCAGCTGGCCGACATCGCCATCCTGACCGGCGGCGAGGTCATCAGCGAAGAGGTCGGCCTCTCCCTGGAGACCGCGGGCATCGAGCTGCTCGGCCAGGCCCGCAAGGTCGTCATCAGCAAGGACGAGACCACCATCGTCGAGGGCGCGGGCGACGCGGAGGCCATCAAGGGCCGCGTTGCGCAGATCCGCACCGAGATCGAGAACTCGGACTCGGACTACGACCGTGAGAAGCTGCAGGAGCGTCTGGCCAAGCTGGCCGGCGGTGTCGCGGTCATCAAGGCGGGCGCGGCCACCGAGGTCGAGCTCAAGGAGCGCAAGCACCGCATCGAGGACGCCGTCCGCAACGCGAAGGCTGCCGTCGAAGAGGGCATCGTCGCCGGTGGTGGCGTGGCCCTGCTGCAGTCGGCTCCGGCGCTGGACGCGCTGAACCTGACCGGTGACGAGGCCACCGGCGCGAACATCGTGCGCGTCGCGCTGTCGGCTCCGCTGAAGCAGATCGCCTTCAACGCCGGCCTCGAGCCCGGCGTGGTCGCCGAGAAGGTCTCGAACCTGCCCGCGGGTTCCGGCCTGAACGCCGACTCCGGCGAGTACGAGGACCTGCTGGCCGCCGGCGTCGCCGACCCGGTCAAGGTCACCCGCTCGGCGCTGCAGAACGCGGCCTCCATCGCGGCCCTGTTCCTCACCACCGAGGCCGTCGTCGCCGACAAGCCGGAGAAGGCCGCCGCTCCCGCCGGCGACCCGACCGGTGGCATGGGCGGCATGGACTTCTGATCCCCGGATCGGCGAGTTCTCGCTAGTCACGAAGGCCGGTCCACCCCTCGGGTGGACCGGCCTTCCGCGTATCACGCTGTGGCAGAACGGAGTCGACTCGGCGTAACCGGTCTCAGGCGGTCGCCGGGAGGCGGAGGCGTTCGGCCAGTTCGTTGAAGATGTAGAAGTTGGGGATGGCGGCGACGGGGGCGAGGGAGATCCAGGTGCCGTCGACCTTGATGCGGACCAAGCCGCTGCGGGCGTCGATGAGCTGGATGCGTTCCCAGGGATAGACCTGATTGCGGAAGATGAGGGCCGTCAGGTCCAAGCCGATATCGCCGAATTGCATGATGTCGCCTCGGTCGATGGTGGCGACGGCGCGCGGCAGCTGGGTTCCGGTGATGGCCGATTGGATCGCCCTGCCCCATTCGCGCGCGTCGGCGAATTCGGTGTCGTCGAAGGACGCGTGCGCCCCGTCCGGACCGCTCATCTCCAGCGAGTATTCGGTGTGCGCGGTGTTCTGGAACGGGATGACCTGCTGCCGGACTTCGGCCGTGTCCCAGCGGAACCCGGCGATCTGCTCGCCGGAGCGGTACACGGTCATGCCGCGGTCGAACAGATCCAGCCGGGCCGAGCGGTTCTGGCGGTTCTGTCGCCCGCGCACCGAGGCCAGTGTGGCGGGCAGCAGCGCGACGACCCCGACCGCGATTCCGCCCCCGACCGAGCCCACCGCCGCGCAGATGACACCGACCGCGGCGAGTCCGCCCGCGACGATGCCGCATCCGCGCACGAATGTGTCGCTCACCGGTGCGGGGAGGAAAGTCTGGCGGTGTGTGCCGAGCTTTTCGTATTCGGCCATCAAGTGGACAAGCTGCGACAACGGTATTGTTCGCCGGACATCGGTTCCGCCTGCACCGTCCTCCGGCGTGCTCGGAGTGGTCAATAGTCCCTCCATGAGGCGGTTTTCATCCGCGCGAAGCGTATGTCACCGGACCGAATACCGCTACCGCAACCCCCGGAAATACGCGTGTCGCTATTGCGGCGGAATCAGCCCTGGAGCACGAAGGCGACCAGAAAACCTGCTGCCGTGGCCATTCCGACCCACCAGCCGCCCTCGCGATAGGCCTCGGGCATGAGCGAATCCGCCAGCACGGCAATGGTCGCGCCACCCGCGAATGCCTGCACGGCACTGATGTGGGTGGCGGAGAGATTGTCCGACAGACTGTTTCCCAGCACGGTGACCAGAACGAGCACGGCGCCCGTCGCCGCCCACAGTCCGAACGCGCGGACCTGTTCGAAACCGTGTTCGCGACGCATCAGCGCCGCGCCGCCGATGGCCTCCGGCACATTGCCGACGGCCACCGCGACCAGCAGCACCAGCCCGCCGCCCGAGGTCAGCGAGACGCCGAGCGCGGTGTTCTCCGGCACGCCGTCCAGAATGGTGCCGAGCATCAGCGCCCAGCCGATGGCGGCCGGCCCCAGCCTGGTCTCGATCAGATGGCTGGCGACCACGTAGACCCCGGCGCCCGCGAACAGCGCCGCACCGGCGATCAGCACGCCCGCCTGGTGGAAGGCCGGTTCGAACAGTTCCGAAGAGACCGCGGCGATCATGGTGCCCGAGCCGAAGGCCATCAGCGAGGCGAGCAGCGCCCTCGGCAGCGTCCAGCGCAGTCCGATCGCCGCGCCGACGAGCAACGGCACCGCGGTGCCTAGACCGTAGAGCAGTGCGGTCACCATGCCGCTCACCCTAAAGGCTCAGATACCGTTCACCGCGACGACGCGGAAGACGCCCGGAGTGCCCGCCCCCATCGGTCCGCCCTTGTCGAACTGCGAAGCGACCACCAGCGTGCGCTCGTCGTCGCGCACCAAAGTGGTTGGGATGCCGAGCGACTCGTCGGTGAGCCGTGCGGCCGGCCGCGCCGCGGCGCCGTCCTCGCTCAGGGTCCAGCGCGAGATCGTGTTGGTCCTGTTGTGCGCCACCCACAGGGTGTCGCCGCGCAGGTCGAGGCCGTCGGCGTTGATCAGGTCGCCGCCGCGCAGGTCGACCTTGCGGATCGGTGCGTCGGCGGTGAGGTCGACGCGATAGAGGTCGCCGCCGACCATGTCGACGACCAGCAGGTAGCGGCCGGAGGAGTCCGCGACCAAGCCGTTGAGGCTGAATCCTCCTGGCTCGCGCGGCTCGATGACGCCCGCCAGCTCGAATCGCGGTGTCAGTTCCCCGCGTCCGCCCTGCGCGGCGGCCGCGGTCACCTGATCGGGCGTGACCCGGTAGACCACCGCGCGGACGCTGTCGGTGAGGTAGGCGGCGCCGTCCGGCGTGATGACGACGTCGTTGACGAAGCGCGGGTCGGCGCCGGGCACGTCGAACCGCGCGATCAGCGCGCGGTTGCCGGTGTCGTACACGGCGACACCGGTGGTCGAGTCGGTCACCCAGAGTCGGCCTGCCCCGTCCACTTTCATTCCGTTGGCGGTCTTTCGCCCGTCGGCGCCCTCGGGCAGGAAGACCTCCGCCTTCTCCGCGCCAGGGGTGGCGCGGTAGATCGCGCCGGTGGTGTACGAGCCGACGTAGGTGTCGCCGGTGCGCGCATCCAGCGCGATGCCTTCGGGATAGACGCGATCGCCGGGGAGTTCGTAGGCGGTGGCGACGCGCGGGCTGTCGTCGGGGGAGCCGCACGCGGAGAGCGCGGCTGCCAGCGCGAGAGCTGCGATCGCCAGTGGGCGTGTGGTTGGCATGCTCGAGCCTTTCGTCTTCCGTTGTAGATCGAATGCGAACATAGATTAGAGTTCTAATGTTCGTCAAGACTCTAATGAAATAACGAGCGGATACGATGCCAGGCATGACGTCCATGCCCGCCTCCGAACGCATCGGCTCGTATGTGAAGCGCGCGGAGCAGGCGCTGAACACGGCGAAGAACGCCGCGCTGAAGCCCGCGGGCGTCACGGTGGCCCAGTACTCCGCGCTGCTGCACCTCTCCGAGAACCCGGGGATCTCCGCCGCCGCCCTCGCCCGGCTCTGCGGCGTCACGCCGCCGACCATGAACACCGTGCTCGGCAACTTGCAGGAGCGGGGGTTCATCGAACGGACCCCGCACGCGTGGCACAAGAACGTGCTGGAGACCCGCCTCACCGAACGCGGCGAAGCGGCCATGGAAGACGCCGACGCGCGCGCGATCCGGGTGGAGCGGGCGGTCGACGCGTCGTTCTCCGCAGCCGAACGCGAGACCCTCCGCGACCTGCTCACCCGCTGCGCCGACGCCTACGAAGCGACCCGCGCGCAGGACGCGCCGGGGAAGTAGTACCGAACCAGGACGCTTGTCCGAATCTTCCGCACCCTGGGAGCAGGCCGAGCCGGCACTGTCCATCGCGCACACCGGCGACGTGCTGCGCGGCGGACAGATCGTGTTGCGCGGCAGCGCAGAGGAACTGCTGGACAATGTTGCCGTCCGCGACGCGTACCTGGGAAAGGTGACCGCATGAGTAGTAAACGTCTCGGCCTGTTCACCCGGCTGGTCCGTTCCGAGGACCGCCACGACGCCGCCGAGGTGTACCGCTACGCGCTGGAGCAGATCGAGCTGGCCGAGCGCCTCGGCTACGACGTGGCCTGGGTCGCACAGCACCACGTGGACCCCGCGGAGGGCGGATTGCCCTCGCCGCTGGTGTTTCTCGCGCACGCGGCGGCGAAGACGAGCCGCATCAGGCTCGGGACCGCGATCGTGACGCTCGGGCTGGAAGATCCGATCCGGGTCGCGGAGGACGCCGCCGTGCTGGATGTTCTCTCCGGCGGCCGCCTCGAATTGGGTTTCGGCAGCGGGGGTTCCAAGAGTTCCTTCGAGCTTTTCGGGGTGGCGAGCGAGGACCGGCAGCGGGTGTACGCCGACAAGCTGGCCAAGGCGACCTCGGCCCTGCGCGGCGAGGAGCTGGTTCCCGGCCGGAGCCTGCACCCGCGCACCGAAACGCTGCGTGAGAACCTTTGGCACGCAACATTTTCCGTGTCAGGAGCGCAACTCGCGGGCGCGGCGGGCGCGGGTCTGCTGCTTTCGCGGACACAGCCGCGCGATCGCGCCTCGCCCCATGCACGGCTCGACGAGGTGCAGCGCGCGCTGATCGAGGCGTACTCGGCCGCGCTGCCCGCGGACATCGCGCCCCGCATCGGGGCCTCGCGCAGCGTGTTCGTCGCCGACGACCACGAGTCGGCGACACGTCTGGCCGAACGCGGCGCGCTGCGATTTCTCGAACATCTGCGCGCCGCGGGCATTCCGGAGTTCGCCGAGTCCGTCGAGGAGGTGCTGCGCGACTCCTACGTCGGCACCCCCGACGAGGTCGCGGCGGCCCTCGCGGCCGACACCGCGGTGGCCGATGCCACCGACCTCATCGTCCAGATCCATCCCGTCGACCCCGACCAGCGAGCGAGCCTGCGATCGATCGAGCTGATCGCCGCCGAAGTCGCGCCGTGCCTGGGTTGGCGCGCATCCGAACGGTAGTCCCGTGACCGATGTCGTCGATGCGGTGCTCGGCGCAGAGCACGCAGCCGCTGCCCTCGGCATTCTGCTGCTGGATGAGTACTTCGACGTCGACGGAGCCCAGGTGTTCCTGCCGGCGCTGGCGATGGTCGCCGCCACCTTGGCGCCGGGGCGCTAAGGTGGCGTCCGAACCCGTTGCAGCCCAGTGATTCCGGCGCCGCGCGTGTCGATCCTCGCTGGGGAGACCGACCGACGAGCGGGTGCCGGCGCCGGGCTACGCCGCGTCGCGCTGGGCGCGTGGCGGTGAGCGCAGACCTGCGGCCGGTCCGCGTGCGGGACGCCCGATGCGGTCGTAGGCTGAATTCATGTCGGGCGGCGAGATCAGAGGCGTGCTCTACGACATCGACGGCGTGCTGGTTACTTCCTGGCGGCCGATCGACGGAGCGTCGTCCGCCGTGCGCGAATTGCGCGAAAGGGGTTTGCGCCGAGCATTTCTCACCAACACCACGTCACGCACCTGCGCCGAGATCGGCAAACGATTGCAGAGCGCCGGATTCGAGATCGATACCGGGGAAATCGTCACGGCGGGCCGGTTGACCGCCGAATTTCTGCGGCGCCGCTATCCGGGTGCCCGGGTCTGGTTGTTGAATCACGGGGACATCGCCGAGGATCTCGCCGGGCTCGAGCTCGTCGAGGACCATCCCGATGTGGTGGTGATCGGCGGCGCCGGAACGGAATTCACGCACCGCGCGCTCAGTCGCGTTGCCGAGCTCATGCTGGACGGCGTGCCCGCCGTTGCGATGCAGGGCGGCCTCACCTGGGCCACCGACGACGGACTGCGGATCGACGCGGGCGCGTACCTACCGGGGCTTTCGGCGGCGGGCAACGCGGAGATCGAGGTGGTCGGCAAGCCCGCTCCCACAGGGTTTCGCACCTGCGCGCAACTCATGGGCCTGGAGCCCGCCGAGATCGTGATGGTCGGCGACGACCTGCATTCCGATGTGCTGGCCGGGCAAGCCGTCGGCATGTCCGGGGTGCTGGTTCGCACCGGCAAATTCCGGCCCGGTGTGCTCGCGGCGGCCATAACGGCACCGGACCATGTGATCGACTCCGTCGCCGCGCTGCCGGAACTGTTGTCGACCAGCGGCGACGCCGTGTGAAGAAGAGGGACCGGTTCGTCCGAAAAAAGTTCTACTAATTTCCTCCAAAAGCCTTCCGGCGCGGCGCATCACTGGGTATCGTCCCTTTCGGCAAACAGCCAGTGACAAGGGAGTCACGATGGTCGGATCGGAGGAATGGTTGATCTAGCTACCAGGCTGCCAACTTTCGGCTAACGCGCGGTCGGTCGAAGGTTGAGACGAAGGGCCCGATCCATGACGAGGGGATCGGGCCCTTCGGTATTGTCTGGCGCAATGTCACAGGATGCGAATACGGGACGAATGTATGCCGGGCAACCCGTAGAGGACCGGCAACGCCAGCGGCGTGCGCGTTTTCTGGAATCAGGCCTGACGGTCTTTGCGCGCGACGGATACGCCAATAGTTCGGTGGGCGCCATCTGTAAAGACGCCGGGCTCTCCTCACGACAGTTCTACGAGGAGTTCACCGGCCGCGAGTCACTCCTACTCGAGCTATACGAGCAAATCGACAAGGAGTCGCGCGAAGCGGTGACGGCCGCGTTGGACAAGAAGACCGACGCGTCGGCGCTGGAGCTCATCGATGCCGCGGTGCGCGCTTACGTCGAGTCCATCGGGTCGGATCCGCGCAAAGCGCGGGTAGCGCTCGTCGAGGTGGTCGGCGCCGGACCGAAGGTGGAGAAGTTCCGCCTGGAGCTACGCCGGGTGTGGGGCTCGCTGCTGGCCAGCGCCGCCGAGGACGCGGCCATGCAGGGGGAAATCCCGCCCGGCGACTACGAAATGCGGGTGCTGGCGATCATCGGCGCTGTGAACTACGTGGTGGATTCGTGGAGCGGTTCGGATCCGCGCCCGCCGCTGGACGACGTGATCCGCGTGCTCAGCCGAGTGATCATGGGTGCGGTCGGCGCGTAGCGGACCGGGTGGTCGGCTGCCCGCGCGGCGGTACGCGACGCCGCGCGGTAGCGTGCGCTGCATGGAGACAGTTCCGATCCAGGTGCCGGACGGCAGCACCATCCCGGTGCGGTTGATCCCGGCCGTGGGTCAGCACCGGCATGCGGTCACGCCCGACGCGCCGCGTCCGGTCGTGGTGATCGTGCCGGGGCTCGGCGTACCCGGCGCCTACTACGAACTGGTCGCCGAGCAGCTCGCCGCGCGCGGATTCGACGCCGCCATCGGCGAAATGCGCGGCAACGGCGACAGTCGGCCCCGGCCGAGCCCGACCAGCACCTACGGCTACCACGAGCTGGTGTCGGTGGACTTCCCCGCGATCTTCCAGGTGGTGCGCGACCGGTTCCCGACCAGCACGCCGTATCTGCTCGGGCACAGCATGGGCGGTCAGCTCGCCGTCATGTACGCGGCGCGAATCCGCGGCAGGCTGGGCGGTTTGATCCTCGTCGCCTCCGGCACGCCGTACTACCGGGGCTATCCCGGGTTGTTCAGTCCCGGCATGCTGTTCGGCACCGCGGCGGCCTCGCTGACCGCCAGCCTCGCCGGTTTCTGGCCGGGCGATCGGATCACCGTCGGCGGCTTCGGTCCCCAGTCGAAGGTGCTCATCTCCGATTGGGCGCGGCTGGCGCGCACCGGCCGGTTCGCGCCGGTCGGCGCCGATATCGACTACGAGGAACGCATCGCCCGGCTGAAGCTCCCGGTGCTGTCGGTCACCATCGCGGGCGACGAGCTCACCCCGCGCGGGTCGGCCGAGCACCTGATCGGCAAGATGCCCGATGCCGAGCTGACCGCGTGGCATCAGCCGGAACGGCTGGGACACAACGGCTGGATCCCGGATCCGAACTCCACCGTCGACCGCATCGAGAAGTGGCTGCGCGACCGGTGATCACGCGGCGGGTAGCCGGCCTGCCCGCGAATCCGTAGAGCATGGCGTCGACGCCGCTGTCGAAATCGGTTCCGTCCTCGGCGTCTACCGTGCGGCCATGGTAGACGCCGAGCCGCGCGTAGTTCAGTCGGCCGATCGTTCGCCGCCCTCGATGAGCATCTGGGTGAAGAACTCGTAGATGAGCGCGGCCTGGAACGCCATCTGCTTGTTGTCCGCCGCGCCGCCGTGCCCGCCCTCGATGTTCTCGTGGTACCAGAACGTGTGGCCCTGCACCTCGAGCAGCGCCGCCATCTTGCGGGCGTGACCGGGGTGCACGCGGTCGTCGCGGGTGGAGGTGGTGATCAGGATCGGCGGGTAGTCGGCGTCGGCCCGGGAGTTCTGGTACGGCGAGTACTTGCCGATGTACTCCCACTCCTCCGGCTTGTCCGGGTCGCCGTACTCCGCCATCCACGAGGCGCCCGCCAGCAGCAGGTGGTAGCGCTTCATGTCGAGCAGCGGGACCTGGCAGACGATGGCGCCGAACAGCTCCGGGTACCTGGTCAGCATCACGCCCATCAGCAGACCGCCATTGCTGCCGCCCACCGCGCCGAGCTGTCCGGGCGTGGTGATGCCGCGATCGACCAGATCCCTGGCGATGGCCGCGAAATCCTCGTACACCTTGTGGCGGTTGGCTTTCTGCACCGAGGTGTGCCATTCCGGGCCGTACTCGCCGCCGCCGCGGATGTTGGTCATCACCCAGGTGCCGCCGCGTTCCAGCCAGCCCATGCCGGAGGCGCCGCTGTAGGCGGGCGTGCGGGAGACCTCGAAGCCGCCGTAGCCCGACATGACGGTGGGACCGGGGACGTCCTTGCGGTCGCGATGCCGAATCACGAAGTACGGCACCATCGTTCCGTCGTCGGAACGGGCGAAGAACTGCTCGGTCTCCACGCCGTCCGCGTCGAAGAAGGCAGGTTCCTGCTTGAGCTGCTCGGTGCTGCCGCCGACCGCGCTGGCCAACAGTGTGGCGGGCGTGGTGAATCCGCTCGTGGTGAGCATGAACTCGTCGCCGCCCTCCAGCGGGTCCAGGTTCATGACGCTGGTCGTCGCCATCGGCGGGGTGTCGGCCAGCGGCTCGGTGGTCCAGCCGTCCGGCCCCGGGGTCAGCACGTGCAGCTTGGTCTGCACGTCTTGCAGGGTGATGAGCAGCAGGTGGTTCTCGGTCCAGCCGTAGCCGTGCAGCGAGGTGTGCGCGTCGGGGGTGAAGAGCGCCTCGAATTCCCTTGCGCCCGCGAGGAAACTCTCGAAATCGGTGGCGAGCAGGGCGCCGGCCGGATAGGCCACGCCGCCCACCTCCCACGGCGACTTCAGCCGGACCAGCAGCCAGTCCTTGTACCAGGATTCGCTGGCGTCGCTGGGCACGTCGATGTGGCGTAGCGACCCGTCCGGCTCGATGAGGTGCACCTCTTCGTTGAAGAAGTCGGTGGCGCGGCCGACGAAGTGGCGTTCGTAGCCGGGGGTGCGGTCATAGCCCGCCGACACGGCGACGTCGTCCACCGTGCCCTCGAAAACCGTTTCGGCTTCGGCGAGTTCGGTGCCCCGCTGCCAGCGCTTGGCGATGCGCGGATACCCGGATTCGGTCAGCGAACCAGGACCGAAATCGGTGCCGACGTACACCGAGTCGACGTCGATCCACCTGATCTCCGACTTCGCCTCGGGCAGGAAGTAGCCGCCGTCCGCCGGGGCGATGAATTCTCTTCGCTCGATGTCGAATTCGCGAACGACCTTGGCATCGGCGCCGCCTCGGGACAGGCTGATGAGCGCGCGCGACTGCTCGGGGCGCAGCACCGCCGCGCCGCCCCACACCCAGTTCTCGTCCTCGGCGTCGGCCAAGGCGTCCAGGTCGATCAGGACGTCCCAGTCGGGCGATTCCTTGGCGTACTCGGCGAACGTGGTGCGGCGCCACAGGCCGCGCGGGTGCTCGGCGTCGCGCCAGAAGTTGTACAGCCAGCGCCCGCGACGGCCCGGATAGGCGATCTTGGTGTCGGTATCGAGCATGTCCAGGATGCGGTGCTCCAGGTCGGTGAACCGCTCGGTCGAGGCGAAGCGCTGACCGACCACCTCGTTGTGTGCGCGCGCCCATTCCAGGGGTCGCTCGCCGGTCACTTCTTCGAGCCAGAGGTAAGGATCCGTCACATTCTGCTCAACGCCGCTCATGCCTTCGCCTCGCTGGCGCTCGGCTCCGGCATGCGCGAAGCGCGCTGGCACATGATTCGCTCACTGCGTTCCCTCATGCCAACATTGTTGCTGAGCGACGTCGTCCCTGCGTGCGCGGTTACCAGAAGTGTGCGACGTCGAGCACGACCCGCGATCCTGCGCCGGGTCCGTCCAGCGTGTACACCCGAAACGGCAGCCGCGCGCGCACGCCGACGCCGAAGGTGGTCTGACCTTCGAAGGAACCCGCCCAGGCGACCTGACGGAGGGTTTGATAGCCGCCGACTCTGGCCAGTTCGGCGCGATCGTCCGGGTGGTAGGTGCCGTTGCCCGCGTCGTCGTAGGCGGGCGCGTGCACCGTCACGCTGAGGAACGCGTCGCCGCGCAGCGGCACGGGCGCGCCCGACGCGTCCATGGCCACCGAGCCGACGTAGCCTGCCCGGTAGCCGGTGACCGGGCCCGCGACATCGATGACGAGCCGGTCGAAACACTGGTGGCGACCGGAACGCACATTCGTGATCGGAGCGGTCGAGTGGCTCGGGTTCGACTTGTCCAGCGAACCCCAGTCCACTCCGCAGGAGGAGGGAGCCGCGAGCGCTGGGCCGGGGATGATCAGGAGTCCGATTCCGGCGACCAGCGCGGAAATCAGCACGAGGAAGCGACGCACGTCGCACCGCCTTGGGCAGTGGGGGATTGAAACATCTTGGAAATCGGTCGAATCGGATGATCCGTTAGCCGCAGTCGGGTCGCGGATCAGTCTCGAATTCGCCGCCTCGCGTACCGCCCTTCACCGTGCGCACGCTCGAGTCTCGGACGGGTTTCGTTCGACCCTGCTTCTAGGATCGGAATCCCGTACCGAGCGACAGGAGTCCGATTTGCCCCCCTTCCTGTGGGAACAGCACTGCTGTCTGCCGCTGCTGCCCTCCGCGGACATCACGGAGCTGGCCAGGTATCCGCTCGGCTCCCACCTGTCGGTGAACATCGGATACTCGCGGCAGAACACCGCCGACGCGCTGGCACTGGTGCGGCAGTTCCGCCGGGATGCGCTGGCGGACGGGCGATTCCGGCTCGTCGCCGGTCTGGACGATATCGGCGATCCGGAGCGGATCGCGCTCTCCTTCGATCTCGAGGACGCCGGTCCACTCGGCGGCGACTTGGACAACGTCGAGGTGTTCCACGAACTCGGCGTGCGCTCGCTGCTGCCGACCTACAACCACGCCAACGCCGCAGGCTGCGGTTGCCTGGACACCGAGGACACCGGCCTCACCGCCTACGGCAGGGACCTGGTGCGCAAGCTCAACGAGGTCGGCGTGTTCGTCGACGGCTCGCACTGTTCCCGGCGCACGGGGCTCGACCTCGCCGCATGCACCGCTGTGCCGATGATCTACAGCCACGCCAATTTCGCCGCGCTGTGGGATCACCCGCGCAATATCACCGACGAACAAGCCAGGGCCTGCGCCGAGACCGGCGGCGTCATCGGCATCAACGGAGTGGGAATCTTCCTGGGCCGCAATGCGGCCGACGAGCGAGCCGAGCGCGTCGCGGCGATGGCCGACCACATCCGCTACGGCGCGGACCTGGTCGGCATCGAGCACATCGGCGTCGGCTCCGACTACTCCTTCGACGCCGCCGACTTCAACGCCGAACTGCTCGCGAACCCCACGGCGTTCTCCGAGACATACACCAAATGGGGCCCACTGCAATGGGTTCCGCCGGAGGACCTGCTCGGCGTCGGCGTGGGGGCGGGGTTGGACGCGGAACTCGCCGCGCGCGGGTTCACCGAGGAGGAGCGAGCCGCGGTGTTCGGTGGGAATTTCCGTCGGGTTGCCGAGCAGGTGTGGCGGAGTTGACCCGGCTCAGCCGGTAGGAGCGGACGGTGGTGTCCGGCGGGACCTCGAGTTCGCCCTCACCCCAGTCGCACGAGCATTTTTCCGGTGTTGACGCCGGACAGCACGCCGAGGAACGCGGCGGGCGCCTGATCGAGCCCTTCGTAGACGGTTTCCCTGGTGCGCAGGGTGCCGTCGGCGAGCCAGGCGGCGGCCTTGGCGATGTACTCGCCGAAGACCGGGAAGTAGCTGGTCACCAGCATGCCGCGCAGCGAAACCTCCTTGGTGGCGGCCAGATACAGGTCCGGGCCCGGCTCGCCGGTCGCGCCGTTGTAGCCGCTGATCGCGCCGACCAGCGCCACGCGTCCCTTCGGTCGCATGGCCGCCACGGCGACGCGCAGGTGCTCGCCGCCGACGCTGTCCAGGTAGACATCGATACCCTCCGGGGCGGCCGCCGCGAGTTGTCCGGCCAGATCGCCCGCGCGGTAGTCGATGGCGGCGTCGAACCCGAATTCGTCCAGCAGCAGGCTCGTTTTCGCGGGTCCGCCCGCCGAGCCGATGACGCGTCCCGCCCCCAGCGCCTTGGCGATCTGCCCGGCGACGCTGCCCACCGCGCCCGCCGCCGCCGAAACGAAGACGGTGTCGCCGGGCCGGACCGGCGCCACGTCGGTCAGCGCCGCGTACGCGGTGAGGCCGGTGGTCCCGAGCGCGCCGAGGAAGTGCTGCGGCGCGGCCGCGGTCGTGTCGATCGGCGTCGCCAGCTCCGCGTCGAGCACCGCGTGCTCGCGCCAGCCCCCGAAGTGGGTCACCTGATCGCCCACGGCGATCCGCGCCGCCCGCGAGGCGATCACCTCCCCGACCGCCGAGCCCTCCATGGCCTCGCCGACCTGGAACGGAGCGATGTAGGACGGGCGATCGTCCATCCGCCCGCGCATGTACGGATCGACCGACATCCAGGTGTTGCGCACCAGAATCTGGCCGTCCGCGAGTTCGGGAATCGGGCGGGTCACCAACGCGAAGTTCGCCGCGGTCGGCGCACCATCGGGACGCGACGCCAGCTGGATCTCGCGAGTGCTCACCGGCACCACCGCGGTTGAAATCGGTTGATTGCTCATCTGTTTCGCGCTTTCTCCGAGAACATTCCGAACCATTCGATCCGGTGCCTCCGACGTTATGACCACCCCCAAGGCCTTCCCAGGTCCCGCGGCGCCACCACCCGGTCCCCACGCGCCAACCCTGCTCAACGATGTGCCCCGCTGGCCGCAGCCTCGCAAAGACTTCACACGCCTCGCAGGGGCTGAGCGCTCTGTGAGGCGTGTGCAAGGTGTGTGAGGACGAAGGTGTGTGAGGACGCCATCGCGCCTGCAGGGCTGATTGCTCTGCGAGGCGTGTGGGGGCGGCGCGTCAGGTGTGCCGCCGGGCGGTTGGGGGTGTGCCGGTCCAGCGGTGGAAGGCTTTGCGGAGGGCGCGGTCGTCGGTGAAGCCGAGACGTTGGGCCACGGTGGCGGTGGTGAACCCCTGGTCCAGAAGGGATTTCGCGCGTTCGTAGCGGGCGAGGTCGACCTCGTGGCGCCAGCCGGTGTCGTGTTCGGCGAGCTGACGCTGCAAGGTGCGTGGGCTCACGGCCAGGCGGCGGGCGACCGCGGCGAGTGATGGTTGGCCGTCGTCGAGGGTCGCGTTCAGGGCGAGGCGGAAGGACTCCAGCGGGCCGGGGACCGGCTTGGCCGCCGCCAGCACCAGGTCGGCGTGGCTGCGGAGCAGGTCGGCGAGCATCGGGTCGGCGCGTGGGAGCGGCGCGGCGGCGTCGGCCGCGGAGAAGGTGATGGTGTCGGCCGGTGCGTCGAACTCGATGCGATCCGTGCCGAAGGCGGCGGTCAGCGCGCCGTGGCCGGCGGGAGCGGACCGGCTGAAGGTGAGGCGGACAGGGATCACCGGGCGTCCGGTCGCCTCGCGGGCGCGCCGCAGGTAGTAGGCGAGGACGTACTCGTTGACCACCGCGGCGACCGCGGGGTCGCCCGCCGAGGTGCGGTAGCCGACGGTGAGTTCGCCGGGATGGTCCAGCTCGAAGCCCTCCTCGGCGGCGGTCACCAGCCGGTGATAGGGCTGAGCGGAACGCAGTGCGTCGGCCAGCGTCGGTCCGTTGGTGACGAGGTAGTCCCAGGTCGTCAGGGTGCCGAGGGGCGCAGCCGCCGCCACCGCGAGACCGGTGCCCGGCTCCGGCCTGCTCTGCGCGAGCAGCTCCCACAGATCGACCAGCGAGCGCAGCGGAATCCGGTTGAGTTCACCGGCCAGCGCGGCGTCGTCGATCGCGGGAATGCGGGCCAGCCGCGCGGGGTCCGGCTTCGATAGCAGGACGACATCACGGACCAGGCGAACGAGATGAGTCGAGGTGGTGCCGTCGATCGGATCGAGCGGCCGGGCCGGGCCCGCACCGCTCGATCCGCTGTTCGTCACGAGCCAACAGTAGTGCGGTCGAGGCCGCGCACGCCCGGCTCGGCGCGGCCTCGTCGGCGCCCGTCCGGCGCCGATTCGACCGCGCGTGTTCGTCATCTCACCGAAGCGGGGGCACGGTGGGTGAACTTCGCACGGCGGAGTTAGGCTCGGTGACGTGACTTCCCACTACGATGTCGTCGTTCTCGGCGCTGGTCCCGGCGGTTATGTCGCCGCGATCCGTGCCGCTCAACTCGGCCTGCGAACAGCGATCGTCGAGCAGAAATACTGGGGCGGTGTGTGCCTGAACGTGGGCTGCATCCCGTCGAAGGCGTTGCTGCGCAATGCCGAGCTCGCGCACATTTTCACCAAAGAAGCCAAGACCTTCGGTATTTCCGGTGAGGCGAGCTTCGACTTCGGCGCGGCGTTCGACCGCAGCCGCAAGGTGGCGGACGGCCGGGTCAAGGGCGTCCACTTCCTGATGAAGAAGAACAAGATCGACGAGTTCGACGGCAAGGGCACCTTCGTCGACGCGAACACGCTCGCGGTGGAGCTGTCCAAGGGCGGCACCGAGACCGTCACGTTCGACAACGTGATCATCGCGACGGGCACCGTCACCAAGCTGCTGCCCGGCACCCAGCTCAGCGCCAACGTCGTCACCTACGAAGAGCAGATCCTGACCAGGGACCTGCCCGGTTCGATCCTCATCGTCGGCGCGGGCGCGATCGGCATGGAGTTCGGCTACGTCCTGAAGAACTACGGCGTCGACGTGCGCATCGTGGAGTTCCTGGACCGCGCGCTGCCCAACGAGGACGCCGACGTCTCCAAGGAGATCACCAAGGCGTACAAGAAGCTCGGCATCACCATCACCACCGGTGCGGCCGTGCAGTCCATGAACGACGACGGATCCAAGGTCACCGTCTCGATCAAGGACAACAAGACCGGCGCGGTGGAGACCGTCACCGTCGACAAGGTGCTGCAGGCTGTCGGCTTCGCGCCGCGGGTGGAGGGCTACGGCCTGGAGAACACCGGCGTGCAGCTCGAGCGCGGCGCCATCGCCATCGACGACTACATGCGCACCAACGTGCCGCACATCTACGCCATCGGTGACGTCACCGGCAAGCTGCAGCTCGCGCACGTCGCGGAGGCGCAGGGCGTGGTCGCGTCCGAGACCATCGGCGGCGCGGAGACCCTCACCCTCGGCGACTACCGGATGATGCCGCGCGCCACCTTCTGCCAGCCGCAGGTGGCCAGCTTCGGTCTCACCGAGGAGCAGGCGCGCGCCGAGGGCTACGACGTGAAGGTCGCGACCTTCCCGTTCACCGCCAACGGCAAGGCGCACGGTCTCGGCGACGCGACCGGTTTCGTGAAGCTGATCTCCGACGCCAAGTACGGCGAACTGATCGGCGGCCACCTGATCGGGCCCGACGTCTCGGAGCTGCTGCCCGAGCTGACCCTGGCCCAGAAGTGGGACCTCACGGTCAACGAGCTCGCCCGCAACGTGCACACCCACCCGACGCTCAGCGAGGCGCTGCAGGAGGCCATCCACGGCCTCGCGGGCCACATGATCAACTTCTGAATCATTGGCGCGCTGGCGCGCGCGTGTTCGCGGCCCACTAGTGTCTCGCTTTCCGAGCGGTCAAGACTTGCGACTTCGTCGCGTGCGTCTCGACCGCTCGGAAGCGAGACGGGCCGCGAACGGGCTCGTAAGACTCGCCCCGGGGGTGGTTGGGTAGAGCGGGGATGTTGCGCTCCGGTCGGCCGAATGCGGTTGGCGCGCAGTGGTTCGGCGCGATTTTCTGATATACAGCGAAGATGCTTCGCCGGTGGTCGATCGGGTTCGCGCTCGCTCTCGTGCTCGTCGTGCTGGTGGGGGCCGGCACTTATTTCCTGATGAACTCGCGCACCTATCAGGTGGCGGGGCGGCTGGTGGATCGGGTCGACACCGCGGACAAGGTGGTCGCGCTGACGCTCGACGACGGACCTTCCGACCGCGCGCCCGAAGTGCTGAAAGTCCTTGCCGACGCGGGCATTACCGCCACCTTCTACCTGAACGGGCGGGATCTCGCGGCGCGGCCGGAGGCGGGCAGGGCGATCGCCGCCGCGGGCCACGAGATCGGTAACCACACCTACAACCACCGGCGGATGGTGTTCGTCTCCGACAGGACCGTGCGCGCCGAGATCGAGGACACCGACGCCGAGATCGCGAAGACCGGCTACCTCGGCCCCATCACCTTCCGCCCGCCCTACGGCAAGAAACTCTGGTCGCTGCCCGAATATCTCGCCGACCACGACCGCACCACCGTCATGTGGGACGTCGAACCCGACTCCGGCACAGTGGCCGGCACCGACGACGTCGTCCGCGAAACCGTCGCCGAGGTCCGCCCCGGCTCCATCGTCCTGCTGCACGTCATGAGCAACCCCGACTCCCTCGCCGCGATCCCGCGCATAGTCGCCGAACTGCGCGCCGACGGCTACACCTTCCTCCCCGTCTCGCAACTCCTCACCCGCTGAGCCGGGGTCTATCGGGCGGAACGAGCCGCCGCAGGGCGAATGCGCTCGGCCGGTGACGATGTGCGAGCGAGTGGATCAGAGCATGCCGTAGGCGTTGGTGGGGGTGAAGAGGGCGAGGACGCGGCGTTCTTCGACCATGGCGCGCCGGTAATCGGACCAGTCGGGGTGTTCGCCGGAGACCGAGCGGTAGTAGGCGACGAGTTCCTCGACGGTGGGGTCATCGGGTTCGGCGGCGACGGGCGTGAGTTCGACGGTGCCTTCGAGGACGGCATAGGCGAAGAAGTCGTCGCGGGTGACGTGCAGCGCGGCCCAGGGGTCGCGCCGCAGATTGTGGTACTTGGCGCGGTCGGCGGTGATGGAGATGCGGATGACGTCGTCGTCTCCGACGACGTGCAGCACGTTGGACAGCTGCGGCCTGCCGTTGCGGCGGATGGTGGTCAGCACGGAACGGCGAGCGGAGCGAGCGAAATCGACGGCTTCGGAGAGTTCCATGTCACCTGCAACCGATCGCCGGGCGCGGTCGTTCCCGGCGGGCGCGATCAATCGCGGTGATAGGCGGCCTGGGCCTCGTGGACCCGTGGCATGTTCGTCTCCACCACCTGAATGAGCGCGTCGAGCTGGTCGGCCACCTCGGCGCCGAGTTCGGTGAGGGTGTATTCGACGCGCGGCGGGATGGTCTCCTGCACCTCGCGATGCACCATGCCGTCGCGCTCCAGGGCCTGCAATGTCTGCGAGAGCATGCGTTCGCTCACACCGTCGACGCGCCTGCGCAGCGCGCTGAATCGGTACGGCCCCTCCCGCAGCGCCACCATGGCGAGGATGCCCCAGCGGCTGGTCACATTCTGCAAAACTGGCCGCGACGTGCAGTTTCGCGCGAAGACGTCGGCTTCCAGCGTGGGGTCGTCGGTGTCCGCCGACGGAATGCGCTGGGTGTCCATGTCCTCGATAGTACCCGCCTTGACCAAAGTGTCTGCGGAATGCATAGTGCTTACTAATAGTTAGTACGAGCAGATCAGTACAGAACTCTGGAGGAAGTCATGACCGTCGCCATCGCAGGGGCAAGCGGACAGCTGGGCCGGCTCGTCGTCGAGGAACTGCTGCGCGCGGGCGAAGCGCCCGTCGTCGCGATCGTGCGCGATCCGCAGAAGGTCGCCGACCTGGCCGAGCGTGGCGTCGACGTGCGTCGGGCCGACTACGGTGACGCCGCCGCGCTGGACCGTGCGCTGGCGGGCGTGGACCGGCTGCTGCTGATCTCCGGCACCGAGTTCGGTGAGCGAGTCGCGCAGCACACCACCGTGATTCGCGCCGCCGAGCGCGCGGGCGTACAGCTGCTCGCCTACACGAGCATTCCCGGCGCCACCGAGAACCCGCTGATCCTGGCGCAGGAGCACCGCGGCACCGAGGCGGTATTGGCCGAGTCCACCGTGCCGTACACGCTGCTGCGCAACAGCTGGTACTGGGAGAACTACCTCGGCGGTCTCGCGCACGCGGTGGAATCCGGCGTGCTGCACGGCGCGGCGGGGCAGGGCCGGGTGGCCGGTGCGTCCCGCGCGGACTACGCGGCCGCCGCCGCGCGCGTGCTCACCACCGACGGTCACGAGGGCCGGGTCTACGAGCTCGGTGGTGACGAGCGGCTGACCTACGCCGAACTGGCGCAGTCCATTTCGGAGGCCGCCGGTAAGACGGTGCGGTACGAGAACCTCGCCGAGGCGGACTACGCGGCCGTGCTCGAACAGGTCGGCCTGCCCGCCGTGTACGCGAAGGCGCTGGCCGACGCCGACACCGGCATCGCCGCCGGCGTGCTCGACGTCGACTCCGGCGACCTGCAGAAGCTGCTCGGCCGTCCGTCGACCCCGGCGGTCGAGGTCTTCCGCGCCGCCCTCTCCTGACCTGAGAATTCTTGCGCCGGTGCGCGATCCACGCTCGTGGACCGCGCACCGGCGTTCGTCGTCATACCCACTGCACGAGCTGGATGACGATCCCGTTCGGGTCCGACATCTGGAAGTACCGCTCGCCCCACTCCTCGGTCTCGATGGGCGTCACGATCGGCGCCCCCTCGCCCCGGAGGCGCGCGTACTCGGCGTCGATGTCGTCGACCACGAACACCACGAGCAACCCGTCGCCCGCGCTGCCCGCCGCGCTCGTGGGCTTGAAGGTCGGCAGCCCGGTGCGCAGGTAGATGAGGTTCATCCCGGCGTCCGGTCGCTCCAGCGAGACGAACCCGTCGGCGGACATCTTCTCGGTGAACCCGAGGTGGTCGATGACGAACTTCGCCGAGGCCTGCGGGTCGGCGACGTTGAGCGAGATGGCGGAAGCGGTGATACGCATGGGTCCTCCTCGGGGACGCGAAACAACTCTATACTTAGTACGCTGTACGTTGTAGGTAAATTTCCCGAGGGGTGCACTATGAGCTGGATCACGCGCGCGACCCAGCGCGAACCCCGGAGCGCTGTGGCGCGTCCCGCCCGTCGTGGCGGCAGCCCAACGGTCGACAAGAGCTCGACGCCGTAGTGGCAGCCGCCCTCCGCATCGCCGATGTGAACGCAGTCACCGTGTGTGCCGTCGCGACCGAACTCGGCCTCAGCCGATGGTGAACTACACCTACGGACTGGCCGTTCCGGCGCGACCGATCGAGAATCGGTGCGCGCTCACAGTCCGTCGCGCTGGATGCGCAGGGCGGTGATGGTCGAGGCCAGCCCCTCGTACTGATTGACCAGCAGCACGATCTCGATGAGGCTGCGCTCGTCGTAGTACGCGGCCAGCCGAGCCCAGGTGGCGTCGTCGATGTCGCGGGTCGCCACGAGCTGGTCGACCGCCTCGAGCAGCGTGCGGTGCTTGTCCGTCCAGTAGGGATCGGCGGGCCCGGTACGCAGCCGCTCCAGGATCTCGGGCGTGACGCCCGCGCGGCGGCCGAGCCGGATGTGATGGTCCATCTCGTACTCGCAGCCGCGCTGGTGGGCGACCCGAATGATGACCAGCTCGGATTCGTGTCGCGGCAGCCGTCCGCCCGGCATCAGCCGCCCGGAGTAGTGCAGCCAGCCGCGGAACAGTCCCTTGGTGCGGCCCAGCGTGCTGAACAGGTGCGCGTCGGAGGTGCCCGCGGCGCGCGAGAGCACCTGCCAGACAGCCCAATTCACCGGCCCGAGTTCCTTGAGACGTCCCGGTGCGATTCGTGGTTGCGACATCGAAACCATGCTTCCGCCTTCCGCGCGGTGAGGGCCTCCCCGCCATCGTGGTCGGCCCGGTCGCCCAGCGCCGGACCGAGAGTCGAGCCTACCCGGGCTTTCCGCTTTCCAGTGGTTTTCGCGGGTGCGGACCGGCATCATCAGTACCGGTGCGGACCGTCGGGGCCGTGGGCGGGCTGCGCCGCGAGTGCGAACAGGTCGATCAGGGGTCGAGGCACATGCTGGTGAAGATCAGGCCCGGAGCGCAGCTCTCCGGTGCCGAGCAGGAATTCGTGGACTGCCTGCGGGCCAATCCGTCGACCGCGTTCGCCGCGGTCGACGCGCAGGTGGGAGACAACGGAACTCGTCAGATCGATGCGGTGGTGATCACGCCGCGCGGGATCACCGTGGTCGAGGTCAGAGGGTTCCGGCGGCGCCAGAGCGGCATTCTCGGCGTGTCGGACGACGAGTCGTGGACCATCAGCGACAACCCCGCCGATTTCGACGACGAGAGCGCCGCGAACCCGGTCGAACGCCTGGAGCAGGCCGTGTACGCGGTCAAGAGCAAACTCGAACGGGCGCTGATCGATCCGGGCCACGTGTGCGGCGTGGTCGCGCTGATTCCGTTCCGTGGCGTGGTGGTGCGCCCCGCGCGGACGAATCTGCGCTCCGGTATCGACGTCGTCGTGGCGAATGTGCCTGATGCCACCGAATTGCGTATCTACCTGGACGGTTTCGCGGCCGGGCCGCGCAGCTGGAGCGCGGACCGGGTAATCTCGGCGGCCACGGCGCTCGGCGCGACCGCGCCCTCGCGGGCCGAGCTGATCGCCGACGGTTTCGACGAGTTGGCGGTGCATTCGCACCTGCCCGTCGCCGACGTCGCGCCCCCGCCGCCCGCCCCGCCGCCGCCGAGGCCGCCGACCCGCACCCAGCACGCGGCGACCTGGGCGGTCGTCGCGGCGGCCGTGATCGGCATGCTCGTGGTGCTCGGCGTCGTCGCCACGGCGGTGGCGCGCGACGAGCCGCATACCGGTTCGGGGCCCGAGACCACGTCCGCTACGGTGGCCCCGTCCCCGCCGCCGTATCAGCCGCGCGACTGCTACCCGTTCCAGACCGACTGCTGAACGGCCCTCAGATCGCCATCGCCGAGCGGACTTCGGTCTCCGCGCCCGCTCCGCCGTCGCCGGTGGAGGTGACCCGGCCGGATTGCAGCACGTAATACCGTTGCGCCGCTTGCAGAGCGAAACCGATGTGCTGCTCGACCAGCAGCACGCTCAACCCGCCCCGCGCCGTCAATTCAATGATGGTGCGCTCGATCTCGGCCACCACCGACGGCTGGATGCCCTCGGTGGGCTCGTCGAGAATGAGCAGCTTGGGTTCGGTGATGAGGGCGCGTGCGATGGCCAGCTGCTGCCGCTGACCGCCGGAGAGCAGACCGGCCTTGCGGCTCAGCAGTTCTCGCAGCGCGGGGAACAGATCGAGCGACTCGTCGATCAGCGCTTTGCCGCGCTTGCGCCCGTCGGCCACCACCTGGAGGTTCTCCGCGGTGGTGAGCTGTGGAAAACTCTGCTGGCCCTGCGGCACGTACGCGATGCCGCGCTTGACCCGGCGCGAGGGCGAGAGTTTGGTGATCGCCTCGCCGTCGAAGGTGATCCGCCCGGACCTGGTGGCGACCAATCCGACCGCGGTGCGCAACAGCGTGGTCTTGCCGGCGCCGTTGTGGCCCATGATCGCCACCACGCTGTCGTCCGGAACCGTCACCGACACACCGTGAATCACCTCGGTCCGGCCGTAGCCGGAGTGGACGTCGACCAGTTCAAGCATCGGCGGACTCCTTGTTCTGCACGGTGGTTTCGTCTTCGAGCTCGGTGCCGATGGCCGCTGCGGTGCCGAGGTAGACCTCCTGCACCCGCGGATCGGCTTGCACCTGCTCGACGGTGCCTTCGCTGAGCACCCGGCCGCCCGCGAGGACGGTCACCGAGGTGGCGAACGAGCGCATGAAGTCCATGTCGTGCTCGACCACCACCACGACGCGCTCGGCTCCGATGCGGCGCAACAGGTTTCCAGTCTCCTCGCGCTCTTCGGCGCTCATGCCCGCGACCGGTTCGTCGAGCAGCAGCACGGCGGCGTTCTGCACCAGCAGCATGCCGATCTCCAGCCACTGCTTCTGGCCGTGCGCGAGCACGCCCGCCTGTTGGTCGCGCAGGGCGGCGAGACCGGTGATCTCCAGCGCCTCTTCGATACTCGGCAGCACCGACTTGCGCCTGCGCAACAGTGTCAGCGGCGAACGGCCCGCGCCCGCCGCGATGTCCAGGTTCTGCAGCACGCTGAGCTGCTCGAACACGCTGGCCGTCTGGAAGGTGCGCCCGACGCCGAGGCGGGCGATCTGGTGCACCTTCTTGCCGAGCAGTTCGGTGCCGGATTTCTGCGCCGAACCCGTCGCGGGGACGAGGCCGGTGATCGCGTCGATGAGCGTCGTCTTGCCCGCGCCGTTGGGTCCGATCAGGAAGCGCAGATCGCCTTGCAGCACGGTCAGATCCACGTCGGTGACGGCTTTGAAGCCGTCGAAACTCACCGAGAGACCGCGGATTTCGAGGTACTCGCTGTCCATGCCCGCGTTGCCGCCGAGCTTGGGTTCACTCGTCGATGTCGTCATCGGGATTCCACCTTCTCCTCGGCGATCTTCTCCTCGGCAGGCACGGCGTCGTCCGGCGGCGCGCTCGCGCGCACCGTGGCGGGCGTGCCCGAGCCCGGGCGTCGGAACCTGCTCTCCAGCAAGCCCTTCAGCATCGGCCAGACGCCCGCGAGACCCGCCGGGACGAATCCGACGACGACGATGAACAACACACCTTGCAGGTAGGTCCAACCGGACGGGAACTGTTCGGAGAACGCGGTCTGCGCCCAGGCGACGCCGATCGCGCCGAGCACCGGACCGAGCAGTGTCGTGCGCCCGCCGATGGCGACGCCGATCAGGAAGGCGATGGAGGGCACCACGCCGATGTCGGCGGGGGAGATGATGCCGACGATCGGCGTGAACAGCGCGCCCGCGATGCCGGCGAAGAAGGCGGCGACCACGTACGCGACGATCTTGATGTTGGCCGGGTCGTAGCCGAGGAAGCGCACCCGCTCCTCCTGATCGCGCACCGCGACGAGCAATTCGCCGTAACGGCTGTGCATCAGCTGGCGGACCAGTGCCACCACCACCAGCAGCGTGCCCGCCGCGATGAAGAACAGCATCTGCCGGTTGACCGGGTCGGAGAGCTTGAAACCGAAGAAGGCGCGGAAATCCGAGAGCCCGGTGAAACCGCCGAGCGCCTGCTGCCCGGTGAGCAGGATGGCCAGCGCGGCGGCCAGCGCCTGGCTCAGGATGGCGAAGTAGGCGCCCTTGACCCGTCGCTTGAACACGCCGTAGCCGAGCAGCGCCGCGACCGCGGCGGGCAGCACGAGAATGCCGATGATCGCGACCGGCGCGGACGCGAAAGGTTGCCAGAATCCCGGCAATTCGCGGATACCCGCGATCTCCATGAACTCCGGCACGTCGTTGCCGAGCCGCGCGGCGTCGGTCATCTGTAGGTGCATCGCCATGAGATACGCGCCGATGCCGAAGAACACGCCTTGACCGAGGGTCAGCATGCCGCCGCGGCCCCACGCCAGGCCGATGCCCGCGGCCACGATCGCGAAGCACAGGAACTTCGCGAGCAGGTTCAGCCGGAAGTCGCTGAGCACCGCGGGGGCCACCGCGAACAGCAGAATCGCCGCGAGTGCGAAACCGCCGAGCACGGTCAGCGAGGAGCGCTCACGCCAGTGTCTGGTCAGCGTGGTCATGCCAAACTCCTTGTCCGGACGGTGAACAGGCCCTGCGGGCGGACCTGCAGGAAGATGACGATCAGTACGAACACGATGACCTTGGCGATGGACGCGGTGGTCTCGTATTCGATGTAGGAGTTGAGCAGCCCGAGCGCGAACGCCGCGATCACCGTGCCCTTGATCTGACCGAGTCCGCCGATCACCACCACGAGGAACGCGTCGATCAGATAGCTCTGGCCGATGGTGGGGCTGGTCGAGCCGATCAGGGTCAGTGCGACGCCCGCGACGCCGGCCAGGCCGGAGCCGATGAAGAAAGTGCTGATATCGGTGAAACGGCTGGAGACGCCGCTGGTTTCGGCCAGGCCGCGGTTCTGTACCACGGCGCGAATGCGCCTGCCGAGGGGTGTCGCCTTCAGCACCGCGGCCAGCACGGTCACCGCGAGCACCGCGAGGACCAGGATGAAGATGCGCGTCTTGGGCACGACCGCGCCCATGATGGTGACCCCGCCACTGAGCCATTCGGGGGCCAGCACGTTCTTGGCGGGCGCGCCGAAGAGGTCACGCGCGAACTGCTGCAACACCAGGCCGACGCCGAAGGTGACGAGCAGGGTGTCCAGCGGGCGGTCGTACATCCATCGGATCAGGCCCATCTCCAGCGCCGCCCCCAGCGCGCCGCCGACCAGGAACCCGACCACCAGCGACACCAGCAGCGAGACCCCGACCGAGGAGATCACCTTCTGCACGACGTAGGTGGTGTAGCAGCCGGCCATGATGAATTCGCCGTGGGCCATGTTGATCACGCCCATCTGACCGAAGGTGAGCGAAAGGCCGAGGGCGGCGAGCAGCAGAATCGATCCCAGGCTCAACCCCGTGAAGAGCTGGCCGATCAACACGTCCATTTGTGGTCACCTCGGAATCAGGCCGGTGCGGGACGACCGGCGAACCGGCCGCCCCGCACCGAACGGACGACAGTTGTCACAGGCCCTTGGCCCAGTCGTAGGACTTCAGGTACGGGTCCGGCTGGATCGGCTTGCCGGAGTCCCACACCGTGTAGATCAGGCCGTCGGCGCGGATCTCGCCGATGCGGGCGGTCTTGGTGATGTGGTGGTTGGAGCCGTCGATGGTGACCAGGCCCTCCGGGGCCTCGAAGCTGACGCCGTCGGCCGCGGCCTGGATGTCCTCGACCTTGAACGAGTTGGCCTTCTCGACGGTGTTCTTCCACAGGTAGACCGAGGCGTAGGCGGCTTCCATCGGGTCCGAGGTGGGCTTGTCAGCGCCGAAGGCGGCCTTGTACGCGTCGACGAACGCCTTGTTCTGCGGGGTGTCGACCGTCTGGTAGTAGTTCCACGCCGTCAGCTGGCCCGCGATGTTCTGCGCGCCGATGCCCGCGACCTCTTCCTCGGCGATGGACACCGAAACCACCGGCATATCGGCGGCTTTCAGGCCCGCGTTGGTGTACTCGCGGAAGAACGCCACGTTCGAGTCACCGTTGAGGGTGTTGAAGACCGCGCCCGCCTTGGCGTTTCGCACCTTGTTCACGATGGTCGAGAAGTCCGTGGAGCCCAGCGGCGTGTAGTCCTCGCCCTTGATCTCGATGCCGTTGGCCGCGGCGTACGCCTTGATCTCGCGGTTGGCCGTCTGCGGGAAGACGTAGTCGGAGCCGACCAGGTACAGGGACTTGATGCCCTTCTGCTTCAGGTAATCCAGCGCGGGCACGATCTGCTGGTTGGTGGTGGCGCCAGTGTAGAAGATGTTCTTGCTGTCCTCCAGGCCCTCGTACTGGACCGGGTAGTAGAGCAGCGAGTTGAGGCTTTCGAACTTGGGCTTCATGGCCTTTCGGCTCGACGAGGTCCAGCCGCCGAATACCGCGGCGACACAGTCGGAGCTGATGAGCTTCTCGGCCTTCTCCGCGAAGGTCTTCGGGTCCGAAGCGCCGTCCTCGAGCACCAGCTCGATCTTCTTGCCCAGCACGCCGCCTGCGGCGTTGATCTGGTCGACGGCCAGCTTGGTGGAGTTGGCGACGGTGACCTCGGAGATGGCCATGGTCCCCGACAGCGAGTGCAGCGAACCGACCTTGATGGTGCTCGCCGAGGTGTCGACGCAGGATGCTGCGTTGGAGCCGGTCGCGGCGTCGTCCTTGGCGCCGCAGGCGGTCAGCAACAGGCCGGCGAGCGCCACCGCGGTCGGGGCGACCAGTGCTCTGATCAGGCGGGAACGATGCCGATGAGCGGCAGGGGAATCTGACATCGGGCGGAACCCTCTCACTTCGTCCGGTGTGTGGCGGCGCTGGCTGCGCCACGCCGAATACGCCGCATTTGCCCCGGTCACGGCTGTCGACCGGGGTGTATACAACGCGTATTCGTGGTGCGAAGAGTAGACAGGAGTTGTTGCGCCGGAATATCTCTCGGTGACGAGTCCGTTGCCGATGTTTCGCCCGTGTGAAACCTTTTCGCAACCATCCGGTCAACCGGCGTGAGGTCCGTAGCCGGACCGTAATACACCCGGGTTCGCTTCGCATCCGTGCGCGGCTGCGTCGCCTTTGCTGTGGCCGCCGCAGGTTTTGCTGTGGCCGCCGCAGGTCATCGGCGCCACTTCGCCAGGCTGCGTCCGGTCCGGTTTTCCCTACGGTTGCGTAGCCGATTCCCGTTGCGGCAGGCTGCGTTTTGTACATCGTCAGAAGCGCCGGAGCATGGCGTGGGCGGACCACGGCGCACGAGTCGAGGAGGACCAGGTGGGGCACTACAGGGCGAACGTACGTGACATCGAATTCAACCTTTTCGAGGTGCTCGCACTCGACAAACTCCTCGATACCGGCGCCTACGGCGACCTCGACTCCGACACAGTGCGCGAGATCCTCGCCGAGGTGAAGCGCCTCGCCGAGGGTCCGGTCGCGGATTCCTTCGTCGCGGCCGACCGTGAGCCCGTGGTCTACGACCCGACCACCTTCGAGATCTCCGTACCCGAGCCGTTGCGCAAGACGGTCGCCGCGGTGCGCGAGGCCGACTGGGGCAGGCTCGGCATGCCGGAGGGCATGGGCGGCACGGCCGCTCCCAACGCGGTGGTCTGGGCGGTCAACGAGATGATCACCTGCGCCAATCCGTCGGCCAGCTTCTTCAGCATGGGCACGGTGATGTCGTCGGTGCTGTACAACGTCGGCACCGAGCAGCAGCGGCACTGGGCCACCCTCGGCTACGAGAAGGGCTGGCAGGGCACCATGGTGCTGACCGAGCCGGACGCCGGCTCGGATGTCGGCGCGGGCCGCACCAAGGCCATCCCGCAGGAGGACGGCTCCTGGCACATCGAGGGCGTCAAGCGCTTCATCTCCGGCGGCGACGTCGGCGCTACGGCCGACAACGTCTTCCACCTGGTGCTGGCCCGTCCGGAAGGCGCGGGGCCCGGCACCAAGGGGCTGTCACTGTTCTACGTGCCGAAGTTCCTGTTCGACCACGAGACGCTCGAGCTGGGTGACCGCAACGGCGTCTACGTGACCGGCGTCGAACACAAGATGGGCCTGAAGTCCTCGCCGACCTGCGAGCTGACCTTCGGCGGCGCGGTCCCGGCCAAGGGCTGGCTGGTCGGCGACGTGCACAACGGCATCGCCCAGATGTTCCAGGTGATCGAGAACGCCCGCATGATGGTCGGCGTCAAGTCCTCCGGCACCCTCTCGACCGGATACCTGAACGCGCTGGCCTACGCCAAGCAGCGCGTGCAGGGCTCGGACCTGACCCAGATGGCGGACAAGGCGGCGCCGCGCGTCGCCATCACCCACCACCCGGACGTGCGCCGCTCGCTGGCGCTGCAGAAGGCGTACGCCGAGGGGCTGCGTGCGGTGTACCTCTACACCGCCGCCCATCAGAACGCCGATGTGGCGCAGCTGGTTTCGGGCGCGGACGCCGAAATGGCGCATCGGGTGGACGATCTGCTGCTGCCCATCGTGAAGGGCGTCGGCTCGGAACGGGCCTACCAGTACCTGACGGAATCCCTTCAGACGCTCGGTGGTTCGGGGTACTTGCAGGACTACCCGATCGAGCAGTACATCCGCGACGCCAAGATCGACTCGTTGTACGAGGGCACGACGGCCATCCAGGCGCAGGACTTCTTCTTCCGCAAGATCATTCGGGACAAGGGCGCCGCGCTCGCCCACGTGGACGGCCGTATCAGCGCCTTCCTCGACACCCCGAGCGGGCGCTTCGAGACCGAGCGCGGACTGCTGCGCACCGCGCAGGCCGATGTGCAGGCGATGGCCGCGACGCTCACCGGATTCGTGATGGCGGCCCAGCAGTCACCCGCCGAGCTGTACAAAGTCGGCCTCGGCTCGGTGCGCTTCCTGCTCTCCGTCGGCGACCTGCTCATCGGCTGGCGACTGCTCGTCCAGGCCGAGATCGCCGCCGCCGCGCTGGCAGGCGACGCGGACGCCAAGGATCGATCGTTCTATGCCGGAAAGGTCGCGGTGGCAAGCTTTTTCGCCAAGAACGTGCTGCCGCAGCTGACGGCGACCAGGAATGTTCTCGCGGCGATCGACAACGACATCATGGAGATGGACGAAGCGGCGTTCTGAGGCGGGCGGTTGCGGGCACTCCGAAGTTGTGGGTGCCCGGCCGTTCCGGTACTCGGTCGGTTCGAGCCCTTCGCTGGTGTGGGTAGGCAGCGCCCGCTCCGGCGGCGGCGCGGTCGGACTTCGCTGTGGCCCGGTGTCGCTGTGACAGGGGGTTGCGTCCGGTCGGTCCTGTGGGCGCGTTGGTGGACGTGGCTCCGGTGGTGGGCCTGCGAGTCACGTTCGGCTGCCCAGGTTTTCCTCGATCGGTGCTGGGCGCGTGGGGTGGGGTACCCGGTTTACCTCCCGCTGTTGGGTGCCGTGTTGTTGCGGTTTCGGGCGGGTCGGCTGGCTGTGGTTGCGTTTGGGGGAGGTGGCGTTGGGTGGTTTCGTTCGGTGGGGTGTTGGGGTGGGTTGGGTGACGTGGTTCCGGTTGCGCGCCTGCGAGTTATGTTCGGCTACCCGGGTTTGCCTCTAACGGTGCTGGTGGCGTTGAGAGCCGTACCCGGCTTACCTCCCGCCGTCGGGTGCGCGGTGTTCGGCTTCCGGCGTGGTCGACCGGCTGTGGTTGCGTTCTTTGGATGTGCGAGTTGGGGATGCACGTCATTGCCGCGACACACACTTTCCGTACGCCTCACACAGGCGGTGCCTATGCGAGGCGTGCAGACGGTGTGTGGAATGGCCAATGGTGGGGTTGTTGGGGGTTGTGGTGCTGGTGGGGCGGGGTTTGATGCGCCCAGGTGTTCGTGCAGGACCGGTTGGTGGCCGAATCGACGGTAGTCGAATGGTGGTGGAAATCGACGGGAGTCATATGGTTGCTAGTTGATCTTCGAATGCCACCATTTGACTACCGTCGATCCGCATCGACCACCATTTCTCTATCGACGGGAGAGAAATGGTGGTTGCGGGGTTGACGCGGGGAGGGCTCTCTTTCAGGTGCCGCTTTCTGGACGCAACCAGAACCCGTCGACCTGGCCGGAAGCCTGCCTCGCGCACCTGACTGCGGGAGGTAAGCCGGGTACGGCAGGCGACGTGCCCAGCACCGTTCGAGGAATACCTGGGTAGGCGGACGCACTGCGAAGGGTGGGCACTGGGAACCGTCAACCGCACGCACGGAGCCGCACAAAACCAAGCAGGGCTCCAGGCGAATACCTGGGTCGGCGCAGCAACACTGAAGAGGCAGCCGTGGAAACCGTCGACCACCCGTAGCTGCCGCCCGAAAACCCAAGCACCAAATGGAGACGCTGAGTAGGCGAAGCCACTGGGAACGGTGTGCACTGGCCACGGTCGACCAACAGGACCCGCCGCCCGAAAACCCAGCTACGCACCCATCCGAACACCGAGTGCCGCTTCGATCTGTGAGCTGTCGACTACAAGCACCCGCCGCAAAACTCGGCCAAGCACCAAATCGAGCACCCACAGTCGCGTGATTACCAGCAGTAGGTGTGGTGGTAACCCTGCCAGCACTCGGGCGTGTACTCCCACTGATCCGGCCGATCCGACGCCGGGATGGAGGCGGCGATCCCCGCGCCGATCGCCCCGCCCACGATCACGCCCGCGATGACGCCGACCGGCAGCGCGATCGGAGCGAGCAGGCCCATGGTCACCAGGGTGAGGGCGACGCCGAGGAAGAGTCCGCCGAAGACGCCGAGCGCCGCGCCGATGCCTATGCCCGCCTCGATATTCCGCTGCTTGGGCGAAGTCTTGCTCCAGTAACCGATCGGCGACGCGGTGAGGTTCGTGCCGTCGGTGCTCAGTTGCGGACGCAATTCCACGCTGTCGGCGCCGTCGATCGTCACCTTCAGCGGGACGGCCGCGACGACCGTGCCTGACTTGTCTTTCACGGTGAGCGCGGTCTGGGTGAGGGCGAAGGTGCCGCCATCCAGTTGCGCGGTCAGGGTCTTTCCGTCCTCGGATCGTGAAATCTGATACGCCACACCGCTTTCGGTGCCAGACTGGTTGGTTTTCTCCGGCGTGGGCGCGGCGTACGTGACGCTGCTCGCGATGCCGGTCGCCGCGATCGCGAGCATGGCAGTAACCGCGAACTTCTTGATAATCAACAGAATTCCCCTTGTGTACGGAACGCATCATCGCATTCTCGGCGGCGACACTAACACCGGCCGCCGACAGAAACGCAATTTCTTTGGCGCACCAGGGATTTGTAAGGCGTACAGCGCAAACATGCAGTAATCGACGCACATCGCTTCGAAATGAAAGCTTTCAGATCAAAGCGGCGGAATTCATTTCAGCACGTAAGGCGACACCGAACTGCGGTGCTCGCTGATGTCGAGCACCTTGCCGAGCGGGGGGAAGGCGCGCTGCGGGCAGTTGGCGCGCTCGCAGACGCGGCAGCCCGCGCCGATCGGGGTCGCCTGTACCTCGTCGAGGTCGATGCCGTCTGCGTAGACGACCCGGCCCGCATGGCGCAGTTCGCAGCCGAGGCCGATCGCGAAGGTCTTGCTCGGCTGGCCGTAGCGGGTCGCGCGCCGCTCGACGGTGCGGGCGATCCAGAGGTACTTGCGCCCGTCGGGCATCTGCGCGATCTGGGTCATGATCTTGCCGGGGTAGGCGAAGGTCTCGTAGACGTTCCACAGCGGACAGGTGCCGCCGCTGGAGGAGAAGTGGAAACCGGTGGCGGACTGGCGCTTCGACATGTTGCCCGCCCGATCGACACGGACGAACGAGAACGGAACGCCGCGCAGCCTGGGCCGTTGCAGGGTGGACAGCCGGTGGCAGATGGTCTCGTAGCTCTGGGTGAAGTACGCCGAGAGCCGCTCGATGTCGTAGCGGAAGTCCTCGGCCACCTCGTGAAAGTGCGTGTAGGGCAGGACGGTCGCCGCGGCGAAGTAATTCGCCAAGCCGAGCATCGCCAGCTTGCGGGTGTCCTCGGACGCGAAATTGCCCTCTTCCACCAGCTTTTCGAGCAGATCGCCGCATTCGAAGTAGGCGAGTTCGGCGGCGAGCTTGAAGGTGCGCTGCCCGCCGGACAGATGTGGAGCGATCTCCAGCACCCTGGACTCGGTGTCGTAGCGGTGCAGCACGCCCTCGCCGAGATCGATGCGCTCGGTGATCTTCACGTCGTGCGAGCGCAGCCTGCGCGCGATCTCGCTCGGCACGTCGCCGCCGTGGAAGCGGATGCGGGCGGTGAGTTCCTCTGCGGCGGTGTCCAATTCGTGGATGTAGTTCTGCCGCTGGTAGAAGTAGTCGCGCACTTCCTCGTGCGGCTTGCTGATGGTGGCGCTGCCCGCGCCGTCGGCGAAGCGGTCCTCGGTGGCGGCCGCGAGCTGGGCGCTGGTGTTGCGGTAGCGGTTGTGCATGGCGACCATCGCGCGGGCGAGGCTCGGGTGCGCCGAGACCATGTCGGCGATCTCCTGCGTGTCGGCCTCGATGCCGAGCTCCTGATCCATGACGACCTCTTGCAGCTCCGCGATGAGCCGGGTGTCGTCGGCGGAGGAGAAGAAGGTCGCGTCCACGCCGAAGACTTCGCTGATCTTCAGCAGCACGGGCACGGTGAGCGGGCGCACATCGTGTTCGATCTGGTTCAGGTAGCTGCCCGAGATCTCCAGCTTCTGGGCCAGCGAGACCTGGCTCAACCCCCGCTCGGTGCGCAGCTGGCGGAGCCGTGCGCCGACGTACGTTTTGGCCATATGTCCAGTTTATGGGGTGTTTCGCAGCCTTGCCAATGGAAATTAACAGCGGAGCTGAGCTATATGTCACAGCCTCGGGTTACCGTCGTTGGGTGCTGTTCTCGGAAGTCGTGCAGACGTCGGAGACCGTTCGTGCGACCCGGTCCCGGAAAACGAAAATCGCCGCGCTGGCCGAGCTGCTCGGCGCCGCGGCGCCGGACGAGCTCGCCCCCGTGGTGGCGTGGGTCTCCGGCGAGTTGCGCCAGGGCCGCATCGGCACCGGTTGGCGCACCCTCACGGGGCTGGGCGGCTCGCCGTCCTCGGTTGCGACACTGTCGGTTTCGGCGGTCGACAAGGTGTTCGTCGAACTGGCGACGGTCGCGGGAAAGGGCTCGGCGAACCGGCGCAAGGAGCTGCTGACCATGCTGTGGGCCGCGGCCACCGCGGCCGAGCAGACGTTCCTGTTGCGCTTGCTCACCGGGGAGATCCGGCAGGGCGCGCTGACCGCGCTCGTCGCCGAGGCGGTCGCGGTGGCCGCCGCGGTGCCGGTCGATCAGGTCCGGCGCGCGTACATGCTCTCCGGGCAGCTGCCGGTCACCGCCGCCGCGGCGCTCACCGGCGGGTCGGAGGCGCTCGCCGCGTTCCGGCTCGAGGTGGGCAGGCCGATCCAGCCGATGCTCGCTTCGCCGGGCGCGGCGCTCGACGAGGCGATGGCCGAGTTCGAGGGCGAGGTCAGTGTCGAGCACAAGCTCGACGGCGCGCGAATCCAAGTGCACCGCGACGGCGACGAGGTGCGCGTCTTCACCAGGACCCTGCGCGACATCACCGCGGGCGTGCCCGAATTGGTGCGGCTCGTCTCGGGGCTGGCGTGCACCAGCGTCGTGCTGGACGGGGAGACATTGGCGCTCACCGATTCCGGGCGGCCACGGCCGTTCCAGGAGACCATGAGCCGCTTCGCCACCGCCGATCCGAGCGGGGAGGCGAAGCTGCCGCCCGGCGCCGCCGCCGGACCGCTGGTTCCCGCGGTGAGCTCGACCAGGGAGCTGTTGCTGCACCCGTACTTCTTCGACTGCCTGCACCTGGACGGGCAGGACCTGCTCGACGCCCCGCTCTCGGAACGGCGCGCCGCGCTGCTGCGCGTGGCGCGCGAGCACACCATCCCCGCGCTGATCCGCCCCGACGCGGAGTCCGCCGCCGAATACTTCGACGGCGCGCTGGCCGCCGGGCACGAGGGCGTGATGGTCAAATCGCTGGCCGCGCCGTACGCCGCGGGTCGCCGTGGCCGCGCCTGGCTGAAGATCAAGCCGACGCACACCATGGACCTGATCGTGCTCGGCGCGGAGTGGGGATACGGCCGCCGGACCGGTTATCTGTCGAATCTGCACCTCGGTGCACGCGATCCGATGACCGGCGAGCCCGTCATGGTCGGCAAGACCTTCAAGGGCCTCACCGACGCGCTGTTGCAGTGGCAGACCGCCGAATTCCCGCGCCACGAACGCTCCCGCGACGAGCACACCGTCTACCTCTGGCCGGAGCTCGTGGTGGAGATCGCCCTCGACGGCGTCCAGGTGAGTCCACGCTATCCCGGCGGTGTCGCACTGCGCTTCGCCCGCGTCGTCCGGTATCGCCCGGACAAGGAGCCCATCGACGCCGACACCATCGACGCCGTCCGCGCGCTGCTGCCCTGAGCGTGCGCGGGATGGCTGAGCCCGCCGCGCCCGCGCCGATTCGACCTGCCCACCGGCGGGCACTGAGCATCTGAACGGGTCCGACGCGCGTATCGAGGTTCCCGTGCGGCGCCGCGCCGGTGGGCCAGACTTGGTGTCCGAATGGTCCGGTACAGCCTCGGATGGGAGCCACGTCGATGCGCGGTTCGAATTCGAAACGGAAACGGTGGACGCGGTCGGCCTCGAACGGCGCTCGCTCGGCACTGCGGGCCACGTTGCTCATGATCGTCGTGTGCCTCTGCGGCGCGCTGAACGCCGGTGCACTGCCCGGCGCGGGTTCGGCGCGCGCCGACGTGCTCGCCGACCTGCTGCGCCCCTCGCGCGATCCGGCGACGGTGCTGCCGACCTCCATCGACGATCCGTTCTATCTGCCCCCGCCCGGATACGAGCGCACCGAGCCAGGCACCGTGCTCGCCAGCCGGCGCGGCGGCACCGGACCGGCCCTCAGGCCCGTGATCTCCACCGAGATGCTGATCCGGTCCACCGACGCGAAAGGCAGGCCGGCGGCGGTGATCGCCACTCTGCTCGTGCCCTCCGCGATCTGGACGGGGCCCGGCCCGCGGCCGCTGATCTCCTACAACATGGCCATCGACTCGCTCGGCCACAGCTGCGCGCCGTCGCACATGTTGCGGAACGGCCATGTCGTAGACCTGCTCGCCGCGCAGATCCCCCTCGCGAAGAACTACGCCGTGCTGATACCCGACCACCAGGGCCCGCGGCAGGCCTACGCGGCGGGCCGGATGGCCGGACACGCGGTGCTCGATGCGGTGCGCGCGGCGGTCGGCACGCCGCAGCTCGGCCTCGCCCCCGCGGCGCCGACCATCGTGACCGGGTACTCCGGCGGCGCGATCGCCTCGGGCTGGGCCGCCGAACTGGCGCCCGAGTACGCGCCGGAGTTGAATCTGGCCGGGGCCGTGTTCGGCGGCGTCCCCGCCGACTTCGAGATGCTGCTGGAGACGATGAACGGACGCAACGCCGCGGGCGGTGTGTTCCTCGCCGCGGCGCTGGGCGTGGCCCGCGAATACCCGGAGATGATGTGGCTGTTCAACGACAACGGCTGGCGGCTGGCCAAGCTCGCTCGGGATCTGTGCTATCCCGCCGAGGCGCTGCTCGGCGCGGTCGCGCCGATGCCCGTCGAGATGCTCGCCAAGGTCCCCGATCCGATCGGGACGCCGATGATCCAGCACATCCTCACCGAGAATCGGCTCGGCTCGGCAGCGCCGCGCATTCCGGTGTTCATGTATCACGGTGCGCACGAGGTGTGGGTGCCGCTGGAGGGTGCACAGAATCTCTACGACGACTGGTGCGCGCGGGGGGCGTCGGTGCGATTCGAGGTCTATCTCGGCGAGCACGTGATCGTCGGAAGCAGCGGCATTCCGGGCGCCAACGACTGGATCGACGATCGCCTCGCGGGCAGGCCCGCGCCGAGCGGCTGCTCCAGATTCGGGGGTCCGTGACCGCGCCGGGCGCCACCTCGGGCGTCCACGCTAGCGCATCCGGACGGCTGTCCGGCAGGCGGTTACCGCATGGCAATCGTGACCGGCGGTGCCTCACACTGGAGTCGTGACCGTCGAACTACTGGTTCTGCTGATCGTGATCGTCACGGCGCTCGCTTTCGATTTCACCAACGGCTTCCACGACACCGCCAATGCCATGGCGACATCCATCGCGACCGGTGCGCTGCGACCCCGGGTCGCCGTCGCGGTATCGGCGGTGTTGAACCTGATCGGCGCGTTCCTCTCGGTCGAGGTGGCGGCCACGGTGGCCAAGGGCATCGTGCAGTTGGGCGCGGTGAGCGGACACGATCTGCTGATCATCGTCCTGGCCGGTTTGGTCGGCGGCATTCTCTGGAATCTGCTGACCTGGCTGTTCGGCCTGCCGTCGAGTTCCTCGCACGCGCTGTTCGGCGGCCTCATCGGTGCCACCATCGCCGCGCTCGGCTGGGGCGGGGTGATCTGGGCGTCCGGCTCCGACGGCGTGCTCACCAAGATCGTGCTGCCCGCCGTGCTCGCCCCGGTGGTGGCCGCCCTGGTGTCGGCTGTCGGCACCCGAGCGGTCTACCGGATCACCGCCCGGTCCGACGAGGAGAAGGTCGAGGCGGGCTTCCGCTGGGGACAGATCGGTTCGGCCTCACTGGTCTCCCTCGCGCACGGCACCAACGACGCGCAGAAGACGATGGGCGTCATCTTCCTGGCGTTGGTCGCGCACGGGACGCTCACCAAGAACGACGAGATGCCGCTGTGGGTGATGGCGGCGTGCGCCGTGGCCATCGCCGCGGGCACCTATCTCGGCGGCTGGCGGATCATCCGCACCCTCGGCAAGGGGCTGGTGGAGATCGATTCGCCGCAGGGCCTGGCCGCCGAGTCCTCCTCCGCCGCGATCATCCTCACCTCCGCCCACTTCGGGCTCCCGCTCTCGACCACCCAGACGGCCACCGGTTCCATCCTGGGCAGCGGGCTCGGCAAGGGCGCCGAGGTGCGCTGGTCGGTGATGGGACGGATGGTCGTCGCGTGGCTGCTCACGCTGCCGCTGGCCGGTCTGGCGGGCGCGATCTGCTGGGCCGTCGCGCATTTCATCGGCGGCCTGCCCGGCGTGCTGGTGGTGTTCGGGATTCTCGTCGTGCTCGCCACGGCGATGTGGCTGCGGTCTCGTCGCAACCCGGTCGACACCACCAATGTCAACGAGTGGCCGGGCGGCGACGCGGCAGGGCCGTCCGACATGCCGGTGGCCGCTTCCGGCGTCGCGAAGCCCGTCGACGAACCGCGCGGAGACGATCAACCGCGCGACGACCACCCACGCGACGGCCAACCGCGCGACGGCCATCAGAGGAGCGACCACCCGCACGAAGTCCAACCACGCAACGGCGGCCCCGCCGCGCCCGCGCATCCGCCCACCCGATCCGCCCAGCTCTAGAGGAGCAGCAGTGCACACGCTCGTCACGAACCTGAACTCGCTGTGGAAGGTCGTCGCGGTGTCCCTGGTGCTCGGGGCCGGGCTGCCGATCGTGTTCGCGGTCGGGGTGCGGCTGTGGTCCTCGGCCGATACCGTTGGCCGGGACGGCAGCGTCGCCCGCCGGAACTATCCGGCGCTGGCCGGCGCCTACTCCTGTTTCGCGCTGATCGTCGTCGCGATCGTCACCGGGATCCTCTACACCGCGAAGGCGTTCCTCGCCGCCAAGTTCGGCATTCACCTGTTCGGACAGTCCTGAAGGGCGCTGCATTGACCGATCACACGCAAACCTCCCGGCCCAAGGTGTTGGGCCGCGTCATCGGCTGGCTGCGCGCCGGATACCCGCAGGGCATCCCGCAGTCGGATTACGTCGCGCTGTTCGCCGTGCTGCACCGCCACCTCACCGACTACGAGGTGGCCGCCATCGCCGAGGAGCTGGCGAGCAGCAATCCCGACTCCGAGATCGGCCGCGACGACATCGTGGCCGCGATCGCCAGGATCGCCAAGGAGCAGCCGGATCAGCTCGACGTGGACCGGGTCGCCACGCATCTCGCGGCGGGCGGTTGGCCGCTGTCCGAACCGCTGCCCGACAGCGACTGAGCCAACGCCTGGATCGCTCCCGAACGCTGACTCGCGGGGTGCGGTCCGGCGGCGCCTGCGAGGGAGTGACGCCGCCGGTCCGGCGGTGTGGTGCTCAGGGCAGTGAGCCACCATGTCGCGAAGGGAAGCGGAGCCCCCGCGTGGAGTGCCGCGAGGCCTTCCGTTCGTCGACGGTGTCGATCCTCGGCCACTTCCCTCGAGCGCGGCGGTGGGGAGGCTGGGAGTCGGCTGTGAACCGGGCTCAGCAGCGGTCGAATTCGCCCGCGCGAATGCCCGCGGTGAGCGCCGCCCAGTCCGCGGGCGAGCACGCGAGCATCGGCCGCTCGTCCGGCGCGCCCCGGTACTTGGTGTCCCGGATCAGCACCCGGCCCGGCTCGAACTTGACCTGCACGCAGGCCACGGAATCGCTGGAATACGACGACTTGAACCAGCCCGTCTCGGCTGACGACATGATTCGCTCGCTCATGCCTTCGCCTCGCTGGCGCTCGGCTTCGACATGCGCGATGCGCGCTGGCACAAGATTCGCTCGCTACGCTCGCTCATGCCTTCGCCTCGCTGGCGCTCGGCTTCGACATGCGCGATGCGCGCTGGCACAAGATTCGCTCGCTACGCTCGCTCATAACGCGATGCTACGTGCCGGAAATCTTGCGTTCCAGCGTCGACAGCGACTCTTCGCGCGAAAGTGCTTGTTCCGCCAGAGCGTTCGCGAACAACGTGTCGAGGTGCCGCACCGGCTCGGTCTCCTCGATGACGGCGTGATGGACCAGCGTCTCGGTCCACGCGACATCGGGGATCACCGACTTGTCGAAGCCGAGCAGGTGGAACGTTGCGCCGCCGAGCAATCCGCCGCCGGTCGCCTCGAACGGGATGACGCGCAGGTCGAGAGTCTCGACGTGCTCCTCGATCAGCGCGGCGAGGTGGCGCACCTGGTCCGACATGACCTCGGGGCCGCCGATCTGCTGAGTGAGGGCCGCCTCGTTGACGATCGCGGTGAGCCGCAACGGTTCCGCGCCCTTCAGCCGTTGCTGGCGGCGCAGCCGGATCTCCACCAGCCGGTCGACCTCGACCTGGCGGATCCGCGCGCGATCGTTCGCGATGAGCGCGCGTGCGTAGCCTGCGGTCTGCAAAAGCCCTGGAATCAGGATGCTTTCGTAGGTGCGCACGCTGTCCGCGCCGTGTTCGAGGCCGTACAACCTGCTGATCTCGTCGGACAGCAGTCCGGAGTAGTTCGTCCACCACCCGCGCTGCCTGGCGACGTCGCGAAGCTCGTGCAGCTCTTCGCGTTCCGCCTCGTCGAAATCGAGAAGCTTCATCAGCTCGTCGAGTTTCGATTCGGCGAGGACGCGCTCTTTCTCCACCTTCGACCAGTAGGAGATCGAGAAGCCTAGTTCCTTGGCGATCGCGGACACGCTGACATCGTTCTGCTTTCGCCTCCGCCCGATGCGGAGCATCAGTTCCCGACGCGCGACTGTCGGCGAGAGTGGTGCCATCGTTGGATGGTGTCCTTCCAGCTCTAGCGATGCGTGCAGAGAACCGTACTCCCCGCGCTGACCGGCCCGCACAACGCCGGTCCTTTGGTCAACTTGACTCGCAACGCGATGCTCACCTAGCCTCAGTATGTCTCATGTCACATCGCGGGTGTTCTCCGGCCGGTCCCGCCCGGCGGGATCGAGGGGTCGGATGTCTGTGCATGTTGTGGGTAATTTCTGGATGGTCGGCGATCGGACGCCGCACCAGGCGCGGCGGGTCAGCGACGACGCCTGGGTGGTGTCCTACCTGCGCGGCCGGATGCTGACCACCGAGCAGGCGGCCGCCGCGATGCAGGCGGCCGACACCGTCGCGCTGATGGACGATCTGGCCGCGCACGTGGGACTCACCGCGCTGGAGGCCATCGGCCTCGCGGTCAACGAAAGGCCTTGGGAGAAGGCGCTACCGCGCCGCTTCTTCGGCGATCGCGGCGCTCGCCGCTGACTTCCGGCCGGTCAGCGCGGCTCGCTGCCGCGCGCTCCGGTCCGTGCATGTTTTCCGGCCGCCCTGTCGGCCGGTTCGGGCGTCTCGCCCCTCGTAAGAGCATTGTCCTGCACCATGATCCGAACAAGGGGGATGCGCGGTGGAACCACTGCCATCGAAAAAGCAAGTGCTCAGGGCCTTTCGCGCCGAACCGAGCGACGAACACCCGGTACTGCAAGCCGCCTTCACACTCGGCGGACTGCACGTGCGGCGGCTGAACGCCGAATCCGACTCGACCGGCGACATCGATCAGGACCGGGTGCGCCTGGTGCTCGGCATCGACCGCTGGGTCGCCACCGAGCTGCCGCCCGCGCACGGCGGCGCGCACATGCACACCGAATCCGTCGGGATGGTGATCGATCGTCTCGCCCAGTTCTCCGCCCGCGCCTTCGCCTCCCTGGCGTCGGAACCGGATTGGGTGGTGCACGACGACTGGGAGCGTCTGGCCGAATTGGCGCTCGGCTACCAGGATCTGGCCCTGGAGGTCTCGGCGGGCATCCGCAGGCTGCCCTACCTCGGCGGTCCGTGCCGATGAGCGCCGTGCGGCTTTCAGGCGAGCAGGTGCAGGAAACGCTCGACCTCCGCGCCTATCGCGGCGCGGCCGGGAGCGAGGTATTTGCGCGGATCGGAGAGGTCACCGTCGCCGTCCAGGACGGCGCGGACCGCTTCGGACAGCAGGACATTGAGCCGCGTCGCGATGTTGACCTTGGTCATGCCGTGCTCGACGGCGGCGCGCAGACCCGCGTCGGGCACGCCGGAGGAACCGTGCAGTACCAGGGGCACAGGGACTTTCGCGGAAAGCCTCGCGATGAGTTCGACATCGAGCTCGGCGACGCGGGCGTGCATGGCGTGTGCGGAACCGACCGCGACCGCCAGCGCGTCCACGCCGGTGGCGGTGACGAACTCGACCGCCTCGTCCGGATCGGTGCGGACGCCGGGCGCGTGCGCGCCGTCCTTGCCGCCCACCTCGCCGAGTTCGGCCTCGACGAACACCCCGCGGTCGCGGCACCATTGTGCGACTTCGGCGGTGGCGGCGACATTGCCCGCGTAGTCGAGGGTCGACGCGTCGAACATGATCGACCGGATGCCGAGCTCGACCGCGGCGGCCAACAGGTCGAAGGAGGTGGCGTGGTCGAGGTGCACCGCGACCGGGGCGGAGCTGTCCGCGGCGATCCGCAGGCAGGCCAGCGCCAGCGGGGCGAGAGCTCCGTGATAGCGGACGGTGTTCTCGGAAAGTTGAAGGACCACGGGGCGTTTCGCGGCCTCGGCGGCGCCCGCGATGGCCTCGGCGTGTTCGAGGGTGATGACGTTGAAGGCGCCGAGTCCGCCCGGTCTCGCGGCCGCGATGAGATCGGGTACGGGAGTCAGGGGCATCGGCGGGCCTCCGCGATCATGGCGTGGTCTCTTCGGACTCCGGGGCGGCGAGCTTGTCGACCCGGACGGTCGGTGCGAGACGGGTGCGCAGACAGCGGTCGATCTCCCCGGCCACCGGGATGACCACGGCCGCCGCCGCGGTGGCCACGGCATCGGTGAGGATGGCGGACCAGTCGGGCTCGGTGCGGGCCGACAGCGCCGCGATCACCGCCGCTGCGGCGGAATCGCCCGCACCGGTGGGGTTTCCGGCCAGCGGCTCGGGCAGCGTGGCGAACCAGGCGCCCTCCTCGGTGACCGCGATCATGCCGTCCACGCCGCGGGTGGCGACGACGGCTCGCACGCCGCGATCGATCAGCGGGCGGGCGGCCGCAACCACCTCCTCCGGCGTGCTCGGCGAGCGGCCGGAAATGCGTTCCAGCTCTTCGGTATTCGGCATCAGTACCACGCCGGGGACCGCGCAGGCCAGGCGAAGCGCCTCGCCGTCCACGTCGCAGATGGTCGGCACGCCCGCGGCGACCGCGGAGCGGGCGAGTTCGGCGGGTAGGCCGGGATCTATCCCGCCCGGCAGCGATCCAGAGATCACGAGGCCGTTGATATCGGGAAGCAGACCCGAGACCCGGATGGCGAGTTGCTCGGCGGCGTGCGGGTTGGAGACGCGGGCGCCGGGCTCCCACAGCGCCGTCGCGGTGCCGTCGCGGGATTCGCTGATCACCACTGTCCGCCGGACCCACGGCAGCGCGTGCACGAAATCGACCGGCATCTCCAGTTCGGCGGCGGCGGCGAAGGCGTGGTCGGAGAACCCGGTCGCCCGCGCGTACTTGCCGAGCTGGTTCAGCACCCGCGTCACGTTGATGCCCTTGCCGCCGATCCGCTGCTCGACGGAGCGCACGCGATGCGCCTGCCCGCGTTCGAAGCGCTCCACGCGATAGGTCATGTCGTAGGCGGGATTCATTGTCACAGTGAGGATCACGTCAACCACTGTCCATGTCTGAGCACCCGGCGCAACTGCAGGTCGTCCTCGACAACCAGCAGGTCGGCGTACTGGTCGGTCCGGAGGTCGCCCACGCCGGTGAGGCCGGCGGCGGCGGCTGGCACGGCGGTCGCGGCGCGCACCGCGTCGGGCAGCGGCACGCCGCAGTCCCGGACCGCCCACGAAAGGCATTGCGCCAGAGTCGCCGTGCCGCCGGCGATCGACCCGTTGGCCACCCTGGCCACGCCGTCGACCACCCGGACGGCCTGCGGTCCCAGCCGATATTCGCCGTCCGGCATGCCGGCGGCCTGCATCGCGTCGGTGATCAGCGCGACCTGGCGCGGCGCTGTCGCGAAAACCAGTGCGCCGAAACCGGCGTCGACGTGCACACCGTCGCCGATCAGCTCGACCACCGCGTGGCCCGATGCGGCGGCGATGAGCGCGGCCGCGACCGGACCCGGTTCGCGATGGTGCAGCGGCGGCATGCCGTTGGCGAGGTGGGTCACCAGACGGGCGGAGCCGCTGGGCGCGAGCGCCTGACGGAAGCGGGCGAAATCGGTGTCGCTGTGGCCGAGCGAGATCGCCACGTCGTTGTCGGTGAGCCGTCGGGCGACCGCGTCGTACCCGGGCAGCTCCGGCGCGATGGTGCACACCCGCAGGTGGCCGTCCGCGGCGGCCAGCAGTCGATCGATCAGGGCCGGGTCGGGATCGCGCAGGTAGCGGGCATCCTGGGCGCCGCAGCGGGCCGCCGCGAGGAACGGGCCCTCCGCGTGGATGCCGCCGAGAGTGCCGTCGGCGGCGAGCCCGCGCAGCGTCGCGATCTGCGCGACCATGTCGTCCGCCGGTCCGGTGACCACGCTGGCGAGCACCGTCGTCGAACCGTGCGCGTGGTGGAACTGGGCGGCCGACCGCGCCTCCTCCGCGTCGACGGTGTCGAATCGGTGGCCCGAGCCGCCGTGGTTGTGGATGTCCACGAGGCCGGGCAGGATCAGGCCGGAGAACTTGGGCGGGGCCGAATCCGGGTGGAACGCAAGCCATTCGGTCATCGGGCGGACCGCGACGATCCGGTCGCCGTGCACCGTGACCACGCCGTCGGTCAGGTCGAACGACGCGGAGACGATCCGGCCGCGGATTTCCAGCTCGGTCGAGGTACCCGTCATCGCGCCCCCTTTCGCCGTGCGCCGGCACCGGGGAATCGAGTCTCCGTCGAGCGCTGTGGATCCCGCCGCACGCTCATCGGAGGGCTCCGTGCCTGGCAAAGAGTGTCGCGCCCGCGAGTCCGGCGCGCGCGCCGAATTCGCCGAGCACGACCTTCGGCGCCGGGACCACGCGCAGGCGCTGCGCCAACGCCGCCTGCAAGGGCTCGCTGAGCGCGGCGCCCGCACCGGCCAGGCCGCCGCCGAGCACGACGAGCTCGGGGCAGGCCGCGTGGATGACGCCGAGCAGTCCGTCCGCGAGCGCGTCGACAGCGTCGTCCACCGCGCGCACCGCGTCCGGGTCGTCCGGTATGCGCGCGAAAACCCGCGCCGCGCTGTTCACTCGGCGTCCGGACAACCGGGTGTAGTTGCGTGCGATGGCCGCTCCGGAGGCGAGCGTCTCCACACAGCCGACATTCCCACAGGGGCAGGTCAACCCGTCGATGCGGCGGACCGGGATGTGTCCGTATTCGCCCGCTTGGCCGAACCCGCTGCGCACCAAGCGCCCGCCGACGGCGAGCGTGCCGCTGACGCCGGTGCCGAGGATGATCACCAGCACGTCGTCGTGATCGCGGCCCGCGCCGAAACGCCATTCGGCCCAGCCCGCCACGGCCACATCGTGTTCGATCAGCACCGGGACGCCCCAGCGCCGGGTGAACCGATCGCCGACGTGCACATCGCGCCAGCCGACGTTCCCGCTGAAGACGGCGATCGATCGCGCCGTGTCGACGATGCCGGGCAGCAGGACGGCCGCCCGGCCGAGCTTGCCGCGGCGGTTCGCGGGCACCTTGTCGAGCAGGCTGTCGCCCAGGGCCTCCATCGCCTCGAACGCCGCCGCGCCGCGCGGGGTCGGCACCGCGTCCGCCGCGAGGACCGTGCCGGAGGCGTCGGCGATCTCGCCCTTGATGGTGGTGCCGCCGACGTCCAAGCCCAGGGTGAGCGCATCCGAGGCGAGGGACGAGTCCGCGCTCGAAGCCGGCGCGAGTGCGCTGCTGCCGACGCGGTGCGTGTTCATCTTCGGGAGCGTAGTTACCGTCAGCAATCTTGTCGTCGGCGACTCCGGGAACCGGGGCGGGGGCGCGAACACGGCGGTATACCGGTCATTGGTCCAGGACGACTGACCGATTCAAGCTGCGGGGATGGTCGGGATCCAGGCCGAGGTCGGCGGCGCGGAGGACGCAGAGCCGGTGCACCCGGACCAGTTCCGCCATCGGATCGATATCGCGGTGTTCCAGATGGGCTCCGGTGGCGGCGACATCGGCGGCGAAGTCCGGGACCAGCGGGCCGAGCGCCCAGACCGCGCGGCCGGGAGCGGCGATGCTGATCGGACCGTGCCGGTACTCCGTCGCGAGGTAGGACTCGGCCCAGGACTGGCAGGACTCGCGCAGCTTGAGCCCGGCCTCCTCGGCCAGCGCGCCAGCGAATCCCATGCCGACGAAGGTGATCTGCTCGGCGGCGCGCACGGCGGCCAGCGACCGCGCGGGATCCTCGGCGAGCACGGCGCGCGCCTGCTCGACGGCCCGGCCAAGGTCCTCGCCGAGGTGCCAGCGCAGGATCGCCAGGGTGGTGGTGGCGAAGCGGGTCTGCACCACCGAGTGTTCGTCGACCTCCTCGATGAGGATCGGATCGCCCAACTCCAGCACCGGGGTGCCCGGGCTGCTGCAGATCACCGTGCGCGGGATGTGCGCCGGGATCTCGCGCATCGCCGAGATCACCTCGGTGGTGGTGCCCGAGCGGCAGATGACGAGGTAGCGGTCGTAGTCGCGGCCGCCGCGCACTTGGCTGGCAGGCCAGGCGTCGGTGAGGCCCTGGCCCGCGTCCTCGCGCAGCGCGGCGATCGCGCGCGACATGAACAGCGAAGTACCGCAGCCGATCACGGCCACCCGCTCGCCCGGTCGGGGTAGCGCGGCGCGGTGTTCGGTGGCGGTGTTCGCGGCGCGCGCCCAGTCGTCGGGCTGGGTGGCGACCTCGGTGGCCAGGTGGGTGGCGGGGTCTGAGTTCGCGGAGATCGGCACGAGAACAGCATCGGTCGGATGATCGTTCATGTCAACGTAACGTGCAAAACAGTCACATTCGATCATCAGTCACGCTAGATTCGACCAATCGACACGTTTCGCTTCATCATCGGCGGTCGGTAGGCGCCGGAGGTGCAGATTTGAAAGGTTCACTTCGTGAAACGACCACTCCGCCGCCTGCTCACGGGCGCCGCGCTGGCCGCCGCCCTCGCGGTCGCCTCGTGCGGCTTCGGCTCCGACGATTCCGCCGACTCCGACACCACGATCAACTTCCTCGCCCCGGTCTACAGCGACGGCGCCACCGGAACCAAAGCGCTGTGGGACGGGATCATCGCCGATTTCGAGCGGCAGAACCCGGGCCTGAAGGTGAATCTCCAGCTGGAGTCCTGGAACTCGATCAACGACGTGGTGCGGACCAAGCTCCAGTCGAAGTCCACCACCCCCGACGTACTGAACATCGACGCGTACGCCAGTTTCGCGGGCGACGGAATGCTCTATCCGGCAGCAGAAATCGTCTCCCCGCAGGTGCTCGCCGACATCCAGCCCGGTTTCGCGAAGAACGCCTCGCTCGACGGAACCCAGTACGCGCTGCCGCTGTTCGCCTCCACGCGCACGCTTTTCTACAACACCGAGCTGTTCGCCCGGGCCGGGGTGACCGCACCGCCCAAGACTTGGGCAGAGCTCACCGAGACCGCGGCGAAGATCCAGGCGCTCGGCGACGGCGTATCCGGCTACGGTCTGCCGCTCGGCAGCGAGGAGGCGCAGGGCGAGACCTCGATCTGGACCTTCGGCGCGGGCGGCGACTGGTCGCAGGGTGCTGAGATCACCGTCGACACCCCGGCCAACCTGGAGGGTGTGCGCGCCATGCGCTCGCTCATCGATGCCAGTGCGGCACAGCCGAATCCGGGCGCGACCGACCGGAAGGACGTGATCAACGCGTTCATCCAGGGCAAGGTCGGCATGATCGAGGGCCTGCCGCCCACCATCGGCCAGATCGCCGCCAAGAATCCTGCGCTGAAGTACGCCACCGCGTCCTCACCGACCAAGTCCGGCGAACCGGTGACCCTGGGTGTCGCCGACCATCTCATGGCTTTCGAAAAGGACGGCAGGAAGACCGAGACGATCAAGAAGTTCCTCGACCACTTCTACGCCGCGAGCGTGTACGCGAATTTCGTGAAGCACGAGGGCTTCATCCCGATCACCCAGAGCGGCGCAGCCGAACTCGCGCAGGATCCGGTCACCAAGGCCTTCGCGGCGACGCTGCCGGTGGCCAAGTTCTACCCGAGCAACAACCCGAAATGGGCGGCGGCGCAGGGCGCTATCCGGCAGCAGATGGGCACCATCGCGCAGGGCGCCGACCCGGCGCAGGTGCTCGCCCGCATTCAGGAAGCCGCGAAATAGCGTGCGGCGCAGAGCGATGCTCGCGGCGGTCCCGTGGCTCGGGCCCGCCTTGCTGCTGATCGCGGCGATCGTCGCGTTCCCCGTCGGCTACATGCTGTGGACCAGCACCAGGGACCTCAGCGCCTACGGTCAGGATCGCGGGTCCGCCGGACTGGCGAACTACCGTGCCCTGTTCGACATCGGCGAACTCGGCACGGTGATCGCGCACACCGTGGTCTGGGTGGTCGGTGTCGTGCTGATCACCCTGGTGCTCTCCGCGGCGCTGGCCCAGTTCCTGAACAAGGACTTTCCCGGCCGCACCGCCGTGCGGTTGGCGATCCTGGTGCCGTGGGCGGCCTCGGTGGTGATGACGACGACGATCTTCTACTACATGCTCGATCCCGATGTCGGCATCGCCAACCGCTTCCTCGTCGACATCGGCCTGCTCGACCGGGGTTACGGATTCACCAAGCAGCCGACGCCCGCGTTCCTGGTGGCGATCGGGGTCGCGGTGTTCGTCTCGATCCCGTTCACCACCTACACGATTCTGGCAGGGCTGCAATCGATTCCGGCCGAGATCGAGGAAGCTGGACGAGTCGACGGGGCGGGACCGTGGCAGCGGTACCGCTATCTCACGTTGCCGCAGCTGCGTCCGGCCATCGCCGTCGCCACGGTCATCAACATCATCAACGTGTTCAATTCGCTGCCGATCCTCCAGGTGATCACCGGCAGCATCGCGGGCTTCTCGGCCGACACCACGACGACGCTGACGTTCAAGCTGATCCGGCAGAACCAGCAGGTCGACACCGCCGCCGCGATGAGCGTGCTGAACTTCGCGCTGATCGTGGTGATCATCGCGATCTACGTGCGACTGGTGCGACCGACACGGCAGGTCGACGCATGACCGCCGGGATCGACATCCGGGTGGGCGCTGCCGAAAAGCCCACCGCCGCATCGAGCGACGCGCCCGCGCGAGCGAAGCGTCGTCGCTGGGACCTGACGGCGATCGGCGTCGTGATCGCGGCGATCTTCCTGACGCCGTTCGTCGTGATGGTGCTCGGCTCGTTGAAGAGCAAGGCCGAGATCCTGCGCATCCCACCGACTTACCTGCCGCAGTCCTGGCATCCGGACAACTACGCGACGATGTGGGACACCCCGGAGACACCACTGCCGTTCAACATGGTCAGCACCGTCGTCATCGCGGTCAGCGCCACGCTTCTCGTGCTGGTCGTCGCGGTGCCCGCGGCGTATCACACGGCGCGGCATCGCTTTCCGGGACGCGCCGCGTTCCTCGGCTTGGTGCTGATCACGCAGATGTTGCAGCCGACGGTGCTGGTGACCGGGCTGATCCGGCAGTTCTTCGCGCTCGGCGTCAACGACACCTGGCTGGCCATGATCCTGGTGAACGCCGCGTTCAATCTGTCCTTCGCGGTGTGGATCCTGCACAGCTTCTTCGCCGCCATCCCGGTGGAGATCGAGGAAGCGGCCCAGTTGGACGGGCTGAACCGCTGGCAGATCCTGACCAAAGTCAGTCTGCCGCTGGTATGGCCGGGCATCGTCACCGCGACCATCTTCACGATCGTCGCCTGCTGGAACGAATTCGCGGCGAGCCTGGTCGTGCTCACCACGCCGGAGAATCAGCCGCTGTCGGTGGCGTTGACCAAGTTCGTCGGCCAGTACGACACCGCGTGGCAGTACGTGTTCGCGATCTCCACAGTGGGCATCGTTCCGGTGGTCGTCCTGTTCGCCCTCATCGAGAAGCGCTTGGTCTCGGGATTGACCGCGGGCAGCGTGAAGTGAGGCGATGCGCGTGCCGGGCTCCTACCATCGACACCGTGCTGAAAACGTTGGCCTGCGCCGCCGTCTGCGCGGCCTTGGTCCTGACCGCCGCCTGTGGGCGTTCGGTCGCGAAGAGTCCCGACGATCCCTACCTCACCCTCGACCACGCGGGCGTCCAACGCCACTACCTCGTGCATCGCCCCGCGGCGCCCGCTCAGGGGCGTCCCGCGGCGGTCCTGGTCTTCCACGGCGGAGGAGGCAGCGCCGCGCAGATGGCGGAGACGAGCGGTTTCAACCGGGTGGCCGACGCCAACGGCTTCCTCGCGGTCTATCCCGATGGCGTCGACAGGTCGTGGAACGACGGCAGGGGCGCCGACACCCGGGCGGGCGCGGCCGGTGTCGATGACGTCGGCTTCGTGGCGGCGCTGATCGACCACCTGATCGCCGCCTACGACGTCGACCCGGCCCGGGTCTACGCCACCGGGATGTCCAACGGCGGCATGCTCACCCAGTATCTGGGTTGCCGCCTGAGCGCCGAGCTCGCCGCGATCGCGCCGGTGGCCGGTTCGCTCGCCGTCGCGAACGAGCCCGATTGCACCCTGGCCCAACCACTTCCGGTGCTCCAGATGCACGGGACAGCGGACGGGATCGTGCCGTACGAAGGCGGGGTCGTGCGGGTCACGTCGGGTAATCGCGGCGGCGCGGGTACCCAGCCCGTCCTCTCGGTGGCGGCCACTCAGCAGCTGTGGCGGGCGAAGAACAACTGCCCGCCGCCGGTCAGCAGCCAGCTGCCCGCGCGCACCGACGACGGCACGTCCGTCACGATCGACACGTCGCGGTGCCCGGGAAATGCCGAGGTCGTTCTCTACACGATCGTCAACGGCGGGCACACCTGGCCAGGGAGCGAGGGGCGTCTGCCCGAGGCTCTGGTCGGCCCCGTCAGCCACCAGTTCGACGCGTCGGAGACCATCTGGAAGTTCTTCGCCGCCCACTGATCGCGCTGCCTGCACAGCCCGATGCGCGGCGTTCCGACGAGCCGCCGCGCTCGACCCTGCGATCAGCGATCCCGCCCGCTCCGAACGAGCGAGAAATGTCGAAATCTGTTGCTACCCAATGCTACAAGCGTTCATCATCCGGTGGATCGCATGCGCCGAAGAGATCGTCGGATGATCTGCGCGAGCCCGTCTCCGCTGCCTCCGGCGGCCGGGATAGCGCACCGAAGACGGGTAGCATCGAGCCCGTGGCACGGCACGACGGCGGATCCACGGACGGGCGCAATTACGCGGGACTGTCCAAGGAACAGCGCGTGGCGCAGCGGCGGACCCGGCTCATCGACGCCGCACTGGAACTGTTCGGCACCCAGGGGTACGCGACCACGTCCATCGAGCGCCTGTGCACCGTCGCGAACGTCTCCACCCGTAGCTTCTACGAGGACGTGGGCAGCCGGGAGGCGTTGCTGATCGCCCTGGTGGACCGGATCACCACGCGGGCCGTGGCGCGGGCTTCGGAAATGTTGGCGCACACCGAAAACGAGCCGTTGGCGAACAGGGTGGCCGCGGGGTTCCGCGCCTACCTCGAGGTGACCTGCGCCGACCAGCGGTCCGCGCGAGTCTGCTACGTCGAGGTGGTGGGAGTCAGCCCGGCGGTCGAGGAATGGCGCAGAAAACAGCGCGGGCTGCTCTCGGCGCTGCTGATCGGCGAGGCCGAGCGCGCCGTCGAACGCGGCGAGACCAAGCCCCGCCGCTTCGATCTGTTCGCCCTCGCGGTGCTCGGTGCGGTGAACTCGTTGGCGCAGGAACTGGTGCAGAGCACCCAGCCCGACGTGCGAATCTCGCTGGACGACATCTGCGAGGAGATCGCCTACGTGGTCAATTCCGGGCTCGCCGCGGGGTAGGCCCTGCGTCGAAGTCCGATCCGGCGCCTCCGCGGCCCAGATCGCCGCCTGGCCGCGTTGTCGTCGTCACCGATACAACCCCGGTATCGGCTCCTCCTCCGCCTTGCCAGGCGACGATCTGAGCCACGGATGCATCCGGCCGGACTTCGACACAGGGCCTGGTCCGCGCGCGCCCCGCTTTGGCAACAGGCGCGGGGAATCTCTACGGTTTGGCAGCGTGGCTGTGGTCAGATTGTTTGCGTGCATGGAGAAACAGCACGTCGTCCGGGGCGGGGTGGTGTGAGATGACCGGACCGACGGATCGTCCGCAGCGGTGGAACCGACTGCTCGAGCTGCTCGCCGAATCGGGGCGGCTCTCGGTGGAGGAGGCCGCCGAGCGGCTACAGGTGTCGCCTGCGACGGTGCGCCGCGATTTCACCGCGCTCGCCGAACAGCAGCTGGCCACTCGGACGCACGGCGGGGTCGTGGCCACCACGGTCGCCTACGACCTGCCCGCCCGCTACCGGCAGACCGGCGGCGAGGCCAAACAGCGCATCGCGGAGCACGCCGCGGCGCTGGTCGACCCCGCCGCGGTGGTCGGCATGAACGGCGGCACCACCACCACCGCGGTGGCGAGGGCGCTGGCAGGCCGCACCGATCTGGCCAGTTCCGGCGACGACCAGCTGACCATCGTCACCAACGCGCTCAACATCGCGGGCGAGATGGTGCTGCGCCCGCACCTGCGCACCATCTGCCTCGGCGGCGTGGCGCGCCGGGAATCCTACGAACTGCACGGGCCGCTCGCCGAGCGCGCGCTCGCCGAATTGCGTTTGGACACCGTGATTCTGGGCGTGAACGCGATCTCCGCCGAGGGCGGAGCGCAGTGCAGGCACATCGACGAGGCCGGGGTCACCACGGAGATGGTGCGTCGCTCCGGCTACGTCATGGTGGTCGCCACGTCCGACAAACTCGAACGCTCGGCCCTGGCCCGCATCTGCGGCATCGACCAGGTGCACGTCCTCGTCACCGACACCAAGGCCGACCCCGCCGCTGTCGCGGCCATCCGCGCGGCGGGGGTCCGGGTGGATCTGGTGTAGTTCCCGCTCGGGAGCGCGGCCGACTCCGCGCCCGCGTGATCAGTCGGTCGCGCCGGGGCCCGGTACCGCCACGATCCGTGGGGTGTCGGTGGTCGCCGATTCGGTGCGCATGGTGCGGACCCAGACGGCGAAACCCCAGGCGACGAAGCCCGCGTAGATCAGGTACAGCGTGGCCGACGGGTAGTAGCCCGCCTTCAGCAGGAGCGGGACGCCGACGATGTCGACCGCGATCCAGATCAGCCAGAATTCGGCGAGGCCGCGGGCCATGCCGTAGGTGGCGAGCACCGAACCGGTGAAGATCCAGGCCTCCGCCCACGGGCCGTAGGAACCGATCCAGGCGAACAACTGCGCGAAGGCCGCCGTGCCGACGAGCATGGCGACGACCAGCAGCAGGCGTTCGCGGGTGGTGGCCAAGCGCGGATCCACGCCGCGGTGCTCCAATCCGGTGTCGACGCGCGCGTGCCGGTGCCACTGCCACCAGCCGAACACGCTGACCGCGACGAACATCAGCTGCCGCCCGGCCTGCCCGGCCATGTTCAGCTGCTGCGGTGTGTTGAAGATGCCGCCGACGAACACGGTGAACAGCAGCGCGTTGCCCGCGATGCCCACCGGCCACGCCCACACGCGCCGCCGCATGCCGCCCACCGCGGCGGCCAGGCCGAACCCGTTGCCGATGATCTCGCGCCAGAGGATCGCCGAGCCCGCGATGTGCAGTTCGGCGTCGAGCAGGGTGCTGAGCGGGTCCACCTGGTGTGCAACCCCACGGATCTGCGATCTCATCCATGGACGGCGGGTTCCGCTCGGCGTGATGCCAAATATCCGCGGACGTCGCGGCGGAAACGGCGCAGGATGCACGGCGTGGACCTCCCGCGGCGGCGTCCAGCGAAAAGTCCACGGCGCGTAACGATTGCGCAATCTGGGCGCGCGAATCGCAATGTCGGTGCAACCGAGCCCTTCTATCGTGACCCCATGAGTTCGGAGCGCGCCGCCGGGGGAACCGGTATCCAGATCAGCGGGCTGACCAAGGCCTTCCGCGCCGGGCGCCGCACGGTGCACGCGCTGGATTCGGTGGATCTGCATACCGAACAGGGCGCGTTCCTCTCGCTGCTCGGTCCGTCCGGCTGCGGCAAGTCCACCGTGCTGCGGATACTGGCCGGGCTGGAGCAACCGACCTCGGGCACCGCGCTGATCGACGGTAAGACGCCCGCGCAATTGCGCGGCAGCCACCAGTTCGGCATCGCGTTCCAGGATTCGGCGCTGCTGCCATGGCGCTCGGTGGAGTCGAATATCAAGCTGCCGTTGCAGGTGGCCGGGGTGAAACCGGAGCCGGGCCAGATCGCCGACCTGATCGAGCTGGTCGGGTTGCAGGGGTTCGAGAAGGCCAAACCGGCGCAGCTCTCCGGTGGCATGCGCCAGCGCGTCTCCATCGCACGTGCGCTGGTGGTGCAGCCGACCGTGCTGCTGCTCGACGAGCCGTTCGGCGCGCTGGACGACATGACGAGGCAGAAGCTGAACCTGGAACTGCTGCGCATCTGGACCGAGAAGCCCGCGACCACGCTGATGGTCACCCACGGCATCGCCGAGGCGGTCTTCCTCTCCGACGTCGTCGCGGTGATGAGCCCGCGACCGGGCCGGGTGCTCGAGCTCGTCGAGATCGATCTGCCGCGGCCACGGCTGCCGGAGATGATGCGCACCCCCGAGTTCCACAAGCTGCACGACTATCTCTCCGAGTTGCTGTTCGGCAAGACCGGCACGGGCGGTGTCGCCTTCGAACGCGGCGGCGATCGCGCGCCGGACGAGGGTGATGCGCCGTGAAGCGGCTCGGCGGACTGCTCGGCGTCCTCGGACTGCTCGGAGTGTGGTGGCTCGCGGCGGCGCTCGATCTCGCGGGCGGCACCATCCCGAGCCCGTGGCGGGTGCTGCACACCATGTACACCGACGGCTGGCAGCTCTACGGCCCGAACTTCGAGATCACCGCGATCGGCGCGCTGAAGGGTTTCCTCTGGGGCAACGCCCTCGCCATCGGCCTCGCCGTGCTGGTGATGCTGATTCCGCCCATCGAATCGCTGGCCACCCAGCTGGCGATCCTGTCGTACTGCACCCCGTTGCTCGCGCTGGGCCCGATCATCCTGGTGGTCTTCGGCGGACGTACGCCGACGGTGTTCCTCGCCGCGATGTACTGCTTCTTCACCACCATGGTCGGCACCGTCGCGGGTCTGCGCTCGGCCGATCCGGCGAGCCTCGATCTGGTGCGCGCCTACGGCGGCGGTCGCTGGCAACAGCTGTACCAGGTCCGGTTGATCGCCGCGCTGCCGAATACGTTCGCGGCGTTGAAGATCGCCGCGCCCTCGGCCGTGCTCGGCGCGATCATCGGGGAGTATCTGGGCGGTGTGGACAGCGGGATCGGCGTCGCGCTGACCGCCGCGCAGACCGCGTACAACGTGCCGCGCACCTGGGGCATGGCGATCGCCGCGGCGGCGCTCGCCGGCCTCGGCTACGCGATCGTGGCGCTGGTGGCCAGATTGGTCACGCCGTGGACCGCGGAGGCGTCGCGATGATCGTGCTGCGCCGCGTCGGCGCTTTCCTGTTTCCGCTGATCACCTCGCTGCTGCTCATGTTGGTGATCTGGTGGGTCTTCCTGTGGGCCTTCCCGCAGGTGGGTCCCCGGGTGGGCAAGAGTCCCGGCGACGTGTGGCGCTATCTGGTCACCTCGCCCGGAGCGCCGCGAGCGCGCGCGGCCATCCTCGACAATCTTCAGGTCACGCTGCGCGACGCGACGCTCGGCTTCGGGGTAGGCATGGCGGCGGCCATGGCGCTGGCCGCCCTGTTCGTGTCGTTTCGCACCGTGGAGCACACCTTCATGCCGGTCGCCATGCTGCTGCGTTCGGTGCCGCTGGTGGCGCTCACGCCGATCATCGTGCTGGTGTTCGGCCGCGGGCTGGGCGGGGTGGCCGTGATGGCCGCGATCGTGGTGCTGTTCCCGGCCCTGGTGATGATCATGACCGGACTGCGCAGCGCACCGCGGCAGGCCATGGAATTGATTGCGGCGTACGGCGGTTCGCGCTGGACGGCGCTGCGGATGGTCGCCGTGCCCGCGGCGCTGCCCGCGGTGTTCGCGGCGGCGCGGATCTCGGTGCCCGGCGCGCTCATCGGCGCGCTGATCGGCGAATGGCTCGGCAGTGGAACGGGGCTGGGCGCCAGCCTGATTCGCGCGATCCCGACGTTCCGCTACAACGAGCTGTGGGCGTCCATCGTGATCGTCACGCTGGTGTCGGTGCTGCTGTACGCGATCGTCGGCGTCGTCGAGAACCTGGTGCTCGCCCGGTTCGGTCCCGACGCGGGCCGCGAGTGATCGTCGCGATTCGGTATTGGGAACCTGAAAGTAAAGAAATCGAAACCGATTACACCTAAATTCGGCCCATGACACCCGCGCAACGCTCTTCGTTCGGGGCGAACCTGAACCGTCGGTCCTTTCTCCGTTATTCGGCGCTCACGGGCGCCGCGCTCGGCGGCGCCGGCGCATTGGCCGCCTGCGGCGACGATGCGGGCAGCTCCTCGGGCGGTTCGACCCCGGACGGCTCCCGCTACGGCACCGTCGCGATCCAGCTGTCCTGGATCAAGAACATCGAATTCGCGGGCGAGTATTTCGCCGATTCCCGCGGCTATTTCCGGGAGGCCGGGTTCGGCTCGGTGAATCTGGTGGCGGGCGGCGCGGCGAGCACCTCGGTGGAGGCCGGACTCGACACCGGAAAGGTGTGGCTCGGGCTCTCCGCGCCGCAGACCACCGCCCCCGCGATCCTCGAGGGACTGCCCGCCAAGATCGTCGCGACCACCTACCAGAAGAACCCGTTCGCGATCGTCAGCTCCGCGGCCAAGCCCATCAACTCGCCGCAGGACATGAAGGGCCGAAAGATCGGGGTGCAGGACACCAATCAGCTGATCTTCAACGCGCTGCTGACCGCCAACGGCATGAAGCCGAGCGACGTGACCATCGTGCCCGCGCAATTCGACCCGACGCCGCTGGCCAACGGCGAGGTGGACGGCTGGGTCAGCTACGTGACGAACGAACCGATCACGCTGGCCGCCAAGGGTTTCCAGAACACGCACTTCTTGTTCGCGGACTTCGATCTACCGCTGGTCGCGGAAACGCTGACGGTGACGCAGTCCACCATCGACAACGAACGCGAGAAGCTCAAGGCGTTCCTCGCGGCGGAGATCAGGGGCTGGAAGGACGCGGTCGCCGCACCCGCCGAATCGGCGCGGCTCGCCGTCGAGATCTACGGCAAAGACCAGAAGCTGGATCTGGCCGAACAGACCAAGGAAGCCATCGCGCAGAACGACCTCGTCGTCTCCGCTGACACCAAGGTCAACGGTCTGCTCACGATGACCGACGCGCTGATCGAACAGAACATCGCCGCGCTGCGCACCGCGCAGATCGACATCAAGGCCGACCAATTGTTCGACCTCTCGGTGCTGAAAGAGGTCTACGCGGAGAACCCCGGCCTGAAGGGCTGAGCGCTCGCCGCGATCACAACCCGACGGTGGCCCGCGCGCTGAACGCCTGTTCCGCGTGGATCACCTCGGCGCTCTCGGACTGCTGACGCCCTGACCGCCCCGACCGGGCGGCCAGCAGTTCGGCGGCGATGGCCACGGCGGTTTCGGCCGCCGTGTGCGCGCCGACGTCCAAGCCCGCGGGTGAGTGCATGCGCGAGAGCGTCGCTTCGTCGAAACCGCCCGCCCGCAGGTCGTCCAGGCGCCGTGTGTGCGCCGAGTACGAACCGGTCGCGCCGAGGTAGCCGAGCTCCGGTAAGCGCAAAGCGACCGTGAGCAAAGGGATTTCGAACTTCGGGTCGTGCGCGAGTACCACAATGCCTGTGGTGGAATCGATTTCGCCCGCGGCGGAGAGGGTGTTCAGGTAGCGGTGCGGCCAGTCCACCACCACTTCGGCGCCGGGGAAGGCCTCGGGCGTGGCGAACTCCTGGCGCGAATCGCAGATGGTGACGCGGTAGCCGAGCAGCCCGGCCTGCACGGTCAGCGCCGCGGCGTAGGAGTTGGCGCCGAAGATGATCAGTCGCGGCGGCGGGGCGAAGGACGAGATGAATACATCCGATTCGGGCAGCGCGACCAGTTCGGTGTTGTGCGGCTGACCGGTGATCAGGTGCTGGCCGATCACATCGGGGTCCGAGTTCCATACCACGGTGAACACGGTAACCCGCCGATGCGCGGCGATTTCGGATGCGACAGTGGGGAATTCGGGGAAATCATGGCGGGAGAAGGGTTCGGCGAAGACGTCGATCATGCCGCCCGCGTCCATTCCTGGCTCACCGGGCGGCACGGGTAGGCGGTGCATGGCCCGCCGCCCGGTGCGCGCCGCGGTCACCGCCGCCTCGTGCATCGCGGTCTCCACCGAGCCGCCCATCCCGGCGCCGTAGACGGCGCCGTTGGTGTCGACCAGCATCGCGGTGCCCACCGGCAGCCGCCCCGAACCCACCGTCCGCACGACGGTGGCCAGGCCACCCATCCGGCCCGAGTGCCATATCCGCATGAGGTCGTCGACGATGTCGCGCATCAGTTTCCGCTCCGATCAGCGTGCGGTCGAGGCCGGGAAGTCATGATCCCTTCCCGTAGCCAAATCGTCGCACGTGACGCACACCATATCGTCCCTACTGGACAAATAGGTACGCGCTCCCGAATCTCCTGTCGCCTCGGCGCTCACCGAGGTCCAGTGCTTGTGGTCGATCACAACGGGGTGGCCGGGTGTGTTATGGAACACAGCGCGGGCCAGCCCGCTCGGCGCCTTCTGCTCCGCGGCGAGTACCCGTGCGACGACCGCGGCGCCGACGTCGGGGGTGTCCACCGGCATGATCGCGACGGCCCGCGCCGGGGTCCGCGCGGCCGCGCGCAGCCCGGCCCGGAGCGAGGCGCCGATGCCGGTCGCCCAGTCGGCCGCCCAGACGGGCACCGCGCCCGCGGGCAGCCCGACCGTCTCCGGCGCCGGTCCGGTGGCGCCGAGCACCACGATGACCGGCGCGCAGCCGCCGCCACGCAGGGCGTCCACCGCGGCGCGCAGCCAAGCGCCGCCCTCGGCGAGCGCCTTGGGGCGGCCGTAGCGGGTGCCCGCGCCGGCGGCGAGCACTATGCCCGCACAACCCGTGCGGGCGGCCGGAGCGTTCCCGGCGCGATGCGATGCAGCCACGTGTCCCACGCTAGACCGCTCGCGTTGCCGGGGGGTTACCTGAAAGTGCCGGATAAGCGTGGTTTGCGATGAACCGCGAGGGGTGCGCTTCCCACGTTGGGTGCGGACGGTGGTTGTCCGGCGGCGGGCGCGTCGTCCGACACGCCGAGGGTGATCTCCGCCCTTCTGGTGGCGCGCAGCCGCGCCGTATTCGATGCTGGTTCGATGACGGACGAGGCGGCCGGCATCACCGGATTCAACGCATTGTCGGACGCGGCGGCCACCGCCGTGTTGCTCGCCTGTTGCGCGTCGCCCGCCTTGGCGCGCGGGGTGCTCGCCGGACGGCCGTACCGCAGCGCCGACGATCTGTACGAGACCGCCGACACCGTGCTCGCCGCACTCCCCGAGGACGAGATCGACCGCGCACTGGCCGGGCATCCGCGCATCGGCGACCGGACCGACAGCGCGGCCTCGGCCCGGGAACAGTCCGGGGTGGCAGCGTCGACCGACGCGGTGCGCGCCGCGCTCGCCGAGGGCAACCGCGCCTACGAGCAGCGGTTCGGCCACCGCTATCTGGTCTGCGCGACCGGCAGATCCGGCGCGGAACTACTCGACCTGCTCAACACCCGGCTGCACAACGATCCGTCGACCGAAAGGGCTGTGATGCGAACCGAATTGGCGAAGATCAATCGAATCCGCTTGCGGCGGTTGCTCGGAGAGTCGGCATGAGCGAACGCAGTGAGCGAATCGTGTGCCTGCGCGCGGTGCGCATGCCGGAGCCGAGCGTCAGCGAGGCGGAGGCATGAGCACACTCAGCACACACGTCCTCGACGCCGTGCGCGGCGCGCCCGCCGCGGAAATGGCGGTCACCCTGTTCGCGGGTGACGCGGTCGTCGGTGCGGGCGCGACCGATGCCGACGGCCGGATCGACGGCCTGGGAGCCGACCTCACGCCCGGCGTCTACCGGATCGTCTTCGACACGAGCACCTACTTCGGGCGGCAGCACATCGAGACGTTCTATCCGGAGGTCTCCATCGCGTTCGTGGTCGGCCGCGAGCGCCACTACCACGTCCCGCTGCTGCTGTCGCCGTACGCCTTCTCCACCTACCGAGGGAGCTGAGCATGACCCTGTCCGGCCCGATCGTGCTGTCCGACAACCGATACGGCAAGGCGGAGAACCGGATCGTCCGGATCTACCGCGACGGCCCGCGCCACGAGATCCGCGACGTGAACGTCTCCACGGTGCTGCGCGGGGATTTCGCCGACGCCTACACCGCGGGCGACCAGTCCAAGGTGCTGCCCACCGACAGCCAGAAGCAGACCGCGTACGCCTACGCGAAGAAGCCCGGCTTGCAGCCCGTGGAGGACTACGCGCTGGCGCTGGCTCGGCATTTCGTCGACGACATCGAGCCGGTCACCAGCGCGGGCGTCGAGGTGGAGGAGTATGCCTGGCAACGGGTTTCGGTGAACGGCGCGGAGCACGACTTCACCTGGACGCGGCAGGGGCCCGAGGTGCGCACGGCGCGGGTGACGGTCGCGGGCAAGGGAGACGCCCAGCGCGCCTGGGTGCTCGGCGGCGTGCGCGACCTGGTGATCCTGAAGTCGACCGGTTCGGAGTTCGCCGACTTTCTCACCGACGAGTTCACCGTGCTCGAGCCGACCCGCGACCGGATGCTGGCCACCTCGCTGGTCGCACGGTGGCGCTTCGCCGACACCGAAGGGGTCGACTGGGACGCGATCTACGCGGGCATCCGCGCCCGGCTGGTGGCGGTCTTCGCGACCCAGCATTCGAAAGCCTTGCAGCAGACGCTGTTCGAGATGGGCAAGGCCGCGCTCGAGTCGTTCCCGGTGCTCGCCGAGATCCGACTGGCCGCGCCCAACAAGCACCACTTCGACTACGACCTCGGCAGATTCGGCATCGAGAACCGCGGCGAGGTGTACTACGCGGCCGACCGGCCGTACGGCCTCATCGAGGCCACGGTGGCGCGCGCGGACGCGCCGGACGCGGGGCAGGCGTGGGAGCAGTGAGCCAGGCACCGACGCTGGTGATCGACGGCTGCGCGGTGGTCACCGTCGACGCGGCGGGCACCGAGTATCCCCGCGGCCACGTCGTGCTGCACGGTAATCGAATCGGCGCGGTGGGGCCGGGTGAGGCGCCCGACCTGGACGTGCCGCGCATCGACGGGCGCGGCTGCCTGCTCACCCCGGGGCTGGTCAACACCCACCACCACCTCTATCAGTGGATCACCAGGGGTCTCGCCGCCGACGCGAGCCTGTTCGACTGGCTGACCACGCTGTACCCGATCTGGGCGGGCATCGACGAGGAGTCGGTGCGGATCGCCGCCACCGGCGCGCTCGCCGCCCTCGCGCGCACGGGTTGCAGCACGACCGCCGACCACCACTACGTGTTCCCGCGCGGCGGCGGCGATCTGCTCGCCGCGGAGATCGCCGCGGCCGCGACGGTCGGCTTGCGCTTCCATCCCTGCCGCGGCGCGATGGACCTCGGCGTGAGCGCGGGCGGTCTGCCGCCCGACTCCGTGGTGGAGTCGCTGGACGCCGTCCTCGCCGCGAGCGCCGACGCGATCGCCCGCTGGCACGACCCGTCCTTCGACGCCATGGTCCGCATCGCGCTGGCGCCCTGCTCCCCGTTCTCGGTGACGGCGGACCTGTTGCGCGAGTCCGCCGCCCTGGCCAGGGCCGAGGGCGTGCGGCTGCACACCCATCTCGCCGAAACCCTCGACGAGCAGGACTACTGCCTCGCCACCTACGGCTGCACGCCCGCGCGGTATCTGGAGCGGCTGGGCTGGATCGGCCCTGACGTCTGGTACGCCCACGCCGTCCACCTCGACGACGCCGCGATCGCCACCATCGCGGAGGCGGGCGCCGGCATCGCGCACTGCCCGACCTCCAACGGACGCCTCGGCGCCGGTATCGCCCGGATCCCCGACCTGCTCGTCGCGGGCGCGACGGTCGGGCTCGGCGTCGACGGCGCCGCGAGCAACGAGGCAGGCTCGATGATCGAGGAACCCCGCAACGCCCTGCTCTACGCCCGCGCCGCCCGTGGCCCGCGCGCGATGACCGTGCGCACCGCACTCGAGCTGGCCACCATGGGCGGCGCCAGGGTACTCGGCCGCGCCGCCGAGATCGGCTCCATCGAACCGGGAAAGCTCGCCGACCTGGCACTGTGGCGGCTCGACACCCCGGCGCACGCGGGCATAGACGACCCCGTCACCGCCCTGATCCTCGGCTCCCCGCCCCCACTGGCCGCCTTGCTCGTGAACGGCCGCGAGGTGGTCCGCGACGGGGAGGTGCGCACGGTGGACGAGGAATCGGTCGGCCGCGACGTGGCGCGAGCGCAAGCGGTGCTGGTGGCCGGGGCGCGGTGAATCGCTGGGGGACACCGGGTTTCGCGGTCAGGCCGCGAACACTGTCGTCCCCTCTGCGACAGTGTTCGCGGTCTCCTGGTCGGCCGTCGATCCGGGGCGATCGACGATTTGCGGTCCGGCGCGCAGCGCCAGCAGGCACATCACCTCGTACAGGGTCAGGCCGAGCTCGGCGGCATGCAGCGTGGCGATCTCGGTGTCGAACGGCGGCGTGTCCGAATCCTGGTCCAGCAGGACCTGTTCCGCGAGGGCCAGACCGGTGAGCGCTTGCGCGCGGGTGAGCCTGCGGTGGGTCGGCAGGTAGGAGAGAACCCATCGCCCACGCCCGGTCTCCGGCAGGTCGACGCGGAACGCGACCTCCTGCGCCACATCGCTGGTCATCAGCCATTCCGAGGCCGTAATCGCCATGGCACGAACCCCTTTCGTCCGGGACGGCGCTCGCCGCATTCGGGAGGTGATATCAGGGTGACAGCCGCGGTCCACCGTTCGCGATCCCACGGCCCGAGCCGATTTCTTCGCCGTCCGCGGGCGCGTTACCTGCTGAAACGGCAGGGATACGGGGAAAACATCACAATCGGCGGCGCGAGTCTGCCGTCCAGCGTGTGAGACCGCCGTTCGGCGCCGGTCTAATGCGTGGGTCTCCTCGGTATCGATGCCGCGCTGCTGCTTGTCGCACGATTGGGCGCAGGGATGCGGCGCCGGTCTCGAGAACGACGCGTGCGGTCTTTGCGTCCGTCCTATTCGGTGAGCTGCGAACCGCAGTCGAATCTCCCGATATCGGCGCGTGTTCGATCGGTCAGCTGTACGCCCAGATGTTCGTACAGCGCCAGAGCGGCACAGAGATTCTCGCGCGCGTCGGCATCGCGGCCCATATCGGCGAAGACGTTTCCGAGGCTTTGCAAGGCGTCAGCCTCGCCGTGCGGGTCTCTGATTCGTTGCGCGAGGTCGCGCGACTTCGCGTAATAGTCTTGCGCGGCAGCATATTCGCCGAAGCGGCGCTCGACGTGGCCGAGCCCGCGCAGCGTGTCGACCTGGCAGAGGAAATCGTCGATGTCTGCGGCGATGCGGTACGCATCGACGAAACGGCGACGCGCGGCATCGAAGTCGCCGGACTTCCGCGTGATATTGCCGATGCCCCACAGCGACCAGCATTCGCCGGTGGGGTCACCGATCCGGCGCGCGATACGCAATGCCTCCTGATAGTGCCGCTGCGCCGCGGCGTGATCGCCGGTCATCCGCGCGATGTGGCCCTGGCCCCGCAGAGCATCGCCGCGCAGCTTGTCGTTGGCGGTGCGCAGCGCGAGGGCGGCGGCATCGGTGTAGTGCTGCATGGCCTTCTCGAAGTCCCCCGTGCGGCGGATCACCTCGGCGTAGCCCCAGATCGTCGTTGCCAGGCGCTCCGGGTCGCCGAGGTCGCGCGCGATCACCAAGGCTCGCTCGAAGTGCTCGTGCGCGGTGCGATACGCGCATGCCATTCGCGCCACGTGGCCGAGGCCGTTCAGCGCGTCGCATTCGATGGCCGGATCCGGAAGGACGGTGGCCGTCTCCAGCGCGCGGAGATAGAGCCAGTGCGCGTCCGACCAGCGTCCCTCACCGAACACATCGGCTCCGAGGAGGATCGCGAGTTCGGCTGCGGCGACAGTGGAACCGGTCGCGGCGATGCACCCGAGCAGCATCTCCCGTTCCCTGCGCAGCCAAGCCACCGCCTGCTCTGCCTCGCTGCCGTTCGCCTCGACTGCGGGATGCCTGACGCTTCTGGTCGAGACGTGCGGGCGGTGTGGTCCGGCCCGGCGGGCGACCGCGAGCCCCGCCGCGATGAGGCGTTCGAGGGTCCTCGCGTGCTCACCCGGCGCGGCGTCGCGCTCGGCGTACAACCGGGCGAGCAGCCGGGTCACATCGTGCATCCGGTATCGCGAGCCGCCGGGACCGCCCTCGGCTGGGTCGAGAAAGCCCGCTTCGAACATCTGACGGATCAGCGTCTTGGCTTCGCCGAGTGTTGTCTTCGCCATCGTGGCCAGCGACTCGGCGGTGATCTCGGGGCCGGGGAACCAGCCGAGCATCCGCACCGCGCGACGCTGCGCCGGAGTCTGCAATCGCTGGTACGAGGTCTCGAAGGCGGCGCGAAGGGACTCGTCCTCGGCAGCGAACCGATCGAGGATGTAGGCGGCCACCGATTCGCCGAAGGCGTCCGCGCCCGGTGCGCCCCTGAGCTCCTCAGCCCTGGTGGCGAACTCGGCGGCGCTCTCGGCGAGCAGATCGACGCCGTGGTGGGCGATCTGGCCGCCGATCAGCCGGATCGCCAGCGGCAGCCGTCCCGAGGTCTCCAGGATCTGGCGCACCGCGCCGCGGTCGTACCCGGACGGCAGATTGCCCAGCTTCACCAGCAATTCCTCGGCTTCGCGCCAATCCATCACGTCCAAGTGCAGCGGCGCGGCCTCGGCCAGACCGGTGAGCTTGCCACGGCTGGTGATCAGGACCAGACAGCCGGGGGCCTGCGGCAGCAGCCATCGGACGTGCGCGGTGTCGAGCACGTTGTCGAAGACGATGAGCATGCGGCGCTGGCGCATGGCGGTGCGCCACTGCGCGGCGCGGCCGGTCAGATCGTCGACGATGCGCTCGCGCGGCACCTCGATCTGGAGCAACAGCTGTTCCAGCACGTCGGTGGGCGGGCGCGGGTCCCGCCCGACGGTGTGCCCGTGTAGGTCGGCCCAGATCGTGCCGTCCGGATAGTGCTTGGCGAAGGCGGCCACCGCGTATCTCGCGAGCGCCGACTTGCCGATTCCGGTCAGTCCGTCGATGACGTGGACAGCGGGTCCGTCGCCGTTCAGGTGCCGGTGCACACGTTCGTGCAGTTCCTTCTTCGGTAGGACGCGGCCGGTGAAATGCGGCACTTCGGGTGGCAGACCTGCGCTCACCGGGGTCCGGCTCCGGTCGTCGGAGCGCCGGGCGATCGCCTCCTGGAATTCGAGGCGCTCGGCGGCGGGCATGAGTTCCAGGTCGGCGAGATCGACCAGCTGCTCCCAGCTGGTCCCGTAGATGGTCGACAGGATCTTCAGCACGCGGATGGTCGGCCTGGCCGAGGATCCCGCCGTCGGCCATGCCTCGTACTCCGAGATCCGGCTGGCCCGCATGGTGGCCCGCGGGTTGTCGGTGATCTGGTTGTACCGCTCGGCGACCGAACTCTGGGTCAGTTCGTTCGCCAGCCGCCAAGCCTGGCGCGGCCTGCATCCACGCTGGCGCAGCTCACCGGCCAGCGGCTCCAGCAGTTGATGTTCGGTCAGTCCGAGACCGGTCAGAAAGGCACGGATCCTGCGACGCTCGGCGATGCCGTACTTGTCCCCAGGACGCTGTTCCGGTCGGACGGCTCGGTCCACCGAGCACCTCCCCGCTGCCGTGGATGTTCCTCCGGACGGGGGCTTCGTCGCACCGCCGCTCCGGACAACTCCTTGGTAGCAGCGGCATTTTGACCAGGTCAAGAAGGTGCCGCCGCTCGGTGGCCGATTTGTCCGCCGCGCGTGCCTTCGATGGGGCCGCGGAGGACGATCGAGGTAACCGACGCGCAATCAGGGGCGGGTGTCGCGCAACACCGCGGCAACCAGCGGCCCCTACTGTGGCGGCAGGGCGCTGTGAAGCGAGGTGAGCGACGTGGACCTGGACACGATCCGGGAGGTGACGGTGGCGAGGGGGCGGGCCGACCTGGCCGCCCTCGGCGGGGCGACGGGGGTGCTGGCCGGGGGCACCTTCCTGTTCTCGGAGCCGCAGCCGCAGCTGGTGCGGCTCGTCGATATCACCGAGCTGGGCTGGCCCGCGTGCACGACCACCACCGAGGGGCTGGAGATCGCGGCGACCTGCACTCTGGCGCAGTTCGCCGATGCCGCGCCCGGGCGCGAGCTCGGTGGCGACGCGCGGTGGCCGCAATGGCCGGGGACCGCGCTGTTCGCGCAGGCCTGCCGCGCGCTGGTGGCCTCGCACAAGATCTGGCACAGCGCGACGGTCGGCGGGAACGTGTGTCTCGCGCTGCCCGCCGGTGCGGTGCTCGCCGCGCTCGTCGCGCTCGACGGCGTCGCACTGGTGTGGGCGGCCGGGGGTGGCGATCGCCTGATTCCGCTGCGGGAGTTCGTGATCGGTCCCGGCCTGACGGTGCTGCGCCGGGGCGAGGTGCTGCGTTCGATCGCCGTCCCGGAGCGGACACTGCTCGCGCGCACCGCGTTTCGGAAGATCGCGCTCGCGCCGCTCGGACGCTCCGGCGCGCTGGTGATGGGTCGACGCGAGCCCGGCGACCGGTGCGTGCTGACGCTCACCGCGGCGACCACCCGTCCGGTCGTGCTCGACTTCCAGGTCGTGCCGGACGACCGGGCGGTGGCCGAAGCGCTGGACGAGGTGGATCCGGCGCTGTGGTTCGACGATCCGCACGGTGCGCCGGATTGGCGCAGGCACGTCACGGGACTGCTGGCCGCCGAGGTGGCCGCCGAGCTCCGCGCCGAACCCGGTGGGCGGCCATGAAATTCGCGCTGGACGGCCGCATCGTCGACGCCGAACCGAGCCCCGGTCAGTGTCTGCGCACCCTGCTGCGCGAGCTCGGATGGTTCGCCGTGAAGACGGGGTGCGACGCGGGTGACTGCGGCGCGTGCTCGGTGTGGCTGGACGGCGTGACGGTGCACTCCTGCCTCGTCCCCGCCTACCGCGTCGCGGACCGGTCCATCACCACGGCGGCCGGGCTCGGTGATACGGAGCGGATGCATCCAGTGCAGCGGCGAATCCTCGACGAGGCGGCGTTCCAGTGCGGGTTCTGCACGGCGGGAATGGTGGTCACGGGCGCGGGCTTGGAGTGCGGAACCGAAGCGGGGCCGGACCCGGCCGACCTTCCGGAACTGTTGAAGGGGAACCTGTGCCGCTGCACCGGGTATCGGGCGATTCGCGATGCGCTGACAGGTGACGGGGAACGAACGGACATAAGCCCAGCCGCGTCGATGGGTCCGCCCGAAAAGCCGCGTGTTGGCGAAGGCACGCAAGCGGGAACTGTAGTGCCCGAGCGGCTTCCATCCGGCGGCCGCGTGCGTGCGCCCGCAGGACCCAGGATCGTCACCGGCCGTGAGCCGTTCACTCTCGACGTGCTGTCCGCCGTCGACGACCCCACCGCGCCCCCAACCGCGCCACTGCACATCGCGGTTCTCCCGAGCCCGCACCCGCATGCGCGTATCCGTTCCATCGATACCGCTGCCGCCGAGGCGCTTCCGGGTGTGCGGGCGGTGCTGACCTACGCCGACTCGCCCTCGGTGCCGTTCTCCACGGCCAGGCACGAGTCGCGCGCCGACGACCCGGACGACACGTTCGTCCTCGACCGCACCGTGCGTTTCGTCGGACAGCGCGTGGCCGCCGTGGTCGCGGACAGTATGGAGACTGCTTCGGCGGGCTGCCGCGCCCTGCGGGTCACGTACAAGCTGCTGCCCCCCGTGTTCGATCCGGAGGACGCACTGGCCGAGGACGCGCCGAAACTGCATGCCGACAAACCCGATTCGGCGCGCATCGCCGATCCCGCGCGCAATGTGGTCGCCGAATTGCACGGCGGCGTAGGGGATATCGAGGCGGGACTGGCCGCCGCCGCGCGCGTGGTTCGCGGCACGTGGCATTCCCCCCGCGCGCAACACGTGCACCTCGAAACGCACGGCGGCATCGGGTGGCTGGACGCCGAAGGCAGGCTCGTCGTCCGGTGCAGCACGCAAGTGCCGTTCCTGGTCCGCGACGAGCTGTGCCACGTGTTCGGGCTGGAACGCGATCGGGTGCGGGTCTTCGCCGCCCGAGTCGGCGGCGGGTTCGGCGCCAAACAGGAAATGCTGGTGGAGGACCTCATCGCGCTCGCTGTGCTGCGCACGGGACGTCCGGTGCAGTACGAGTACACCCGCTCCGCCGAGTTCACCAGCGCCACCACCAGGCACCCGATGCGGGTCGCCGTCACCGCGGGCGCGGACGCGGACGGCGTGCTCACCGCCCTGGCCGTCGACGTGCTCTCCGACGCGGGCGCCTACGGGAATCACAGCCCGGGCGTGATGTATCACGGGGTGAGCGAATCGATCGAGGTGTACCGGTGCGCGAACAAACGCGTGGACGCCACGGCGGTCTACACCAACAACATCCCTTCCGGCGCGTTCCGCGGTTACGGGCTCGGTCAGATCATCTACGCCGTCGAATCGGCGTTCGACGAACTGGCCCGAGAGCTCGGCATCGACCCGTTCGATTTCCGCAGGCGCAATGTGGTCGTGCCCGGTGACGCGTTCGTCGGCGCCGCACCGGACCCGGGGGATCTGGTGTTCGGCAGTTACGGACTCGATCAGTGCCTCGACCTCGCGCAACGAGCTCTGGTGCGTGGCAACGGGATAGCGGCGCCCGGCCCGGAGTGGTCGGTGGGCGAGGGGATGGCGTTGGCGATGATCGCGACCATTCCGCCGCGCGGCCACCGCTCCTCGGCCGTCGCGCTGCTCCGCTCCGACGGCTGTTACGAAATCAGGGTAGGCACAACTGAATTCGGCAACGGAACGACGACCGTAATCGCGCAGCTGGCCGCCGCCGCATTGCACACCGATGCGGCGCGCATCGCGATCCGGCAGTCGGACACCGACTGCGTCGACCACGACACCGGCGCGTTCGGGTCGACCGGCATCGTGGTCGCGGGCAAGGCCGCCTATGCCGCCGCGCTCGCGCTGAAGGATCTGCTACTGGCGCGGGCCGCCGAACTCGCGGACACACCGGTGGGCGACTGCGACCTCGGTCCGGACGGCGTGCGGTGCGGTGATCGACTGATCCCCATGATGAAGCTCGCGGCGGCGGGCGAGCTGGCGGCGCATGGCGAGCACACCGGCATTCCCCGCTCGGTCAGCTTCAACGTGCAGGCCTTCCGGGTCGCCGTCGAGCGGGCTACCGGCCGGGTCCGCGTCCTGCAATCGATCCAGGCCGCCGACGCGGGCGTCGTGCTCAACCCGGTGCAGTGCCGCGGCCAGGTCGAGGGTGGGGTGGCCCAGGCCATCGGTACCGCGCTCTACGAGGACATGCGCTCCGAACACGGCGTGGTGACCACCCGGACGTTGCGGCATTACCACATTCCGCAGCTCGCCGATCTACCCTCGACCGAGGTCTACTTCGCCGACACCGCCGACGAACTCGGGCCGCTCGGCGCGAAATCGATGAGCGAGTCGCCGTACAACCCGGTCGCCCCGGCCATGGCCAACGCCATCCGCGACGCCGTGGGGGTGCGCATGCATCGACTGCCGATGACGGCCGACCGGGTTTGGCGCGCCATGCAGGAGGGAGAGGAACGGTGACCGTGACACGCCTGCCGGAGAACGTCCGGGCCAGGATCGAGGCCATGCTCGACGCCGTCGACGCCGACCTGCGGGCGCGCTACCCGGGGCCGGGGAGCAGGGTGCAACCGATCCACACCGTCTACGTGCCCGCCGACCGGGCGGGCGCGGACACACCGGCGGAGTGGGGCGCCGCGGCCGTCGAGCTGCTGGACGCCCACCGCGAACCGCTCGCCGAGCTCGACACCGCGGCGACCCTGCCCGCGGTACGGGAGCGGCTGCTGCGCGAACCGGTCCAGGATCTGCGGATCGATTTCGAGGACGGCTACGGTTTCCGTTCGGACGAGGAGGAGGACGCCGCCGCCACCGCGGCGGGCGAGATCCTGGCGGGCTGGGCCGCGGGTGGCGACGGTCCAGCGGGATTCGGCATCCGGATCAAAGGACTGGCGGGGATCGAACGCCGCAGGGCCCTGCGCACTCTCGAGCTCGTGCTGGACGCCGCGGGGGGAGTGCCCGAAGGGTTCGTCTTCACCGTGCCGAAGATCCGTGCCGCCGAGCAGGTTTCGGCGCTCGTCGCGCTCTGCGAGGGATTGGAGCGTGGCACGGGGCTCGCCGACGCGACGTTGCGCTTCGAGTTGCAGATCGAAAGCCCGCAGGCGATCGTCGGGTCCGACGGCAGCGTGCCGGTCGCCAAGATGATCAAGCTGTCCGGAAAACGCTGCGCCGGATTGCATTTCGGCACCTACGACTACACGGCGGCGTGCGGGGTGGCCGCCACCGACCAGGCGCTGGATCATCCCGCCGCCGACCACGCCAAGGCCGTCATGCAGGCGGCCGCGGCGCAGACCGGCGTCTGGGTGTGCGACGGTTCCACGCAGATCGTGCCGGACGCCGAACCGGAAGCCGCACTGCGCGAACATCATCGGCTCGTCACCCGGGCACTGCGCCGCGGCTATTACCAGGGCTGGGACATGCACCCGGGACACCTGATCACCCGGTGGATGGCGACCTACGCGTTCTTCCGCGGCGCGATCGACGTCGCGGTGCCACGGCTGCGGGCCTACCTGGCGCGGCACGACGCGGCCTCGGGAGTGGTGGACGAACCCGCCACCGCCGAGGCGCTGGCCGCCACCGTGCTGCGCGGGCTGCGTTGTGGCGCACGGTCCGGCGAGGAATTGACCACGGCAGCACCGGAATTGACCGACGAGGTACTACGGGCGCTGGCGGCCCGCGAGTGGATCGGTGATCCAGGCGTGCGGGAGAAGCGATGAACGAGGCCGACGGGCACTTCACGCTCTTGCCCGATCTGGCGGTCCGCCCGCTCGGCGGCGCGGTGATCTGGGCCAACGACGAGTTCTTCGCGGAGAAGGAGAACTTGATCAATCCCGGCGCCCCCGAGTATCGGCCGTCCACCTTCGGGCACAAAGGCCAGATCTACGACGGGTGGGAGACCCGAAGGCACCGTGGCGTGCCCGGCGACGACTCGGCCATCGTGCGGCTCGGTGTGCCGGGGGTGATCCGCGGCGTCGTGGTGGACACCGCGTGGTTTCGGGGCAACTATCCGCCAGCGGTCTCGCTGTCGGCGCTCGAGGTCGGAGGCTATCCGCCCGCCGAAACCCTTGTGGGCCGGAATGATTGGGTGACTCTGATCGACCACGCACCGGTCGCCGGAGACACCCGCAATCCGTTCCCCGTGGACAGCGACAAGCGGTGGACCCACGTGCGACTCACCATGCATCCGGACGGCGGTGTGGCGCGGCTGCGCGTGCACGGCGAAGGCCGGCCCGATCCGGCGCTGGTCGGCCTCGGCCCGCTGGACCTGGCGGCGCTGGAGAACGGCGCGCTGGTGCTGGACTGCTCCAATCGCTTCTACAGTTCACCGAACCAGCTGCTCTACCCGGGCTCGGCGCGGTGCATGGGCGACGGATGGGAAACCGCGCGTCGCCGCGACGACGGAAACGACTGGGTGCGTGTCCGTCTGGCGGGGCCGGGTCTGATCCGGCTCGCCGAGATCGACACGTCGTACTTTCTCGGCAACAGCCCCGGCGCGGCGCGGCTCACCGGTCGCACCAACGACGGCACCGAGGTGGAATTGCTGCCCCGCACCGAACTGCTGCCCGACACCAGGCACCGATTCCCGATCACGCCGATGGCGGCCTCGGTCGAGGAGGTACGCCTCGACATCTATCCCGACGGTGGTCTCGCGCGGCTGCGGTTGTACGGAGAGCTGGGTGCATGAGGGAGCTGGGTGCATGAGGGACTTTGTCGGATACGGGCCGAACCCGCCGGACCCGCGCTGGCCGGATGCGGCGCGTATCGCGGTGCAGTTCGTGCTCAACTACGAGGAGGGCGGGGAGAACAACGTGCTCGACGGCGACCCGCATTCGGAGACCTTCCTCTCGGAAATCACTCCGGCCGAGGCGTTTCCGAATCGCCACATGAGCATGGAGTCGCTCTACGAGTACGGTTCCCGCGCCGGACTGTGGCGGGTGCTCCGGGTGTTCGAGCGCCGCGGACTTCCGCTGACGGTGTTCGCGGTGGCCAGTGCGATGCAACGCAACCCGGAGGCGGTGGCGGCATTCACCGAACTCGGCCACGAGATCGCCTGCCACGGCCTGCGCTGGAAGTCCTACCAGCTCACCGATATCGAGACCGAGCGCGCCCACCTCGCCGAGGCGGTGCGCGTGCACACCGAGCTGACCGGGGCCGCGCCGCGCGGCTGGTACACCGGCCGCGATTCACCGAACACTCGCGAATTGGTCGTCGAGCACGGCGGTTTCGTCTACGACTCCGATTCCTACGCCGACGACCTGCCCTACTGGGTAACCGTTCGCGGCCGCGATCACCTGGTGGTGCCCTACACCCTCGACACCAACGACATGCGCTTCGCCTCCCCGGCAGGCTTCCCCAGCGGCGAGCAGTTCTTCGCCCACCTGCGCGACGCCTTCGATGTGCTGTATCGCGAAGGGGCGGAAGGCAGTCCGAAGATGCTCTCCATCGGCCTGCACTGCCGCCTCGTCGGCCGCCCCGCCCGCACCGCCGCCCTCGAGCGCTTCCTCGACCACGTGCAGTCCAACGACCGCGTGTGGATCACCCGCCGCATCGATATCGCCGACCATTGGCGGACTGTGCACCCACGGGAAGCGAGCTGATCCCCGGGCCACGGAGGAGTGGGTGGTGCTGCACAGCGGCGTCCCTCGCGGCTTCCACCGCCTCGGCCATCCCCACCGGATCGTTCGGGGGCGGGGACGGTCGAGAAGTGGTGATCATCGACAACCAGCTGGAGCTGAGCAACCTGGACTCGTGCTGGGCCAGCGGCTTCCCGCGTGACATCCACTTCCAGAACCGCAGCAAGCGCGAATTCCTGGTGTTCGCGACCAACGACTGCACAGGTGAACCCACCGCGACGGTGGCTCCGGGTGCATCCGTGACGTACTACGGCTGGTCGGCGGTGGCGAGGTAGTCAGCGCTCGGATGCGCAGGTGATCAACGAAGTTGGCTCCGGGCGACGAGAGTTTCGTCCGGAGCTTCCTTTTGTGTGCCCGGCATCGGTGCGGTTCGTAGTGCTGACAGGCACTCTCGCACAGCGATTGCTGGTCGCCGTGGCCGACGATGACGTCTAGCTATGATCATCGTGGGCATTCGTGCGGTGCCACAGAAGGTTTCGACCCGGGGGAGGACCCGGGTGGGGGAGGTGGTGCTTCATGGCCGAAAACCTGAACGTCGATCCGGAGCGGGTCCGTACGCACGCGTCGAATGTGGCGAAGCTGGCCGAGCCTCTGGGGCAGGCGTTGGAGGCGGCGAAGGCGGTGTCGGCTCCCACCGAGGCGTTCGGCAAGATCTGTGCGTTTCTGCCGCCGTTGTTCGTGGATTCGGTCGAGTCCGACGGGATCGCGGCGCTGGAGGCCGCCGTGACGGCCGTCGGTGAGGACGCGGGGAAGCTGCGGACGGTGGCCGACGGCTACGAGAGCACCGACAGTTCGAATGCGAGCAACCTGAAGGCGGTCGAGCCGAACGGGTCCACCAAGTGAGTGACGGCCAGTCGAATCCGCTGATCGCGCAGGCCGAGGACTCCACCGAGTGGTATTCGGGCGTCACGCTTTTCGAGACGGTTTCGGATACCTACGAGGCGATTTCGTCCGGCTCGTGGGTAGAGGCGGGTCTGGGCGTCGTCGGCGTCGGACTCGAGGTCGCCGCCGTGGTGGTCGATCCGCTGGGCACGCTGGCTGGTTTCGGTGTCGGGTGGCTGATCGAGCATGTCGAGCCGTTGCAGGAGGCATTGAACTGGGTCGCCGGTGATCCGGATCAGATCGAGGCGTATGCCAAGACCTGGAGCAATGTTTCGGAGAAGATCAACGAGGCGGCCGAGGCGCACAAGCAGGCGGTCGAGAAGGACATCTCCGAGTGGCAGGGCGCGACAGCGACCGCTTATCGAGCGCGGGCAGCCGAGACCGCCGACGCGCTGGCCGCCGCGACGAAGGCGGCCGAGGCGGCGTCGCAGGCCATTCAGATGGCGGGCGGTGTGGTGGCCGCGGTGCGCATGATGGTGCGCGACATCGTCGCTCAGGCGGTCGGAAGGCTGGCCGTGTGGGCCGCGGAGGCGATCTTCACGCTCGGCGTCGGCACCCCGGTGGTGGCAATGCAGGCAACTGTCTACGTCGCCAAGACGTTGACCACGATTTCCAAGCTGTTCCGCAAGCTCGCCAGCACCATGTCGAAGCTGACCCCGTTGCTACGCAAGCTGAAAGACGCGTTCGCCTCCATCATCAGGAAACTCACGGGGAAGCGCGGCGGTACCCCGACGGGCGCTCGTCCGTCGAAGAAGACGACCAACGACACCGACACGACACCGGCATCGACGGATACGAAACCCGCCAACACCGACACCAAGCCCGCTAGCGCGGAGACGAAGCCCTCCGACACCCCGTCGAAACAGCCTGATTCGCCGAATAATTCGCCCGACAGTACGAATCCGGCGGGCACGAATTCGCCGAGCAAGACCGACAATCCCAGCAGCCCGAAGAAGTCGAACGAGGGCGTGGGGGACGAAGCACGGACCAACAATCCGAAGGACACGCAGAAGCCGGAGGATGTCAACAGCTGCGGTGACCCGGTTGACGCCGCGACCGGTGAATTCCTGCTGCCGGAAACCGATGTGGAGTTGCCCGGAGTACTGAACCTCGAACTGCGCCGCAGGCATCGGTCGAGCTACCGGTTCGGACGCTGGTTCGGCCCATCGTGGTCGGCGACCCTGGACATGCGCGTGGTGGTCGATCAGCAGGGCGTGACCTTCGTCGGCGAAGACGGAATGCTCCTCGCCTACCCGCACACCGCGCCCGACATCGCCGTGCTTCCCTCGGGCCGTTCACCGCGCTGGACGATGACCCGCACCGAATCGGGTGGATACCGGGTCTTCGACCCCGATCGCGAAATCACCTGGCACTTCACGCCCGATCCCACCCACAGCGCACTGCCCACTCTGCTCGGCGACTACCCGATCACCGCGATCACCGACCGCCACCACAACGAGGTCCGCTTCCACTACGACATCGACGGCACGCCGACCGAAGTCACCCATTCCGGCGGCTACCGCGTGCGAGTGGACACCGCCGACGGGCGAGTCACGGCGCTTTCGGTGCTCGGTCGCGATGCCTACGGCACCGAGATCACCACTCGTGTTCGCGAATTCGCGTACGAAGCGGGCGAGTTGGTGTCGATCACCAACGGTGTCGGCGCTACTACCCGCTACACCTATGACGATCAGCATCGGATGCTGTCGTGGACGGACTCCAACGACAACCAGATGCACAACGTCTACGACGGTGCCGGACGCGTCATCCGCCAGCACGGTACCAACGGCATCATGTCGGCCGAGTTCGGCTACGACACACTTCCCGACGGGTCTGGCAGCCGCACAACGTTCACGAATTCCCTCGGCGCGGTCACCATCTTCGAATTCGACGACGACCTGCGGTTGCGGGACACGATCGATCCGGCAGGAGCCCGCACCCACACCGACTACAACGACGACCGGAAGCCCGTCCGAGTGATCGCCGCCGACGGCGCGATCACTCGTTACGAGTACACCGGTGACGGCGACCTCGCTGCGGTCACTCGCCCGGACGAGGCGACGATCACCGTCGAGTACCAGGTCCGCAACCGGCCTGTCGCGATCACCGGCGCCGATGGGTCCGTCAGGCGCTTCGAATACGACGAACAAGGAAACCTCGCCGCGATCGTCGACAGCGCGGGTGTGCGCACCGTGCATACCCATCACCGATCCGGTGCCGTCGCGTCGATCACCGAATCCACTGACGCGCGAACGGCAATCGAAGTGAATGCGGCCGGGCTGCCGATCACCGTCGTGGACCCGCACGGCGGAATCTCGCGGATCACTCGCGACCATTTCGGCCGGCCCGTCACCGTCATCGACCCCCTGAACGCGATCACCCGCTATCAATGGTCGCCCGAGGGAAAGCTCGTGTGCCGCACGGACTCCGACGGCCACACGGCCACGTGGGAATGGGACGGGGAAGGCAATCTCCGCACCCACATCGATCGTGCAGGCGGGCAGACGCGCTTCACCTACGGCGCGTTCGACCTACTGACCTCGCGCACGGAGCCTGATCAGACTGTCACCCGGTACACGTGGGACACCGAACGTCGAATGGTCGCAGTGGTGAACCCACTCGGCCACACGTGGCGCTACACCTACGACCCGGCCGGGCGGATCGTCAGCGAAGTCGACTACACCGGCGCGCAGACCCGATACGACTTCGACGCCGCCGGGCGAGTCTCGGCGATTACCGCTGCCACCGGCGTAACCAGGCGCAACCGCTACGACATCCTCGGGCGGCTGATCGAAGTGCACGCCGAGACCGGCGAATGGGTTCGGTACTCCCACGATGTGGTGGGACGGCCTCTCACCGCGGTATCCGGCGTCGGCAACGACCGCACGCACACCGTCGAATCCACCTACACCGCCGAAGGCCGCCTCGCTTCCCAACGTGTCGACGACCGCCCGGCGATGCACTTCCAGTACGACGACCACGGCCGTCGCATCGGTCGAACGAACCCGTCCGGCTCGACAACCACCTGGGAGCACGACCACACCAGCCGCATCACCGGGCTTACCACCGACGGCCACTCCATCGCCTTCGCCCACGACGCGGCTGGCCGCAGCACCGGCTGGCGTCTCGGTGCGATCACCGTCGACCAGACACTCTCATCGCACGGCTTCGTCACCCAGCAGCAAGTGCACGCGGACCCCGCGCCCGCCCACGATCCCTCGATCCCGCACGCTCCGAGCCTCCTCCGCCGCGACGACTACACCTGGCGCCCAGACGGATACATCGCCACGCACACCACCACCCGCCCGGACACCGTACGCGTCGTTCGTGACTACGCCCTCGACGCGATCGGCCGCGTCACGACGGTCACCGCCAACGGGCGAACCACCGAGCGATACGCCTACGACGCCCTCAGCAACATCACCAGCAGCCAACTGCCCGAGAACATCTCGACCACACCGGATTCGACCGGCGCCACCGCTGTCGCGACCAGAACCGACTTCCCCACCGACAACCGCCGCGAGTACCGCAACAACCTGCTCATCCGCGACGGCCACACCCGCTACCACTACGACGAAGCCGGCCGCCTCATCCGCAAGGAAACCACCCGCCTATCCCGCAAACCCGACATCTGGCACTACCGCTACAACGCTTTCGACCAGCTGACCGATGTGTATACGCCGGACCGGCAGTGGTGGCACTACACCTACGACGCCTTCGGCCGTCGCACCTCCAAACAACACCTCATGAACGACGGCGCGGTCCTCGAGCGCACCGACTACACATGGGACCGGACCCACCTGATCGAACAGATGCACCCACAGGGCGTGCTGCGCTGGAATCACCAGCCGAAAACTCACAGGCCGATCACCCAAACCACTATCGACCGCGAATTCTTCGCCATTATCACGGACCTCGTCGGCACCCCTACCGAACTCGTAGACCCGGCTACCGGGCAGACCGTTGGCTCCGCGACCACCGAACTCTGGGGCGCGACCACCTGGCAAGGCATCGCCTCTACTCCGCTGCGGCTTCCCGGCCAGTACCATGATCCCGAAACCGGCCTCCATTACAATTTTTTCCGAGCATACGACCCGGTGATCGGTCGCTATCTCACCGGCGACCCGCTCGGGCTGGTTCCAGCGCCCAATCCTGAAACTTATCCACACAACCCCTTGGTGTGGTCTGACCCGCTGGGTCTGGTGCCGAATTGTCCGGTCCGGGTCTCTCCGATGGATTCGGACTGGGCAACGAAGGGCGCTCACGTACACATCGGGCGAAACGAGGTTCGAGTCTTTGCCCACCATGACGGGACAGTAGGTGTGGAAGGAATCAGGATGTCACATGGCCTTCCAACGGATACTCAAATGCGTCGCGTGTTAGATGAGATCAATTCAAATGCGGATCTCCGAGCGGATCTGATCTCTAAATCTCGTGCAGCAATGACCGAGATGAATTCCCATAATTGGGGAAACAATAGCAATCGGGCGGTTGAATTGCATTTTCTTGTCAAGGCGCTGGAGCGGATAGGATAGCTATCATGACGACGCGGTTCGCTGAGTACCTGGCCGATGTTGCGTGCACGGGATCCCTGCTCGGGCTCCGAAACGGCGCAACCGTTGCAGATATTGATGGCGCGTTTGGTGACCCGAGCTATGTGGACGATATGGATAAGCGAAGGAAGAATTTCCGTCGCGACTACGGACTGATCGAATTTGGATTCCAATCCGACCCGCTCCTAGGATGGACCTGTTTCAGTGCGATAATTGCGGTCCACAGACTTCGCTGGAATGCGCACGTACCGAGTTCGATAGCAGCTTTGGTAGGCGAGGCTCCGCTCGTAATCTCCTTGAGCGACCTCAAGGAGTCGATAGCTCTTCGAGGGAGTTCGATTCGAAAGATGGATACCGAATTCCATGACTTCAAGTACTATTCGATCCCCTCGTCTCGCGCTCAGGTAATCGTTACTGCAGAGGATATCGACGACATCCTGATTGCTGATTGCGTATGGTCCATCACCCTTTGGTAGGACTCGTCCTCGTTCGCGCCTATGCTGGGCCGAGGATGCTAGCTGTATGAGGCCATGACGTTGGTGGCATGGACTAGGTATACGCAGGACGAATTGGTCGGCATTGCTCCCGATGGACCCCTGGTTTACAGGACCGACCCGGGGCGGTGTCCAAACTGTAAGAATAACACCGTACGTTGGTACTATTATGAATTCACCAACGCCCGACGGCTCGGAGTCTCGCTTATATGGTGTCGAAGCTGCCGTCGATGCCACTGGTCCGAAGTAGCGCCTCTATCGGACACCAACAGTATTGTTGATCCGTTGAGCGGTACCGAGCTGCAGGCTACGATTGAACGCAAGCATCCGTTCAGTGCTTTCGATTTACTCGATAAGGAATGGGACAAGGGCATTCTGCCCCAGAGGGTAGTTCCCCATTCCTCCAATCGCTGAGGTCTCCATCATCGCTACTGGTGGTCTATGGATGAGAGTGTGCTGAGGCGGCTGCTGGCGATGGCTGTCCTCGCGGGGATCTGCGACACCGAGATACTTGCTGCGATGGATGATCGACTTGCCATTGTTACCGGCCCGTTCGAACAGTCGACATGCTGCACATATATCAGACGACTGCGGCGAACCGAGAGTGGATCCGACCTGCGGCATCGAACCGAGCAGCTCGTGGAGTTGCTGGCGAAATATCCAGAAGAGTTTCTTAACAAGGTCACGGTTTATCCCGAGCGTGGCGGATCTAAGATGTTCCTAGCTGACGAGAGTGAATCCCGAATACTTCTCTGGATGAGAATGTTTGATCATCTACCGCCGTCCGATGAGTCCGGGCTGGCGTGAGAGGCGTTGGGGTGTCTGCCGATTGGTGCGGCGTGACTGATATGGCCGCGAGACGCGATGCCCGCCTCGCCATGCCTCCGGCGTCCCGGATGCGATGTGCGCGCCAGCTGTCTCGTCTCGTCATCGTGCGCAGAGCAGCCGAAGCTTCGGAAATATCCGTCCGACTGGCATTTTCGACGTCGCCGCTGCGAGCAACTACGCCGCCGAAGCGCCGCTCGCCAGTACCGCGACGTGAATATGAGCAACGTGCAGTCGCTCGAGGTATTCGGTCCGCATCTGTGACCCGGGCCGCGGTACCGCCACGATCTATGCCGCCGGTGCGCGAAGGATTGCATCGCACCCTCGATTCGAGCGCACCTTCCTGGCCTCGACCCCGAGTTGGACCACCGCGCCGCATCCGATGCGCAAGGGCACCGGCTGACCTGCGGAGATTTTGAGGATGTATACTTAGTGGAAATATACTTCCTCAAATTGGGGCGGAGGTTCTGGGCATCGAGAAGCCAGCCGACATGTTCGACCGCGAGCGCGAGTGGCGGGCCTTGGCGCGGTTCGTCACGAGCGGGCAGCCGCATGCCACGCTGGGAGTGGTGTCGGGGCGGCGCAGGCAGGGGAAGACCTTCCTGCTGGAGGCGGTCTGCGAGGCAACGGGAGGGTTCTACTTCGCGGCGGACCAGGCCACCGAGGCTGAGTCACTGCGGTACTTCGCGGCGGCGGTCGCGGAGTTCAGTGGTTCGGGTCTGCCCATTCGGTTCGATGACTGGCGCCAGGCTGTCGATGCGCTCTTGACGGTGACGGAAGGCCGCGAGGTTCCGGTTGTCATCGACGAGTTTCCCTACCTTGTGAAGGCCAGTCCCGAGTTGCCGTCGATCATTCAATCGGCGTTGGCGCCGCGCAGGCCGGAGCGATTGCGGTCGCGTGCCCGCCTGCTGTTGTGTGGTTCGGCGATGTCGTTCATGGGTTCGCTGCTGGCGGGTGGCGCGCCGCTGCGGGGCCGAGCGGGACTCGAGTTGATCGTCCCTACCCTGGACTATCGGCTCGCCGCCGACTTCTGGGGTATCAGTGATCCACGGTTGGCGATCCAGGTGCACGCGATCGTCGGCGGAACTCCGGCTTATCGGCGAGAGTTCGTCGAAGGGGACGCACCCGTGAATCTAGACGACTTCGACGACTGGGTGCTGCGAACAGTTCTCAACCCTTCGAGCCCGCTCTTTCGCGAAGCACGGTATCTGCTCAGCGAGGAACCCGGATTGCGCGATCCCGGCCTGTACCACTCGGTGTTGGCAGCTGTCGCGCAGGGCAACGCGACCAGCGGTGGGATCGCGTCGTATGTGGGACGCAAAGCCAGCGACATCACTCATCCACTGACGGTGCTCGAAGACTGCGGCTTGTTGCGCCGAGAGCGCGACGCGTTCCGTGGGAACCGCATGCTCTATCAGATCAATGAACCGCTGGTGGCCTTCTACCACGCGATCCAGCGCCCTGACTGGACGGAGTGGGAACATGGACGCCGGTCGGAGCGACTGTGGGAGCGTCGGCGCCACCGCTTCGAAAGTAACGTGCTGGGGCCGCATTTCGAGGAGATCTGCCGCGCCTGGGTTGCGGGCTACGCGCCCGATGACTTCTTCGGCGGGCACGTCACCCGGGTGGCGAGCGGGATGGTCAACGAACCCGCGCAAAAGACCACGCACGAAGTCGATATCGCGGTCTTCGGTGAACTTTCCGACGGTCGCGAAGCGCTGCTGTCCATCGGCGAGGCCAAATGGAACGACAGGATGGGCCTCGGTCATCTGGATCGGTTGCGGCGGATCCGGGACCTGCTCTCGGACAAGTTCGACACGAGCCGAACGCGATTGGCTTGCTACAGCGGTGTGGGTTTCATGCCCGCGCTGATCGACACAGCTGCGGCGGAGGATGTGGTCCTGGTCGACTCGGACATGCTTTACGCCGCTTAGCCTTCCGCCTGCCCGTCGACTTCGATCCTGCGCGTCACGATGCCAGGGGCTCGGTCTCGAGCGGGAATCAGCCGATCACCTGTGACGGGCGTGTACTTAGTGGAAGTGTACTTCCTCGAATTGCGGTCGGCGCTGCGGAAGAAGTGCTGACGGCCGATCGGCGCGCGAAACAGGTCGGCGCCGGTCAGGCGAAGATGTCGTCGAGTGTGGTTGCGGTGAGGACGCGGGTGGTCCAGGTGCGCACTTCGGCCGGGTCTGCGGTGTGGATCGCATCCGTGATCCCGGCCGGGATTGTTCCGAATTTGATCGTCAGCAGCTCGACCAGCGCGTTCGCGCGGCCTTTGGCTTCGCCTCTGGCCTCGCCTTCGGCGCGGAGCCGTTCGGCGGTGGTCATGCTGGCCTCCTTGGCTCGGGGACCGAGTCGATCGATGAGTGGATCCAGATCGGTTTCCTGGGTGTCGCCGACAATAAGAATGTACGTCACGACGCATCGAAGTTCCTCCATGCCGCTGGGACCGGCCAGGATGGCCCGCAGATCCTCGGTCAACGGCAGCATGTCGACGCCGAGGCGGGTATTGCAAAGTGCGAGACCCCGTTCAGAAGAACAGGTTTCGCACGAAGGGGACGGAGTCGGGGAGGGAGGCGTTCACCGCTCCACTGTGATCCTGCTGGTAGGTGCGCAGGGTGACCGGCTGCCCGCCTGCTTGCAGGGTGGCGGCGAAGGCGAGGGTGGCGGGGGTGATGACGTCGGTGTCGCGCAGGCCCTGGCCGAGGAAGAGCGGGCGGTCGTAGCCGGATTGGGGCAGGCCCATGGTCCTGGTCAGGACGCCGCGGAGGTCGGGGATCTGGGCGAGCGGGCGGGCGAACAGGTCGCCGAGGACCACTTCGGCGGCGGCGAGCTCTTCGCCGAACGGGTTGATGCAGGCGGTGCGGGCGCGGGTGAGCCAGTCTCGGCCCGCGTCGGTCAGGTAGGAGTCGATGTCGAGTTCGGGGTATGTGGTGCGCAGTCCGTTGAGGATGTACAGGACGTAGGCGGTGGTGTGCGGGCCCAGCTCTATCGGCGGCATGCCGGGGCCGAGCGGCAGCAGGATGTCCTCGATGTAGGCGGGGACGCCGGTGCCGACGGCGCCGCGGTAGTCGAGTTCGGGTCCGCCGAACTCGGTGGCGTAGCGCGCGGTGAAGACTGCCGCGCCGCCGCCCTGCGACTGGCCGACCACGACCCACTTCTTCGCCAGCGACGGGTACTGCCGCGTCGCGGCCTTCACCGCGTCCACCACGTTGTGCGCCTCGACGGTGCCGTTGAGGTAGGGGTGCTCACCCGGGGTGCCGAGCCCGGCGTAGTCGGCGGCGACCACGGCGTAGCCCTGCTTCAGCCAGGTGCCCAGGTAGGCCCAGTCGCGTTCGCGGGCGCCGGGGCCGGCGATGCTGTAGGCGCAGTCGTCGCCGAGGCCGACCGTGCCGTGCGCCCATGCGATCACCGGCCAGCCGCCCTCGGGTGGCGTTCCGGCCGGGAAGTAGACGGCCGCGCTCGCGGTGGTCGGCGCGTCGCCGGCGGTCGTGGAGCGATAGAGCAGGCGGGCCGCGTCCGCCGCGTCGGGCGGCGTCGCGACCGCGGCGAGCGGGGCGACCGACTCGACCGTGCCCGCGGCGGGCTCAGCGCTCGCGGTGGAGGGATACAGCAGGGCGGTCGCGCAGGCCGTGACGGCCGCGGCGAGGCACAGTTTCCGCATGGGGCTCCTGTTCGATGGCGTCGCGTGGATGCTCCGACTGGAGTTGGACGCTTGATCGAGATTGATTCTCGGTTCAAGTCTGCCGTATCCGCTCGCGCGATTCGCGGCGAAGAGTGTCCGGGCCCACACCGAGGGCGGCCGCCCCACCCTGTGAATCCACTCACAGACCGGAATGCTCCGGCGTGTTGCCGCGGGGGTGGCTGGAGATCACAAACAGTACGAGCGTTACGCTAAAACCCCACGTCAGAGCTACCTGCGGGTAGGTTCATTACTTGCAATTCGCCCGCAAACTTTGCAAAGTTAGCACTCACCGGGCGAAACCTAGCTGAGATTCACATTAGCAACAGGTAGACGGCTATTTCGTGGTGTGCCATCGTGTGGAAGTACACCCCATGGGCCTAGCAAGCCTGCAAATCGTCGCTCCAGCAGTCCGAGTGGAATCTCGGCGAGCGGCACCGACCGACCAAAGAAGAAGTGGAGTCAGAGATGTCGACCACCGGCACCCCGAAGACCGCTGCGGAAATCCAGCAGGATTGGGACACCAACCCGCGCTGGAAGGGCATCACCCGTAACTACACCGCGGACCAGGTGGTGAAGCTCCAGGGTTCCGTCGTCGAGGAGCACACGCTCGCTCGCCGCGGCTCGGAGATCCTGTGGGATCTCGTGAACAACGAGGACTACATCAACTCCCTCGGTGCCCTCACCGGCAACCAGGCGGTCCAGCAGGTCCGCGCCGGCCTGAAGGCCATCTACCTGTCGGGTTGGCAGGTCGCCGGTGACGCGAACCTGTCCGGCCACACCTACCCGGACCAGTCGCTGTACCCGGCCAACTCGGTGCCGCAGGTCGTGCGCCGCATCAACAACGCGCTGCTGCGCGCCGACGAGATCGCCAAGGTCGAGGGTGACACCTCCGTCGCCAACTGGCTGGCTCCGATCGTCGCCGACGGCGAGGCCGGCTTCGGTGGCGCGCTCAACGTCTACGAGCTGCAGAAGGCCATGATCGCGGCCGGTGTCGCCGGTTCGCACTGGGAGGACCAGCTGGCCTCCGAGAAGAAGTGTGGCCACCTGGGCGGCAAGGTGCTGATCCCCACCCAGCAGCACATCCGCACCCTGACCTCCGCGCGCCTGGCTGCCGACGTCGCCGGCGTGCCGACCGTGGTCATCGCCCGCACCGACGCCGAGGCCGCCACCCTCATCACCTCCGATGTGGACGAGCGCGACCGTGAGTTCCTGGACGGCACCCGTACCGCCGAGGGCTTCTTCGGTGTGAAGAACGGCATCGAGCCCTGCATCGCGCGTGCCAAGGCCTACGCCCCGTACTCCGACCTCATCTGGATGGAGACCGGTGTGCCGGACCTCGAGGTCGCGCGCAAGTTCGCCGAGGCCGTCCGTGGCGAGTTCCCGGACCAGCTGCTGGCCTACAACTGCTCGCCGTCCTTCAACTGGAAGGCGCACCTGGACGACGCGACCATCGCGAAGTTCCAGAAGGAGCTCGGCGCGATGGGCTTCAAGTTCCAGTTCATCACCCTGGCCGGCTTCCACTCGCTGAACTACGGCATGTTCGACCTGGCCCACGGCTACGCTCGCGAGGGCATGACCGCCTTCGTCGACCTGCAGGAGCGCGAGTTCAAGGCTGCCGCCGAGCGTGGCTTCACCGCCATCAAGCACCAGCGTGAGGTCGGTGCCGGCTACTTCGACACCATCGCCACCACCGTGGACCCGAACACCTCCACCGCGGCGCTCAAGGGCTCCACCGAAGAGGGTCAGTTCCACTGAGTTGACCAGCCCGCAGTGATGCAGGCCGACAACCCTCTACTCCAGTAGGGGTGTACCGCCCTCCCCGCCGAACAGCCCCGGCGGGGAGGGCATCCCTATACCTTGGACCAAAACCCAAGCCATCCCAGACCCAAGCCATCCCAGCCACACCAGACCAGCAGGAGCGGGACGTGAGCAGCGAGAAGATTCAGCGTGTCGGCGTCATCGGCGCCGGACAGATGGGTGCCGGAATCGCGGAGGTGTGCGCCAGGGCGCACGTCGACGTGCTCGTCTACGAACAGACTCGGGAACTAGCGGCTGCCGGTCGCGCTCGCATCCTGCGCTCGCTGGACCGTGGGGTGAGCAGCGGCAAGATCACCGAGCGTGAGCGTGAGCAGGCCGCATGGCGCCTGCGCTTCACCTCCGACCTCGGCGACTTCGCCGACCGTCAGCTGGTCGTCGAGGCCGTGCTGGAGAGCGAAGAGGTCAAGACCTCGATCTTCGCCGAGCTCGACAAGGTCGTCACCGACCCGAGCGCGGTGCTCGCCTCCAACACCTCCTCCATCCCGATCATGAAGATCGCCGTCGCGACCGCCAACCCCGAGCGCGTCCTCGGCATGCACTTCTTCAACCCGGTGCCGGTGCTGCCGCTCGTGGAGCTGGTCACCACGCTGAAGACCAGCGCGTCGGTCTCCGAGCGCGCCGAGGCTTTCGCCGGTGACGTGCTCGGCAAGCAGGTCGTCCGCTCGGCCGACCGCTCCGGCTTCGTCGTCAACGCGCTGCTGGTGCCGTACCTGCTGTCCGCCATCCGCATGGTCGAATCCGGTTTCGCGACCAAGGACGACGTCGACAAGGCCATGGTGCTCGGCTGCGCCCACCCGATGGGCCCGCTCGCGCTGACCGACCTGGTCGGCCTCGACACCGTCAAGTCCATCGCCGACTCGATGTACGCCGAGTTCAAGGAGCCGCTGTACTCCGCGCCGCCGCTGCTGATGCGGATGGTCGAGGCGGGGCTGCTCGGCAAGAAGACCGGCGCGGGCTTTTACCAGTACAACAACCGCTGAGTTTTTGGCGCGCTGGCGCTGAGTTCGCAAGTGCGATGATCCAGAGCGGGTACGCGAGCTGTGTCTGTTGGCGCGCTGGCGCGCGCGTGTTCGCGGCCCC